>NZ_MPZQ01000021.1:0-28744 GCF_002020045.1 Thioclava sp. F28-4 | reverse complement strand
TCGCCGCAACCGCCCAGAACCTCAGGAAGCTGGCAAAGCTCCTTCCCGCACCGCAGCAACCGCGAAAAGCCTTATAGGAAAGGCAGTCGCACATCACGAAAGCTTCCAATTTCTGCAATCGCGAACGGGTGTTTTTCCACAGAATCGGCCCTAAGCTGACATCTGTTTTTGCGAGAACGCTGCCTGAGAACGGCGGAGCAAAAGTCGGTCACGGTAGCGGCGGGATGCGCCTGCTGCGGGCGGCGTAAAAGTCGTCCACTTTTACCCTTTCTGGCGACAGGGAGGGTGCGAAGATTTTTCGCCGTGGACTTGTATCGCAAGGTTCGACTTGCCTGCGCCGAGGAGATCGTCAAGCTTGCCACCGCAAGCCTGCCGGTTCGGTAATCGAGGAGGAGCCGATGTCGGAGACAATCGAAGAGGACAGCGCCAAGCCCCGGCCCGCCGATGACGTGGCGCGCGAGGTCGATCTGCCGTGGTGCCAGCCCAAGCCCGGCCATGAGGATGTCCGCGCCCCCGATCTGATCCACGAGATCATGGCGCATCCGAACTACCTGCAGGCCGATGAGGATGTCGATTTCCTCAACCGCGACGAGATGCGCGGCCCGCGCCTGCAGCTCGATTACCAGAAGGCCGAGACGCTGCTGCGCGAACATGGCATCGCCCATTCGATCGTGGTCTTCGGCGGCACCCGCATCCCCGAACCGGAAGCCGCGCGCGAGAAGCTGGCCGATATGGAGGCCCGCAGCGCGGCCGATCCGAGCAATGACGATCTGACCCGCCGCGTCGAGATCGCCAGGCGCATCGTCGCGAAAAGTCGCTATTACGAGGTCGCCCGCGCTTTCGGCCGGATCGTGGGCGCGCGCGAGGGCGCGCATGGCAACCGGCTGGTGATCGTCACGGGGGGCGGGCCAGGGATGATGGAGGCCGCCAATCGCGGTGCGCATGATGCGGGTGCGCGCACGGTGGGGCTCAATATCACGCTCCCGCACGAGCAATTCCCCAACCCCTATATCACGCCGGGCCTGTGCTTCCGCTTCCGCTATTTCGCCCTGCGCAAGCTGCATTTCCTGATGCGCGCGCGGGCGCTGGTGGTGTTCCCGGGCGGCTATGGCACGCTCGATGAGTTGTTCGAGACGCTCACGCTGATCCAGACCCGCAAAATCCGCCCGCTGCCGGTGATCCTTGTCGGGCGCGACTATTGGAGCCGGGTCTTCGATCCGGATTTCCTTGTGGAGGAGGGGGTGATCGACCCCGAGGACCGCGACCTGTTCTGGTATGCCGAAAGCGCCGATGAGATCTGGGAGGATATCGGGCGTTGGTATGCGCAATTCGGTCGCAATATCGACGAACCAATGGGAGGAGAGGATGAAGATTTCATTTCACGGTGCCGCGCATGAGGTGACGGGGTCCTGCCATCTCGTCGAATGCGCGGGGCGCAAGATCCTGATCGATTGCGGCATGTTCCAGGGCCGCTCGGAACTGACCGAGGACAATGCCGCGAAGTTCGGGTTCGAGCCCTCCGAGATCGACATGGTGTTGCTGACCCATGCCCATCTCGATCACTGCGGGCGACTGCCGCTTCTGGTCAAGCGTGGCTTCAAGGGCGAGATCATCGCGACCTCGGCCACCCGCGATCTGGCGCGACTGGTGATGCTCGACGCGGCGCATCTGCAAGAGGAAGAGGCGCGCCGTCATCACCGCCATGGGCGGCGCGGCGGGTCGCGTGAGGCGCTTTACGACACGATGGATGCGCTCGACGCGGTCGATCGGTTCGGGCGCAACGCCACCTATCGCAAGACGCTCTCGCTGTTCGACGGGATCGAGGCGACTTTCTTCGACGCGGGCCATATCCTCGGCTCGGCTTCGATCCGGCTTGACCTGACCGAGCATGGCCGCACCCGAAAGGTTCTGTTCTCGGGCGATCTGGGCCCCGACAATCGCCCGCTTCTCAACGATGCCGACCCGCCCGAGGATGCAGATATCGTGGTGATGGAAACCACTTATGGCGAGCGCGACCATCGCGGGCTCGAGGCCTCAATCGCGGAATTCCTCGCCGCGATCCGCGCGACCACGGGGCGGGGTGGCAATGTCATCATCCCGACCTTCGCGCTGGAGCGTGCGCAGGAGCTGCTGTGGTTCCTGCGCGAGGGGATGGCCTCGGACGAGATCGAGAAATCGCTGCGGGTGTTCCTCGACTCGCCGATGGCGATCTCCGCGACCCGGATCTTCGCGCGCCATGACGAGGCGCTGCGCCCGGAACTGGCCGAGATCATTCGCAAGGGGCGCGATCCGTTCCAGCTGCCCGAACTGCATTTCACCCGTGAGACGCAGGACTCGATCGCACTCAACGAGATCCGCTCGGGCGCGGTCATCATGGCGGGTTCGGGGATGTGCACGGGCGGGCGCGTGCGCCATCACCTGCGCCACCACCTCGCGCGGAGCGAGAGTGCAGTGATCTTCGTGGGCTATGCCGCCGAAGGGACGCTGGCGCGGATCATCGTGGACGGGGCGAAACATGTGAAGCTCTTCGGCGAGGAGATCCCGGTGCGCGCGCAGATCCACACGATCAACGGCTTCTCCGCCCATGCCGACCAGAGCGATCTGAAACGCTGGCTGGCCCGCACCCGCCACCCGGAAAAGATATTCCTCGTGCATGGCGAGAAAAAGTCGATGGAGGCCTTCGCGAAAGGGCTCGATCCGGCGAAGGTCGTGATGCCCGAGCTGCACCAGAGCTTCGAGCTCTAGCCGCGCATCACAGCCCCGGCAGGTCGATCGCGACGGCCGCGTGATCGCTCGCATGGGGGCGGTGGCGGCCGACGCCGGGCAGGTGCTCGCCTCGATAGCGGGCGGCCTCGGTGCCCAAGCCCTTGCGCAGGATGCGCGGCGCCGCATCGGGGTGGCGCGCGGCCAGCGCGGGCGAGGCGAGCAGCACATCGGGGCAATGGTAGCGCCCCGAATGCGGATCGTAATAGGTCCAGCGCTCGGGCCGGGGCATCCGCGCCATCAGATCCACACTGAACCCGTGTTCTAGCGGCGCCGTCGCGCGGGGTAGGGGCAGCTCGGGGTCGTCGGGCTCGTTGAGATCGCCAAGGATTAGCCAGAGCGCTTCGGCCGGATCGTCGAAGTGCCGCTCGATCAGCGCCCGCGTCGCCAGCGCCTCAAGGCGCCGGGTGCGCCAGGCGGCGGCCTCGTCGGGGTAGGGCGATTTGAAATGCGTCACGAACAGCGTCAGCGCGCCCACTTCGACCATCAGGCAATCGCGCCGGAAGACCGGCATTTCGGGATCGACGCCCTCGGGCAACTCCAGCCCCAGATCGCCCGGCGTCAGAGCGGCATGGCTGCGCACCGCTCCCAGCGCGCGGCGCGACAGCACCGCCAAATCGAGCCCGCGCCCGTCATTGCCCGGTAGGCAGACCCGCTCGGGATAGGGCCGCGTGCCGGTGGGCAGCAGGTAGCGCGCGTGGAAGTGCTCCAGCGTCGCGAGGTCGAACACCTCCTGCAGCGCGACCAGATCGGCGTCGATCCCGGCGAGCAGTTCCGCCGTCAACCGTCGGTCGATCGGATCGAGGCGCGGGTCCTCGGGGTCGTCGCTGTCCCAAGCCCCGTGCAGCCGCCCCAGCTCCCGGTTCGGTAGCAGGCGCATGTTTTGGGTGTTGAGGCTCGCGATCCGCATCTTGGCGTCAGCATCGCATGGGCGGTGCGGTTTGGAACAGCGCGAATGCGTCCTTCGATCCTCCCCCAATGAAGGGATCCGCCGTTATGTTTAGGAAAACGGAGGATCAGAATGGCTGAGAAGCGACACAAGCCGGAAGAGAGTGTCACGGTGTGAGGGGGCCGTGGCCCCAGTGGGGCTGCGCAAGCCCCGATCACGCGGCAAGTTGAGGTGCTTGTCAGGCAAGGCATGGCCCGGATGGATACGATCCGCGAGCTTCGCATTACCGAGCAGACCTATTATCGCTGGCACAAGCAGTATGGCGGTATCGTCGACGCGGGGAGAGACGCTTCACGTGAGACGCTCTCGTTGCTCTTCGAGGCCGCACCTGAGTTTTGTCTCCCGAAAGAGTCAGTCGGCGTCTCATTCCAAGGTATACATCCCGGCTTGAGCGAGGCCTCGGCGGGGGTATCCAGAATGCGATGAGATTGGAGCTTTTGCGGCAGGGGGCAGATCGGTCCAGTTTTCGCAAAGCCAGTCTGACTGCATTCCGCATTCCTTACGGATTGAAAATAGACTGATGGTGCCTGGAACTCGCCGCGATCGCGTCGCGCGACTTCCTCGGTGGCGTCCATCAACGCGCGGGTGGTCTCGTGGGCGAGCTCTTGCCAGGCTTCGGTGCCTTCTTGGACCTCAATGCCAAGCTTCCCGAGCATATGCCGGATCGGGTCGCGCACGACGTCGTAATTGCGCAGCAAGATTGCTTCACGCAGCGTCTCCGTTGCCGCGGCGTATTCGCGTTGTTCGCGTGCGGCATCCGCGGGGCTGCGCGGCAAGCCGATTGCACGGCGCCGGTCTTCGTCGCGCAGTTTCCACTGCACGATCCCCATGACCACCTGTTCCATGTCCGTGTGAAGCATCGGACTGACCCTCGCGAATTCGAATGCGAGATCCGTCAGCCGTGTGATGAGCAGGGCCAGCGGTCTCGCGATAGCTGGGTCATGTGTATGCATGGAAAATCGAAGTATGAAAGTTAGGTCAAACCTGTAGCAGGCGCTTGGGACGCGCCTTCGCCAGAAGAATCCCCCGCTACGATATTCCAGATATGGAATGTTGCTCCGTCTGCTCATCGCTCCGACTCCCGGGCGCGGCTCCGTCGGTCCGTGCCCCAAATGTGCCTCGGAGCGTGCCGCGTTTGTGCCACGGGGAAGCCGGAAAAAAGAAAGCCCAGAGCGAACTCTGGGCTTTTCTCTTTGAAATCAGTCTCTTGCGAGAGATTTGGCTCCGGCGGTAGGGATCGAACCTACGACCAATTGATTAACAGTCAACTGCTCTACCGCTGAGCTACGCCGGAACATGTGAGGGTGTATATGAATCTCGAATTGGGATGTCCAGAGGGTTCTGGCGAAAAAATTCAGGCTTTCGTCACGTCAGCGAAAATAGCGCCTCTGGGCGCAGGTCGGGCGCGGCGATGACTTGGTTTTGCACTGACATTTCAACGAGATGCGCGAAGACGTTGCGTTCGGCCGCGGGCAGGAGGGCTGCGGGCACGTCGGTGTAGATCGCGCGGGTGAGGCCCTGCGGGGTGGCGGGGCGCTCGGTGAGGGCGCTTCGGATCTGCTCGGTGCGGGCGTCGCGATGCGCGCGCTGACTCGCGATCAGGGTTTGGGGGTCGGTCACCGGGTCGCCGTGGCCGGGGTATAGGATGCGCGGGCTCTGCGCCTCGATCCGCGCGAGCGAGCGGTAGTAATCGCCCAAATCGCCGTCGGGCGGCGAGATCAGCGTCGAGGACCAGCCCATTACGACGTCGCCGGTCAGAAGGGCATCGCCGAGCGCGAAGCTTAGATGGTTGCAGAAATGGCCGGGCGTATGCAGCGCGGTGAGCGACCAGTCGCCGTGGCTCAACGTCTCGCCATCCTCGAGCAAAATGTCGGGATCGAAGGCATGATCGACCCCTTCGCCGCCGCCCGCATGGCCGCGCGCCGCGAGTTCCGCCATCACAGGCGCGCGCCCGGCTTCGGGCGGGCCGAAGGCGAGGATCGGCGCGCCCGTGGCCTCGGCCAAGAGCCGCGCGCCGGGGGAATGGTCGAGATGGGCATGGGTGACGAGGATGTGGCTGACCCGTTCTCCGGGGGCGAGCGCGTCGAGCAGCGCCTGCAGATGGGCAGGATCGGCGGGGCCGGGATCGACCACCGCGACCTCGCCCGTGCCGATGACATAGGTGCAGGTGCCGGTGTAGGTCATGGGAGACGGGTTCGGTGCGATGATCCGGCGCAAGCCGGGTTGCAATTCTTCCATCTTTCCCTCCATCGCGGCCATCGTTAGGGTTCTGGCATGAAATTTCGCTGGCTGAAACAGATGATGCCGCGCGGGCTTTATGGGCGGGCCGCGCTGATCCTGATTCTGCCGGTGGTCACGATTCAGCTCGTGGTCTCGGTCGTCTTCATTCAGCGCCATTTTGAGCGTGTCACGCAGCAGATGACCGAAGGGATGGTGCGCGAGATCGCGCTTCTTGATCAGGTCGCGACCAATGCGCCGACGGCAGAGGTTGCGCGCGAACGGCTCGACGTGCTCGACAAGACGCTGAACTTCGCCTCGCAATTCCCGGCGCCCACGAATCTTGCGTCGCAGCGGGGCGATACACGCAGTTTCTTCGATCTGACCGGGATCGTGGTGATCTCGACGCTGCGGGCGAACCTGTCGCAGATCCGCTCCATCGATCTCGACAACAACACCAATTCTGTGCGGGTGGTGCAGGAGACGCCGAACGGACCGCTCGCGGTGACCTTCGCGCGCAGCCGGGTGTCGGCGTCGAATCCGCACCAATTGCTCGTTCTGATGGTCTTTGTTTCCATTCTGATGACGCTGATCGCCTATATCTTCCTGCGCAATCAGCTGCGTCCGATCCGCAGGCTGAGCCATGCGGCGGAGGAATTCGGCAAGGGGCGCAACCTGAATTACCGCGTCTCGGGGGCGACGGAGGTGCGCGCCGCGGGCCGCGCCTTCCTCGATATGCGTAACCGGATCGAGCGGCAGATCGAACAGCGCACGCTGATGCTGTCCGGTGTCAGCCACGATCTGCGCACGCCGCTGACGCGTCTGCGGCTCGGGCTGTCGATGATGGAGGAGACTGACGAGGTCCGCGCGATGGAGCGCGACGTCGACGAGATGGGGCGCCTTGTCGATGCGTTTCTAGAATTCTCGCGCGATGGGGCGTCGCATGGCGAGCCGGAAACGCTGCCGATCTGCGGCTTCGTTGCAGGCGTGGTGGAAGACATGCGGCGGATGGGGCGCGATGTGACGCTGGTCGATTGCGACAGCGAAGAGGAGGCGACCTTCCGCCCCGATGCGCTCAAACGCGCCTTGGCGAATCTGATCGGCAACGCGGTCCGCTACGGCACGCGCGCGGAAATCACCGTCTCTATCGCGCGCACGGGGTGGCGAATCGCGGTGCATGATGACGGGCCGGGCATCCCGCCCGAACGCCGCGAGGAGGCGATCCGGCCATTTACCCGGCTCGACCCGGCGCGCAATCAGGATCGCGGGCAGGGCGTCGGATTGGGGCTTTCGATCACCGCCGACATCCTGCGCCGCCATGGTGGATCGCTGAAACTCGGGCGATCCGAACGGCTTGGCGGCTTGATGGCCGAGATGATCCTGCCGCGGTAAGTGGCTACACGTTCGATCACGCGCGCGCACGAACCGCTCACGGCAACGAGATCGCCTCTTGCGGCCTGTCCCGGGGCCACGCATTGTGACGGGTGAGTGACATGCCCTAGTTGAATGGATGCTTCACGGCTCCTAGATATTGGGTTGAACAGGGGAGGGACGTGGTCGCCGAAAACGGGGCCGGACCCTCCTGCCAAGAGAGGAACGCCGATGACCGAATTTAGCTCTGTCACCCATCCGGTCCTGCCGCTGCGCGACATCGTGGTTTTCCCCCACATGATCGTGCCGCTCTTCGTCGGGCGCGAGAAATCCGTGCGCGCACTGGAAGAGGTGATGGCGGAAGACCGTCAGATCTTGCTCGCAAGCCAGGTCGATCCGTCGCAAGACGACCCCGATACGGACGGGATTTTCCGCGTTGGCGTGCTCGCCAACGTGCTGCAACTGCTGAAACTGCCCGATGGCACGGTGAAGGTGCTGGTCGAGGGCAAGAGCCGCGTGCGCATCACCGATTTCGTCGAGAATGACGACTATTTCGAAGCGAATGCCGAACCGCTGATCGAGACCGAAGGCGACGTGGAGACCATCCGCGCGCTGCTGCGCTCGGTCGCCGAGGAATTCGAGCGCTACGCGAAGATCAAGAAGAACATCCCCGAAGAGGCGCTGTCGGCCGTGGCCGATGCGACCGAAGCGGACAAGCTGGCCGATCTCGTTTCGGGCCATCTGGGGCTGGAAGTGGCCCAGAAGCAGGAGCTTCTGGAAACGCTCGACGTCTCCGAACGGCTGGAGCGGGTCTACGGGCTCATGCAGGGTGAGGTCTCGGTTCTCCAGGTGGAGAAGAAGATTAAATCCCGCGTGAAAACGCAGATGGAGAAGACCCAGCGCGAGTACTACCTGAATGAGCAGATGAAGGCCATTCAGAAGGAACTCGGCGATGGCGAAGACGGCCAGAACGAGATCCTAGAGCTCGAAGAGCGCATCGAGAACACCAAACTCTCGAAAGAGGCCAAGGAAAAGGCCGAGGCCGAGCTGAAGAAGCTCAAGTCGATGTCGCCGATGTCGGCCGAAGCCACCGTCGTGCGCAACTATCTCGACTGGATGCTGTCGATCCCGTGGGGCACCAAATCCCGCGTGAAGAAGGATCTCAGCAAGGCCGAGGCCGTGCTCGATGCCGATCACTACGGTCTCGAGAAGGTCAAGGAACGCATCGTCGAATATCTCGCGGTGCAGGCGCGCTCGGCCAAGCTCAAAGGCCCGATCATGTGCCTCGTGGGTCCGCCCGGCGTGGGTAAGACCTCGCTCGGCCGGTCTGTCGCCAAGGCAACGGGGCGCGAATTCATCCGCATCTCGCTTGGCGGCGTGCGTGACGAATCCGAGATCCGCGGCCACCGTCGGACCTATATCGGCTCGATGCCCGGCAAGATCATTCAGGCGCTGAAGAAGGCGAAAACCACGAACCCGCTCATCCTGCTCGACGAGATCGACAAGATGGGTCAGGACTTCCGTGGCGACCCGGCTTCGGCGATGCTTGAAGTGCTCGACCCCGAGCAGAACGCGACCTTCGTGGACCACTATCTCGAAGTGGAATACGACCTGTCGAACGTGATGTTCCTGACGACGGCGAACTCCTACAACATGCCGGGCCCGCTTCTGGACCGGATGGAGATCATTCCGCTCGCGGGCTACACCGAGGACGAGAAGGCCGAGATCGCCAAGCAGCACCTGATCCCGAAGCAGATCAAGGGTCACGGGCTCAAGAAGAACGAGTTCGAACTGACCGATGGCGCGCTGACCGACGTGATCCGCTACTACACCCGCGAGGCGGGCGTGCGGAATCTCGAGCGCGATATCGCGAAGCTCGCCCGGAAAGCGGTGACCGAGATCATCAAGTCGAAGGGTGCGACCAAGCACATCACCGTCGATGAGGCGAAGGTGGGCGATTACCTGGGCGTCAAGAAGTTCCGCTACGGTCTGGCCGAGAAGGAAGATCAGGTGGGCGTCGTGACCGGCCTTGCCTGGACCTCCGTGGGCGGCGACCTGCTGCAGATCGAAGCTCTGCGCCTGCCGGGCAAGGGTCGGATGAAGACCACCGGTAAGCTGGGCGACGTGATGAAGGAATCGATCGACGCGGCGTCCAGCTACGTCCGCTCGGTTGCGCCGCAATTCGGCATCAAGCCGCCGCGCTTCGAGAAGTGGGACATCCACGTTCACGTCCCGGATGGTGCGACGCCGAAAGACGGGCCGTCTGCGGGTCTGGCGATGGTGACCTCCATCGTGTCGGTGCTGACCGGTATTCCGGTGCGCAAGGATATCGCCATGACCGGCGAAGTCAGCTTGCGCGGGAACGCGATGCCGATCGGTGGCCTGAAGGAGAAACTGCTCGCGGCGCTTCGCGGCGGGATCACGACCGTCTTCATCCCCGAGGAGAATGAAAAAGACCTCGCGGATATCCCGGATAACGTGAAGGAGGGGCTGGAGATTGTGCCGGTCACTCACGTTCGCGAAGTCCTCGCCCGGGCGCTGGTTCGCCAGCCTGAGCCGGTCGATTGGGACGAAGAGGCCGAAGAGGCAGCAGCCGCAGCCGCTGCCGCGGCCAAATCGGACGGGCAGGGCGCAACCGCGCACTGATCGCCTTCGAACTGAAATCGAGAACGCCCGTCGCATATCGCGGCGGGCGTTTTTGCATTTGAACAGGTTTGCCCTTAACCTCTTCGTATTGCGATCAAAAAAGGAGCCGCCATGGCCAAGAGCCAGAAACCGAAATCGACCCGCAAGCCTCCCGTCGCGACGCCCGAGGCGCCTCCGGCCTCCGCCGCGACGCTCACGCCCGCCACACCTGATCCGGCGCCTGAGCCAAGCGAGGCGAAGGCGCTCGTGCGCAAGAGAAGCTTCGTGGATCGGGTGATGGTCGAGGCCGGGGTGAAACGCGGCGAGGCGAAGGCCATGTCGGAATCGGTCCTCAAGGTTCTGGGCGAGGCGCTCTCGGAAGGCGAGGAACTCAGCATCCCGCCGCTCGGCAAGTTGAAGATCAACCGCCAGTTCGAGAAGAACGGCGACGAAATCCTCGTGGTCAAACTGCGCCGCCCCTCGGGCATGCTCGAAGCGGTCGCGGCAGAGGCCAGCCCGGCGGAAAATGACCCCGCGCAGGACGCTGGAGATTTCGACGAAAACCCTCTTGCGGAGCCAGAAGAGGGGCGCTAAAAGCCCGCCACGGAGGGCGATTAGCTCAGTGGTAGAGCGCATCGTTCACATCGATGATGTCGGGGGTTCAAATCCCTCATCGCCCACCATCTTCCTACGAAGGCGCGTCTTGAATAGACGCGCCTTTGTCGTTTTCCGGTTAGTTTTCTGCGCCCCGCGGCGTCAGATTATGGGCCAGACAGCACGCCAGAGATGCGCGCCCCATGCGCAAGATGCGGAGGATGCGATGACCGAGACCACGCCGATGTCCGACGCCCGGCCCGACGAGGTGCTGCGCGTCTCCGATTGCCCGGACTGGCTGTATCTGCTGCGCGAATTCGACACGCTTTATCGGCACGGCTCGGCAGGTGGCAGCCGCCTGATCCGCAGCCATCGCAAACGGGTGCGCGACACGCTTTCGCAGATCATCGACACCAATCCCCCTGTGACGCCGCGCCAGCCGCAGCCGAAACCGGTGACCGCGCATCTGTCGCGCGCGCTCGATCTGGGCGAGCGCGGCGCGGTTGCGGGCATGGCGCGGGCGCTCTCGCGCGTGACCGGACAGCTGACATGGGAATACGGCTACGAGAAAGTGCCGAAGGCGCTGGCGCGCAAATATGCCTATTGCGAGGTGCTGGGTCCGCGCGGGCCGGTGGCCTCGGATCGGCTGGTGCTGGGATTCGTTCTGTTTGCGCCGCGCACGACCTATCCGCAGCATAGCCATAAGGAGATCGAGGAGAGCTATATTTCGGTCGCGGGCCCGTGGTCCGAGAATGACACCGCCGTGCATGCGCCCGGCTCGCTGATTCTGAACCGTCCCGATCACGAACACCGCATCACCACCGCCGATCTCGACCCCTGCCTGCTGGCCTATGCCTGGGTCGGGCCGGAGGCGCGGCTGACTGCGCCGGGGATGAAGCTCTCCTCGACCCGCAAGGTGCGGATGCGCGAGGGCATCTGAGGTCTTGATCCCCGCGCACGGCGAGGCTAGAGGAAGGGCCGGGGGCGGTTAGCTCAGTTGGTAGAGCGCTTCGTTTACACCGAAGATGTCGGGGGTTCGAGCCCCTCACCGCCCACCATTCCCCAGAGTCGTTTAATGCCTTATAAAACAACGACTTGTGGGAATGCCCGCGAGGGGCTGTATAGCAAGCGTCACCAAGATGTATAGCAAAAGGGCGGCTGACGCCGCACCGGTGCAAGTCATGATTCTTCATCCGGCGCAGGCCAAGGTGCGTAAGTCCATTCATATCCAGTGTCTTTGCTCAGTCGTTTCGTGACGCGTTGGGTTTGGTCATGAAGGTACTCGCCCAACCACTTAATCAGCGGCTCCCAGTGTCTAGGGGCGCCAAGATGCATCCCCATTATTGCTTTCGGGTGTATGGTGAGTTTTCCGCCATCGGCTTGAATTTCGAGTAGGTTCTCGATCGAGGGATGTTCATCGTAGTGAGCGTAGCGCTTGTTTCGCAGCAGAATGATTTCGTCATGGGTCTCTTTTAGGTGCGAAGGGACCTTGCTGGGGCTGATGTGGTTCGTGCCGCTCGCAAAAATGCGTCCATATTCCACTGCCAGCGCCGATTGCAGCGTATCAATGTCAAACATCAGCTCCATGGAGAGGTCTTCTTGCCTCCAAGGCCCCATGCGTTTCAGCTTGTCGTAAATGTGGGATATCTTAGCGAACGAGTATCCATGTTGGGTGTCGAGAGCGATCTTCTTTAGCTGCCGGTCACAGCCGCTCACCAACTTCTCAAGTTCTGGCGCCTCATCTGTCATCCCATCCTCCAAATCAGTTTTCGCCATAGGCTTATCTGGGCAATGAGGTTATGAAACGCCGCTCCGGTCAAGAGCTTGGAGGGTGGGCGTCAGGCTGTGAGCCCGCGTCAGCGGGTGGCAAGCCCACGGTCCAGAAGGTCAGCCCGTCCGCGCTCGCGATGACTTCGACGCCCGCCCGATGAAGGGCTCGCAGCTTCTCGGCGGTCGGTTCGATAAGCTCACGATATTGCCCCAGCGGATGCCGGGCGTTGGGTTCTATGTTAGTCATTTGAGCGAATGGCCTCCCGACCTGCGCGCGCCATATCCGCCGCGATCTGTTTCTTCGACTTGCGGAAGCTGTCCGCATCCGGCGTGTTCACGGTCATGTTGATCGTTTGCGGCGCGTAGACCTTGCCGCGCTCGCCCCCGTCGCCCAGTTCCACCGGAACCTTGCGCCCTTTCGAGAGCGGGATAACGGCTTCGTTCGGATGCAGCACCGCCGGAATTCCCGATGTGTTGTGCGTGCCCTCGGAATAGTGCGGGGCCTTGTTGAAGGCCGCGACGGGCATCGACGAGAAGCCCACGGGCTGCGTTGAGATGCCGCCTTCCTTGAATGCTCCGAGAGCCATGGAGAGGACGCCTCCCCAGCCGCCCAGAGAGGCGAGGAGACCGCCCCCAGCGGCCCCACCTGTGCCGCCACCGGCAACGGCAGCTCCGAGGATAGGCGCGCCCGCCTGCGCGCCGCTCACGATGCCTTGGCGCATGCTCGATGCGCCTTGCGTCGACGCTGCGCGGACCTGCACCCCGGTTGAGATGCCCGCAAGGCGCTGTTGCTGGGCTGCTTGCGCGCCGCCCATCGCCACGCCCGATTGCAAGGACGTCTGGGCCTGCACGCCGCCCGAGGTCATCGCTTGCCCGAGCTGGGCCGCGACGGTCTGGCCTGCCTGCATCATGGCCGTGCTGATCTGTTGCGCGGCTTGCGCGCCGCCTGCAGCTACGCCCGATCCGTCCGCCGAAACGCTGGCATCACCGCCCCAGCCAGCGACCATATCGCCCATCCCGCCGATGACTTGATCAAGGCCGGTGGCTTTCAGAAGCTCGCCCGTTGCAAGCGGAGCAAGGGCGTCGGCGAAGCTGTTCAGGATCGAGTCCCCCAGCTTCTCCAGAGAGAAGTCGCCCGTGATAAGATCGTGCATGCTCGACTGGATTCCGCCGATTACGTTCGTCTCGATATCGTTCGCAGCGGCGCGCCAGCTCGGCAGGCTCTTCTGGAACTCGCGCACCGGATCGCGCGCGGCTTCGGTCAGGGCCTTGTTGAGGGAGATACCGGCGTCGATCTGTTTCAGGATCGCGACCGTCCCGGCGTCCACTGCGCCGCCCATAGCTGCGGCAGCCTCGGCATAGGCTTGCGCGGCCTCTTCGTTCTGGAACATACCGGAGGCACTGGCGGCGAGGGCCACGCGCTCCTTGTTTAGTCCGGTCACCCGATCTTGCAGGCTCGTGTTGAGCTTCTCGACGGCCTTCTGTTCGTCGGTAAGGTGTTTCGCGCGAGAGCCCTTGCGAGCGGGCTTGTTCGCTGCCGTAAGTTGCTTGCGCAGTTCGGCCTGTTTCTGGCCCAGCGCTTCAAGCTCCTGAATCTTCTTATACTCGGCGGCGACCTGATCGAAGTTGATCGTTTGGCCCGTCTTCTGGGCATGGGTGACCATGTCTTGAAGCTGCACCCGGCGATTGGCGGCAGCGGCGGTCCATCCCTCCGAGAGCTGAATCCCCAAACTTTTGTTTTGCGCCTGAATTGCAGTGATCTGTTGGGCCACGCTCTTGCCCATGATCGCGAGGGCGTTCGGCACGCTCCCGAGGTTCTGGAGGAGGCGGGCGGCTTCATCGGCAGCCGTCCCGATTTCAGCCCGCAGGTTGCTGGCAGCCCCAGCGGCGGCGTTCGTCGCGGTGCCACTGCCCTCAGAGGCTGCTTTCAGCTTCATCGCTGCATCTTCGGCCTGGATCAGTTGCGCGAGGACGCCGCGCGCGCCACCTTCGGCCTTGTCGAGCCCGCCGGTTGTGCTTTCCACCTCCTGACGCAGCTTCGTGATCGCCGCGAGCTGATCGTCAAACGTCCGCGCGTTCTGAATATCCTGCATCAGCCCAAGGAAGGTCCGGGCGCGGTCGGACGAGGTGTCGAAGGCGCGCGCGACTGCGTCAATGTCCCCGGTGAAGGGATTCCCGTCAGAGGTCAGTGCATCCCGGATGCTTGCGACCATGTCGCCATTCGCCATGGCGGCTTCGATTTCCGCGACCTTGCGCAGGCGCTCCAAATGGGCGTCGAGGGTGGCATTCAGTGCGCCGTATTCCTGCCGAAGGTTGCGGAGATTGTGGCCCGCGAGTGCGTCTGTCGCATTCCGTAGGGCGGTGATCTTCGACTCCGCGTCCGAGAGGCTGTCGGCGAAGCTCTTCGTCGCCTCTTTGCCCGATCCCATCCACTGGACAAGCGCGGCCCCGGCGGCGATCACGCCGATGGTGACGAGCGAAACCGGGTTAATCATCGACGTGAAGCCCGCCGCGAGGGTGCGCAGGATCGCGGCACGGCCCCCGAGGCCGTTAAGCATCTGGGAAACTTGCGTCCCTTGTTGGAGCGCCAAGACGAAGGGGTTCTGCCCCGCCGCCATCATCACGCCTATATCGTTGAACTGAGCTGCCATGTAGGCCGTCTCGTGCCCGCTGACGCGGGCGCTCTTCGCAAAGCGGTCATTCGCTGCCCCAGCCGCAAGCAAAGACTGCGCGGCGACCTCGCGGGCCTGCGCGGCTTTGACAGCGCTCATGGCCCCGGCATCTTCAAGCTGCTGGATTTCGGACAGTGCGCGCGCATATTGCTGGCTCGACGCGAAGACCGAGTCATATTTCGCGCGCAGGGCGTTGAGAGCGTGCGCTTCCTGTGTCGCGGCTCGGCTCGCTTCCTCGGTCTGACGGGCGAGCATGGCCTGTTCCCCGCGCAGGTGCTCGGCTGCGACGGTTGTCTGGAGGAGGCCCGAGCGCAGATCGTCGAAACCGCTCTTCGCTGTCCGGACGTCGAGGGGGGAGGCGGCGGCTAGCAGATCGGTCTTGAGGCGCGTTAGCGCCCCTTCGAGCTGAGCGATTCCGGCGGTGTCGCCGAGGTCGGACAGGCGGAGGGCGAGGCGTTGCGCAGCTTGCTCGCTCTGCCGGATCGCGGAGGCGCTTGCGAGGGCCGTGCGCTGAATCTGTGCAGCCGCCTTGTCGCTGGCGCTCGCTGCCGAGGCCTGGGCCGCTGCGAGGCCTTTCGCTTCTCGTTGGGCCGATTTCAGCGGCGTGACGTCGATCTCCGGGCGCAAGCTCTTGAGCTGCGTGAACGCGCCCGAGGTGTCGCGATCTAGGTCGCGAACGGCGCGCTTCACGGATGCGATTGCCGCCGTGAATTCGCGCGCGCCTTTCTTGGCTGGCGCGGCGTCGATCAAGAGGCCGAGGGAATAGGTTTTGTCTGTCATATGTGGGGTTCTCGCGAGCGCTGTCGGGCGGCGCGATGTGGGTGGGAGGACGGCAGGCAGGTTCGGTTCGGGTATCCCGGCGCGCCCCGAGGAAAAGCGCGCCGGGCCGACAACTACCCACAAAGTCACTATAGCCGAAAATGGCTAGATTTCATAGGTTTGCGCAAAACGGTTCATCGCGTTTCGAGTGCAATGCAACGGGCATCAGGGGGCGTTTTCGGGCAGGTGCACCAATTACGACGAAAAATATTTACCCAAATTCGGGGTATCGCGTTTCTGGAGGGCCATGGGGGCGTTTTCCGGATGGGTCCCCGGTCGAAAACGCCCCATTGTTGCGCAATGCGGGCCAAATCGGGGAGTATGGGGCGTTTGTTGCTGAATCATAAGCGCCGAGTTGCACTCACAAATTTGCGCGGCACCTGTGGGGCAAAATGGGGGTAGGGGTATACCCCCTGAGGAGCCTCATAAAGCATTGAAAATGAAAGACAAAAGTTGAATTTGATGGTGCTGGGAGAGGCTTGCTCAAGCCCGCTGACGCGGGCGCGGTGAGGGCCTGCGAGCCAGCGAGCTGATGTTATACCGATTTTGCCAGTCGAGCCCGGAGATTGCCCACGCTGGACGGGTGCCAGCTTTTCCCCCGCGCCGTCTTGATGCCACGCCGGTTCAGCTCATTTGCCTGCGCTGCGAGCGTGGTGAAGCCGTGGCGCGCGAGGTCTTCCAGCGTCTCGGCGAGGTCATTTGCGCGGGCGTCCGCGTTAGCGGAGGCAGCGGCCCGAGAGGCTATGTTGCCCTTGCTAGCACGTCTCAGGGCCTCTGCGCCATTGGGGTTTCCGAGACGCGTTCCACGCTCCTTGGCTGCGGCAAGTGCGGCTTTGGTGCGGTCGCTGATCGCGCGGGCTTCATCCTGCGCCACGAGGGCCAGAATGCCGACCGTGAGGGGCGTGGCGGTGGGGTTGTCACATGCCACGAAATCGACGCCAGAGTCCTGTAAATTAAGGAGGAAAGCGGCGTTGCGGCTAAGTCGGTCGAGCTTCGCGATAACCAGCTTGGAGCCGGTGAGCTTGGCCAGCTTCAGCGCGGTGGCGAGCTGCGGACGTCCGTTGTTTCGCCCGGATTCTACCTCGGTGAACGCGCCGACGATCTGGGCGGCGTGGGCGTCGGCGTAAGCCGAGATCGCGGCTTGTTGGGCTTCGAGGCCGAGGCCCGAGCGCCCTTGTGTGGCGGTGCTGACTCGGCAGTAGGTCACGATCTTCATGGCAGGGCCTCCTTTTCCAAACTGGCGTAACGGTCGTTAGGCCAACTTGTAAGGTGTGGCTGCATGATTCGCGAGTCATTTCAATAGTTTAGCTCATCACCAAACTGTTTTCGGATCGGCTCCAATGCGGGGTGAGGGGCGTTTCGACCGGATGATCACGAGATGTAATATAATGCAACATTTCGTGAGTTTGCATTCGCAGGGCTCGACGGCGGCTGATCGAGGGTTTTCGTTGTTCACGATGTGTTCTCTGTGCTAGCGATGCTCTATGCCGTCTCTGCATCCGCCCGCACACCCACACCCATCGAAGCGCCCTTACTCCCTAGGCGAGGCCGCGCGGGCAGGGATGCTTATCGTGGTGCGGTGTAATCTGTGTCGCCGCACCGTTCACTATCTCGCTGCCGATCTCGTCGAAGTGGGGGCTCCACCAAAGCGCCCGGCGCGATCATGGGAGGGGGTGTGCCGGGAGTGCGGGAAGGCTGAATACCTCCGAGTCGATCTGCGCGCGCCGCATCCGGGCGATGTGGGGCAGCTCGTCGTGCGACGGCCCGGCCCGGCTAGGGTGGTGCGCGAGTGGCGGGACGTTCCGCTTTGACGTCGGGCGGCGTTGTCCGAGATTCCGGACTTTTGCCGCCGCGACGCTAGTGCTCCGCAGGGAGTCAGCTATCGGTGTCATCAAGCCCGAGTTGAACGCCCACCAAGCCAGTCCTTCGGTTTTGATAGTATCCGAGTATATCGAGCTCACGCATGAGCCGCGTATTCTCTTCGTGGCTCAGCTCGGCCTTGCCTTCCAATGCTGCCGTAAGCCTCTGTTTATCGATTCCAGCGTTCGCAGACAGATCGCTAGGAGCGATGCGGGCGTGCTCGATGCGTCGTTTCAGAACCTCTTCCATGACCTTCCAAAACCTCTCTTTTTCTAACGTTCGGGATGGTCTGAGCATGAACGGAAGAGCTGTTCGGTCAAGAATTACGTGGCCGACTACTCCCTTGCTAGGGGAGTTAGTGATCTGAAAAATAAGGATAAAATAGCGCGTTTTGCGCACAAATGCGCGCAAAGTTCACAGTTTCTTGATGTGCGGTCTATGTGTCTTTTCCGGTTCTGACCCAATGGAATGAACTAAGAAGAGTATGAACGAGCAGCGGCACTGCGACGGTGATGATAGACAGTGAGAATAGGGTGGTCGCTCCATCCATAGAATAGCCAACCACATTCAACGAGCCATCGAGGTATGCGCGGAAGGTGAGGAGGCCTGCGAACACCCACCACGGGCCAGTTAATATTGTGATGAGGCGGAAGGCCTGCGACCGGAAAGAGGTATCTTCGGGGAGAAAGGCTTCCTCATGCAAACGATCAAGCTCACTTGGGAATAGAACGCGCCAAGCCGCAGAGGAGCCACCAAACCAAGCAAGGCCGTAGAAACCGTATAGTATCCCCCTGACCTCCGCCATGTCGGCTGGAGCGGGCGCTGTGTGCTGGGTCTGGCCTGCGAATTCAGAGAGCCACGGTACCACCGTCATGAGGAACCACATGAACCCCCAGAGGATCGGGAAGAAAACAACCGCCGCTAACGCGCCCGTAAGCCCGAATTCTCCCAGCGCTCGAAAAAATCGTACCATGCCAATGCCTCAATCAAATCAGATACAGTATTAAGGATATCGGTGGGTAAGTCGACGCAGCTCTCTCGCTCGGCATCGGGGATAGCCGCAATGAAGAGCGCGAACTGCCCCCAAAACCACAAGCAACCCCCAAGCCTTTGGGGGCACTTTTTCTCAACTATAGTTGGGCGAAATGAGGCTGCCCCCAAACCCCCAATGAATCTTACTTGATAGAAATTAGAAAGAGACACACACACCCTTTTCCTGTGGTGTGTGTGTCCTCCACCCTCTCACCGTGACACGTGAAAATCTTGGGGGTTTGGGGGCGTGGGTCATTCTGTCCAATAAAATAAGGGAAAAACGCCCCCGTGCCCTTGGGGGCAGTTTGGGGGCGCTGGGGGTAAATCCCCGCTGACGCGGGGACTCCCTCACTCACCCCGCAAGGCCCGGTCCACGTTTTCCCCCAGAACCTCGGGCGGGAAGTGCCACCAGCGCGTGTTGGTCGAGCTTCCGACCTTGCCTTGCCCGGTTTCCAGTTCAATCCCGAATATCTGCTTCACCATCGCAGCGACGTCCGAGTCCTCGGCGTTATTCTTGTTTCCAGCTACCTTGATGAAGTCTCGGAACCCCGCCACGGGAACCCGTAGCCCGTCCCCGTTTGCAGTAAAGGTCTCGGGTAGCCCATCCACCTTCAGCGTCACCTCGCCGTCTCGCAGGACGTCCAGCAATGCCCGCACGGCGGGGCGCATGGAATGCCACGCCATGACGCGGCGTTCGGGTGTCTCGGGAGCGGTGCGCACGTCTGCCCAGCTCAGGCCCGCTGACGCGGGGTCATAGGTCTCAAGGTAAGCCAGAAAGTGACCCATCTCCTGACCTTCGATGGCGCGCGTCAGCGCATCGAAAAAGCCCGTGTTGCCCTTCTCAGCGGCATTCACCTTGAGCACGAAATACCGCCGCTCACTGCCATTTCCCTCGATCAACACCGGCACCGCGTCGTTGCTGTCGAAATAGAAGCGCGTGAACGACGGAACGGTGATTGCGCTCATTCCCTTGGCCTCCACCGGAATTGCAGTGGAGTCGATCAGAGCCTTGAGCGCGCTAGAGACCTTGGGGCTCGCCCCGAAGACGGCCTCGTTCACCTGCACGAGAACGCACTTGCTCAGGTGCTCGCCCGCAAACTGCCCGATCACGTGAGCTTCGTTCTCCAGTTGCTTAAAGTGAGGCAGGGCGAGCTTGGAGAGAAGCGCGCCGAAGCGGCCCTTACCGATCCCGCCATCACCAACCGCTATAACCGCCGTTCCGGGCTTCTCGCCGGGATGCTGCACGAGGTGGGCCATCCAGAGCGTCAGCCAAGCAAGCTTGTCTTCGTCGCCGTCGCAGATCACCCGCAGCATGAAATCACGCAGCACCGGGAAGTCGCGCGCGTCCCCGTGCTCACCCGGTGCCCCCGTGACCGTGCGGCCCTGATACGTATTGAAGTCATTCGCCCCCGGCATCGCAGGCGGCGGGGCGAAGATGATCCCGCTCTTGCGCTTCTCTGTCTCAAGGAAGATCTTCGCGGGGTTTATCAGCGACTCCCCCTCCATGATCTGCCGGTCGAGATGGAGGTTCAGAAAATCTTCCTTCTGATAGACTGCAATCGTGGAGTCGAAAGCGCTGGTGAACGCACCGAGATCGGGTTTGCGGACGATCCGAAACTTTCCTCCTAGGTCGCAGGGAGCATAACGATGGCGTAACGTGGCAAGGGCGGTTTCCATGTCGTCGCCCAGAGGCTCTGCCGGGTCGAGAGAGTGGTTCGCGGGCGTTCCGGTGTCCAGTGCGTCAGCATAGGCGCGCGAACGCTCCTCAGCCTTCTCTGCGGCATATTCTTTCCGCTCGCCGTCCAACAGCTCGCGCCCGCGCTTCTCGATCCGTTTTAGGTCATTGGCGCTAACGCCGCGCCCTTTAACGCGCTTGCCCCATTCGGCCTGCGCATTTGCTTTCCCGCCACCCTTCACGATCCCGCCGAAGATTGCGGCGAGGTGGTCTTCGCCCGCGTTAGCGGGCAGGGCCTCAAAAGCGCGTTGGACCGCCTTGGGCGTCTTGTGCGGGAAGAGCTTGATTTCGTCTTCGATGTAGTCCGCGCGATTGGGGGTCTCGGAGCCCTCGGCTTCGGCGTAAAGCTCGGGGGCGCAGATCAGTTCGGACAGCGTCTCGAACCCGTCCGGAAGGTCAGGGCACTGCGCCTCAAGGAGCTTGAGAAAATCCCAGGTGTAGAGCCCTGCGCAATGGTCATGGTGACAGAAGATCGCCGCGCCGCTCTTGGATTCCGGACCATCAATCGCCCATGCCGTTTCGCCGCTGCCCTCGCTGTGGGCCGCGAAGTTCGGGCAAATCGTGTCGAACCCGTCACCGGCATCACCGAGCACGTCCCAACCGATCCATTCGATGAAGTTTGAGAGGAGGAAGTTTTCGCCGTGGTCGGCGTGCCATGCCATCAGGTCGAACCCGTCCGCGAGATAGGCGGGTGTGCCGTCATGCGCCTCGCCGCCCCGGCGCAATCCGCTCGGCCCCTTCTTTCGATAAGGCCCCGCGTCTCCCGGCGTCACGGTCGAGAGGTCGAGCGCCGCGCCAGCGATCACGAAGTGCTTGAAATCCGCGCCCTTAGGGCGGGCAGGGGCATGCATCATCTGCGACGGGCGAGACGCCGTGAAATCCCAGTCTGCCCCCTTGGGCATCAGGCCGGTAATCAACCCGACATAGAGCGACTCCCACTCCGCCTCTCGGTCCTTTCGGCTCACGCCTTCGCCCAGCGCAAACGGCTCAGAGAGAGGCAGGATCACGCGAAACCGGTCGCTGCCCCGCGCGCCCTTCGAGCTGTGTGAATGCGTGGTGTAGATGACCGCGAAGAGGTTGCGGGCGCGGAGGCGATGCATGACGCCCTCGGCGGTGCATCCGCCGTCAACATCAATTGCCACGGCGAAGACGCGCTCGATCTTGTCCTTGAGACGATAGCACAAGGGCGTGTCCGCGCGCTTCTTGCCGGTAAGCGCGGATTCCGCGAAGAACAAAGCATTCCCGCCCTTTTTCGCGGTCACGGGGTGCATTGTCAGCACCTGCAACAACGATCCCCAGTCAGCGGCCTCCCGCGCCCATTTATCCCCGCTGACGCGGGGGCCAGAGTTAGTGAGGCCAACGACTACGGGCAGCGCCAGCACCGCCTGCGCCTCAGGCGTCCCGAGGTCACCGAACACGAGCGCGTCATTCATCTTCACTCGTGCGAGATGGCGGATTGAAGGGTCATTCTCGTTAATCCAATCGTCAAAACGGATCACCTTCGCGCATGTCTCTTCATCGCGCTTGGCGCGGTCGGCTTCGCTGAGGCCAGCTTCTTCAAGTGCAACTTCAAAGGCCTCGGCCTCGGCGTCGTTCATCATCTCGTATCCTCGTGTCGTGGGTAGGGTGGTGGTGGCCCGCTGACGCGGGCCAAGCTGTCAGGCCGCCTCTGCAAGCGCGGTGAGTTCGTCGCTCGCCCGTGCGATCTGGGCCGCGATTTCACGCGTCAGCGGCATCTCAGTGAGCGCGACGAGCCGATGGGCTAGCTGTTGCATCGCGATCTCGACGCCGTCGAAATTGGCAGTCATCGGAAGGGTGGTCATGGTCGGTTCTGGGGCGTTCACTGGCTTGCTCCTTGCGCGCGTTCAGCGCGCCATTTGGCGAGGGCTTTCCGGGCGGACTCGAAGCGCGCGATCCGCTCCGGTGTCCACATGTCTGGGTTTTCGTAAGTTTTGTTCGCGCGTTTCTTTGCGTCTCGCGCTTCGCGGCGGGCGGCGATTTTCGCCATGGCGTCCACCACCTCGTCGCGTGTCTCCACCTCCGCGACTCGAGTTATCAGCCAGAACTTACGCGGCGGCCCCGATTTGTAGTGGGGGTTGTCACGAAAATCATCGGGGTCCGGGAGGTGGCGCTTGATCAGGGTATCTGTCCACCCCCGCGCGAGGAGGTCCTGCCGGGACAGAAGGTCGTCGAATTGGTGCTTGGGCATATGCTTGCAGCCGCGTTGATAGGTCAGTCGCTGTTTCATTTAGTTGCTCTCCTTTGCTGCTTCTTCGGGTTCTTCACGAAGATGAGCAGAGCGCGAGAGCCGAGTCAACTTATTGTTTTGCAATGGAAATTCGGCTTGAAGCTGAATTTCTCCTTGGGCGGATTCGAAGCGGAATGGGAAATGTCACATTCGCTGTCCCGGCCCTTTTCCGATATTTCCGAGCGCTAGGAGTGGGCTAGGTGGCCGAACTTCACGCGGTGAAAATCTTCGGTTCGGTGAAAAGGCACATCGGCCCGCATTTTGTCACATTTCCTGACACACGCGCCTCAGAAGGGTTACGCAAAGTCATCGTGAGCGGCGATCCTCTCCGGCGGGGAATCTGGTCACTGCGCCAGCCTCGATTCTGCGCAAGACCTCGGCAGCGAGCCGTTCTTCTTCCTCTTCAACCTGTTCTGGCGTCCATCTCGCGCGGAGTGCTGCGATCTTGCGCTGACGCGCACCTTCGGCCCGCCGACGCTTGGCAGTCACAGGGTCCGGACGCACGCCGGGGAGTGGTAGGAGTGGCTGAGTAAAGAAGCTCAAATCGGCGTCCCCCAAATGTGGCGCGCGGCTTGCTCAATCTGAATGTCGTAGTCGCCGACCTCCAGATCAACATCACAGTGATATTTCCACTCTCCCGAAGGCGCGCGATGCCAGATTTCACCCTCCGTCTCGGCATCGGGCTCGAAGCCCGCGCGCCGGAGTGCCTGATAGGCGACCCGGTCGCCGATCCGATCCGGGAGCCACACGGCGAGGTCCAGAAATTCGATTGAATAGGCGGTTTCGGGGTCCTCACACGCAGCGCCGACGAGTGCGGCGACCTCTTCGACAAGGACATTTTCTAGCGCGAGCGACGCGCAGGCGGTGCACATTGGTAATCTCTCTGTTTAGTTGTCTGGAAAAGCGGCGGGACGGTCTGGAGGCGTCCCGCCGCGACCCGGCGAGGAATGGCAAAACTCGCCGGGAGTGCCGCGCGCGCAAGCACTGGCGCGCGGTTGTTCTGTCAGGTCCGAAGCGCGCGAGCCCGGACGCTATTCTTGCGGCGCGTCTCGCCGTCGAGGGTGTCGACGATGCCGCCCATCTCGCGGATGCGCCGCGACAGGAGAGAAAAGTGATACCCATTGACCATCGCGCCGGTGGGCAAATATTCGCGCGCTCCATCGCCGCGCACTGGGCCAAACAGCGCTTCCAGAGGAACCTGATCTTTCAGCACCCGCTGGGCGATTTTCTCGATCTCGGAGTCGGTCATGGCAGGGCCACCTCGTGGAGCCGAGCCACGCCGTTCTGATCGGCCCCGGCGGGGCTCTCGCGCCATCCGAGCGCGCGCCCGAGCGCGCGGACCTGCTCGCCCTTGAGGTGAATCCCCTTGCCGTTGCCCTCAGGCGCGAAGAAGGTCCCGCTCTACCCCGCGAAACGGATATGGCGGAGCCAATCGCCCCCGGATAGCCGACAAAATGTGATCAGTTCTTCGACGGTGACCATTACGCGAGCCCAACTTTACGCGCGTAGCTGAGACGTGCACTCGCCGGAAGCGCTTGAATCGCGCGCATTGCGGCAGCCGTCTCTTCGGGACTGAGAGTGGCGCGCTCTTCGCGGGGGCGTGCGGCTTCGATCTCGCGTCCAAGAGAAAGGCGTTGCGTTGGATTCAAGCGCGAGATTTCAGCGTGAGCGGCGCTCTCGGAGTCGCTGAGTTGTCGCGCCAGCTCGGCTTTTTGGGCCGCAAGCGCCACCTGCGGCAGCCGCTTCGCCTCTTCCAGCGCGGAGTCGGTCAGCCCCATATCGGTAAGACAGGCGAGGCGCACGCTTGCCACTTGTTTGCAATCATCGGGCGTCAGCTCGATCCCGATTTGGGCGGCGTTGGCGATCAGCTTCGCGCTGGCGGCTTCAAACCGCGCCTGCGCAAGTTGGTCGCTCGCGAGGATATTGTCGAATGTTTCCGTCATTGGTGATCCTTAGAAAGTTGATTGCATCAGCACGGTCCGGGCCGCTTCGCTGATGGAAATTTCACGGGGTGGCGTCTGGGCGGCGAGGGCGTCGATCTCGGCATCCGATAGGCGACAGGCCGAGCGAAGGACGCCGCGCAACGCCTCGGGCATTTGGACGGCCTGCGCGATGCCTTCTTCGTCGCCACCGATCCGGGCAATGAGGCGGCAAGCTGGGGCGGATGCGAGAACATGGGGGAGGAGCGGTGAGGTCATGCCGCAAGCTCCAGCTCGGCAGGGCTCGGCGCGGTCGAGTGAACCAGCGCGAGCGCGCGGCTGTATTCCTGCCAGTTGGGAAGCGCGCCGCGATCTCCGGTCACTATATACGGTAAGGTCGCGGGCGCGGCGATTGCGATGTGCCAGAGGCGAGGTGCGTCTGCGAGATAGGCGGTCACGCCGCGACAGCTTTGGCTCAGCGCCGCGAAGAAGTTCTTCCGCACAGATGCGGCGCGGGGCTTCATCTCGGGGTCTTGGTCGACCCAGTCGGACAGCTCTTCGAGATATGGCATCTGATCGAGCGATGCGACGAAAAGCGAGCCGTCATCGCGCGCGCCGCGAACAAGCTCGGCGGCAGCTCCGCGATACTTCTTTTTCAGGCGGCTCAGGGCGAACGGCAGCGGGTAGCGGCGCGGATGGCCCTCATACGGCAGCCCTGCGAGATGCACGGATGCGGTGTCGCGCCCGACCCCCGTGGCGCGGGACCAATCTTCTAACGTTGTGGAGAGCATGAGATAGCAATTTCCTTCATCTGTAGGAGGATCATAAGAAAATTCTTGACAGGAGTCAAGAAATCGCGGGTGCAAAGGGTCACGGCGAGGGGTGGAGTGGCTAAATGATTCGGAAAATGCGGATTTAGAGGCAGAAAAACAGGTATTTAGGTGAGGGAGTCACTGATTCGCTCTTGTGACCCGCTAACGCGGGTCAGCACCCGATCCCCGCCCCAGCGCCTCGCCGTCTGTCCCTCGTCGGCCCGCAAAGAAAAACCCGCGCCGAGGGTGGCGCGGGTGTGTTCCGGTGTTGGGTAGTGGTCGGCGTCAGCCGATCACCAGTAAGATATCTTGTCGAGCGCGGCTTTGATCTTTGCTCGACCTTCTGGCGTCTCGCCCAGTCCGGTCTTGTAGTGCCGTAGCTTTCCCTGTCCGCTCTTGTGGCCGATCACCGCGCGTATCAGGTCGTCACCCACATCTAGGCGCTGGAGGCGTCCGACCAGTGTGTCCTTGAGGCTGTAGAGGACAAGGCGATCATTTGGCATCTTGGGTCGGATGAGCTTCGTAAAGTAGTCCGACATCTTGTCGGCGGCTTTCGACATGCCTCGCACGCTGCCGAAGCCTCCATCGGAGAGAAACTGCGGAAGGTCCGAGAGGTGCTTGGTGATCGGAAGCTTCCGAGAGAGCGTCTTCGTTTCCCGTATCATCAATATTCCGTCTGCGACGTTGCTTGCGTCGAGCTTGAATACCTCTGATGGCCGCATTCCGGTCCAGAGCATCACGCGGAATGCCATGAGGAAGTCGGCGCGTCTCTCCGGTGCCAGTCTCGACGCAGAGTCGGGTCCCCAAGCTTCACTGACTAGATTCCAAACTTCTTTGATCTGAGCGTCATCGAAGGCTTGCCATCGGGACTCCTCAGTGGACTGGGTGACTTTCGGAAGGCGGATCGCCGGGAAGGTCAGATCGGGCCAGACGTCGCTCTTTTCCTCGGCAGCCCAGCGCCACAGCGCCTTGAGGGTGGCGAAGCGCTTTTCGATGGTCTGCGGGCTGGCCTCGGTGGCC
The DNA here is from genome assembly GCF_002020045.1 of Thioclava sp. F28-4. Taxonomy (NCBI): domain Bacteria; kingdom Pseudomonadati; phylum Pseudomonadota; class Alphaproteobacteria; order Rhodobacterales; family Paracoccaceae; genus Thioclava; species Thioclava sp. F28-4. Next base: position 2,338 of record NZ_MPZQ01000021.1, on the reverse strand, counting down.
TCAATTAAGTGGTCGCGGTAGCTCTTCAGTTTGGCCTGCGTGTACTTCGGCAACTCGTGGTCCCCCGTTGTCTCGATTAGGGGGCGGATCATCTTGCGGTAGTGGGTGGCGGTGCTGTCGCGAACGCCCGCGCTCTTTATGTAGTCCTCAAGCAGGGCGGTGAGGCGAAGGGCAGGGTCGCCCGAGGATGCTCTCGGAGCGATCTCGGACAGGGCGGCTTCGAGCATCTGGCGATGGGCCTCGTAAAGAATGAGGTCGACGTGGTCTGTCGGGCGCTCCGGCTGGGGTAGGTTCGGTATCGGTCCGGTGCGTGTGGTGTCTCCGAACGCAAGCGCCTGAGAGAAGGCGAGCTGTCGATACTTGTCCTCCGGTGTCGGTGCGTCATCGGAGTTTGCGATGATTTCGGGGATGCGCCGCCAGTGGTGCGTGGCCAGAGGTACGATCAATCCGCCATGGTTGGGGAGGTCCTGAACTTGGTGGCGGCGCTCGGTGCGGGCAATTTGCTCGTCCACACTCTGTGCGGTGATCATCATTTCAACCCGGCGTGCGCCGTTGGGCTTGTCTAGTTCGGCTAGCAGCTTGTCGTGTTCGTGGCGTAGCGCGGAAGCGCGCTTCTCGGCGGCGGCTTCCTCGCGGCCTAGCGAAAGGTTCCAGACGGTTCGCTTGAGGGCCGATTGGGCGTACTTCGGCACTCGGCGTTGGTACCTCCAGTAGCCCTTGCTGTCGCGTGATAGGTGCGGTGTCGGGATGCGGTTGTTCATGTTTCTGGCGCCTCTCTGGTCGAGGCCCTGTATAGCAAAAGGCTCCAAATTGTATAGCAAAAACACGCAGCGCGAGTGATGTATGGCGCAAATAACCAATAAAATAAGCCTTTTGGTGAATGGTGGGCGTTTCGAGCCCCTCACCGCCCACCATTCCCCCTTAAGTGTAATGATATCAACGGCTTGAATGTCATTGCGCGGCCGCGCTCAGATTCTGTTCGCACATGGCTCTATGATATGCGCGCCGCGATGCTACCTTTCCCTCAACCACAGGAAAGGAGCGCTCCGATGAGCTGGAACCCCGCCCTCGACCCCGAAATCCCGATTGGCGACGCCGTCGACGCCATTGAAACCGTCATCGCGCCGCGCGCGCGCGACCTCGGCGGCTTCGAGGTGCGCCGCGCGCTGCCGTCCGCCGCGCGGCAGATGATCGGCCCGTTCATCTTCTTCGACCAGATCGGCCCGGTTGAATTCCTCTCGGGAAGCCGCGGCATCGACATTCGCCCGCATCCGCATATCGGCCTCGCGACCGTGACCTACCTTCTTCAGGGCCGCCTGCATCACCGCGATTCGCTGGGCACCGATCAATGGATTACGCCGGGGGCGGTGAACTGGATGAATGCGGGCTACGGCATCACCCATTCCGAGCGCACCGACGGCAAGGTCCGCGAGACCGGCCAGCATCTCGCGGGCATCCAGACCTGGGTCGCGCTGTCCGAAGATCAGGAAGAGGGGCAGGCGGCGTTCAAACATGTGGGCGCCGAGGCGCTGCCCGAACTGCAGGCCGAGGGCAAGACCGTGCGGCTCGTGCTGGGCGATGCCTGGGGCGCGCATGCGCCGATCGATCTGCCCTCCGAGATGTTCTACGCCGATGCGAAGCTTGATCCCGGCGCGCAGCTCCCGCTGCCCGACAATCACGAAGATCGCGGCGTCTATGTGCTGCAGGGCTCTGTCGCCGTGGCGGGCGAGTCCTATGAGGAAGGCCGGATGCTCGTCTTCCGCCCCGGCGACCGGGTGTCGCTTAAGGCGGGCGGGCAGGGCGCCCGGCTGATCGTGCTGGGCGGCGCGACCATGGGCGGGCCGCGCTATATCTGGTGGAATTTCGTGGCCTCGTCGCGCGACAAGATCGACGCCGCGAAAGAGGCATGGCGCGCGGGCGACTGGGCGCATGGCCGATTTCAGCTCCCGCCTGCGGATGATGCGGAATTCATTCCCGCGCCGGAACGGTGATTGCATCCGCCGAAAAAGGGGGGCTCTGCCCCCGACCTTCGGTTTCCCCCGGGATATTTCTGCCAAGAGGAAGCAGAAAGCGCTTCTGATCGGGGCGCATGCGGGCGCGATAAATAAGGGCCGCGGACGCGCACTGAGGAGCCGCGAATTGCTTGCCCGAACGGCAGGTGAAAATTCGTCGGATTTTTGCTCTCAGGCCGCTTGACGGGGGCAGGTCGCCCGCGTAATACCCTCCCCACGCTCGGACGGCGATCCGGGCAGATGATGCGAGCGGTTGTAGCTCAGTTGGTTAGAGTACCGGCCTGTCACGCCGGGGGTCGCGGGTTCGAGCCCCGTCAACCGCGCCA
>NZ_MPZQ01000020.1:0-29462 GCF_002020045.1 Thioclava sp. F28-4 | reverse complement strand
GCGCCCGCTGCTAGAGCGGCACGGCGTCGGCGAAAGGTTGGGCAAGGCATGATCCTCGTCTTCGGACAGACCGGCCAGGTCGCGCAGGAGCTACAGCGCCTCGCTCCAGATGCGGCGTTCTTGGGCCGGAATAGGGTCGATTTGCGTGATCCCGGCGCCGCAGCGAAAGCGATCCGGGAGGCCAAGCCTGAGGCCGTGATCAACGCCGCCGCCTATACGGCAGTCGACAAAGCTGAAGAAGAAGAGGCGCTCGCTCAAACCGTTAACGGTGACGCGCCCGCCGCGATGGCCGAAGCCTGCCGCGACCTTGGCATCCCGTTCGTTCACATCTCCACCGATTACGTTTTTGACGGCTCGGGCGATGCACCGTTCAAACCCACCGACCCGACCGCTCCGCTTGGCGCCTATGGCCGCACAAAGCTCGCCGGCGAAGAAGCGATCCGGGCTGCGGGTGGCCCCTTCGCCATTCTGCGCACCAGCTGGGTCTTCTCGGCACATGGCGGGAATTTCGTGAAGACGATGCTGCGCCTGTCGGAGAACCGCGATCACCTGACGATCGTCGCCGACCAGATCGGCGGGCCGACGCCAGCGAAAGCGATTGCCGGGGCCTGCCTTATCATCGCAAAGGAATTGCAGCGCGCGCCCGAGAAAAGCGGCGTTTACCATTTCTCAGGCTCTCCCGATGTAAGCTGGGCAGGCTTCGCGCGGGAGATCTTCGCGCGGGCCGGGCGCGGCGTGACGGTGGAGGATATTCCCACCGCCGACTATCCGACGCCTGCGAAACGGCCGCTCAATTCGCGGCTCGACTGCAGCGATCTGGCCGTGTTCGGCCTGAAAAGACCCGATTGGAGATCGGGATTGAATGAAATGTTAATTGAATTGGAAGCGGTATGACGAAACGCAAAGGCATTATTCTGGCGGGCGGCTCGGGCACGCGGCTTTATCCGATCACGATGGGCGTCTCGAAGCAGCTTCTGCCGGTCTATGACAAGCCGATGATCTACTATCCGCTGACGACGCTGATGCTGGCGGGCATCCGCGAGATCGCGGTGATCACCACGCCGCATGATCAGGAGCAGTTCATCCGCACGCTCGGCGATGGCAGCCAATGGGGGCTGAACCTGACCTATATCACCCAGCCCTCGCCCGACGGTCTGGCGCAGGCCTATCTGCTGGCCGAAGAGTTCCTCGCCGGCAGCCCTTCGGCGATGGTGCTGGGCGACAATATCTTCTTCGGCGCCGGGCTGGGCGAAATCCTCAAAGCGGCGAATGCGACCACGGATGGCGGCACCGTCTTCGGCTACCGCGTCCGCGACCCCGAACGCTACGGCGTGGTAGATTTCGACGAAAACGGCACCGTGCGCGCGATCATCGAGAAGCCCGAAGTTCCGCCCTCGCAATTCGCGGTGACGGGTCTCTATTTCCTCGACGAGACCGCGCCCGAACGCGCCAAGACGATCACGCCTTCCGCCCGTGGCGAGTTGGAGATCACCTCGCTTTTGGAAACCTACCTGCATGACGGTGCGCTCTCGGTCACGCAGATGGGCCGGGGCTTCGCCTGGCTCGACACCGGAACGCATGGCAGCTTGCTCGACGCTGGCAACTTCGTCCGCACGTTGGAGGAGCGGCAGGGGCTGCAAAGTGGCTCGCCAGATGAGATCGCCTTCGAGAAAGGCTGGATCAGTGCCGACGCGCTAGCCGACCGGGCGAAGAAATTTGGCAAGAACAGCTATGGCGAGTATCTGCTGCGCCTGATCGAGTAAGCGACCGTGGCGCGAGTGACGATCCTGATGGCGACACGCGATCCGGGTCCGGAGCTGCGCGATCAACTGGAAAGCCTCGCGGCGCAAACCCATCGGGATTGGCTTCTGATCGTCGGGGACGACAGCCGAACCGACGCCGCGCATAACGTCTTGGCGGAGTTTGCGCGCAGCCATGATGTTCAGATCGTGAGAGGCCCGCGGATCAGCGCGGGAGGGAATTTCCTGTCTCTGCTGCAGGGGATCGACAGCGCGCAGCAGGATTTCCTCGCCTTTTGTGATCAGGATGATGTCTGGCTACCGGATCGGCTTGCACGCGGGATTGCCGCATTGGGCGAGGGGGAAGCTGCGCTTTATTGCAGCCGGACTTGGGTCTGCAACGCTGATCTGGAAGACCAGCATCTCTCCGTCCGACACACGCGCCCGCCGTCTTTCCGCAATGCACTGGTGCAGAATATCGCGGCGGGAAATACCATTCTCCTGAACCCGGCCGGGGCCGAACTGGCCATCTCTGCGGCGCGCGAACTGCAAGTTGCGCCGCGTCATGACTGGTGGCTCTATCAGCTGTTCACCGGGTGCGGTGCGCGGGTCATTTATGATGCAAAGCCCACGGTTCTCTACCGCCAACACGGGGGCAACGCGGAAGGGGCGAATGTGAAAATACGCGCCAAGCTCTCGCGGCTCGGGCGCATGCTGTCCGGCGATTGGCGGTGCTGGATCGACGATCAATGTGCAGCTCTCACTGCATCGGCGCATCGGTTCACGCCCGAGAACCAGGCCATTTTTGATCGCTTCAAGAGGATGCGCGAGGCGGCTTTTTCGACCCGTCTGAAAGAATTCGCCCGGCTGAGGCTCTATCGCCAAAGCCGGGCGACTACGCTGGCCCTCTGGATCGGGGCCGTATTTCGGAGGATTTAGGGTCTTAAATCCGGAAGATCGGCTGCAACAAGCGCGGCAGAAGGCCCTTGAACTTCAGCGGCGCATCGGTCGCGGCGAGGCAGATGCAGACATCCTCCATCCCCGCGATCGGTGTGTGATCGAGATCGTCATCCGCCACTTCCACATCGCCGACGCCAAAGCGCCCGGTCTCGTCCGAGAAGGACCCCTGCAGAACCAGAGTCAGTTCCAGCCCGCCATGGGTGTGATCCGGGACCGCCATCCCCGGCGGGATATAGAGAAGCCGGGCCGACCCTTCTTTATCCTCGCTCAGGATGGCCTGCTTGATGCCGCCGCCTAGGGCCCGCCAGCGCGGACTGTCGGCACCCATCGCCTCAACCACGGCGCCCGGATAAATCCCGGCGCGCGCAGGTTGATCAGCGACGATCACATCCTCGTCGTCCAACCCGTCAAACACACGTCGCCGCAAATCGTCGCTGGGAGCCATGCCTTTCAGGTCATCCAGAACAAGCCCGCCCGCCAGTTCCTCTGCTTCGAGCCGTGCACGACACTCGTCGCACTGGCTCACATGCGCCGCCACGACCAGCGAGAACGCATGACCGAGCGAGCCGGTCGCGTAGGACCGTACCAACCAATCGGGCAAATGATGCGTAATCTCGGTCATTCTTCTCTCAGATCCCTTAACTCGTGTCTAAGCTTCTCCAGCGCTAGCCGGATCCGCGATTTAATCGTCCCAAGTGCGAGACCTGTCGCCTCGCGTATTTCAGCCTGTGTGAGTTCCCCCACATAGGCCCGCTCAATGATCTCGCGCTGCGCTTCCGGCAGTGCCTCGATCGCTTGACGCAGCTGCGCCGCTTCCTGTTCCAGCCCGATCGCCGAATCGGCTTCACGGGTTTCCCGCGTCTCGGCCTCGGCGATCAGCTCGTCTGGAACGGGCCGGGGCCGTCTTCGGATCACATCAATCTGTCGATTGCGCGCAATCCGGTAAATCCATGCCGAGGCGCGTGCCCGCGTCTCGTCGTAAAGATGTGCCTTCCGCCAGATCGTGAGCATCACGTCCTGAACCACATCCTCCGCCGCCGCCTGCGTCATGCCGGACCTTACCAGCATTCCCTTCAGTCGCGGCGAGAAGTGATCATAGAGCCGCGCGAAGGCCATTTTGTCACGCTTGTCACGAACGGCCACGAGCCAATCGGTCTGCTCGCAAGCCGCCTCGGGCGTCGGTTTCGCTGATTTCCTGTCGTCCATTCTCTTCCCGGCAAAGGCCTGACCCGCCGCGATTGGCGGGGTCCCTGTGGTGTCGAAGTTGATGGTCGCATCTCTCAGCATGTGACCGATACGCAGCTTATGAGATAGCGGTTCACATGCGATGCGAAAAAACTTCTGATCCAAACGGTAATATGCACCGTTACGCCTTCAAGAGCTTGGGAGAATTCGAATGTCATTTGATGCCCTGCATCCACATGCGCAACGCATCGCGATCATCGGATCCGGGATTTCCGGTCTGGCGGCGGCGTGGCAACTCGCGCCACATAATCGCGTCACCATCTATGAGGCGGAGACGCGGCTTGGGGGGCATTCGCGCACGATCACGGCGGGGCGCAACGGCGATCAGCCGGTCGATACCGGGTTCATCGTGTTCAATTACGCGAATTATCCGCATCTGACGCGCCTGTTCTCCGAGCTCGATGTACCGGTCGAGAAATCCGACATGAGCTTTGGCGTGACGATAGATCAAGGCCGGATCGAATATGCTTTGCGCGACCTGAACAGCCTCGTTGCGCAGAAGCGGAACTTGGCCCGGCCGGGTTTTCTGCGGATGGTCGCGGATATCGCGAAGTTCAACGCGAAGGCCGTCTCTGTCGCGCAAAGCGATGACGTGACGATTGACGGTCTGCTGGATGAGTTGAATCTGGGCGAATGGTTCCGGCGCTATTACCTGCTGCCGATCTGCGGGGCGATCTGGTCCACGCCTGCCGATCAGATCGGCGCGTTCCCGGCCAAAAGTCTCCTGCGCTTCTTCGAGAACCATGCGCTTTTGTCGGCGACCGGTCAGCATCAATGGTGGACGGTCTCGGGTGGGTCGATCGAATATGTTAAGCGGCTGGAGGCCGCCCTGCGTCTTCGCGGCGTCGAATTCCGCACCGGCACCCCGGTCACCGCGATCGAGCGACAGCGCAATTCAGTCACTATTTCGGCGGAAAAGGCCCTTCCGGATCAGTTCGACCAGGTCATTATCGCCACCCATTCCGATCAGGCGCTCAAGCTTCTGGCCAAGCCGACTGCGCAGGAACAGGCCGCGCTTTCGGCGGTCCGCTATCAGCCCAACGACGTTTATCTGCATCGCGACGTGGCGCAGATGCCGCGCCGCCGCGCGTGCTGGTCCAGCTGGGTCTATCAGGCCCAGACCCGCGCGAATGAGACGCGGCTTGGCGTGACCTATTGGATGAACAAGCTGCAGAACATTCCCGAGAGCGATCCGCTTTTCGTCACGCTGAACCCCGATGCGCCGATTGCCGAGGAGACGATCTACGATCACGAGGTCTTCTGGCACCCGGTCTTCGATCGCGCAGCGATACAGGCGCAGGGCGAAATCCAGTCGATACAGGGTCTGAATCGGACATGGTTCGCCGGTGCGTGGCTACGTCATGGTTTCCACGAGGATGGGTTCGCTTCGGCGGTTCGGGTGGCGCGCGAGCTCAATCGCGGGGCGCAGCCGCAGGTCGATTTCGAAAAGGTGCCCGCATGAGCGGTGAGTTCTGCCCCGGTCATACGGTTCATGCGCGGCGGGGCGCGATTTCCCACCAGTTCCGCTATCACGTCGACTACGTGATGATCGATCCCGACGCGCCGGGTCCGTGGCCGCGGATTTTCTCGCGCCGCGGACGCAACCTCGCGACGGTGCATGACAAGGATTACGGCGGGGCGCCCGGTCGCGGCGAGGGTGCTGCATGGGTCCGTAAACAGCTCTCGCGTCACGGTGCGCCCGAAATTACGAAGCTACGCCTACTGACCCAGCCGAAGATCCTCGGGGCGGGGTTCAACCCGGTGAATTTCTGGCTGGCCTATGATGCGCAAGATGACCTGCGCGCCGTGATCGCAGAGGTAAACAATACCTTCGGCGACCGTCACTCCTATCTCTGCGCCACCCCGAATTTCGACCCTATTTCTGCGGAAACCGAGCTCCACGCCGCGAAAATCTTCTACGTCTCCCCGTTCCAGACCATCGCCGGGGAGTATCGTTTTCGCTTCGACATCGGAGTCGAGCACATCCGCATCCGCATCAATCACCGCAATGGCGAGGAGGGCGTCGTGGCCACCCTCGCGACCCAACGCCGCAAACTGACTTCGGCGGCGCTTCTCGGTATGGCGCTGCGCCGTCCGCTCACCCCGATCCGCACGCTCGGCCTGATCTATTGGCAGGCCCTGCGGCTCAAGCTCAAAGGCGCCCGCTACCTGTCGCGGCCCACACCCCCCAGCGAGGAGATCAGCCAATGATGCCTTTCCTGACCAACCGGATCCGCGGCGAATTCCTCGCGACCTGCGAGAAGATCGAGCAGGGGACGCTGCATCTGCGCCTGCCTGACGGCACCGTGCGCAGTTTCGGTCGCGGGGAGCCGCAAGCCGACATGGAAATCCGCGATTGGCAGGCCGTGGTGGCGATGGCGTCTCGCGGCGATGTCGGGCTGGGTGAGGCCTATATCGCGGGGCTGTGGGAGACCTCCTCGATCGAGGCGCTTCTCTCCCTCGCGCTGAAGAACCTCGATGTGGTCGACGGCTATGCCTATGCGGGCTTCTGGTCGAACCTGAAGTTCCGGCTGATCGACCGGCTGATGCGGGCCAACTCGCTGCGTGGCGCGTCGCGCAACATCCGGGCGCATTACGACGTGGGCAACGAGTTTTACCAGCTCTGGCTGGATGAGGGGATGAGCTATTCCTCCGCGCTTTTCGCGCCGGGGGACAACGATCTGCACCGGGCGCAGAACCGCAAGCTCGACCGCATTCTCGACCAGATGGGCGACGGGGAACAGGTGCTGGAGATCGGCTGCGGCTGGGGCCATTTCGCCGAACGCGCGGCCGAGCAGGGGCGTCGCGTTACCGGGATCACAATCTCGCCCAGCCAGAAAGGTTACGCCGATGCGCGGCTCGACGGGCGGGCAGATATCCGGTTGCAGGACTATCGCCATACGCCGGGGAAATTCGACCATATCGTTTCGATCGAAATGATCGAAGCGGTCGGCGAGCGGTATTGGCCGAACTATTTCCAAACCGTGAAAGATCGCCTGGCGGAGGGCGGCTCTGCGATGATTCAGGCCATAACAGTGTCTGATTCCTACTTTCCGAAATATCGCGAGACCTCCGATTTTATCCGGCAATATACTTTCCCGGGCGGGATGCTTCTGTCCGACGGGGTGATCCGCGATCAGGCGGCGAAGGCCGGGTTGGCGGTGAAGGAAAGCTTCGCCTTCGGGCAGGACTATGCTGAGACCTGCCGGCAATGGGCCACCCGTCTGAAAGAGCGCAGCGCGCGGGCGACCGAACTTGGCTTCGGGCCGGAGTTCCTGCGCAACTGGTCTTATTATCTCGAAGCCTGCGCGGCGGCCTTTGCGGTCGGCCATACCGATGTGGTGCAGGTCCAACTGGCACATGCGAGGGCGTAATATGTTGTTAAAATTGCTTTTCACCCTCGCGGTTCTGATCCTGGCGGCTCTCTTGATCCGGCACTTCTTCTTCTCATTCCCGGCGCAAAAGTCTGCGGATTACGCGGCCGAGAGCCCGGAATTCGACATTCGCCGGGCCTTCGAGGGCCCTGTCGAGGCGCATGGTATGATCTATGGGCCGGACGGTCGGGTCACGTCGCGCTTCCGCGCCGTGATGACGGGGCGGTTCACCAATGATGGCGGCGTGATCGAGGAGGAGTTCGAATATGCCTCCGGTCGGCGACAAAGTCGCGCCTGGAATATCCAGTTCGGGCCGAATGGCGAGATCAGCTCGACCGCCGACGATATCGAGGGGCGCGCCGAGATGGAGCAGTCGGGCAATGCGCTGCGGATGCGCTATCGGCTGCGGCTGCCCGAGGATGCGGGCGGCCATGTGCTCGACGTGACCGACTGGATCTATCTGATGCCCGATGGGACGCTGCTGAACCGGTCGCAGATGCGCAAATTCGGGATCAAGGTCGCGGAGCTGTTCGCCGTCATGCGACCGATGACCGAACCGGCCGAGTGATCACTCGAAGCAGTTCGCGCGCCCGTCTTTCTGGATCGTCGCCGCGCCGTCCATGATGGACTGCGCGCGGCGCGACAGGAAGCTGCCGGGCTTCGCCGCCGAACGGTCCTTCGGGTCGGGCAGGACGCCAGCGATCAACGCGGATTGGCGGGCGTTCAGCTTGTCGGGCGTGGTGCGGAAATAGCGATGCGCGGCGGCATCGACGCCAAACGCGCCTTCGTCGAATTCAGCGACGTTAAGATAGATTTCCAGAATCCGCTTCTTGCCCCAGATCGCCTCGGCCAGCGGCGTCATCGACGCCTCAAGCGCCTTGCGCAGCCAGTTTCGGCCCTGCCAGAGGAACACGTTCTTCACGGTCTGCTGGGTGATCGTCGAGGCGCCGCGATTGGCGCCATCGTCGATCGCCTTGCGGATCGCGCGCATGTCGAAGCCCCAATGGTTGCAGAAATTCGCATCCTCCGCCGCGACGACGGAGCGGGCGAGCACGGGTGCGATATCCTCGATCGGCACCCATTTCTGATCGACGGCACCAAGACGCTGGCGTTCGCTCCACATCGTCCAGGTGGTCGGCGGATTAACGAATTTGAACAGGACCATCAGCACAAGCACCAGCGCAACGAGACCCATCACGCCCCGCAGGGCCCATTTCAGGGCGGTGCGGAAAGGCGCGCGCATGCTGCTGGAAACGCTCGATTTCGTGCTGCGTTTGGCGGGTTTTCGGCCCGATTTTTTCTTGCTCTTAGCCATGTGCGTATAAGTCACAGCGTGCCCCGAAGGGTCAAGCGACAAGCAGTGCCAATTCCGGTCCACGCGCGACCTGTCGCGCGGTTACCATGGTTTCGATCGGCGCATCGGACGCCCGCATCCACGCGGTGCGTATTTCGCGCGCGATACCGTGGTCGTCTTCAAGGACGACGTTGCCGGGAAACAGGCTCTCGGTCGGCGCGCCCTCGGCCATAAGGATGTGATGGCGCGCGAAAAGCAGGTGGCGGTATTGCACGCGCGGGCGCGGAGCCACCCGAATGCTCTTGCCGTTCACGAGGTGCTTGGCGGCGACCAGAACTTCGCTATGGGCGCAGGCGATCTCGGCGCGCCAGCCGCGCAGCAACATCCGATGTTGTTGAGACACGTAAAGAGCGCGTCGATTTCCCATAGCCCCCGGCGCGAACCGGATCGGCGCATAGGCCCCGACGCCGCGACAGACCCGACCACCCGTCCAAAGAAGAGGCTGCGGCCCGTCGTCCTCGGTGATGACAAGATCGCCCGCCTTGAGCCGCTCCACCGGTCGCGGCCCGTCGGGCGTGTCGATCCGCGTCCCGGCGAGGAAGCATTCCGGCCCCAGATCGCCGACCGGGGCCTGGGTGCTCTGCGTGACATAGGTGGAGCTGATGAAGGTCGCGTTGTGGAGGATCGTGCCATCGGACGGCGTGAACACGGCACTCCCGTCGCGCAGGTAGAACGTGTCGCCGGTGATCGTCTCTTGCACGCCATTCGGACGCTCGATGGTGATCGTGTCGCCACGCCAGACATCTTCGACGCGTTGGCCGTTGATCGTGTCGCGGGCACTGTTGCTGCTGGAAATCCAATTGTCGTTATTCCGATCGACAATTTCATATGTCGTCGGTGAAAGCGCCGTGCCCGCAGCGGGCGGACTGCCCGGATCCATGATGTAGAACTGGTCGTAATAGGTTGCCATTTTTGCTGCTCGAGTAACGTTATTATAAATTATTCGTTACTTGGTAAGCAGAGATCAGGGCGACACAAAGGCGCCTGTGGGGCGCAAAGTTAACTACGGGTTAAAGAGTGACATCCCGGTCACAGCGCGTTCAGAGGGCAGAGGGGCCCACCATCCGCGCGAGATTTCCGGTGGCACCTTCGGTGATTTCCTCGCCGGTGAAGGCTGTGGTGCCCCCCGAAGACAGGGCGGACTCGAGCCGTTCGTGGAAATCTTCCGGCAAGGGGATCTGCAGCACGCGACCGCGCGCGTGGCCTAGGGTATTCATCCGGTCGAGGACCTCTGCAGCGGTCCCCTTCTTAAGCAAGATGAACACAGCCGAGCCGCCTTGCGGCAGGCTCTCGCCCGCTTCGCGCAGGAAAGAGTCGTTCAAGCCGAGGTCGGTGAACTTGCCGGACACAGCGCCCGCGCCCGCACCGATTGCCGCGCCGACGACCGGCGACAGGAAGACGAGACCCAGCAGCCCGCCCCAGACAGCGCCGCCGATCGCGCCGAGGGCCATCGTGTTGCTGTTTTCATGAACGTTAATCTCGCCGCTTTCGTCGCGGGTCACGACAACAATGTCCTGCGACCGGAAAAATCCTTCTTTTTCCAGTGCTCTGAGTTCCTCGCGCGTCGCGAAGCCCGCGGCCTCGGTTTCATGCGCCATCACCAACAGTTCGGACATCGTTACCTCCAGACAGAACAAAGGGCGAAGCATGTGCTTCGCCCTCTGAAACGGTTCCGTGGGGGAAAGAGTTCCCTTATTCCGCCGGCATCGCCTGCGGTTCGTCGCTGAGCGGGTAGGACAGATGCGCCAGCATCTCCTTCGGGCAGACCTGCAGGAAGTTCGCCTTCTCGGTCTCCCAGTGCTGGAGAATATCGGCGCCTTTGCGCGATCCCGTTTCGGCGACGTGACGCTCGATCAGGCCTTTCAGCTCGGCTTCCCAATGCTCGTGGCCCAGCCCGCAGGTGACGAGGCTTTCGAGGTTGATCAGCTCTTCCGCCGTGTTGTCCGGATCGTAGAGATAGGCCATGCCGCCCGTCATGCCCGCACCGAAGTTCGGGCCGATCGAGCCGAGGATCACCGCGACGCCGCCGGTCATGTATTCACAGCCGTTGGAGCCGCAGCCCTCGATCACCACTTTCGCACCCGAGTTGCGCACCGCGAAGCGCTCGCCTGCGCGGCCTGCCGCGAACAGGTGACCCTCGGTCGCGCCGTAAAGCACGGTGTTGCCGATGATCGTGTTCTCGGAGGCGACCAGCGGCGAGGCCATCGGCGGACGCACGACGATCATGCCGCCCGAGAGACCCTTGCCGACATAGTCGTTGGCATCGCCCGACACTTCGATCTTCAGACCCGGGGCCGCAAAAGCGCCCAGCGACTGACCGCAGGAACCGGTCAGCTTCACCGTCAGGTGGTCCGACTGCAGCGCGTTGCGCATCCCGAAGTTCTTCACGATATGGCTCGAAGCGCGCGTCCCGATGGTGCGCAGCGTGTTGCGCACCGCGTAGGAAAGCTGCATCTTCTCGCCTTCCTCGAAGAAGCGATGACCATCCTTGATGATCTCCGCATCGAGCGTATCCGAGACCCAGTTACGCGGCTTCGAACGGTCGTAGACGATCTTGTCCCAGCCATCGACGGTGATCAGGAGCGGATTGAGGTCAAGATCGTCGAGATGGGCCGAGCCGCGGCTCACCTGGCTGAGAAGATCGGCGCGACCGATCACCTCGTCGAGCGAACGCGCACCGATCGAGGCGAGGATTTCGCGCACTTCCTGAGCGTAGAAGGTGATGAGGTTCACCACCTTGTCCGCCGTGCCGGTGAACTTGGCGCGCAGCTCCGGGTCCTGCGTACAGACGCCCACCGGGCAGGTGTTCGACTGACACTGACGGACCATGATGCATCCCATCGCGATCAGGGCGGCGGTACCGATGCCGTATTCCTCGGCGCCCATCATCGCGGCCATCACGATATCGCGGCCCGTGCGCAGACCACCATCGGTCCGCAGGGTGACGCGTTCGCGCAGATTGTTCATCGCGAGCACCTGATGCGCCTCGGTCAGACCCATCTCCCACGGGAGACCGGCATATTTGATCGAGGTCGCGGGCGATGCGCCCGTGCCGCCGTTGTGGCCCGAGATCAGGATGATATCGGCCTTCGCCTTCGCGACACCGGCCGCGATCGTGCCGACGCCCGAGGACGCCACCAGCTTCACCGTCACTTTGACCTTCGGGTTGATCTGCTTGAGGTCGTAGATCAGCTGCGCGAGGTCTTCGATCGAGTAGATGTCGTGATGCGGCGGCGGCGAGATCAGCGTCACGCCCTTGGTCGAGTGCCGCAGACGCGCGATCAGGTCGGTGACCTTCATGCCCGGAAGCTGACCGCCTTCGCCGGGCTTGGCGCCCTGAGCGACCTTGATCTCAAGCTCTTCGCAGTGGTTGAGGTATTCGGCGGTCACACCGAAACGACCCGAAGCCACCTGCTTGATCTTCGCCGACGGGTTGTCGCCATTGGGCTCGGGCACGAAATGCGCCGGGTCTTCCCCGCCTTCACCCGAGTCCGACTTCGCGCCGATCCGGTTCATCGCGACGTTCAAGAGCTTGTGCGCCTCGGGCGACAGCGCCCCCAGCGACATGCCCGGCGTCACGAAGCGTTTGCGGATCGAGGTGATCGACTCGACCTCTTCGATCGGCACCGGTTTGCCCAGCGATTTGATATCCAGCATGTCGCGGATATGGATCGGCGGGTTCGCCCGCATCATCGAGCTGTATTGCTTCCACAGATCGTAGCTCGCGCGGTTACAGGCCGATTGCAGCATGTGCATCGACTGCGCACCCCAGGCATGGGCCTCGCCGGTGCGGCGGGCCTTGTAGAAGCCGCCGATCGGGAGCACGTCCTGACCGCCTTTCCAGCCTTTCGCGTGCACACCTTCCAGCGCGTGCTGGATACCGTGCAGACCGATGCCGGAGATGCGCGAATGCATGCCGGGGAAGTATTCCGCGACCATTGCGCGCGACAGACCCACGGCTTCGAAGTTCAGACCGCCGCGATAGGAGGAAATCACCGAGATCCCCATCTTCGACATGATCTTCAGCAGGCCCGCATCGATCGCGTCGCGATATTTGCGCATCGCGTCGACAAGCGTGCCGGCGAGCAGGCCGCGGTCGATCCGATCGGCCAGCGTGTCCTGCGCGAGATAGGCGTTCACCGTGGTTGCGCCCGAGCCGATCAGAACCGCGAAGTAATGCGGGTCGATACATTCCGCCGAGCGCACGTTGATCGAGCAGAAGGTCCGCAAGCCTTTCTGCGTCAGCCAGCTATGCACGGCGCTCGTCGCGAGGATCATCGGCATTGCGACCTTGTCCTCGTCCTGCTCCTCATCGCTCAGCACGATATGGAGCGCGCCCGAGCGCACCGCGTCTTCGGCTTCCTGACGGATCCGGGTCAGACCTTCGCGCAGCGCCTCCTGATCGGAATTAGCCGGGAAGGTGCAGTCGATGATCGTCACCTGCTCGCCGAATTC
Organism: Thioclava sp. F28-4; assembly: GCF_002020045.1. Lineage (NCBI taxonomy): Bacteria > Pseudomonadati > Pseudomonadota > Alphaproteobacteria > Rhodobacterales > Paracoccaceae > Thioclava > Thioclava sp. F28-4. The sequence continues at coordinate 16,335 of NZ_MPZQ01000020.1, read as the reverse complement.
GTTGAGCATGTGATCGAATTCGGAATTCGCGAGGAACGGGCTCTCCAAGATCCAGATCTCGGTCTGCGAGCTGTCCTCGTCGAGCACGTTCTTCAGGTTACCGAAGCGCGTCTTGAGCGACATCACCCGGCTTTCGCGCAGCGAGTCGATCGGCGGGTTGGTCACCTGGCTGAAGTTCTGCCGGAAGAAATGGCTCAGCGGGCGGTATTGCTTGGACAGAACCGCAGGCGGCGTGTCGTCGCCCATCGAGGCGATGGCTTCCTTCCCGTCCTCGGCCATCGGCGCGAGGATCTGTTCGATCTCTTCGACCGAATAGCCTGCCGCGACCTGACGCTTGCGCAGTTCACCGCCCGAGAATTTCGGGTTTTCCGGCACGTCCACGAGGATCGCGTTCAGATCGGTGACCTTGCCGACCCATTCGCCGAAGGGCTGAGCGGCGGCCAGTTTGTCCTTGATTTCGGTGTCGTGGTAGAGCTTGCCCTCGCGCATATCGACCGCGATCATCTGACCCGGACCAAGTGCGCCTTTCTCGACAACGCTCGCCTCATCGACCGGCACCATGCCGGCTTCCGAGCCTGCGATCAGAACGCCGTCGCCGGTGATGACATAGCGCAGCGGACGCAGACCGTTGCGGTCGAGACCGCCGCAGACCCAGCGACCATCGGTCATCGCCAGCGCCGCCGGGCCGTCCCACGGCTCCATCACGGCGTTGCAATAGGCATACATGTCCTGCCACGCGGACGGCATCGTGTCGGTGGATTTCGACCACGGCTCAGGGACGAGCATCGTCTTCACCATCGGCGCGTTGCGGCCCGAGCGGACCATCAGTTCGAACACCGCATCGAGCGCGCCGGAGTCGGACGCTCCCGCCGGGATGATCGGCTTGATGTCTTCGGCGCTGTCGCCGAAGGCCGAGGAGGCCATGCGGATTTCATGGCTCTTCATCCAGTTGGTGTTGCCCTTGATCGTGTTGATCTCGCCGTTATGCGCCAGCATCCGAAAGGGTTGTGCCAGCCACCATTGCGGGAAGGTGTTGGTGGAATAGCGCTGGTGATAGATCGCGAAGGCGGACTCGAAGCGCTCGTCCTTCAGGTCGGGATAGAATTCCGCGACCTGCTCGGCGAGCATCATGCCTTTGTAGATGATCGAGCGGCACGACAGCGAGCAGATGTAGAGCCCGTTGATCTGCGCCGCGATCGCCGCTTTCTCGATACGGCGGCGGATGATGTAGAGCTCGCGTTCGAACTGCTCCTCGTCGATATCCTTGTCGTTACGGATCAGGATCTGCTCGATCTCGGGGCGGGTCGAATTGGCCTTCTCGCCCAGCACTTCGGTGTTCACCGGAACGTGGCGCCAGCCGTAGATGTAGTGACCCATCCGCAGAACTTCGGATTCCACGATCGTGCGGCAGCGCTCCTGCGCGCCGAAATCGGTGCGCGGCAGGAAGACCTGACCGACGGCGACCATTTTCTCCATGTCCGGCTCGTGGCCGGTGCGGCGGATCTGGTCATAGAAGAAGGGGGCGGGGATCTGGACGTGGATGCCCGCGCCGTCGCCGGTCTTGCCGTCAGCATCCACGGCACCGCGGTGCCAGATCGCCTTCAGCGCGTCGATGCCGTTCTCCACGACGCGGCGCGAGGCCTTACCGTCGATCGACACCACGAGACCGACGCCGCAGGACGCCTTCTCGTCTTCTTCCTTCCACAGTGAATTCTCGTTCATCCACTGGCGTTTCGCTTCCTCGGCGGCCACCCAGGCTTCGTCATATTTGGTCATTGCAGTGCCTCCTTGGAGAAAGAGCGGGAAAGGGGGGCGAGGCTGACTTGCGTGGGCCGAAGATCGGCCTGCGTCATCATCAGGTCGCAGTCATATTCGGGCGTCTCGGTCGAGAAACCGGGATCGCCGGGAAAGTCGAAGCGCACCGGGCTGTCGTCGTAGCTCACGACATCGCCCTGATCGTTCTCGAACCGCTCCGCGCCGCTGAAAAACACGCGATACTTGCGCGAGATATATTGCGTGCCGGTGCGGGTCGCGACGGTCTGGCCGTTCTGGTCATCCTCGCGCAGATCGAAGGTGATCGTCTCGAGCGGGACATCGTCGATGCTGACCGACTTGCCCGTGAGGGTATCGCTGCCGACATAGCGGCGCAGACCGCGGTAATTCGAGCGCGTGACGAAATCGTAATCGTCCTTGCCATCCGACAGGAGCGCCGAGAACGACGGGGCGTCCTTCGACGCGCCCGGATCGAACATCTCGATCTCGCCGTCATCGGTCGACACGCTCTCAAGCCAGCGCGTTTCGGCATCGATATGGCTCAGGTAATAGATGCCCTCGCCATCCGCGAATGCGGTCCAGAGATCGCCCTCCGGATCGGCGGCGCAGCGGTAGTAATTGGCCACCTGACAGTTATGCATCTGCACGGTCATGAAGACCTCGCAGCCCTGCGGCGGCGCGAAGTCTTCGGCATGGGCGGGCAGGGCGCTGAACAGCCCCCCGCAGATCGCCATGCCGAGAAAATTCGACCGCATCGCATACATTCCTTTTCAGATCGGCAGGGCGCGGATCACTCCGCCGCCACCGCCGCCACGTTTTCGAGATAGCGCAGGATCGAGCCCGCCGCTTCGCGCCCGTCGCGGATCGCCCAGACGACGAGGCTCGCGCCGCGCACGATGTCGCCGACCGCGTAGACGCCGGGGATCGAGGTCGCGTGGGTGCCGAATTCGGCCTTCACGGTGCCCCAACGGGTGGTCTCCAGATCGTCGGCTTCCCAAGCGCCGGGCAGGTCTTCGGGCTCGAAGCCGAGCGCCTTGATCACCAGATCGGCCTCTTCGTCATAGATGCCGCCTTCGATCTTCTCGGGGCTCTGACGGCCCGAAGCATCCGGCGCGCCCAGACGCATCCGCTGCACCGAGCAGTTGGTGACCGGGTTGCCCGAGAAGGCCGCGGGGGCGGAGAGCCAGACGAATTCCACGCCCTCTTCCTCGGCGTTTTGCACTTCGCGCTGCGAGCCCGGCATGTTCGCGCGGTCGCGGCGGTAGAGACATTTCACCGACTTGGCGCCCTGACGGATCGCGGTACGCACGCAGTCCATCGCGGTGTCGCCGCCGCCGATGACGATGACGCGCTTGCCTTCAGCGTTCAGCGTGCCGTCTTCGAACTCGGCCACGTCGTCGCCGAAGCTCTTGCGGTTCGAGGCGGTCAGATAGTCGATCGCGCGCACGATGCCGGCAGCGTCTGCGCCCTCGTCAGTCAGCTCGCGCGTCTTGTAGACGCCCGTCGCGATCAGCACCGCGTCATGCTTGCCGCGGATCGCGTCGAAGGAAATATCGGTGCCGACATTGCAGTTCAGTACGAACTCGACGCCGCCATCTTCCAGCTGCTTCACGCGCTGCATGACGATGTCTTTCTCCAGCTTAAAGCCGGGGATGCCGTAGGTCATCAGCCCGCCCGCGCGGTCATAACGGTCATAGACCGTGACCTGCACGCCAGCGCGACGCAGCGCGTCGGCGGCCGCCAGACCGCCCGGGCCCGCGCCGATGATGCCGACGCTTTCGGCGCGCTCGGTCGCCGGTTTGATCGGTTTCACCCAACCCATGTCGAAGGCGGTGTCGGTGATGTACTTCTCGACCGCGCCGATGGTGACGGTGCCGTGGCCCGACTGTTCGATCACGCAGTTGCCTTCGCACAGACGGTCCTGCGGGCAGATGCGGCCGCAGATTTCCGGGAAGGTGTTGGTGGCCTGCGACATCTCGTAGGCTTCCTGCAAACGGCCTTCCGCGGTCAGGCGGAGCCAGTCGGGGATGTTGTTATGGAGCGGGCAATGCGTGTGGCAATAGGGCACGCCGCATTGGCTGCAGCGGCTTGCCTGCTCGGCAGCCTTCTCGGCCGCGTATTCGCGATAGATTTCGTTGAAATCATGGGAGCGCACGTTCGCGTCGCGCTTCTGAGGCATCTCTTTCGCCGTCTTGACGAACTTGAGCATCGGTTGCTTGGCCATTGTGGCGCCTCCCTAGAAAACCGGTGGGTGCGCATGACTACACTGCCTGCCACAGCAATAAAAGTAAGCAAGGCTGACCTAAATGTGCATTTTTTGCGAGAGGCGTACGAGAAGGCACCTCAAATTCGCTCAAAATAGGTCAGCTTCGTTTACTTTATCGCCGCTTTACCCTGATTTTCCTGAGGATCACGCGTCGCCAAAAAGCGATTCGCTCCTGATCAGCCTAGCACACCGACCGCCGCAAGGCTCAGCAGGAGCCCGCCGAAGATGATCCGGTAGATCGCGAAGATGGTGAAACGGTGCCCCTGAATATAGCCAAGGAGCCATTTCACCGCGACGAAGGCCGTCACGGTCGAGACGACGAAAGCGATGCCGAGCCCGGCCCAATCCTCGTTGCCGCCGGTCCCGTCCTTGAGCTGCTTGAGCAATTCGTAACCGCTCGCCGCGTACATGGTGGGAATACCGACGAGGAAGGCGAATTCGGTCGCCGCCGCCCGGTTCGAGGTGCCCAGAAGCATCGCCACGAAAATCGTCGTAGCCGAGCGCGAGGTGCCCGGAAAGACCCCGGCCACGATCTGCGCAATCCCGACCGCAATCGCGACGCGCCAGAAAATCTGGCTGTTATCGGCCTGCCGATCCGCGACGCGTTCCGCAAACAGCATCCAGAAACCGCCGATCACCAGCGCCCAGGCGACGGGTTGGATCGTTGTCGGCAGCTCGAAGCCCATCTTCTTCACGATCAGGCCCAGAACGGCGGTGATCAGGAAGGCCACGGTCAGCTTCGCGAGATAGTCGCGGTTCTCCGGATTGCGCCAGTTGAACAGCAGCTCCATCAGGCGACGCCAGTAGATCAGCGTCACCGCGAGGATCGCCCCGGCCTGAATGACGATGTTGTAGGTATCCGAGCGCGTGCCAAGCCAATGTTCGGCCAGGATCAGGTGGCCAGTGCTCGAAATCGGGAGAAACTCGGTGATCCCTTCGATCACACCGAGCAGAACGTCGTTCAGATAGCTCAAGAAATACCGCCTAGGTCAGAGAGGTGCCGCAAGCGGCACCGGGGAGGAAGGAGGGGGTTATGTCTTGCGAAGGTTCTTCGCCGAAGCTTTGATGTCGTCATATTGCCCACCGGGGCGGAAGCGCCACAGGTAGCCGGGCATCACCGCTTCCATTGCCATAGGCTGGATTCCGAGATCGGAGAAGCCTTTCGCACCCTCGGACACGACATTGTCAGCTTGCAGGTTCTTCACCTGATCGCGCGTGAGAATGCGGTTCGTGATCAGCCCGCCGGTGACGGTTTGGCCCAGATCGAAGACCCCGCCGAGGATGCTCGCGATCCAGCGCGGCAACGACAGCACGAGCCGACGACGGTGAATCACCGTCAGCATCTGCTTCATCAGGTCGTGGAAGGTCTCCACATCCGGCCCGCCGAGTTCATAGGTGCCGGGCGAGACTTTCCCGTCCGCCGCCATCACCGCGACTTTCGCGACATCATCGACGAAGACCGGCTGGAATTTCGTGTGGCCACCTGTGATCGGAAGGATCGGGGTGAAGCGCGACATCGAGGCGAATTTGTTGAAGAAGCCGTCCTCGTTGCCGAAAATGATCGAGGGGCGCAGGATCACGGCATGCGGATAGGCATCCAGCACCGCCTTCTCGCCTGCAGCCTTGGTGCGGGCATATTCGCTCTCGCTATCGGGATTGGCGCCGATGGCCGAGATCTGCACCAGTTTCGGCACACCCATCTCTGCGGCGATACGCGCCACGCGGCCCGCACCTTCGGCTTGCACGGCGCCGAACTTGTTCTTGCCTTCATTCACCAGAATACCGACGCAATTAATCACCGCATCCGCGCCCTGCATCGCCGCGCGCACGCTGGCGTCGTCGCGAATGTTGCAGAAGACCGGCTCGACTTGCCCGACCGCACCATAGGGTTTGACGAAGAGCGCCTCGTTCGGACGCCGGACCGCAACGCGAATCCGCCAACCGTCCTTTGCCATGCGCTGCGCGATATAGCGCCCGACGAACCCCGAACCGCCGTAGATCGTAACCAGCTTGGACATGGGCAGAGGCCTTTCCTTGCAAGAATTTCGTTCTTTGATTACCGCCTCGCCCCCGCGGGAACAAGGCCAAAGACCCGAAGAGTCGAAGCTTGCGAATTTTTCGTGTCGATCCCCGTTGACAGTCCCAGCGCCGCTATGTATCTCGCGCTCCACGACACCTGCCCAGGTGGCGGAATTGGTAGACGCGCACGGTTCAGGTCCGTGTGCCGCAAGGCGTGGAGGTTCGAGTCCTCTCCTGGGCACCAAAATCAAGCGAAAAAGCTCGGAAAACCTCGGTTTTCCGAGCTTTTCTCTTCCTGCGATAAGATTTTGCCCCACACACTGCCCCACAAACGACGTCTAAACCGACGAAAATAGCTCTGCCGGATTCGAGCTCGTTTCATTGAGTCGTGAGGTGGCGTAGATTGGATGAGCGCTGTTTTACGCCCAGGTTCTCGCAGACAACCTCGCTACCCGCGTCCAAGCTTGGGTGCGTGCGGTCTATCGTTTCCACCTAATCAGCATTCGGAAGCTCATGCCTCCGGCATCCGCGCAGGTAAATCTGAGCAATGAATTTTTATAAATTCAGGGGGATCAACATTGAGAGCGTTCAGCCAGACGCAGAACTCAACGATGTCGAGGCGACGTTCACAAAGTTCGACCTTTGCGATGTATGAACGATTGCGCCCCAAGCGAACAGCCAGATCCGTCTGTGATAGTCTTTCTTGCGCTCGAAGCTCAATTAAAGCTCTGATTAACGCCCTATATTGCGATGTGTGCTGTGCGCCGGCCATGCCGTTCCTGCCCTGTAGACACCGACGCATAACTCATGATACCGCCTGCTCCCAAAATAGGAGCAGACGATGAATGACGCGGACTTTCTTTACCTTGATTTCCGATTCCGCGAAGCGGGTTGGCTTGAAGCAATGCGACTTCGCCTAACCGGGTCGGTGCCTGATGAAGTCGTTTCGGATGGCGTCCGAAACCAAGTCTTCGAAGTAGAAAAAGAAGGGGAGAGAATGACCATCAATATTACGGATCATTGCCTGTCGTTGACTGAGCCGACCGAGCAAAGCTTCACCGAAGAGAATTACGCGCATGTAGCGCGGATGTTGAAAATGAAGGGGTTTCGCGCGGATTGGTTGAGATCGAAGCGTCCTGACATTGTGCTGTGTGCTGGTGCGCTCTTGAACGAAACTTATCGAAAGAAGCTGATCTCGCATCTCTCTTCAACGTCGGTGTGAGAGAAACGCGGTGAGTGATGAGGATGGTCTTTTGAGGGACCGATAAGATCACTCTCAATCTTTATACAAAGAACCGTCTAAGCTTAGAATGAAGAAATTGCGCAGGATAAGCGACCAGTGGTGAAGCCCTCTTTCAAGGTTTTCGGAAAAGCCAGCAAAGATAATATGGAAAAGATGTAGCTTGGTTCCGTGCCCGACCGCTGAGCGCAGCCCAATCAAAATCGATCACTGTAGGGATCTGACAATGGGCGCGTAAGTGAAGCCCGATGGACGCAAGCCTCCCAAGCGGCATGAGTGTCATGCCGCTTGGGCGCAAAATTTCCTTCTCTCTCGAAAATTTGCGCCTAAACGTTGCAGAAGTAGTTATGTCAGAGCTTCTGTGTTTCTTTGCCAATGATGACTTGGCAGAGATAAGTACCTATTCAGGCTCGGCAATGGGGAAGCTGGAGGAAGGTCGTCAACTGCTCCGTTCTCAGACGAGATAAGGCCCCGTTAGCGTTTGCGAAGTTCCTGATATATGCAGCTTGCAACTTCTCGCGAGACCGCGAGACCGTTTTGTCGGGGGATTCACGAGACACCGCACGCTTTGACGACGCGCACTCGACCCGAAGAATACGCAGGGGGACGATGCCGAAACTTCTCTCGATATTGATACTATTCGTAGCGCTTTTAGTTCTTTCGCTTGCCTTCCCTGGGCCCGCAAATGCGTCGCGGCCCCTCAAGATCGGAGTGCTCGACTTCGCAGGCGAAGAGCATTCAACAGGCCATTGGCAACCGACAGTGGAAGCGCTCAACTCAGCGCTGCCCGAGTATCGGTTTTCTTTGGTGCCGCTCGATCTCGAGGGGCTGGGGCGCGAATTGGCAGCAGGCCATCTCGACTTTGTCATCACCAATCCCGGCGATTACGTCACCCTCGAATATCAGGAGCACATAAGCCGGATTGCGACGGCCGAGGGCGATATGCCAGTCGCTTCCACTCTTGTCGCCAAGAGCGACCTGAGACATCTCAAAGACCTCTCGGGTAAGCGCCTCGCGATCGTCTCTACCGAGGCCTTCGGCGGCTTTCAGGCAGTCTGGGCGGAGGCGCAAAAGCGCGATCCGGGCCTGCAGGATCGCATCCAACTCATCGTGACGGGCGTGCCAATGCGCAATGCAGCTGAGGCGGTGCTGGAAGGGGACGCTGATGCGGCCGTTCTGCGCGCCTGCATGCTCGAACGTCTCAAGACCTCCGATCCAGAGACTTTCGCCTCTCTCCATGCCTTTGCCCTTCGTCCCGAGACACCGGGCGGTTGCGCCGTGTCGAGCCCGGTCTACCCCGGCTGGCCCATCGCGAAAGCCCAGAAGACCTCGCCCGCGCTCGCGAAGAAAGTCACGATCGCACTTTTGGGGATGCAGGCAGGAAACTACTGGACCGTGCCGCTTGATTATCAGCCCGTCCATGACGTGATGCGCGAGCTTCGGGTCGGCCCCTATCTGCGCACCGGGCCGGTCGCGATCTCGGACGTCATCAACGACTATCGTGATTGGCTGATTGCCTTGGGGGTCGCCTTGATTTTCTGGGCCATCTACTCGGTGCGGATCGAGACGCTCGTTCGGCGGCGAACGCAAGCGCTGAACGCAGCCAATGCCGGGCTCAAGCGGGAGATGGCCGAACGGCGTCGCGTCGAAGAGGCGGATCGGCAGCACCGGAGGGAGCTCGAACATGTCGCCCGGCTTTCTATTCTGGGCGAAATGGCCTCGTCGATCGCGCATGAACTGAACCAGCCCCTCGCCGCGATCAGTGGATATGCGCAAGGTAGCCTGCTTCGCCTGCGGGGCGGGAACTGCACGCCCACTGACATGGAGCGGGCGTCGGAAGAGATTTCCCAGCAGGCCGAGCGCGCCTCCACGGTTATCAAGCGTATTCGCGCTTTCGTGCGCAAACGCGAGAGCAGCCGCACGATGGTCGATTTCGCCGCCCTGACCGGAGAGGCGGCGGCGTTGTTCGCGGCGACGACGAAACGTGTCGGAGCCGAGACGCGGATTAATCTGCAGGAGGGGCTGCCGATGGTCTTCGCGGATGCCATTCAGATCCAGCAGGTCGTGCTGAACCTCGTGCAGAATGCAGTGGAGGCGATGGAAACGACCGCGCCGGAAGATCGCACGATCGAGATCGGTCTCGCCCGCGAATCCGATCCGGTTCTGGGAGACGGGATTTGCTTGTCGGTGCGCGATCATGGTCAGGGGCTTGGCCAAGAGGGATTGGCGCATTTCGCCGAACCCTTCTATACGACAAAAAACGAAGGGATCGGGCTTGGCTTGTCGCTTTCCCGGTCGATCGTCGAGGCCCATGGCGGCAGGCTGCGCGCAGAGATTCCAACTGACGGGGTTGGGTTGCGGGTGAAGGTCTGGCTACCTGTGAAGGAGAGGGAATGAGCGAAAGCGAGGCCGTGATACATGTCGTCGATGACGATCGTGCTGCGCGCGAAGGGTTGCAGTTCATGCTTGGCTCGCTTGGGCTCGAGGTGGTGCCGCACGGTTCGGCCGCCGATCTTCTTGCCAAGCTGGACGATACTCGGCGGGGGTGCATTCTCGCCGATGTGCGCATGCCCGCGATGTCAGGTTTGGAGTTACTCGATGAACTGAAAGCGCGCGACTGTCCGCTTCCGGTGATCATGATCACCGGTCATGGCGATGTGCCGATGGCGGTGCGGGCGATTCAGGCGGGGGCGCTCGATTTTTTTGAAAAACCGGTGAATGGTCTGGCTTTGGTCGAGCGGATACGAGCGGCCCTCACTCTTTGCGAAGATCAGCTCGTGGAGGCGCTCGGGCGCAATGCGCTCGCCAGACAGATCGAGACTCTCACCCGACGTGAGGTCGAGGTCGCTCACGGCGTGCTGGCGGGTCGGCAGAACAAGCAGATTGCAGCCGATCTGGGCATCAGTCTCAAGACGGTCGAAATTCACCGTCACAATCTCATGGGCAAGATGAACGCGCACAGTGCGGCGGATCTGGTGCGAAAGCTGATCGCGGCCGGCTGGGAGGCTTAGGCCCCGGGAGCTTCCGCGCTCCAGCCAGGGGTAAACCCCTAATCGCCCCGGGTTTCCTCCGATTCCGTTTCCATGATGGCAAACCTATCCTCGGGTCGACCGAATAGGAAAGGATCTGCCCATGGACACGAACCGTCGCGGCTTTCTCGGTGCGATCGGCCGGGTCACCATCGGCGCAGCGGCCTCGATCGCGGGAGTGACAGAGGCGTCTGCGTCCGAAAGTGCCACCGGGGGCCACGAAAGCGCTGTCCAGAGTAAGGATGGGCACACCGTGCACTGGGGCATGGTCGTCGATCTGCGAAAATGCATCGGGTGCCAAGCCTGCACCGTCGCCTGTATCATGGAAAACGACGTGCCGGAGGACGCCTTCCGGACTCATGTCAGTGTCTATGAGGTGCTTCGAGAGCGGCAAGATCCTGCGATGGTCATGCTGCCGCGGCTTTGCAACCATTGCGATGACCCACCATGCCTCCCGGTCTGCCCGGTCGAGGCGACTTTCAAGGCAGAAAATGGCGAGGTTCTGGTCGATGCCAGCCGGTGCGTGGGTTGTGCCTATTGCGTTCAGGCCTGTCCCTATGACGCGCGCTTCATCAACCATGAAACGCAGACCGCGGACAAATGCACCTTCTGCTATCACCGCACACAGGAAGGACTTCTGCCGGCCTGTGTGGAGACCTGCGTCGGTGGGGCGCGCAACTTCGGCGATCTCAATGATCCCGACAGCGAGGTGTCGCGGATGCTGCGGGACAATCCGGTCTCGGTGCTGCGTCCCGAAATGCACACCAATCCGAACGTCTATTACATCGGGCTCGACGAAGCGCTCGACGGTCGTGTCGCCGGTGAGGCCGCCTATCACCCGCCCCTGACCTCCAACACCCATCATGAGGAGGGTCTGTGATGGAGATTCATGAACTTGTGGGCGCCGTCCATGATGCCGCCTGGCTGCCTTGGGCCGTGCAGTATTTCTTTCTGATCGCGATCTCGACCACAGCGTTCCTGATGGCGCTCCCGGCCTTCGTGCTGGCTAACGAGGACGGGCTGCCGCGCGCGCGGCTGGCCTTGATGGTCGCGGTGACCACCGGGATCACCGCGCCGATCGCGCTCCTGGCCGACCTGCACCAGCCGTTCCGCTTCTGGGAGTTCTACGCCTATACCCACACGACCTCCTGGATGGCATGGGGCGCTTGGATCGTGCCGGCTTATGTCGGAGGGCTCGTCGCTTTCGCCTGGGCCCTTCATCGGCCCGCGCTCCACGCGATGGGGCAAGAAAACTGGCGTTTCGCCTGGATCTTTCGCTGGCTTGCACTTGGCGGCGAAACTAACTGGTTCGTCATTCCCCTCGGTCTGATCACCGGCGCCGCCGCGCTCGGGATCCTGACCTATACTGGTATGGAGGTGATGATCGTCCGCGCACGTCCGCTCTGGAATACGCCACTGCTACCGCTGCAATTCGCGGCGACCGGGTTTGTCGGCGCTCTCGGTATGATGCTGGTGCTCGAACGGGCGCTCGACCATTCCGATAGGCTTGAGGTCCGGCTCAATCGCCATCTTATCTTTGCTTTGGCCGTCGTGGCTGGGCTTGGCGCCATCTGGTTCACGCTGGCGCGCTCGGGGCTTTCGCCGGCCCATACCGAAGCGCTGGCCTCGGTCGCAGGGTTCGGGGTGTGGCGCATGATTGCGGTATGGGGCGGTCTCGCGATCGCGGTGCCCTTCATGATCGCATTGATCCAGCCCGTGCATACCGGCTGGCTGACCGGGTTGCTCGCGATCCATGCGGCCTGGATGTTCCGTTGGACCGTCTTCATGGGCGGACAGGCCGTGCCGAAAGTGGGTTCCGGGCTTTACGACGCACTGATGCCCACCGGACTTGCCGGACTTTTGGGAGTGATCGGAACCTTCGGGCTCTGGCTCTTCCTGCTCATCGCCTACACCACCTTCATGCCTTGGACCGAGGCCGGGCTGCCGCGTCGCAGCCCTGGTGCCCAGCGTCCGGCCCGTTCGATCTGAGGAGAGACTCTCATGACCAACCGTCGCAATATCCTCAAGGGTGCAGCCGCTGCTGGCGCATTGGGCACGTTCGGCGTCGGCTATGCCGGCACCGTGAAGAAAATCGCCAAGGGCAAATGGTCCGGCGATGTGCCGCGCAACGAACATGTCACCGGCAATTCGCTGCCGCCCGAATACAGCGTCGATCCGCTGACCGGTGATGTCATCCCCAATCCGGATCAGGCGATGAGCTATACGATGTGCATCGGCTGCACGACGATGTGCGGGGTGCGCGTGCGCGTCGACAAGAAGAACAACAAGGTCCTGCGGGTCACCGGCAATCCCTATTCGCCGATGTCCACCGATCCCTTTATCCCCTACGAGAGTTCGGTCGCCGAGAGTTTCGCAGCGATGGCGCAGGCGGGCAAGGCGAATGGGCTGGCCAATCGCTCGACCGCCTGCGGGCGCGGCAATGCGGTGTTGCAACAGGTCGACAACCCGCGCCGCGTGCTCAAGCCCCTTAAACGGGTCGGGCCGCGCGGCTCCGACAGATGGGAAGCGATCAGCTTCGAACAGCTGGTCGAGGAGGTCGTCGAAGGCGGAAACCTTTTTGGCGAAGGGAAGGTGGCAGGTCTGCGCGAGATCCGCGATCTCGAAACTCCGGCGGTGCAAGGCGCGCCCGAGTTCGGGCCGCGCGCCAACCGGCTGGTCTGGATGAACTGCGTCGATGACGGGCGCGACAACTTCGTGCTGCGCTGGCTCAAGCAGAGCTTCGGCTCGAACAACTTCACCCGTCACGGCAGCTATTGCGGCGGTGCCTATCGCTCGGGCTCGGGCGCGATGTTCGGCGATTTCAAGGCGATGCCGCACGCGAAACCCGATTTCCTCAACGCAGAGTTCATCATCTTCGCCGGCACCGCGCCGGGCAATGCGGGCAACCCCTTCAAGAGGGTTGGGACGCTGATCGCCAAGGCCAGAACCGACGAGAACCTGAGCTATGTGGTGGTCGACCCGATGCTGAACAATGCGCAGAACGCGCCTTCGGGCGAGCGCTCGAAATGGGTGCCGATCAAGCCCGGCACCGATGGTGCGATGGCGATGGCGATGATGCGCTGGATGTTCGAGAACGACCGCATCGACCATGCCTACCTGTCGCAACCGGGCGCCGAGGCGGCCAAGGCGGCGGGGGAGGCGAACTGGTCGAACGCCACCCATCTGGTGGTGGTTGAGCCCGATCACCCGCGCTACGGCCATTGTCTGCGTGGCTCCGACATAGGGCTCGAGATTGCGGGTGAGGCCTATTCGGAGGCCGATCCCTATATGGTCGCCTCGGACGCGGGCCCGGTCCCCGTGGCAGGCGGTCCAGCCCCGCTCTTCTTCGAGGGGGAGGCGCAGACGGGGCAAGGCCCGGTCGCGGTCAAAACGGCACTGTCGCTGCTGCGTGACGAAGCGATGCGCAAGACGATCGAAGAGTATTCGACGGATTGCGGCATTCCTGACTACACGCTGATCGGTCTCGCGAGGGAGTTCACCAGCCATGGGCGCAAAGCTGCGGTGAACAGTCATGGAGGCATGATGGGGGGCTCGGGCTTCTACAATGCCTATGCGCTGGTGATGCTAAACACGCTGATAGGCAACTTGAACTGGAAGGGCGGCACAATGATCGCTGGAGGCTGGTTCCCGGACAACAAGGGACCCGCCTACGATCTCGTGACCTTCCCCGGCATGGTAAAGGCCAAGGGGCTGCCCTTCGGGCGCAACGTGCCCTATGAGAAAACGACCGAATTCAAGACCAAGAAGGCTGCTGGTAAACCCTTCCCGGCGGATGGGCCGTGGTATCCCAACGCTCCCGGCCTCGCGACCGAATGGATCAGCTCGCTCGCCAGTGGCTATCCCTATCACGCCGAGACGCTGGTGTTCCGTAACACCAACCCGGTCTACGGGGTGCCCGGGATCGCACATCTGGTCGACAAGCTGAAAGACCCGAAAGTGGTTCCGCTGATCATCTCGATCGATCCGTTCATCAATGAGAGCTCCTCGATCGCCGATTACATCGTGCCGGATTCGGTGATGTATGAGACCTGGGGCTTCGCCAAGCCCTGGGGTGGGGTCTGGACCAAGGCCACCACCGCGCGCTGGCCGGTTATCGAGCCGAAGATGGCGAAGAACGCGGCAGGCGAGCGTGTCGGGATGGAAACTTTCCTGATCGCCACGGCCAAGAAGATGGGCCTGCCCGGTTTCGGCGATAACGCGATCCCGGATGCCGAGGGCAACCTGCATCCGCTCAACCGGGCCGAGGATTTCTACATCCGTGGCGCGGCCAACGTGGCGATGCTTGGCAAGCCGGTGGGTGATGCGACAGATGAGGATATTGCGCTTACCAATGTGGCGCGGATCGCCGATGATCTGAAAGCGGTTCTGAAACCCGATGAATGGAGGAAAGCCGCGACGATCTACGCCAAGGGCGGGCGCTACGAGGATATCGAACACGCCTACACGGAAGACAAGGCGACCCATCAGTTCAGCCAGCCGATGCTGGTCTGGAACGAGGGATTGGGCAGTTTCCGTCATGCCACGACTGGGCGCCACATGCCCGGTTGCCCGACCTGGCGCGAGGCCGAGTTCGCGGACGGCACCAAGGTCAGCGCGCATTATCCCGAGGCGGAGTGGCCGGTGAAGGTGATGAGCTTCAAATCGCCTTTGCAAAACTCTTACTCGGTCGGGGCGAAGGCGCTGTTGCGGATCGTCGCTGCGAACCCTTTGAACGTGGGGGCCGAGTTGGCCGCCGCGCATGGGATCAAGAACGGCGACATGGTCCGTCTGACGACGCCGGGTGGTGTGTTGGAGAGTGTCGCGGTCGTGCGCGATGGCGTGGCGCCGAATACGGTGGCGATCGAACACGGTTTTGGTCACCGCGGCTTCGGAGCAAATGATATCACCATCGACGACGAAACCTGGCATGCCGACCCGCGTCTGGCAGCTGGCGTGCTGCTTAATGACCTCGGGATGGTGGACCCCACCCGTGAAAAGTCCGGGGTCTGGGTCGATCCGATCTCCGGCACGGCGGTCCGTCAGGGCCTTCCTGCGCGGATCGAACGGATCGGGTAGGTGAAGCGCGACTGCGAAGTGAACGGCCCAAAGCGGTCCTTCGCCCGGATAGCAGCGAAAGACAGCATTGCTCTATCAAGCTGTCAGCAATTTCGTATTCCCAAAGCCCGCCTCAAAGCCGCTGTGGCGGGATGCGTAGGCTGATCGAGAGAGAATGTGCGTCATTCTCGAAGGTCGGCGGATCGACCGGAGTGGAACTGCCAGTATCCGGCTTTCTGGATGAAAAGCTCCCTGGGAAAACAGAAAGCGCCTAATATTTGAGCACGTCAGAATCCTTCGAACCGCCATTGGACGTTACGGCTCCTCTCCACAATTCTGCCCCCAGATTTTGGGGATAACTGCACTTTGGGCTTGAACCGGTCATGCGGCGACGCAGCGTCCAGGGCAGGACGACATGGCCTTCCCGGCGCCAAGCGGACCTTCAATCCGATCCCAGCCAATTACTGGAGCGGGTTTGTCGATAGTCCTACATCGATGGCTCGTTGTGCTTGCAGAACGCGACCTGAGCGAAACTACTGTAGGACGAGATCATCAGAAGCCTGAGGAGCCGGGTAAAACTTGAAACGACTGGTTTCTTTTGGAGCCTCTAAAATGCACCGCGGCGCTGAAAAGCGCCGCGGTGTTTTCGTTTAGGCCTGTGAGCGCTCAGAACTTCGCGCTCAGAACTTCGCGTTGAAGGAAAGCTGCAGCGCGTGGCTCTCATAGTCGCTCGAGAAGGTCCCCGAGATCCCGGCATGCAGGCTGGAGGAGAACGTCCCGGTCCGGCTGAGCGGCACGTCGATCCCGACATCCGCCGTCACCCAGTTCATGTCGAAGCCATCGACCGGCGTTGCGCTGGAGGGCAGCCCGACGAAGGCGGTCTGAACGAGCTGATCGTCGCCGCTGACCTTGTTGTACTTGATCGCACCGGACAGGGTCGGGGCCTGTGCGCT
>NZ_MPZQ01000002.1:0-614211 GCF_002020045.1 Thioclava sp. F28-4 | reverse complement strand
GGCACCGGGCCGATGCTGGGTTGGCTGGTCGAGCGCAAGATCGCGCCGCACATCCCCGTCTTGGACAAGTCGGGCCGCAACGATGGCACCTGGACCCGGGCCGACTTCGAGTGGGACGCCGAAAACAATCAATACATCTGCCCTGAGGACCAGACGCTGAAGCAGTTCCGCCGGAATTATTCCGACCCGAACAGAGGACCGACCGGCAAGGGCGTCGCCAAATACCGCGGCTTGAAGCACATCTGTCAGGCCTGCCCTTCGAAGCAGCACTGCTGCCCGAACATGGACTTCCGGTCCATCACCCGCGAGGAACACGAAGACGCCCGCCAGGTCGCCAGAGACATCGCAAAGACCAGGCAATACGAGGTCTCGATGAAGCTCCGGAAGAAGAACGAGATGCTCTTCGCGCACCTCAAACGCATCCTTGGCCTCGGACGCCTCCGACTACGTGGCCCGTGCGGCGCAAATGACGAATTTCTCCTCGCCGCAACCGCCCAGAACCTCAGGAAGCTGGCAAAGATCCTTCCCGCACCGCAGCAACCGCGAAAAGCCTTATAGGAAAGGCAGTCGCACATCACGAAAGCTTCCAATTTCTGCAATCGCGAACGAGTGTTTTTCCACAGAATCGGCGGAGAGCGGTCGTTCGCTGCGGCATGGGCGAAGGGCCGAGATTTGCGCATAGCGGACCTAACGCGCTGAGTATCTTCTCATGGGCAATCAACGCGCCCGGCCCATTGCGGACTGCCATCATAGGATTCAACGATGCACCGCGCATTCTCCAACCGGACCTTTAAACTTCACGAAGTGGTTGTTGGTTCCTCATACACCACCATCCGGTAGCTCTCCGGAAACTTTCACGACTTGATAGCTAGTTGAAAGTGCCTCGCCAAAGTGCTTTCGACCACAAATAATCTTTCTCCTCTCGTCGGGTCGCAGATCATCCAAGTCCAGCGAGCCTTTAGTTTCTCGAACCAAATAGAGCCTCTCTTCATCGTTTTCCGGGTCGTCCATGACGATTGCCCAATCTGGATTGTAGCGCCCAATAGGCGTTACGATGGTGAACCAGTCTGGAAGCTTGATGTAGAGTTTGACGTTCGCCATTTTCTCAAGGCTTTCGGCAAACGGTTTCTCGATGGTCGGCGAGTCCCACTTAACCCCATCGTATAGGTGTGTTCCGCCCACACCTGCGATCTCTTCGCTGGGTACGAGATAGTCTTCCCAAGTCTCAATTTCGTCAGCGAACTGGGTCTGCTCGTACCAAGTGCCATCTTTCTCGTACTTGATACCGTTGACCATTTGGTCCGCAAGTTTGGCTTTAAGGATATTGACGGCGGTGATCGCAAATTCGTGTGGGTTCTCGATGGCTTCGCCGCGCTTGGAAGTTTTCTGGAAAACTTCTAGCAGGGTGCGCCGCGACAATCGCATCGGCGGGGTAGTGTTCTCCATCAGATTTTCCATCACCTCAATCAGGTTCGGAAGAGGATAGCGACCAGCGAGGTCAACAGCGGTCTTTGCGCCGCTTAAGGCGATTGGTTCAAAGAAGTCTTCGGCCTCATCGATCCGAATGTTGGCTTTTGAAATCGTGATGCGGGGCTTTCTAATGGTCGCTTCGTCAAGCTCCGCAACCGTGTCGGCCACCAGTGTCGCGGTGTCGATCTGCACGGAATATCGGGTCTTGTGTTTGATCTTTTCCCAAAGCTCTTTGAACTCCGGCTTGAATAGGAACTGTTTACGCAGCTTAATCGTCTTGCGCTTGCGCCGGTCGGGCGGTGGCGGCGGAACGCCTTCTTTCCCGTACTCCCGTTCGATTTCGCTTTGTAGGCCAGCGACAAACCGTTCGTAGGTTTCGCTGGCGATGACCGTCAGGACGTTGATCTGTTCGTCTTGGATGCGATCACCATCCTGATTGACGGGGAGGCGCACACCGCGCCCGACCTGCTGACGGCGTTCGGTATCGCTGCCGACCTCGCGCATGGTACAGATTTGGAAGACGTTCGGATTGTCCCAGCCTTCACGAAGCGCGGAGTGCGAGAAGATGAACGCAACAGGTTCTTCAAAGGAAAGCAGGCGCTCCTTTTCGCGCATGATGAGGTTGAAGGCCTCGTTGTCCTGCTCGGTCTTGCCTGTGCTGTCCAAGACTTCCGTCTCGCCCGTCTTCTTGGTCTTGGTGGCGAAATAGGCCTTCTGCACATCACCAGCTTTGACGTCTTTCCATTCGTCGTAGCGCTGCTTGATCTCGTCAAATGCCTTGACGAACATCAGCTTCAATTTGCCATCGTCGGGGGCGTAGTTGTCCACCTTGTCGATGAAGAACAGGGACAAAACCTTGATGCCGTGTTCCTTCAAGCGCCGCTGACGGCGAAAGTGCTCTTCGACGGTGAAGGCGATCTGGGCTTCGAAGATCGCATCGCGGTCAGAGCCTTGTTCGCCGCCAAGGGCCAGCTCCTGATTGTTGGCAAAGCGGATGAAACCCGATCCGGGGTTGATCTCGTCCACGACGAAACCTTCGTATTCGGCCCGGCCCGTCTTCTCGACCAGACTATCGCCGCTTCGAACCGTGATGGGTTTTTCTTGGATCTTCCCGGTCGCCATCAGCTTGTGAACGCTCAGCTTGGCGCTGACGGTTCGCTTGGAGGCGTTCAGCTCTTCGACGCGCACAAAGGGGAGGTTCTCGTTATCCTGCTGAACCACCGATGCGACCTCGATCCGCTTCACCAGACCTTGGCGGTAGGCATCGAACGGAGTCAGCCGATAGACCACGTTGTAGGCGTTGCGGTGAGTCGCGCTATAGCGCAGGGCGCAGATCGGATTGAGCGAGGCCAGAGCGGAAACCGAAAGGTCACTTTCCATGTTCTGCGGTTCATCCAAGATCAACACAGGCCGTGTTTCTTGAAGCTGGTAGATCGGCGGGTCCAGCCCCTCGCGCGACTGGCGAATGACGTTTTCGGCGCGTTTGAAAGCGTCGATGGTCATCACCATGATCTCGATCCCGTCAGAGAGGGCGAAACTGGATACCTGGCTCTTGCGGGCGGAGTCGTAGAGGGAGAAGTGATACGGTGGCTTGCCGAAGAGCTTGTCGAAGTGGGTCTTGGTCACTTCCAGCGTCTTTTTCACGCCTTCGCGCACGGCGACCGAGGGCACGACGATGATGAACTTGCGCAACCCATAGGTCTCATAAAGGCGCAGTGCCGTGCGGATGTAGACATAGGTCTTACCGGTGCCCGTCTCCATCTCAACGGAAAAGTTGGGGAAGGTGATGTCTTCTTCGCCGCGCAAGGTCTCGACCTTGGCGGTCAGCGTTTCCAGCTTGGCGTCTTGGTCCAGCCCCCGGTCGTCCTGCACCTTCTGCAGGTTGGCGAGGAGCTGGTCCGGCGTCAGGTCCAGCCGGTTGGGGACAACCTGAAAGGTCGCGCCGGTTGGCACAGTAAGCTGATTGCGCACGAAGGCCTGACCGTCGAAAAGGCCAATGACGCTTTCGACGGCATCAACCTGATATTCCTGATCGCTGTCGAACTTGAACTTCATGGCCTCAGATCACCTTCAACCGGCATTGCAGGGCGAGGTTGGCGGCGAGCGTGTCGTGCAGCGCCGTGTCGCGGCAGACGAACATGTCGTCCTTGGTCAGGCCCAAGGGGGCGACGGCATCGAGCGTCAGCGCCTCGTCCAGACAGATGGTGAAGCTGCGATCCTCGTCCGACACGCGGCAGAAGGTCGGGCCGGTGCTGATGTCCAGCTCTTCGACCGTGGCGGTCAGGCTGTAGCCCTCGCGCAACGCGACCTCCCAGATCACGTCTTGCGGCTGCCAGCCGGGGGCGAGGCTGTCGGTGAAGGCCTCTAGCTGTGCGGCATAGGCGTTGGGGTCTTTGGAGTCGACGCCGGACCAGCGCATCAAATTTGTTTCTTTCAGACTGAACGCCCGAAGCCCAAGGACTTCATCCTTGTGTTCATCGCTATTGTAGACCCGCCGGATGCGTTCTCTGGCGATATCTGCAATCGTCTTGAAACCCATTTTGAGAGCGTTGTTTGCTGCTTCCTTGCCGGGCTTGATCGGCTCGGGCATTTGGACCGAAATCATCTTGCGAGGCAGTGTAGTTTCGCGGTTGGCCCGCAGAAGCCCATGAAAGGACGTTGCCGTGCCTGCAAAGAAGTCCAACACGGTGTCGCCGGGTTCGGACAAGTAGGAGACCAACCGTTCAAGGTCCGTGAAGCTCTTGGGGTTTTCAAAGACCTTTACGTCATCGAAGATCGCGTCGAATTGCTGACTGGCGGTTTGAGCGTAACTAAACGTAACGCTGTGCATGACCTGATTGTCTTTCTCGAAAAGGTTCATGCGAACGCCCGGTGTCGTACTTTCATCCACACCGAAACAGATCATATCATTGTCGATCTCTATCTGCATTCTCTCGCGCGTCGGCCAAACCCAACCACGACTTGGAACCTTCACCGGTTTTTTCGTTTCTGGATGAAGAACGTCATAGCGAGGACCGCCTGAGCCGGGCCAACTTGGGTTTCCGTCACTGCGATAAGGGCCGCGCTCGTCTACCTTACGATAGCGGGCGAGAGGTTTTCTTGGATCATCTTCCTCGAAGGTCTTGTAAAACTCTAAGATACCCTCGCGAACTTTTCCCCAATCGTCCTTGTGCTGTTTTCGAAGGCGGTCAAACTCGGCGCGAACTTCCTCAACACCTTCTTTAGGTGCGCGAAGCTGAGTTTGAAGCTCTTTCAGAAATGAACGGTTTCTCGCATAGACCACCATGTATTCGTGGCCGACTGAGAACAGCTTGGCGTCGTTCTTTCGGTTCCGGTCATAAACGAGAACCGCGACCCGGTTTTCTTCGCCGTATAGCTCATCCATGAGGCGCGTGAGGTTTGGTAACTCGTCATCGTCGATGCTGATAACAATGAAACCGTCTTCCCTCAGTAGCTGACGGGCAAGGGATAGCCTCGGATACATCATTGAAAGCCAGCCGGAATGCAGACGCCCAGCGGTTTCGGTATTGCTGGTGGTGTCGTCTCCATCTTGTGTCCGCTGGCCGGTCAGTTTCAGGTAGTAATCTAGCGGGTCAGCGAAGTTGTCGGGATAGATGAAATGGTTGCCCGTGTTGTAGGGCGGGTCGATGTAGATGAGCTTCACCCTGCCAAAGTAGGACCGGTAGAGCACCTTGAGCACTTCAAGGTTCTCGCCCTCGATGAAGACATGTTGCGCCTCATCGAAGTTGATGCTGTTGTCAGGGTCGGGGGCCAGCGTGGCAGAAGATGGCGCTTGCAGCATCGCCATCGCGTCCCGCTTGCCTGCCCAAGTGAAGGTGAACCGCTCAGGCCCATCCTCCACCTTGTCGCCCAGCAGGGCTTGTAGGGCCTCGACATCCAGCTTCCCGTCCGAAAACGCCTCGGGCACGGATGTCTTGAGGCGGCTCAACAGCTCGTCGCGCTGGTCCGGGGTTTCATGGTCGATCTGCTCAAGCTCTGGTCTGTCGGTCATCTTTGGCTTTCACGGCTTCGTCGCCGTTTGTCGAATTCGTTGCTAATTTCTCAAGATTGAGAGGGGCTGAGCTCTATATCGCAGGTCGGGACCACTTAGGCTAGTTGCGATAACAAAGGCCTAGCTCAATGTCTGCTTTCCCGCCCCTTGTTGCCGCAGGTTTAGCTCTATGACGCGCCGGCCACGACCGGCAGCTTTCGGGCTGAGCCGGTCATGCGCTGCGTCAGGCACGAAGGTCGGCTCAGGGCCGATCGAGGAGGTCTGATGCAGATGGCATTTCCCGTCGGCTCTTCCTTCCCAACGACGGGCTTCTCCGTCCGTTCTCCCAATGCAGCTGCCCAAAGCGCTCCCTAATCCCACACGCCTTCGCCTAACAGATGCGCAGAGCCATCTACTCACTAGACGGCCCGCGCAATCGCCCTGCGGCCGATCGCGCGTCCCGTGCGTTCGCTGGGGCAAAGCCCCAGACCCGGCGCCGCTGCGCGCCGCATGGGGGAAGCTCCACATCCCCCAAACCCCCAGGGCAGGGATCGTTCGCCACTTTCCCTGCACCCTAAGGCGCCCGTCCGGCGGACCGGGGGAGACTTTCGCCAATCTCCCCGGACCCTCTCGGCGTCCTTCCGACGGATCGAAGAGGCGCTCGCCACCCTCTCCGAACTCTCCCGGCGCCTCCGGCGGGTCGAGAGGGATGTCACCCCTCTCGACGCTCTCCCCGGCATCCGCGCGATCTGCCCGCGGGCGGGCGATCAATGGGTCGCGGGAGGGCAGGCCTCGGCGTATGTCTTGCTTGCGTGCAGCGTCTTTGACGCACGCAATCAAGCCACGCCCCGAGGCCGCGTATCGGGTTCGTTGGTGAGGTTCCGCGCGTCGTTTTCCTTTTCAACGACACGAGGCACTCATGCTCCACGACCGATACCTTCGGCTGCTTCCGGGCGGCCAGCTCAAACCCGGCGATATTTTCCTGATGCGCTTTCCCTACGGCTCGGACCGGAGGCGCGACGGCGAGTTCGACATCCCGCCTGGCACGCGTCCCTGTTTGCTGCTCTCACGCGGGCTGATCGGCGATACACCGATGAACATCGTCGCGCCCGGTGTTAGCCCGGAAGGCCGGTTGCTGCGGGAAGATGACATCGTCATTGCTGATGACGATCAAGCCGCCGCTTGCGGGCTCTATCGCCCCACGATGTTCCGCGCATCGCATCGGCTCTTCATTGCAACCGGGTCCGACTTGTTCGAGCGCAATGCTCGCATCGGGCGCCTCGGCCCGGCGCAGCGCGAACAATTCGAGGCGGTGGAGAAGTTGCTCGCAACCGCACCGCGTGAAGTCCGGTCGCGGCTGAGGCCGCGTGGCGCGATCTACCGCCCGAAACCGCTCATCCAACCTTAAACCGCGCCGCCGATCGGGGCTGCAGCGTCCGTCCGCCTGCTGATTGAGGCGGACGGATCTTGCAGCCCTACTTCGTCTCCTGAACCCTTAATTTCCTCGAAAGATCATACATGACCTACGATAAACACCCCACCGAACTCACCGCTGCCGAGCTCCGCGAAGAACGCAGCGTGCTCGCAAACGTCGTCCATGGAGCGACTGCGTCGCCGTCCCCGAAAGACCTCGAGAATGCGCCGCTTCTCGAAGATTGGATGCTCTTCACTGGCTTCGAGGACATCTCGCTCTTCGGCCGCCTGACCGAAGCCACCGGCCGGACCCGAACGTTGATCACCCGGGCTATCATCGCGCTCGATGACGATCTCGAATGGGCCTACCTCGAAGACGGATACATGCGCCTCGGACCGCGTTTCTCCGTCGAAGAGGCCCCGCCGCATCTCGCGATGCGAGCCGTCGCGACAGATCTGAGAGGGATCCGCACGCAGCTCGAAGGACAAGCATTCTGGGCGCAAAAGGCGCTCGATGCGCTTGGCGAGATGCGCTGCGATGCCTGATTTCGCGATCGCTCAGAGTGATCCTGATGGGATCGGCTGAACCGCCACCGCTGCGGCCCCTCGATGAGGGCCGCAGCGCCCGCAGTTCAGCTTTGAAAGGATGTCCGATGTTTCAGCAACCGAGCCTGATTGATGATGTGAAAGCGATTGCACGCGTGGCGATCGACGCTCTCGATGCGCTGCCGGCTGACGTTCTCCGGGGCGCAGAGTTCGATCGCGATATTTGCGAACGACTTGTGACTAAGGGCGACGTCTTTGGCGAGGACTTCCGGGAGGCGGGCGCGGAGCTCCTGCGTCACCTCGCGCGGATCGAACCCGAAGAACGATTTGCACGCGAACTCGACAGCGCGATGCGTCGACTGCGGGACGCAATCAATGGTTCCTATCGTACGGCCGTTGCTTTCGGTGCGGAGCACGCGAGCAGCATCCAGCGAGCCGCATGATGAAGATATGACGCCGAACGGCGCCGAAGAGATGGCGGTGGTAATCCGCTTGGGCGCGCCAACAAATCCTTTCCGCGAAATGCTCCAAACTAAACCGGAACCGGCGCGCCCACACTCCCTTCAACACGAGCTACGCGCGTTCAAGACTGTTGGTATGTACGATGCTTGGCGCGGGACGGCTTCTAGCGGTCCATTGCGGCCATTCACATGCAGTCTGGCAAATGGCTGGAACTCGCTCAATCTGCCCCTCATGCACGTGCGTGCGCATCAGTTTCTCTTGGGCACGGCGCGGTACAGACACCTTTCAGGCGGACGGCTTGGTCAGCATCAGCCAGATGATCGCGAGCACTGCCGCGAATGCAGGGAAGCCGAAGGCAAACCACCAGCGATAGAGGCGGTGGTAGAGCGCGGGCAGCGGCGCGCCGGCATCACGCGCAGCGATCGCGAGATCGCGCATCCGGATCTGCATCCACATGACCGGAAGCCAGAACAGTCCGACGAAGACATAGAGCGCGAGCGACCAGGCGACCCAGCCCTGCAGGATTGGCCAGCCGGTCTCGCGTGCTAGAAGGTAGCCGGTCATCGGCTGGAAAAGCGCCGCGGTTGCGGTGAAAACGGTGTCGGCAAGCACCACGATCCCAGCGACATGGGCAATCAGCCGCGCATCCTTGCTGCGGTTGGAGATGACCATGAAGAAGGCGATCCCCGCCCCGGTGCCAAGCAGGACCGTCGCGCCGATGACATGCAGGAACCGGAGGACGTCGTAGGTCACCTGTCCTCCATCAGCAGCCAGACCAGCACGGCCAGCGCCATCCCAGGAAAAACCTTGACCATCGGGCCCAGGGGATCGGCCCAGAGATCGGGCGCAACGACAAGGCTGCCGACCAGATAGGCGCCGGAGAGCGCCAGCATCCCAAGTGCGGCCGGTTTCGTCCAGCGCCGCCAGAGGATCGCGAGGCCGAGCGCAAGGTCGGCCAGCGCGCCGCCGTATACCGTGGCGCCCGAGAACCAACCCGAGATCGCGCGCTCCTCAAGGACCGAGATCGCGCGCGACGGCTCAAGAAGCGTGACCAGTCCCGACAGGAACCAGAAGACGGCGAGTGTCCCGATGGCCAGAGGCAACCCGAGATAAGCCCGCGCGAAGAGCCTTTCCTGCCGTGTCGTGGTCAGGTTTGCGAGCGTCTGTTCCAACGATTGGCAGGGCGCGCCTCCCGCCCTCTCCCACGTGGCGGGGTCGCCCCGGATGCCGTCGCCAAGGGCACGCAATGCCGTCGTTCTGAGCGGCGAACGCCATCCCAGATGGCCGAGAAGATCCGCGCCCTTGCCAAGGGCCGAGACCAGGAGCGCAGGAATGGCCGGGTGAAAGACTGCCGGCGCCCACCCCTGCCAGCGCCGAACCTTGGTAAGAAGCTCGGGGAAACTGCGCGCCTCGTGTTCCGTTAGATCCGCGACGGTGCCTGAAGGCACCTCTCCCCTGACTGCGGTCACGACGGCGGAGGCGACATCGCCGACATTCACCGTCTGGACCTGTGCGTCGGGAAGGATCCGGGGCAGGACCAGGGGCAGAGCCGCCGCGGCGCGTAGCAGAGCTGTGCCGCCATAGGCGTCCGGCGACAGCACCAGCGTCGGGCGGAGAATGATCCAGTCCTCTGCACCAGAGGAAAGGATCTCGTCCCCCCGCGCCTTGGTGCGGAAGAAAGCCGTAGAGGCCGATTTTGAGACGCCCGCGGCAGAGATCTGGACGATCCGGACCGGCCGTCCGGCGGCAGCCTCGACAAGACGCGAGATCATGGTCACATGGATGGCCTCGAGGTCATCCCGAGCGCCGTCCTGCAGCGCGCCCGAGGCGTTCACCACGACATCGACGCCAGTGAGTAGCGCGCGCCATTCGTCCGTCGTGATCGTTGGAATGTCCCGGATTACCCAATCGGCAAAGGGGGCTGCTGCCATGGCGGCCTGACGTGATCTTCCGACTCCTACGACCTCGAAACCGGCATTTGCCAAGGCCCGCATGCACGTGGATCCGATGAGACCATAGCCACCAAGAACAACCGCCTTCGGCACACCAATTCACCCTGCATCCATTGTCATTTGAAAAGTATTCCGAATGCTTCCCGGGTGCGACCCCCAATCGGACGTTGCTCAGAACAGGGTAGAAAGCGCCGAGGCAGGTCAGTTCGCATACACATAATTGAGCGAGGGCAGATCACGCCTATAAAAGAAATCACGAACACTCACAACAACGATAGCCCGGAGGGACTCAATTGAAATTTCGACTGACGCTTGGGTTTCTCCTGAATTGGTGCCTCACTGCTTCTGTCTCCTTTGCGGGAACTGTTAGTGAATGCCCACCTCCACGCGTCATCATCGACGCGGCCCCTCTGACCTACCAAGTCAACGATTTCCGGGTGCGAACGTGCTACAATCAATTCAGAAATTTCACCGGGCCTATAGACTCTACCCTGATCTTTGCGAACCCTGAGGCCATCCCTGACCTTGGCGAGGCAGAGATCCCTCTTAGAGGAATGTTTTTTTACGCAGATAGAGGCTTTGAACTGCCCCCGCCGTGGAACCTTGATGGCTTCCTCGGCCCAGTTGTAGGCACGGAGGTAGCAGGAAGTGTCGAGTTTGACATCCGTTTCAAGGGCGCGCCGTCAAAGTCCGTTTACTGGCTGTCGGACGATCCGCCGATGCGTGTGGCCTTCAGTTTCACGACTGCCCCAGATCCTTTGAGGGCAGACTACAACGACGTTTCCTACATCAACATTCAACAGCCTTGGAAAGATGGAGTGATTGCCTTTAAATTCAATTTTCCAGAAAAGAGCTCATATTTTAAAGGCGATGCGTCCCGTCGTGCTCGAGCAATCGGAGCCACTGAGGCTGCGCTAGATATGCGACGGCTGATGAACTGGGCGGATTTGACCGAGACACTGAACGATGAGAAGGATTTCGAACCCGGCTCCACGAAGCCCTAGGGACTGGACCCATTAATTTGGCTGCGATCACCTCGGCTGCATATTTCACGCTCCCGAACTGATGGGGGCATGATGGGCAATCTTTTCTGGCTGACCGACGAACAGGTTGCGCGGTTCCGCCCGTTCTAATCCACAAGTCATGGCAAGCCGAGGGTCGATGACAGCCGCATGGAAAGCGGTACTATTTTCATTAATCGCAATGGGTTGCGATGGCCAGAAGTGCCCAAGGAGTATGGCCCGGTGACCTGCCGCGGGTCTTTCATCCAGCCGCGACCGGAGCCCGGTTTGTGTTGATCTGCCTACGTTTTTTGGACCGCCGGACGTCGGAGTTTCCGGCCCTTTGCCGCCATTCGAGGTCGCTCGAATGCCGCAGCGCGGCTTCCCTGAACCGGTCATTCTATCAGGCATGCCGCATTAAGAAGCTGCCAGGTGTCAGCGTTGTGAAATGACCAAAACTAAGCCGCTGATGCGTGAGGGCCAACTTTTTTGCATGGCCAGACTGAAGTCGGTATGCCAATATTCCGGAATGGCTGAAGAGATTCCAGGGCTGTGGGCGCCCGCTTCCGTTTACGCCCCTTTTGTAGTTCCGATATTTCCGGACGACTGGCTTTCGGACGGCCACCAGAGATCGTGCATAACTTCGGGAGCTATTCAGAAAGTTGGAATGGGTGCTGCTAAAAACGCATAAATCATGGCGCAACTCGGGCCTCGTTTCGATCCTGTCGGTTTTTTTCTTTTATTTAATATGTATATTTCCTACAGGTTCAGCCGACGCAGAAGGCTGGAGCAAGGAAGATTATGTTTGCCCTGATTTAGGGCGCGAGATGACCCGAATAGAAGCTATGAAAGCATTTCGCGCAGGCATGATCGAGCGCGGACTGAATGTGCATCTCGATCTGCCGGAAATAGATGAGCTCTTGGCGCAAGATTTCCGTTGCTGTGGCGCTGCAAGCGCAAGCAATCCGTTCAATGAAACAGAAGTCGACTTTTGGGATCGAATTTTATCGTCGCCTACGATTCTCGTGACGCTAGCCGGGCATTCCAAATCTGGAGTGAGATTTGAAGCACTGGGGTTGATAGGCAGGTGCGGACATCTAATCACAGATGTTGCGTCTTTGAAGATTGTAGAGGATTAAAAGTGACTGAGAGCTTTGGCTCGGGACTTATAACCAGAACAGCACGGTGGCGGCCAACGCGATGGCAAAAAGAAAGGGGGTGTCCGCAAAACGTGTTGGTCAGCTATGCGGGACTTTTCGGTCATTCAGCCATTGGCTAAATGAACACCATCAACAGTTAGTAACAGGCCCAATTTTGGCTACTCTCATTTCGTTCGCAGGCTTGCCGGGGACTGGTAAAAGCACAATTTCACGCGCGCTGTCGGTCGCGACAGGGGCCGTATATCTGCGGATTGACGAGATCGACGCCGCGATCTGGGCGATTGATCCTGATCGGGACATAGGCCCGGAAAGCTACCATATCGCAGCAGCCCTTGCGGCCTCAAATCTTGATCTGGGGCATACGACAATCATCGATTGCGTGAACCCTTGGGAGATCACTCGCGAGATTTTCACGGCTGCAGCAAAGCGGTCCAAGGCGAGTTTTCTTGGCGTTGAAGCCATTTGCTCTGACCCGGTGACGCATCGGGCGAGAGTTGAAGGGCGCGAGATGGATGTGCCCGGCCTCGAAAAGCCTGATTGGCAAAAGGTGCTGTCGCGCGACTACACGCCATGGGCTGCAGCAGATGTGAAGCTCGACATGGCGAGGCTTCCTGTCTCAGACGCTGTGGCAGAAATCGAGCGGCATCTCTAAGGCAGCTTTAGGCTCAATGTTGGCGAACAAAGCACCGACAAAACACAAGCGTTTCAAGCACGTGTTGCAGACGCACCTAAACTTTGCGCTCTAAATGAAGGAAAGAACTTGATACCTTTTGCTTCCAGTTCAGTTTGGAAGGCATCTGAGCCGAGAAGGCTCATGTTGAACCGCTTTTCCCGCCACAAGTTCAACCCCGATTGTCGTGCGGGATCAACGACAACATCACCATCTTGAGGTTCAACGAAAAAGCTATTGAGCCTCTCTGGGTCGCTCTCACTCAAATGCACCCGAGATCGCTCAAGGACTATCGAATCTTGTTCAGCGGTAACATTCATCGCGAACCAAGGCCCGTTGATCGCCACTCCCCGTTTCGTCTTCAAATCGAACGGAAAGAACTGATGAATCCCTGGATCGAGCCGCTCAAGAACTTCGCGCACCGGCTCCCGAACCACCAACAACCCATTTGTGGTAATAAAAATATCTGGCCAGTTCTTTCTCGGCTTATCTGCAATGAGGTTTTTCGGAATCTCTTCCGGAAGCATTTTTCGTCGCCCCTCACGAAACGCTTGGACTATCTCCAGTGTCTTTTTACCTGCTTCGCCCAAGTATGGATAATTTGCTTTCCACTCAGGAGCCTCTGTCGGGATTACGATACCATTCGGTCCTGAGGAATAAATATGGGTCATAGCTATGGCCTAACATTGAGAAGCGGTTCCTGGATCGGAACAGTTTACCCCCTGATGGAGAAAGGTAAATGTGTTGGTGGACTTGTCTGCGCATTTACCATTCGCGCTTGCCATAGTGATTTTGGGCTTGCTCGGGGAGGGAGTGTCGTCATGGCAGCTACCCGTTAGTCCGCATTGGGCTCGGAGCGGGCTCGCGGCGATTCAGAACACCCCTCGATCTTGGTCCGCTCTGAATGTCGGCTTCCATCTTGGCTGGGTGATCCGATCGCCACCGCAGCGAAGGTCCGGAATCCGCCCGATTGAGCGCGTGTCCGCCCGTGAAGCGAGCGCGAAGGTCGGTTGCGTTCGCAACGGACTCGAGCTTCATGCTTACTTTTTCGCATCGCGAAATTCAGTTTTTGCGTGATCGCGTTTCCGCGCTCCGACCGATGAACCCAGCTTCCTTAGTAGGACCACGCTACTAAGGAGCTTTTCATGCCATCCGCCCCCATCACCGCCGCGAACGATACGCTCGATGAAGCGACGATCATGCCGCCAGCCTGCAATGCGATTGCGCGGTTGCTTGCGCGCGCTGTTGTCCGGGATCTTGCGAATGCGATCCCCGCCAACAGCCCCGCCGCGCCTCAGAAGGAGAAAGCACAATGACGAAACGTGTCGCGATCTATGCTCGCTACAGCTCGGGTCTACAGAAGCAGACTTCGATCGACGATCAGGTCGCGATGGCGGAGCGTTTCGCGGCCGAGCGCGGATGGGTGGTGACACATCGTTTCACGGATTACGAGAAATCTGGACGCAATACCCGCCGCGAGGGTCTCCAGGCGCTGTGTGCTGCGGTCAACGCTCGGCAGGTCGATGCGATCGTCATCGAAGCCGTGGACCGTCTGACTCGCAAGATCGCGGACGCTCTCAATCACTACGAGCTGTTCCAGTTCCAGCAGGCCGAGCTTTACTCTGTCGCCGAAGGTCAGCAGGACTTTTTCAAAGTTCTGATCAACGCGCTCGGCGCGCAGCTCTATGCGCAGATGATCGGTGAACACACGCGCCGTGGCATGGTTCAGGGGCTCACCCGGAAACGGCTCCACACGAGCGCATACGGCTACCGCAAGCGTGACGGTGACGATGGGCTCAACCGCGAGATCGACCCCGAGGAAGCCGATGTTGTGCGCCGCATTTTTCGCGAGTTCGCGGACGGGCATTCGACCCAGGCGATCGTCAAGCGGCTGAACGGGGATGGCATTCCGGCCCCGCGCGGTGGCACCTGGGATATCAGCACCATCCGAGGCAACCCGGCGCGGTTCGAAGGCATGCTGCGCAATCGTCTCTACATTGGTATCGCGAGCGTCGCGAAGACCTCACGGCGCTACCATCCGGAAACCGGCAGCAAAGAAGTCTACGAAACCCCGAGCGCGGCCGCGGAGATCGAGATCCCGGCGCTGCGGATCGTCGATCAAGATCTCTGGGATCGCGTGGAGGCCCAGCTTGCAACCCAAGCCGCAAAAGCCAAAGGCAAGGGTAACCCCGTCGGGGCCCGGCGCAGCAAGCATCTGCTGAGCGGTTTGCTGGTCTGCGGCTGCTGCGGCGCGACCTATGTGAAAGTTGGTCGAACCCATTTCGGCTGCCGCGAAGCTCGAAAAGGCGCGTGCAACAACAAGACGACCATCCACCGAGACCGCATCGAGGCGCGCGTCTTCGCGAAGCTTCGGGGCACCTTTCTGACGCCGGAATTGGCCGCGAGCTTCGATGCCGCGCTCAAGGCGGAGTACAAGGCGCTCGCGAGCACCAAAGGCGCCGATACCGCAACTCGGCTCGAGCGTCGTCTCAAGAAAGCGCGTACGAGCCGCCAGCGGATCTTCGATGCGATCGAGCAAGGCGCGCCATACAGCGCTTACAAGGCGCGCGCGGAAGACCTCGAACGCGAGATCGCAGGTCTTGAAGCCGAGCTGGATCAGCATCAAGAGACCCGCTCGGTCCTGCCGCAACTTCCGACTGACAGTGCTGCGCTCTTTGCGCGCGCTGTGCAGGAACTCGAGACACTGCTCGCCGACCCCGAGCTTGTTCACCAAGCCAATGAGCACCTCCGAGAACTGATAAGGCGGGTCGAGTTGAGACCCGACCCAGACGCACCAGGCGCCCTTGCCGCCGAGATCGTTTCTGATCTCGGCGCTTTGCTTTCTGCGGGGGGCGTTACGCCGAGCATCGTCGATATTTTCAGCTCTACGAGGCAACTATCAATTAGGCAGGGGGCGCTGCCCCCATCTCCTCCGGAGATTCCCCCGGGATATTTTGGCCAAGGCGAAGCGGCTGTTTTACTTCTCCTTGATTGAAATATCCCGGGGTGAATTCGGCATAGCCGAAGAGGGGCGGCGCCCCTCAACCTTAAAGGATTTCGAGAACCGTCTCGGGTGGGCGCCCGATGCGGGCGGCCGTGTCCGTGAGCACGAGCGGGCGTTCGATCAACTTCGGATTGGCGCTCAGCGCCGAGATGATTTCATTCTCATCGGCGTCTTTCGTAAGGTCGGTGTCCTTCCAGCGGATCATCGCAGCGGCGGGCTGGCCGAGTTTCATCAGCGCGTCCTGCAGCTCGGCCATGGTCGGCGGCTCTTTCTGGTAGTCGCGCACCTCAGGGGCGATCCCGCGGGTTTCGAGCAGCCTCAAGGTCTCGCGCGATTTCGAGCAGCGCGGATTGTGCCAGATCGTTACAGCCATTTGTCCCTCCCGGTGCCGATTGCCTCGGAAACGCTGGCGAAGCCGTCGCGTTCCAGAAGGGCGTCGAGGCCGCGCGCGATATCTGCCGCGAGCGAGAGGCCCGAGAAGACCATCGCGGTATAGAGCTGCACGGCCGAGGCGCCTGCGCGGATTTTCTCGTAGGCCTGTTCGGCGGAGCCCACGCCGCCCACGCCGATCAGCGGCAGCGCGCCCGCAGTATGCTGCGAGAGCTGCGCCAGAACGCGGGTCGATTTCTCGAACAAAGGCGCGCCCGAAAGGCCGCCCTGATCGGAGGGGTTCGGCGAGGTCAGCCCCTCGCGCGAGAGCGTCGTATTGGTCGCGATGATCCCGTCGATGCCGCTTTCCAGCGCGACCTCGGCGATCTCGGCCAGTTCCTCGGCGCTCAGATCGGGGGCGATTTTCAGAAAGACCGGAATGCGGCGCGCAAGACCGTCGCGGGTCTCGATCACACCCGCCAGCAGTGCCGACAGGGCCGCCTTGCCCTGCAGGTCGCGCAGCTTCTCGGTATTGGGCGAGGAGACGTTGACCGTCGCGAAATCCAGATGCGGACCGGCATGGGCCAGCACGGTCGCGAAATCTTTCGCGCGGTCGGCGGCGTCTTTGTTGGCGCCCAGATTGAGGCCCACCGGAATACCTTCCGGGCGCTTTGCCAGCCGCTCGGTGATCGGTCCCATGCCCTGATTGTTGAAGCCGAAGCGATTGATCGCGGCGCGGTCGGCGGGCAGGCGCCAGAGGCGGGGCGGCAGGTTGCCTTCCTGCGGGCGGGGCGTCGCGGCGCCCACTTCGATGAAGCCGAAACCCGCGCGCATCAGCTGCGGCACGGCTTCGGCATTCTTGTCGAAGCCCGCCGCGAGGCCCACTGGGTTCAGAAGCGACATCCCCGCCAAATCGGTCTTCAGCCGCGGCGAGGTGATCGGGCCGGGCAGGGGCGCGAGCCCCATCCGCAATGCGCGCAGCGACAGGCCATGCGCCTTTTCCGGGTCGATCTTCTGGAAGGCCGCAAGGCCCACGCGCTCGATCAAGGTGGTCACGACATTTCCTTCGGGAAGATATGGCCCGCAGCCCCCAGGGGTAGGGCGTGGTCCCAGACGACTTCGCTGAGATTCAGCGGGCGGTAGAGATGCGGGAAGAGCTGATCGCGGCGCGAGGGCTCCCATTTCAGATCTGCGCCCATCGCCGTGGAATCGAAAGCGACCAGCACCAGATCGGATTCGCCCGCGAAATGTTTCGCAGCCGTTTCGACGACCTGATCGGCGGTGGAGAAATGGATATAGCCGTCCGCGAGGTCGACCGGTGCGCCGAGCGTGTGCCCGGCTTCGCGAAATGCATCCCATTCGGGGCGGCGGAGGATTTTGTAAATCAACATGGCTTTCCCTTGCCCGAAAACGCGCCGTCCGGTCAAGCGTGGGGCTTGTGCCGCGCGCGTGGCGGCATAGCTTTGTGCTATGTGCGGACGTATGGCCAACACTCTTCCCGTCGATGCGATGGCGCGTCTGTTCAAGGCGGTGCCGGGCAATGACGTGCCCGATGGCGAACGGTTCAACATCTGCCCGACCCAGAGCCTGCCGGTCTGTGTCTCCGGCGAGGGGCAGCGGCAGTTGCGGGCGATGCGCTGGGGCTTCATCCCGCATTGGTACAAGACGCCGACGGATGGGCCTTTGCTGATCAATGCGCGGTCCGAGACCGTGGCGGAGAAACCTGCCTTCCGAGAAGCGATCCGGTCGCGGCGCTGCCTGATCCCGGCGGAGGGGTTTTATGAATGGCATCGCGAGGGCGAGGCGAAGCTGCCCTTCTACGTTTCGCGCACGGACGGCGCGCCGATGGTGTTCGGCGGGCTCTGGCAGGACTGGGAGAAGGGGGGCGAGTTGCTGACCACCTGCGCCATCGTGACCTTGCCGGCGGGGCCGACGCTCGCCCCGATCCATCACCGCGAGCCGCTGGTTCTCGAGCAAGCCGATTGGGCGAAATGGCTGGGCGAGGAAGGCCATGGCGCGGCGACCCTGATGCAGCCAAGGCCCGAGGGCATATTACAGGCGTGGCGCGTGGGCCAGGAGGTCAATTCGAACCGCGCCTCCGGGCCGGGTTTGCGCGAACCGCTTGCCGATCCCGCTTGAATGGTGCGGCGTGGCCCGCTAAGGAGAGGCCAGAGCGCGGGTGTAGCTCAATGGTAGAGCCGCAGCCTTCCAAGCTGAAGACGTGGGTTCGATTCCCATCACCCGCTCCATCTACCCCAGATCACTGCGATAGGCGTCTTTGATACAGAAAAACCGCCCGAGGGACGATCGGGCGGTTTCGGACGTTCGGGATCTGTGGGTGGCGCAGTGTTGCGCTCATTTGGTCAGGATCAGCTTGCCTGCCTTGGTGATGCGCAGCGTATAGACCTGACCGTCCAGCACGATATGGGCGAGGTTGCCCTTGCCGGTCAGCACCTCTGCGTCATGGACGGGCAGGGCGTTGGCGAAGCTTTCATTGATGCTCATCTGCGGCCTCCCTCGATCCGGTCGAGCGTCGCTTCGAGCGCGCTCTGGCCCGGGGGGAAACCGCTGCACAGCGCCTCGACGATGTCGCGCAGGCTCAGCGGCGGATCGATATCAACATGCGTGTCGGCCCGGTATCGGGGGCCGGGGGAAGAGGGGCGTTTCATCTCCGGTCTCCATCTCGCGAAAGCGGCTCGTCGGGGATCGACTGGCTGATGGGAATAACCTGAGTGAAATGATCGGAATTGTAAAGGCGATTCTTTTACTAAGGAATTGCACAGGTCACTCTGCGCCCGCGCAGACATAATTCGGGAACCATCCGGGATCAGTTGGAAGGGCGGATCAGAACCACTGGCCGGGTTCGATGAGGCCCAGATCCATGAGTTGCTGGCTCGACCAGTTGAAGCGTTCGGAATTGACCCAGGTGAAACTGTGCACGTCATAGGTCGACCCGGGATTGAACTTCAGCGCTTTCGCGACCCGGAACGAGGCGGTGGCGCAGGTCAGGTTATGGTGCCACGGGCAGGAATAGGTGTTGTAT
The DNA here is from genome assembly GCF_002020045.1 of Thioclava sp. F28-4. NCBI lineage: Bacteria > Pseudomonadati > Pseudomonadota > Alphaproteobacteria > Rhodobacterales > Paracoccaceae > Thioclava > Thioclava sp. F28-4. The sequence goes on along the minus strand of NZ_MPZQ01000002.1, from coordinate 595,130 downwards.
TCCTCGTCGTTGAACGTGTGATCGGGGCGCAGTTTCAGGCCGGATTTGGCGCGAAACAGGGCGATCCGGTCGATCTTGCGGCGCTGGGCGGGGACATGCTCCTCGAAGCGCCAGCGCAGCCCGCCGAAGAAATCCAGCTGCCGCTCTTTCGGGTGGTCGTGGTTCTCGGGATCGAGCCGGGCGAGCGCGTAATAGCCCGCCTTGTCGAACATCGCGTTCTCGGTATCGACGCCGTTCGGATGCGCCTCCAGATCGCCGGTATAGAGGTCGATCACATAGCTCAGCATCGAGGCGCGGCGTTCTTCGGTGTGGAAGGTGAGAACCTCGCCGATCGAGCGGGTCTCGCAGAAGGGGAAGAACAGGTATTCCGCGTTGAAGCAGTAATAGAGCCACGTTCCCGCGGGTACGGCCGCGATGATCGGGTTGATCGCGAGGGGGGCTGCGTCGCGGCGGTTCAGCTCGAAATCGATGCGGTAGATTTTCGTCGGGCTGTCGGCGGCCAGATCGTCCGGCAGGTCCATCGCGGCATGGCCCAGAACCAGCAGCACCGGAAACCCGAGGTCGACATGGTGGCGGATCGTGCTCTCCAGCTCGACCCCGTCCTCCGCGAGGATCACACCAACCGGACCTTTGGACAGCGCCGCGCTCTGGCGGGTGAGGAAATCGGTCAGCGAGGAATATTTCATGCCTGTCGGGACCTTTTACGGGGTCTTCGGGCGCAGGATCGGGGAAGGCCCGCATGAAATCAAGCCTTTACGGCTCGTGCCATGCGCGACCTTGCGGGAAAGGGTGATTTGGCTGTATCAGGCCCGCTGGAAAGACGCGCGAGGATTGGCATGAGCGACGCTCCGAAAAAGCTGCATATCAAAACCTATGGCTGTCAGATGAACGTCTATGACAGCGAGCGCATGGCCGAGGCCATGGGCGCGAAGGGCTATGAGCTGACCGACGATGTGGGCGCGGCGGATATGGTGCTGCTCAACACCTGCCATATCCGCGAGAAGGCGGCCGAGAAGGTCTATTCCGATCTGGGCCGTCTGCGTCCTTTCAAGGAGGCCAAGCCCGACCTGAAGATCGGTGTCGCAGGCTGTGTCGCGCAGGCCGAGGGCGACGAGATTCTGCGGCGCTCGGATCTGGTGGATCTGGTCGTGGGCTCGCAAAGCTATCACAAGCTGCCCGAACTGGTCGCGCGGACCGATAATGGCGCGCGCCCCGTCGAGACCGAGTTTCCGCTGGAAGACAAGTTCGACCATCTGCCCGCGCGCCCCGTGCAGGCGCGTCCGACGGCGTTTCTGACGGTGCAGGAGGGCTGCGACAAGTTCTGCGCCTTCTGCGTGGTGCCCTACACGCGCGGGGCCGAGATCTCGCGCCCGGCTGACAAGATCCTGCGCGAGGCGCAGGCGCTGGTGGAGAAAGGCGTGCGCGAGATCACGCTGCTGGGTCAGAACGTCAACGCCTATCACGGGGAAGGTGAGGGCGGTGATTGGTCGCTCGCACGGCTGGCCCGGTCGCTCGCCAAGATCGACGGGCTGGAGCGTATCCGCTACACCACCTCGCACCCGAACGACATGGAAGACGACCTGATCGCGGCGCATGGCGACGAGCCGAAGCTGATGCCGTATCTGCATCTGCCGGTGCAATCGGGCTCGGACAAGATCCTCAAGGCGATGAACCGCAAGCATACGGCGGAGAGCTATATCCGCCTGATCGAGCGCATTCGCGCCGCGCGCCCCGACATCGTGATCTCGGGCGATTTCATCGTGGGCTTCCCCGGCGAGACCGATCAGGATTTCGAGGACACGATGGCGCTGATCCGCGAGGTCAATTACGGCATGGCCTATTCGTTCAAATACTCGCCGCGCCCGGGCACGCCCGCGGCTGGTGCGAAAGGCGCGGTGCCGGCCGAGGTCGCCGATGCGCGGCTGCAGGAGCTTCAGGCGCTTCTGACCTCGCAACAGCGGGCCTGTCAGGAGAGCATGACCGGGCGCGAAGTGAACGTGCTTTTTGAGAAGCCCGGGCGGCTGGACGGCCAGTGGGTCGGCAAATCCGATTACCTGCAGGCGGTCCATGTCTCGGGCGAGGGGCTGGGCCCCGGCGTTCTGGCGAAGGTGCGGATCACCGGCACGGCGCCGAATTCGCTGGCGGGCGAGTTGATCTGAGCGCTCGTCGCGTTGACGTCTCAAATGAAAAGGGCCGCGTGATCCGCGGCCCTTTTTGATTGGGGAAGCTGGCCGATCAGTTCGGGCCGGGCGGGTCGTTCGCGATCGCTTTCAGAAGCTCTCTACGCAGACCGTCGGGATTGCCCACGAGGCTCTCGTTCTTGCAGATCTGAGTCGCGAGGCCGTTCGCATCGCCGTAATCGTAGCCGAAAGCCACCAGATCATCGACGAAGCTGCCCTGCGGGTGATCCCAGATCGTCTCGCGCCACGGGCCGCGGAAGCAGTCGATATGAATCTGTTGCTTGCGGGTCGGTCCGCAGACGGTCTGGTTGTTAACGTGATCGCGCCCGACCGGGCCGGTGTAGCAGCTCGTACCGGCCTGGGCGGCGCCAGCGAACGCCATACCGGTGAGCAGCGCGGCGGCGGTGATTGCAATGGTCTTCATCTCTCGAGACTCTCCTGATCGGGCAGCGGAATAACATGCGGCGCTCAAGATCTCTCCGCGAGCGCCGTCAGGGTGCAGTTTGCCCTGAATAAACCTAAATTGGCGAGAGATTGTCGATATTTGCCGGGTTTGTGAGAACAATAGCCAAAAAAGATAGCGGGTGTTCCGATTGTTGCGACAGTTCTCGCGCTAGGGTTGTGGAGCGTTTGGCTTTTGCCGCGCGATTCTGAGCCGCGGAGGCCCTTTTTTCACAGCCAGCGATTCGGGGGCCATGATGCGGTGCGGCGAAGAGGTGGCGTCCTCAATCAGCGTATCGCCGCGCATCCCCTTGCGAAACCGGATTCGCCTAATAAATAGGCAATGCCGCCAAGCGGAACCGCGCCTGCGTTTTTTGGTTTCAGTTTGATGAAATTTGCTGCCGCGCCTAGGAGGGCGGGAAACCAGTGCTTGCGTGAATCCCCCGAGGCAGGCACCATATCTTTACCAAACCAGCTAAGGAGACTCTGTATTTGGGCTTCAGCGCGATCACACCCCCGCCTCGCTCTCAGGATGCTCACGAGACGCTTCTTGAGTTCCCCAACAACCGGCTGCTGATCGATCTTTGCGGTGAATTCGACCGCAATCTGGCCCAGATAGAGCACAAGCTGCAGGTTCACATCCTTCGGCGTGGCAACCAACTGGCCGTGGTGGGCGAGCCCGAAGCGCAATCGCAAGCCGCCGCCGTGCTGCATCAGTTGTATCAACGCCTTGAACAGAACAAGCCGATCGACGCCGAAGAGGTCGATGCGGCGCTGCGCATGGCCGATCTGGGCGGCACCGGGACCACGGTCGATGAGCAGCTCGAAATGTTCGAGGCGGGCAAGTTCGAGATCCGCACCCGCAAGAAGCAGGTCGAGCCGCGCACCGAGGCGCAGAAGGCTTATGTGAAGCATCTCTTCGAGCACGAGTTGGCCTTCGGGATCGGGCCTGCGGGCACCGGCAAGACCTATCTCGCAGTGGCTGTGGGTGTGACCATGCTGATCGGTGGTCATGTCGACAAGATCATCCTGTCGCGTCCGGCCGTCGAGGCGGGCGAGCGTCTGGGCTTCCTGCCCGGCGACATGAAGGACAAGGTCGATCCTTACATGCAGCCGCTCTATGACGCGCTGAACGACTTCCTGCCGGCCAAGCAACTTGCGAAGCTGCTGGAGGAGAAGCGGATCGAGATCGCACCGCTCGCCTTCATGCGCGGTCGCACGCTGTCGAACGCCTTCGTGGTGCTGGACGAGGCGCAAAACGCCTCGACCATGCAGATGAAGATGTTCCTGACCCGTCTGGGCCAAGGCTCGCGGATGGTGATCACCGGCGACCGGTCTCAGGTGGACCTGCCGCGCGGGATGCCCTCGGGGCTGCAGGATGCAGAGCGTATCCTCGGCCATGTCGAGGGGATCAGCTTCAACTACTTCACCGCGAAAGACGTGGTGCGCCACCCGATGGTCGCGAAGATCATCGACGCCTACGACCAGGCGGAAGGCACGTAAGGCCGCGAGGCTTTCGACGGAGTTTCAATCTGCCCGCGCCTCGGCGCGGGCATTTTGGTTTGTCGGTGGGGACACGGAAGGGACGCGCCCGAGCCTTGGGTGGGCGCTTTGTAGCGTGGGTGGCTTGGCGGTTTATCTTCGCAAGCCCGAACGACATTCGAGCCCGCTAGGACATCGCCAATGCGCCCTCCCGGGGGGAGGGGTGAGGCGGGACAAAGCGGCCTTCCAGTGGAAGGCCGACCCGACGAACGCGCGAGGTTTTGCCGAGCGCCGGACGGGCGCGGCCCGGGGCTTGTCGCCCCCGAGCGGGTCCCCCATGAAAAACGCCCGGCCATTCGGACCGGGCGTTTTCAAATTCCATCGCGAAGAGTTCAGCTCTCAGACTTGCCTTCGAGCGCCTCGATGCGGGCCTTCAGTGCCTCGTTCTCCTCGCGCGCTTTCTGCGCCATCGCACGAACCGCGTCGAATTCCTCGCGGGTCACGAGGTCGCGGTCGGCCAGCCAGCGGTCCATCCAGCTTTTCATCGCCGTCTCGGCCTCGTCCTTCGCGCCTTGGGCCACGCCCATCGCGTTGGTCATCAGCTTGGACATTTCGTCGAACATCTTGTTGGGCGGCTGCATCGGCATCCCCTTGCGGTCAATTTCTGCTTCTCTGTCTATATGGGCCGCGGCGGCTCCGCTGGCAAGGTTGACTTCCCGGCCCGCGCAGGGCTTTCTCGCGGCGATTTCTGACAGGAGACTGCCTTGCTGCCTCTCGCCATTCCCTTCCCCGATTTCGATCCGGTCGCCATCACGATCCCCGGTCTCGGCCTGCCGATCCGCTGGTATGCGCTGGCCTATATCGCGGGGCTGATCGCGGGCTGGCAGATCATCGTGGCGCTGATGAAGCGCGATACGCTCTGGCCTCAGAACCGCGCGCCGATGAAGCCGGGCAAGGTCGAGGACCTGCTGACGGCGGTGATCATCGGCGTGGTTCTGGGCGGGCGGCTTGGCTTCATCCTGTTCTATGAGCCGGCGTGGTATCTGGCGCATCCGCTCGACATCGTGAAAGTCTGGCAGGGCGGCATGTCCTTCCACGGTGGTTTCTTGGGCACTCTGCTCGCGGGCTGGTGGTTCGCGCGACGGCATGACGTGCCCAAGCTGCAACTGGCCGATGCAATGGCGCTGGTCGCGCCGATCGGGCTGTTCCTCGGGCGGATCGCGAATTTCATCAAGCCGGAGCTTTGGGGGCGTCCCACGGACGTGCCGTGGGGCGTGATCTTCCCCGGTGAGCTGGCGCAGACCTGCCTCGGGATCGCGGGGCAGGTGGATGGCACCTGCGCGCGCCATCCCTCGCAGCTCTATGAGGCGGGGCTGGAGGGGTTGCTCCTTGGCCTGATCCTCTGGAGCATGGTGTGGTTCGGCCGCTCGCTGAAGCGCCCAGGCCTGAGCCTCGGCGTGTTCCTGATGGGCTACGGCGCCGCGCGCGCCTTTGTCGAGCTGTTCCGGCAGGGCGATCCGCAATTCGTGACCCTCGGCAACCCGTATGGCCACGTGATCCGCTTCACCGATGGCTGGGGGCTGACGATGGGGCAGGTGCTGTCGCTGCCGATGATCGCGGTGGGGCTGTATTTCGCGATCCGCGCGCTTCGGGCGCCGAAAGCCTCGTGACTCCGCTGGGCGACATCCTTGCCGCGCAGATCGCGGCGGAGGGGCCGATGCGGCTCGACCGCTACATGAGCGCCTGCCTGCTGCATCCCGAGCATGGCTATTACGCCACCCGTGATCCGTTCGGGCGGGCGGGCGACTTCATCACCGCGCCGGAGATCAGCCAGATGTTCGGCGAGATGCTGGGCCTGTGTCTGGCGCAGGCATGGCTGGATCAGGGCCGGCCCGCGCCCTTCGTGCTGGCCGAGGCCGGGCCGGGGCGTGGCACGCTGATGGCCGATATGCTGCGCGCGATGAAGGCCGTGCCGGGGATGGTGGAGGCCGCGCAGGTCCATCTGATCGAGGCCTCGCCCACGCTGCGCGAGATCCAGCGCGAGACGCTCGCGCCACATCACGTCACTTGGCACGAGACGATCGACGGCCTGCCGGAGATGCCGCTGTTCGTCGTCGCGAACGAGTTTCTCGACGCGCTGCCGATCCGGCAGTTCCAGCGGGACGGCGACGGCTGGGCCGAGCGGCAGGTGGGGCTGTCCGACGACGGCATGCTGACGCCCGGCCTCGCGCCGCCGTCGCGTCTCGAGGCGCTGGAGGCGCGCATGGCCGACACCGTGCCGGGCGACGTGGTCGAGACCTGTGCGGCTGCGGTGAACTTCACCGAGACGCTGGCCGCGCGGATTGCAAACCAAGGCGGCGCGGCGCTGCTGATCGACTATGGCAACTGGCATTCCAAGGGCGACACGTTTCAGGCACTCAGGGCGCATGAGGCCGTCGATCCTTTCGCGGAGCCCGGCGAGGCGGACCTGACCGCCCATGTCGATTTCGAGCCTCTGGCGCAGGCCGCACAAGACGCGGGAGCCGCCGTCTCGGGAATGACCGCGCAGGGCGTTCTGCTGGAGCGGCTCGGCATTACGGCACGGGCGCAGCGCCTCGCGCAGGCGTTATCGGGGGCCGCGCGCGAGACCCATATCGCCGCGCATCGCCGCTTGACCCACCCCGAGGAAATGGGTCACCTGTTCCAAGCTCTGGCCCTCGTCGCACCGAACGCGCCGCTGCCGCCGGGGTTCGATCCGAAGACCGTCTGAGCTATTGAGGAACGCGATGTCGACGATGCTCGAAATTCTGACCTCACCCGCCTTGGGAACCGTGAAGCACGGGTTCTTCACGCGCAAGGGCGGCGCGTCCTCGGGCATTTTTGCGGGGCTCAATTGCGGTCCCGGTTCGTCGGATCAAAGCGAGGCGGTGCGCACCAATCGCGCCCGCGCGGCCGATGCGATGGGTGTGGAGCTGAACGCGCTGCAAGGCGTCAATCAGGTGCATTCGCCCGATGTCGCGGTGATCGAGGAGATCACCGATCCGCCGCCGCGCGCCGACGCGGCCGTGACCAAGGTGCCGGGCATCGCGATCTCGATCCTGACCGCCGATTGCCAGCCGGTGCTGTTCTCCGACCCGAAAGCGGGCGTTATCGGCGCGGCCCATGCGGGATGGCGCGGCGCGATGGAGGGGGTGCTGGAGAATACGCTCGACGCGATGGAGCGTTTGGGCGCGCATCGCGAGAATATCACGGCGGTGATCGGGCCCTGCATCTCGGTCCATTCCTACGAGGTCGGCGAAGACTTCATGGAGCAGTTCCTGATGGAGGACATGGACTACAGCCGGTTCTTCTCGCCCGGGCCCTCGGGAAAGCCGCATTTCGACCTGCCGAGCTTCTCGCTGCACAGGCTGCGCGAGGCAGGCGTCGGCGAGGCGGAATGGATGCGCCGCTGCACCTATCAGGAGCCCGAGCGTTTCTATTCCTATCGCCGCACGACCCATGCGGGCGAGGCCGATTACGGGCGTCTGCTCTCGGCGATCCGGCTCTGATCCGGGCACGCGGGCGGCGCGCTTTACGATATTGGCGGGGCGGCTGAGACAATCCGCCTTGCCGCATTCGTTCGTTTCCTTGCGCGAAAAAATCCAACTCCCGCCCCATGCTGGCCCCATTGCGCGGGCAGAACAGTCCCGAACCGGATCGAAAACGATCTCGAGACGAGGGGACAAAGACATGAACAAAACTCAACCGACCCGCCGCTGGATGAAAGCCGCCGTGGCCTCCGCACGCGACTGCGACACGCGGATGCCTTGGGCGCGCAAGGCGCGCCCTTCGCAGACCGGCCGCCCTGTGGCGTCCGCGCCGCGCAGGGTCAGCGCCGCACAGTGACCTCCCTTCTCGCGCGGCGATCGTAATTGGTCATGCTGATCGCCGCGCGAGACCTGGCCGGGCGCTGCCACGCCCGGCCATTTTCATCACCCGTCTCCAGTGTCTCTGGGGGCGGGTGATTCGTTTCGAATGTGGTGAGACTGTGGCCGTTTGTGCGCGGTGGAGAAACGTGCCGTAAGGGCAGGTGCTGACTGCTCGGCGATCGCGAGACAATCGCGTCAATAATTTGACGGCCTCGCACGTTTTAGCCATGTTGTGAGCGTCTCTCTGCAACCGGTGGGGGCCGATGCAGCCGTGAGAAGACCGAAAGGCCTATCGCATGAATCTACCCCACCGGACGGCAGCTGCCGCGCTACGTCCCACCGACACCGAACCGCCTCTGCCGCGCCCTTTGCGTGCGAGTCCGAATGCGCCGAAACGCGCCCTGCGCGCTTCCGCGATGACCCGCCGCTATGCCGCGTGGTGGCTCGAGGCGAACGGCTTCATCGAAGAAACATCCCGCGTCGCCCCGGCGATCCCGCTGTTCGAGGAGGCGTTCTCCGCCTTGGCGCGCGGTGCCGTGATCGCGACCGAGGAAGGCCCGGTCTCGGTTGAGGATCTGGTGCCCGGAATGCGGGTCCTGACCGCCGATGAGCGGGTCGAGACCGTAACGTGGAAAGGCTCGATGACGATGTTCCCGGCGGCGAAGGACGTGGCCGCGCGGATGATCCGCGTGACCGCCGAAGCCTTCGGACATGGCCGTCCGTCCCAGGATCTGGTGTTGGGCCCGCATGCGCGGATCTGCCTGCGCGATGCCCGGCTGCGCGGACGTCTGGGGATCGAGGCGGCCTATGCGCCGATCGCGGCCTTCGTCGATGGGGTGAGCGTCATCGAGGTCACGCCGATCTCGCCGGTCTCCGCCTATCATCTGGTGCTCGAGCAGCACGGCTCGCTCAAGGTCGGCGGCATGGAGGTCGAGAGCTTCCATCCTGGCGAAGGGTTCGAGCGGATGATCGACCCGCGGATGGCCGAGCTTTTCCTCGCGCTGTTTCCGCAGATGGACAAGCTGCGCGAGTTCGGCCCGCTCGCCGCGCCGCGGCTGACCCGGTTCGAGGTCGAAGAAATGCTAATCTGATCGGGGCCTTCAGGGGTAAAGGTTCCGGTTGGAGTTGACAGTGCTTGTGGGGAGCCGGTCACGGAAACGCCGCGCGTTGAGAACCTCGCGCGGCGTTTTTTCGTTTTCAGAACGGGGCGGGAGGATTACTCCTCCATCGCCTCCAGCTCGTCGATGAAGCCTTCGATCATCGACAGGCCCTTGTCCCAGAAGGCCGGGTCGGACGCGTCGAGGCCGAAGGGCGCGAGCAGTTCCTTGTGGTGCATCGAGCCACCCGCTTCCAGCATCGCGAAATACTTGTCCTGGAAGCCCTCGGGCGCGGCCTCATAGGCGGCGTAGAGCGCGTTCACCAGACCGTCGCCGAAGGCGTAGGCGTAGACGTAGAAGGGCGAGTGGACGAAGTGCGGGATGTAGGACCAGAAGGTCTCGTAGCCGTCCATGAACTCGAATGCCGGGCCGAGGCTTTCGCCCTGCACCGACATCCACAGCGCGTTGATATCCTCGGGCGTCAGCTCCCCTTCGGCGCGGGCTGCATGCAGCTTGCACTCGAAATCGTAGAAGGCGATCTGGCGCACGACCGTGTTGATCATGTCCTCGACCTTGCCGGCCAGAAGCGTCTTGCGCTCCTCCTTGGTCTTCGCAGCAGCCAGCAGCTTGCGGAAGGTCAGCATCTCGCCGAAGACCGAGGCCGTCTCGGCCAGCGTCAGAGGCGTGTTGGCCAGCATCTCGCCCTGTTTCGCGGCCAGCACCTGATGGACGCCGTGGCCTAGCTCATGCGCCAGCGTCATCACGTCGCGCGGTTTGCCGAGGTAGTTCAGCATCACGTAGGGGTGGACGGTGGTCACGGTCGGGTGCGCGAAGGCGCCCGGCGCCTTGCCCGGTTTCACGCCCGCATCGATCCAGCCTTTGTCAAAGAAGGGCTGCGCGATATCGGCCATGCGCGGATCGAAGCCGGAATAGGCATCAAGGACGGTGTCCTTCGCCTCGTCCCACATGATGTCGCGCGGGGCCTCGGTGGGCAGCGGCGCGTTGCGGTCCCAGATCTGCAGCGTGTCGAGGCCGAGCCATTTCGCCTTCAGCTTGTAGTAGCGATGCGACAGGCGCGGGTAGGCCGCGACCACGGCGTCGCGCAGCGCTTGTACCACTTCGGGCTCCACGTCGTTCGACAGGTGGCGACCGGTCTGCGGGGTCGGCATCTTGCGCCAGCGATCCTCGATTTCCTTTTCCTTCGCGAGCGTGTTGTGGATGCGCGAGAAGGTGCGGATGTTCTCGCCAAACACATTCGCCAGCTCCTTCGCCGCCGCTTCGCGCTTTTCGCGATTGTGGTCGGAGAGAAGGGTGGTCGTGGCCTCAAGCGAGAGCTTCTCGCCCTGCACCTCGAATTCCAGCGCGGCGGTGGTCTCGTCGAACAGACGGTTCCAGGCGGCGGCGCCGACGACCGATTGATCGTGGAGGAATTTCTCCAGCTCGTCGGAGAGCTGATAGGGCTTCATCGCGCGCATCCGGTCAAACACCGGCTTGTAGCGGGCGACCTTCGAATCGGCGAAGACGGCCTCGTAGGTCTCGTCCGGGATGCGGTTGAATTCGAGGCTGAAGAAGACGAGCGGCGTGGTGTAGGTGGTGATCTTGTCCTGCGCATCGGACAGCAGCTTCACCCGCGCCGGGTCGGTCGTGTTCTGGTAATAGCGCAGGCCCGTATAGGACATCACGCGGCCCGCTTTCTCGTCGATCTCCTCGTAGCGCTTGATGCACTCTGCCATGCCCGCGGCATCAAGATCGGCCAGCTTGCCTTCGTAATCGGCGGCGAACTCGGCGCAGGCTTTTTCCAGCCATGCCATGTCCTTGGTCAGTTCCGGCGCGTCGGGTGCTGGGTAGAGATCGCTCAGATCCCATTCGGGCAGATCGCCGAACGCCCCTGCATTTGAATTCGCATCGAAAACGGGGCGGCGGGGTGTGAGCGTCATGAGGTTCCTCGTGTCTGATCGGTTGCTTTCCAGATAGGGGCAGGGGCGCCGCCCTGACAAGGGCGCGGGGTCGCTCGGTGCTGCACAATTTTTCGGCAGATGCTATGAAATGAACTTTCCCCGGACGTGGCGCGTTGCATAACATCGGCCATCGCCTTTTACTCGCGAGGTACAGGGCCTAGACATAAATAAAAGACTAGGGGGACTTAACCGGCGCGATGACAGAGTATTTCAACGAGATGTTCGACGGCGGCCAAGTGCGTCAGCCCTATAGCGGGCTCGACGGCTGGATGCGCGAAATGCCGTCCGAGTTGCGCGCGATGAAACAGGCTGAGGCGGAGGCGCTGTTTCGCAGGATCGGCATCACTTTTGCCGTCTATGGCGAGGGCGGCGATCCGGACCGTCTGATTCCCTTCGACATGTTTCCGCGCGTTTTCACCCAGCTCGAATGGCGCAAGCTGGAGCGTGGCATCAAGCAGCGCGCCCGGGCGCTGAATGCCTTTCTGCTCGACGTCTACGGGCGCGGCGAGATCGTGCGGGCGGGGCGAATCCCGGCGCGGCTGGTCTATCAGAACGACGCTTACGAACGGGCGGTGTCGGGCTTTATCCCGCCGCGGGGGATTTTCTCGCATATCGTTGGGGTCGATCTCGTGCGCACCGGACCCGATCAGTTCTACGTGCTAGAAGATAACTGCCGCACCCCGTCGGGCGTCTCCTACATGCTGGAGAATCGCGAGATCATGATGCGGATGTTCCCGCAGCTGTTCCGCGAGAACCGGATCGAGCCGGTCGATGGCTATTCGGATGCGCTGCGTCGCACCTTGGCCTCGGTCGCGCCGACGAAATGCGAGGGCGAGCCGACGGTCGCGATCCTCACGCCGGGCCATTTCAACTCGGCCTATTACGAGCATTCCTTCCTCGCCGACCTGATGGGCGTCGAGCTGGTGGAAGGCCCGGACCTGTTCTGCGAGGGCGGCTTCTGCTGGATGCGCACGACGGAAGGCCCGAAGAAACTCGACGTGATCTACCGCCGGATCGACGACGCATTCCTCGACCCGCTCTGCTTCCGCCCGGATTCGATGCTGGGCATTCCGGGGCTGATGGATGTCTACCGCTCGGGCGGCGTTTCGATTTGCTCGGCGCCCGGGGCTGGCGTGGCCGACGACAAGGCGATCTATACGTTCGTGCCGGAAATGGTGCGCTTCTATCTGGGCGAAGAGCCGCTTCTGGAAAACGTGCCGACTTGGCAATGCGCCAAGAAGGACGACTGCAAATACGTTCTCGAAAACCTTTCCGAACTGGTGGTGAAAGAGGTCCACGGCTCGGGTGGTTACGGGATGCTCGTCGGTCCGAAATCGACCAAGGAGCAGATCGAGAATTTCCGCCACAAGATCGAGGACAACCCGGAGAATTACATCGCCCAGCCGACGCTGGCGCTGTCGACCACGCCGACCTTCGTGGAAGAGGGCGTGGCCCCGCGTCACGTCGATCTGCGGCCCTATTGCCTTGTCGGCGAGAAGGTCGAGCTGGTGCCCGGCGGGCTGACCCGCGTCGCGCTGACCGAAGGGTCGCTCGTCGTGAACTCCTCGCAGGGCGGGGGCGTGAAAGACACCTGGGTTTTGGCGGAGTGATCGGATGCTGAGTAGAACCGCTGAAAACCTGTTCTGGGTCGCGCGCTACATGGAGCGCGCGGAGACGATGGCACGGCTTCTGGAGGTCGGCGCGCGGATCGCGTTGACGCCCTCGACCGGGCATGGCTACCGCTCGGAATGGGAGAGCCTGCTGCAAGCCTCGGGCACCGCCGACGGCTTCTCCGAGAAATACGGCGACCCGGTGCAGCGCAATATAGAGAGCTACCTGTTCTTTGACCGCGACAACCCGTCCTCGGTGGTGTCCTGCATCGAGCGGGCACGGGAGAACGCCCGCATCGTGCGCACGGCGATCACAGGTCAGGTCTGGGACACGCTCAACACCGCGTTTCAGGAAATCCGCCAGATCGAGCGCCAGCCGCGCTCGGAATGGGAAATTACCGAGCTCTGCGAATGGGTGGCCCGACAATCGGCGCTGCTGCGGGGCGCGATGGACGGCACGATGCTGCGCAATGACGGGTTCTTCTTCATGAACCTCGGCTATGCGCTGGAGCGGGCCGACAACACTGCGCGTCTGATCGACGTTAAGTACTTCGTGCTGTTGCCGTCAGTGGAGATGGTGGGCTCCGGCCTCGACAACTACCAATGGCAGGTGCTGCTGCGCGCGCTGCAATCCTACCGGGCCTTCCACTGGGCCTATGGCGGTGAGTTGACGGCGTCGAAGATCATGCATTTCCTGATCCTCAATCCGGCCAGCCCGCGCTCGTTGATCTCGGCCACGCGCAAGGCGATGCACCATCTCGACAATCTCGAAAGCTTCTACGAGGTCGAGCCGGGCACCGGCCTGCCGCAGATGCGCGCCAAGGCGATCATGACCGAGCTGAACCAGACGCAGGTCGCCGAAATTATCGACGAAGGCCTGCACGAGTTCCTCACCCGCTTCATCGGCGAGGTCGGGCAGCTTACCGCGCTCGTTCAGCAAACCTACCTGTCGGGAGATGCGCGATGATCCTCACCGTCAACCATGTCACCACCTATGATTACGACGCGCCGATGGGCGCTGCGGTGCAATCGCTGCGCATGTTTCCCTCGCGCTTCGAAGGCCAGCGCGTGATCGAATGGGACGTCGCGGTCGAAGGCGGCCTCCGGGGCGGGTCGTTCCGCGACGGCGCAGGCGACCGCGTCGAAGGCTGGTCGATCCGTCCGCCGGTCGACGAGGTCGCGATCACCGTGAAAGGCCAGGTCGAGACGTTCGACACCTCGGGCGTTCTGCGCGGTCACCGCGAGCTGGTGCATCCGATGGCGTATCTGCGCGAGACCGTCGCGACCTGGATTGACGACAGTCTGGCGGCGCTGGCGGAAGAGGCCGTTGCAGGGGCCACGGAAGATCTCAACCGGGCGCATCGCCTGAGCGCTGCGATCTCCGAGGCGATCGAGTACAAGCCGGGGGCGACCCATTCCCACACAACCGCCGCCGAGGCGCTGGCGCAGGGCGAGGGCGTCTGTCAGGACCATGCCCACGCGCTGGTTGCGGTCGCCCGCTGTGTCGATCTGCCCGCGCGCTATGTCTCGGGCTACCTGTTCGCGACCGATGACGGCACGCCGCACGAGGCCGCGCATGCCTGGGGCGAGATCTGGGTCGCAGGGATCGGCTGGATCGGGTTCGACCCGGCGAACAAATGCTGCCCCGACGAGCGCTACATCCGCCTCGGCTCCGGGTTGGATGCGCGCGAAGCTGCGCCGATCCGTGGCATCACCCAAGGCTCGGGTGAGGAGCGACTGCACGTCACAGTTGCCTTGGACCAAGTCCAGCAATAGATTGCGCGCTTGTCAGGGATCAGGGAACGAACATGACCTATTGCGTAGGCCTCTTGCTGAACGAGGGGATGGTGCTGCTGTCGGACACGCGGACGAATGGCGGGCTCGACAACATCGCGACCTATCGCAAGATGTTCACCTTCGAGGAGCCCGGCGAACGGGTGATCGCGATCATGACCGCGGGCTCGCTCTCGGTCACGCAAACGACGCTGGCGCGGCTGCGCGAAGCGGCGGAGGCGAGCGACGCGACGGGCGACAGCTCGATCATGGAAGCGCCTACCATGCTGAAAGTGGCCGAGATTATCGGCAACACGATGGCTGGCGTGCGCAAGGACATCACGAGCCGGATGGATGCCGAGCGGGTCTCGACCTCGGCCTCGATGATCGTCGCGGGCCAGCGCGCGGGCGGCGAGATGCGGATGTTCCTGATCTACCCGGAAGGCAATTTCATCGAGGCGACCGAGGACACGCCCTTCCTGCAGATCGGCGAGCATAAATACGGCAAGCCGATCCTCGATCGTGTCGTGCGTCCCGACACCAACCTGATCGACGCTCAGAAGGCGGTGCTTCTGTCGATGGATTCGACGCTGCGCTCGAATCTCTCGGTGGGCATGCCGCTCGATCTGGCGGTGATCAAGAAGGACGACTGCCGGATTTCCAGCCAGCGCCGCATCGAGGCGGGCGACAGCGATTTCGCGGAAATGTCGGAAGCCTGGTCGAACGCGCTGCGCGACAGCTTCACGCAGATTCAGCTTTGACCGGCTCGCGGGCGTCCAGCCCGCCCGCCGCGTCGAACAGCGTAGTGCAGCCGTCGTAGAAGCGTTTCCGCGTCGCGGGGATTTCCATCATCAATTCGTGCTCGGCGTCCGGGATGACGTCCAGCGTGCCCTTCGGCCAGCGCCCCATCCGCTCATGGACCGCGGGCGTGTGCACGATCTTCTCCACCCCGCCCAAGCCGCAATAGCAGGGCAGGTCGGGGGAAGGCAGCGCGGCCAGCGCCTCGCATTCCAGCAGACTTTCGGCGACCCAGTGGATCGTCGGGCCAGCCAGCGTCAGTTCGGGATGTTTCGCGGCCTGCTCGACCAGCCAGGCCCACATCTCGGGATCGCGGGTCAGGCGGTTCGCCTCGAAACTGTCGCGGTAGACATAGGTGGTGCCGTTCATGCCGGGCGGATAGTTGTTCGCAAGGAAGCCGTCGCCCAGAAGGTTCGCCAGCACGATCCGGAACGGGTGCAGCAGGGCCGAGGTGGCGATCCCCCACATCGGCGCGGAGAACGCGACCGCGTTGAAGCGGTGGTGCTCATGCATCACCGCGCGCAGCGCGATCGCGCCGCCCATCGAGTGACCCACGATGTAATAGGGTTGCGGCAGGCCCAGCTCGTCCGCGGCGGCGATCACCGCGTGCAGATCCCACTGGTAATCCTGCAAGCCGCCGACATGGCCCTTTTCGGGCGCGTCCGGCAAAAGCCGGTCGGCCAAGCCTTGCCCGCGCCAGTCGATGGCGAGCATGGCATAGCCCCGGGCCGCGAACTCCGCGGCCGCAGGGCCGTATTTCTCGACATATTCGGTGCGCCCGCATCCCAGAAAGACCGTGCCGCGTGGTTGGGGCGGTGCTGGCCAATGTGCGAAACGTATCCGCACACCATCTTCCGCCGTCAGCCAGTAGGCCGCGCCCCCCTCGGGGCCGCGCGCGATCTCTTCGAAAAGCGGTGCGCGTTCCATCAGGCGAGCGCCGCACCCAGCTGCATGGCGAGGCCCATCGAGCCGTCGACCGAAAGCTTGCCGGACATGAAGGCCGCGGTGGGGTTCACTTCGCCGTTGAGCATGCCTTCGAAAGTTTCGCGGTCGGCGGTCAGAACCACCTCTGCGTCGTCGTCGCCTTCACGCACGCCGTTTTCGTCGGCAATGATCGAGCCTTCGTCCTCGATCACGAATTTTGCAGTCGAAGAAAACCCATCGGGCAGTTTCGCCCGCAGCGCCTCAACGGCCTTGTCGATAACCTCGCTCATCGCGTCCTCCAAATTTGATGGCCGGGCTCTCGCATTCTCCGGCAATTGCATTACAGTCATGATTTATGTGGCAGCGATTTGACAGATACAAATGTGTCGTCACGGCATTTTGCTTTTCGGCGATGCTGGGAACAATGGCGGCATTCCCCGCCAGCGCCGAAACCGCGGGGCTCGAGCCGTATTTCAAAGAGTTGGCCGATCCGAACGATCCGGGCTGGTCGCGGGCCGAGGCGGACATCCGCAGGGCGTGGTCGCGCTCGGGGTCTGCGGCGATGGATTTGCTGTTCAAGCGCGGCGAGGACGCACTGGACGCGGGCGACACCGAGGCCGCGATCGAGCATTTCACGGCGCTGACCGATCATGCTCCCGATTTTGCAGCTGGCTGGAACGGGCGGGCGACGGCCTATTTCATGGCCGGGCTTTACGGGCCCTCGGCGGCGGATATCGCACGTACCCTGAAGCTGGAGCCGCGTCATTGGGGCGCGCTGGCCGGGTTGGGGGCGATCCTCGAAGAGATGGGCGACGACAAGCGCGCGCTTGAGGCCTATCAGAAGTCTTTTGCCTTGAATCCGCATCAACAGGATGTGAAAGACGCCATTGCGCGCCTCGATAAGGCGCATCAGGGCACGGCTCTCTAAGGGCTGGAACGGAGCTGCGATGCAAGGCGGGCGGATCACGGCCGTTCTGGGGCCGACCAATACCGGCAAAACCCATTACGCAATCGAGAGGATGCTGGCGCATCGGACCGGCGTCATCGGGCTGCCGCTGCGCCTGCTCGCGCGCGAGGTCTATGACCGGATCGTCGCGCAGCGGGGACCGAGCGTGGTGGCGCTGGTCACCGGCGAAGAGCGCATCGTGCCCGAACGCACGCAATATTGGGTTTGCACGGTCGAGGCGATGCCGACGGGGATCGGGGCCGATTTCCTTGCCATCGACGAGATCCAGCTGTGTGGCGATCCCGAGCGGGGCCATGTCTTTACCGATCGGCTGCTGCATGCGCGCGGGCTGCACGAGACGCTGTTCCTCGGCTCCGAGACGATGCGCGGGGCGATCGCCGCCTTGGTGCCGAAAGTGCAATTCACCAAGCGCGAGCGGTTCTCGGAACTGACCTATTCCGGCTCGAAGAAAATCTCCCGGATGAAGCCGCGCTCGGCCATCGTCGGGTTCTCGGTCGAGAATACCTATGCGATCGCGGAACTGATCCGCCGCCAGAAGGGCGGCTGCGCGGTGGTGATGGGCGCGCTTAGCCCGCGCACCCGCAACGCGCAGGTCGAGATGTATCAGAATGGCGACGTGGATTATCTTGTCGCCACCGATGCGATCGGCATGGGGCTCAACCTCGATATCGACCATGTCGCGTTTTCGGCCACGTCGAAATTCGACGGGCGGCGGATGCGTCCACTCTTCCCGCATGAGTTGGCGCAGATCGCAGGCCGGGCAGGGCGCCACACCACCGACGGCACCTTCGGCGTGACCGGTGAGGCGCGCCCGCTGCAGCCCGAGGTAATCGAAGCGGTCGAGAACCACCGCTTCGCGCCGCTGCAACGTCTGCAATGGCGCAATGCGCGGCTGGAATTCGGCACCGTGGACCGGCTGATCCAGTCGCTCGACGCACGGCCAGAGGGCGAATGGCTCACCAAGGGGCGCGAGGCCGACGACGCGCGTGCGCTCAAGGTGCTGGCTGACGATCCGGCGATCCGCGACCGCATCACCAGCCCAAAGGATGTGCAACTCCTCTGGGATGTCTGCCGAATCCCCGATTTTCGTTCGATTTCCGAGGCCGAACATGCAACGCTTCTGGCGCGCATCTTCGAGTTCCTGCAATCGGGCAAGGGCGTGCCCTCGGACTGGCTTGCACGTCAGATCGAGCGTATCGACAGGACGGGCGGCGATATCGACACGCTCTCGCGTCGTCTCGCCTTCATCCGCACATGGACCTATGTTGCGCAACGCAAAGGGTGGGTCGATGATGAAAGCCATTGGCGCGAGGCGACCCGCGCTGTAGAAGACCGCCTGTCGGACGCGCTGCATGGCGCGCTGACGCAAAGATTTGTGGACCGGCGCACCTCTGTGTTGATGCGCCGGCTCAAGCAGAAGGAGACCCTCGTGGCCGAGGTGAACGACAAGGGCGAAGTGACGGTTGAAGGCGAATTCGCGGGCCGTTTGGAAGGATTCCGGTTCAAGCAGGACGAGACCGGCTCGCCCGACGAGGCGAAGATGCTTGCCCGCGCGGCCTACGAGGCGCTTGCGCCCGAGTTCAGCCTGCGCGCGGACCGCTTCTACAACGCCCCCGATACGGAGATGGATTTCACCGAGCAGGGCGGCCTGATGTGGGGCGATACCGCTGTCGGCAAGCTGGTGAAGGGGCCCGATCTCCTGAAGCCGACCGTGCAGGCTTTCGTCGATGACGAGGCGGGCGCGGATGTGGCCGAGAAGGTCACGCGCCGTCTGCAGCATTTTATCGACCGCAAGGTCGCAGCCCTGTTCGAGCCGCTTCTGGCGATGAGCCGTGACGAAGAACTGACGGGGCTCGCCCGTGGCTTCGCGTTCCGCATGGTGGAATCGCTGGGCATCATCCCGCGCGAGCAGGTCGCCGCCGAGGTGAAGGATCTCGATCAGGACGCGCGCGGCAGCCTGCGCAAGCACGGCGTGCGCTTCGGCCAGTACACGATCTTCATGCCCGCGCTTCTCAAGCCCGCGCCGACGCGGCTGCGGCTGGTGCTGGCCTCGCTGTGGTCGGGCGCGGATGAATTCCCCGAAAGCCCGCCTCCGGGCCTCGTGACGATCCCGAATATCGACGCGTTCGATGCCGAGACTTACCGCCTGTCGGGCTACCGTCCCTCGGGCGCGCGGGCGATCCGCATCGACATGCTCGAGCGTCTCGCCGATCTGCTGCGCACGCAGGACAGCCGCGGCGGGTTCGAAGCCAATCCGGACATGCTCTCGATTACAGGCATGACGCTGGACCAGTTCGCCGACCTGATGGGCGGCATGGGCTACAAGGCCGAGAAGGGCGAGCGCGCCAAGGTGAAGGCCGCCGATCTCGAGAAGGCCGAAGAGCAAGCCGGTGCCGAGGCGCTCAAGACCGAGCAGGCCGATGAGGCGAAAGCCGAAGCTGGCGGCGGCGAGCAGCCTGCCGAGACCCATCCCGAGGCGGAGGCTGCGGCCGAGGCCGGCGGCGACATGGTGGCAGCCGATGACGTGACCAGCGACGAGGTCGAGGTGTTCTACACCTTCACCTGGGCGCCGCGTCCGCGTGGCAACCGTCCGCCGCGCCGCGAGCAGGGCCAGGGTGGCAAGCCCGGTGGCGAACGTGGCGAGCGCAAGGGCGGCGGCAAGCCGCATGGCAAGCGCGACGGTCACAAGGGCAAGAAGGGTGGCAAGCCGCAAGGCGCGCGCAACTTCGAGGCCCGTCCGCCGAAGAAGGACAAGCCGGTCGATCCGGACAACCCCTTCGCGGTTCTGGCAGCCCTCAAGGACAAGAAGTAACGACCCGCCATGGCTGACGCGCCCGAGCGCATCCGCATCGACAAATGGCTCTGGCAGGCGCGGTTCTGTAAGACCCGCGGCCTCGCGCAGGAGCTGGTGCAGGGTGGCAAGACGCGCGTCAACGGTCAGCGCATCGACAAACCCGGCCGGGCGATCGGGCCGGGCGATGTGCTGACGCTCAGACTTGGCAAGGGGCAGGACGCGCGGATCTGCGTTTTGCGGGTGCTGGACTGCGGCACGCGGCGCGGTCCGGCGGTCGAGGCGCAGGCGCTTTACGCATTGCTCGAACCGGACGGGTAGGCTGTGCGGAATGCCGCAGCGAAAAGCTCGGGCTCTCTCTTGAAAGAGGGGGCATCCCCCGCTAGGACGGGTCAGGAAGCTGTTCAATCGGGGTTTCACCAATGACCTACGTCGTTATCGATAACTGCATCAACTGCAAATATACCGACTGCGTCGAGGTCTGCCCGGTGGATTGCTTCTACGAGGGGGAGAACACGTTGGTGATCCATCCTGACGAATGCATCGACTGCGGCGTCTGCGAGCCGGAATGCCCCGCCGATGCGATCCGTCCGGATACCGAGCCGGGAATGGAATCCTGGGTCGAACTCAACCGGAAATATTCCGAGCTCTGGCCGGTGATCACCCAGAAGAAAGATCCGATGCCGGATGCCGAGAAACACGACGGCGAGAGTGGCAAGCTGGAGAAGTATTTCTCCGAGGCGCCCGGCGAAGGCGACTGACGGGTCGGTGATTCTGACCAATTTGCCCGATTCTGAGCGAATTGGGGCGGTTTACGCTGCGGCAAAGTGTCAAAATGCGCCGCATAACCCACTGAAATCGTGTGATATTACACATGCGCGACAGTAACGCGCTTTGAAATGCACGCGTTTTTTGCTATATTACTGTTACAAAATGAGTTCGACCCCACCTTTTGCGTCGCCTGCTCGCCCGCAAAAGAGATCTCGTGACTGACTGACGAACGCGGAGCTATTCAGCCCCGTGGGCGTCGTATGCTCGCTGGATACCGGGGTTCGTGACCGGCTGCAAGGAAACGAACCGCATGACCAAGACCAAGAAGACCGAATTCCGCCCCAATGATTTCGTCGTCTACCCGGCGCATGGCGTGGGGAAAATCATGTCCATCGAAGAACAGGAAATCGCCGGGCTCAAGCTCGAGCTTTTCGTGATCTCCTTCGAAAAGGACAAGATGACCCTGCGTGTGCCGACGCACAAGGCGACCGAAGTCGGGATGCGCAGCCTCTCCTCGCCTGACATGGTGACCAAAGCGCTTGAGACCCTCAAGGGCAAGGCGAAGGTCAAGCGGGCGATGTGGTCGCGCCGCGCGCAGGAATACGAACAGAAGATCAACTCGGGCGACCTGCTCGCGATCGCTGAAGTGGTGCGCGACCTGCACCGCAGCGACGATCAGCGCGAGCAGTCCTACTCGGAGCGTCAGCTCTATGAAGCTGCACTCGAGCGTCTGACCCGCGAAGTCGCTGCCGTTTCGGGCACCGACGAAGAGCGTGCCGCGAAAACCGTCGACGAGGTTCTGGTCGGCCGCGCCGCCTGATCCCGACACTAGCGGAACTTTTCCAACGCGAGGCTTGCGGGCCTCGCGTTTTTTCATGTGCGCAGGGCAGGGGGAGGCTCAGGCTTCGGGGCCCGTCTTCTCGCTGCCCGGTGCCTCGCGGTCGCTCTCGTCGCGCTCGCCGCGGCGGCGGAACTGCTCCATCATCGCAGCTTCCAGCTCGGCGTTGAGCTCCTTCGTGCGCGCGATGTAATCGGGATTCTGCTCCACCGGGACGCCCGGCTTCCAAACCTGCGCCAGATCGCGTACCGCGGCCCGGTCGAGCTTGAAGAACAGCTTCTCAAGCTCGGAGGCCTCGAAGGCCGAGAGCCCCGCATTCTCCAGCACGTAGCGCCCGGCGCGTAGCGAGCTGTCGAACATCTCGCGCACGATGTCATTCGCGCCCGCCCGATACAGGTCAAACACATGCGTCCGGTCGCGGGCACGCGCGACAATATGCAGATCGGGCCGGATCCGGCGCGCGTAGGCAACCAGTTTCGTGGTGTTCTCGCGCCCGTCCAGCGCCACCACCAGCACCCGCGCCTGATTGATCCCGGCAGCGGCAAGCAGATCGGGCCGCGTCGGGTCGCCGAAATAGCCCTTGAAGCCGAAGGTCCGCATCAGCTGGATCGTCTTGAGGTCGGCGTCCAGAACCGTCGTGCGCATCCCTGACATCGTCACCAGCCGGTTCACCACCTGACCGAAGCGACCAACGCCCGCGATGATGATCGGCTGCTGCTCGTCGATCGCGTCCGGGTCCGGGCCGGGGGGCTTGCGCAGCCGCAACCCGATCTGCTCGTGCAGGATGAACAGCAAAGGCGTGATCAGCATCGACAGCGCGATCACCACCAGAAGCTTCTCGGCCAAGGCGTTGGGCAGGATGCGTTGCCCCACCGCGAAGGAGACCAGCACGAAGCCGAATTCCCCCGCCTGTGCGAGGCTCAGCGTGAACAGCGAGCGATCCGGCCCGCGGATCTTGAACAGCACCGAGAGGCCGTAAAGCACCGCCGATTTCAGCGCGACCAGCAGGAAGACCAGCGCGAAGATATTGGCGGGCTGCGCGGTGATGACGTCGAAATTGATGCCCGCGCCCACGGTGATGAAGAACAGCCCCATCAGCAGCCCTTTGAAGGGCTCGATGTCGGATTCCATCTCGTGCTTGAACTCGCTATCGGCCAGCACGACACCGGCGAGAAAGGTGCCAAGCGCGGGCGAGAGGCCCACGAGGTTCATCAGGCTCGCAATGCCCACCACGATCAGCAGGGCCATCGCGGTATTCACCTCGCGCAGCCGCGCCCCTTGAACGAAGCGGAAGAGCGGGCGCACGAGGTAGTGCCCCATCAAGACGGTGAGGGCGACGGCTGCCAGCGTGATCACCGTGACGCCCCAGGCGGGCAGCGAGTCGATCAGACGCGCGACGACATGATCGCCATGCCCCGCCTTGGCCACTGCGCGCGCGCCGGGCAGCGCCAGAAGCGGCATCAGCGCCAGCATCGGGATCACTGCAATATCCTGCGTCAGCAGTACCGCGAAGGACGACCGCCCGCCCGCCGTCTGCATCAGCCGTTTCTCGTTGAGCGTCTGCAGCACGATCGCGGTCGAGGACAGCGACAGCGTCATCCCGATCGCCAGCGAGACGCGGAAATCCTCGCCCATCGCCATGACGATCGCCGTCACCAGCACCATGGTGACCAGCACCTGCAACCCGCCAAGGCCGATCAGCTTGTCGCGCATTGCCCAAAGCGCGCGCGGCTCCAGTTCCAGCCCGATGAGGAACAGCATCATCACCACGCCGAATTCCGCAAAGTGCTGGAGGTCGGTCATTTCCGCACCAGAGAGGCCCGTGGCGGGGCCGATCAGGATGCCCGCGATCAGATAGCCCAGCACCGAGCCGAGGCCCGCACGCGTAGCCAGCGGCACCGCGATGACCATCGCGAGCAGGTAGAACGTGGCTTGGAACAGAAAGCTTTCCATCGGCGGCTTACATCCTTGAGCGATGCGCGGGGAAGGCGCGCGACGCGGCTATTCCCCAGCGTAGTCCGGCGCGGGCGGTGCGCAAGGGCGCAGGGGAAAGAATGGTTGCGCCGGGCGCGGTTAGCCGCCTTGCAGCAGCTTCAGCGTCAGGTTGCGCGACCCTTTCTTGTAGGTCAGCGCGTTGGAGCCGATCTGCGTCACGCGCCCGCCATCCAGCCTGTCACCCACCCCCACTTTCACGAAACGCCCATTCGAGAGCCGCACCAGTGCGCGCCGGTTCGAGGACGAGCCATAAAGCCCGATCAGGTTGATCTTGCGCAGGTTGATCACATTCTCTTCGGTGGCCTGCCGGGCGACGGAGGCCGAGGTCGGCAGGCGTGGCGGGGCGGCGGTGGGCTCGGGCTCGTCGAGATCGGCGGGCCTCGGGTCGGGCACGGGTGTCGCGACCGGGGCCCGCGCGGCGGCTGCAACCGACGGAGCGGGTTCGGCGGCAATCGCGGCGGCCAGTGCGTTCTCGACCGAGCGGGAGAAATTGCGCGGCTTCGTCGGCGGGGGGGCGGAGCGTGCCACAGCCAATGCGGTAGCGCCCGCGAAGGGATCGGTGTTCTCGGCGACGGCGTCGTCTTGCGCCTGCACCGCTGCGGCGACCGCGTCCTGGATCGAGGTCGGGCGACGCTCGGGGCGGAGCGCGGCGAGTTCGGGGTTCGCGACCGCGGCGGATTCCGAAGCGGGCGCCTGCGTCGAGGCGAGCTCGGTCACGGCGTCGGGCCGGGCCGTCGGGCGCGTGGTCTGGAGTTCGGGGTTGGGCTGCAGCGCCGGGTCCAGCGCGCCTTGATCGTTCGGATCGGCCTGCGCGGCGGGATCGGTCTGCTCCGGCGCGGGGGCCGCACCGGTGAGGTCCTCGGGGCGGCTGGCCGGGCGGAAGCCCGAGAGCGAAGGGATCGCGCCCAGCGTGCCTTCCGGCGTGACCGGTTGCGTCGCGGCATAGGCCTGCGCGACCGCTTCAGGGCGGGAGCCCGGTGTGACGTCGGGCTCACCCGCGAAAAGCGTGAAGCCGCCCGGCATCTCGACCCCGTCTTCCGTCGGCGTGACGGGCGGGGTGTCCGGCGCCTGCGTCTCGCTTTGCAGCGTCTCGGCGCTTGGCGGATCGAGCGGCGTCGCGGTGAAGGCTGGCAGGTCGGAGGGCTGCGTCTCGGTCGTCGCGCTTTGCGCCTCGGTTGCGGGGGGCTCGGTGGCGTCACTCTGCGGGGCGTCGCTGGTCACGGCGTCCGCTTGGGTGTCAGGCGTGCGGTCCGTCGCCGCTGCCTGCGTATTCGGTGCGGTGTCGGCGGCCGTGTCTGCTGCGGTGTCGGGAGTGTCCGGCTGCGTATCTGCGGGCTGGTCTGCCATGCCCGTGTCGGCTGGCTGCGCATCGGTAGGCTGCTCGGTTGCAGCCGTCTCGGTGCCGGTCTCGGCGGGCGTCGCCTCGTTCGTCGCCGCGGTGTCGTCGGTCGCGGACGTGGCGGCCTCCTCGCTTTGTGCCGCCGGAGCGGGCTGCTCATCGGCAGGGGCGAGCGCCGCTACCTGATCGCTCTCGGGGGCAGGCTGTTCGGGTGCCGCGTCGGCTTGCGCCTGCGAGCCCGGCTCCGTGGCTTCGGGAGCGGCGGTCGTGTCGGGCGTGGCCGGTGCGAGCGCGGTCTGCTCAGGCGCGTCATTCGTCTCCGGGGCGGGTGCTTCGGCGATGGCGCCCGTTGGTGCGTCGACGGGAGCGGGGTCGTCGAGCAGGGTGGTCCAGAGCGCGATGATCGCCAGAACCAGCACCAGCGCGCCGGTGAGCATCAGCCCGAGATGGCGCGGCTTGCCGCCGGTCACGGGACGCTTGGTGCCGCCGAAAACGGTTTTGTCCTGCGCGCTCTCGACGATGGGGGCCGGGGTCGCGGTGCTCGGATCCGGCCCGTCCTTCGCCTCCTTGCGCAGCAGCGATGTCGCGGGTTTCGCGCCAAGCGCGCCCGTGCCGCCGATGCCCTTGCGTGCCGAGGCGCCCACGGGTTTGGTCCCTTTCGCTCCGGCTTTCGGAGCCGTTTTCGGCTCAAAACGCGGATCGGGCTCGTCGAAATCGAGGGTCGGTGCCGTGATCTTGGCGCTGCCCGAGGCGATCTCGCTGCGATCGGGCTGAGGGTGGAGCCGGGTGGCTCCGCCGAGCCGGGGGGGCGTCTCGTTCACGGTCACGGTGGTCGTGTGATCGCGGCGCGAGGCGAAAGCGGCGGCGATTACGCTGGCATCGGATTTCGGCAGATCGTCGTCGTCATCCTCGGATGTATCGTGGCTTTCGTCATCCGAGTTAGAGCTCGCCTCCTCGGGCTTTGCGTCGGGTTCTGTGGCGTCGGGCACGGCAGGGGTGGCGGCAAGGCCTGCCGCAGCCAACGACGCGTCCGAGGTGTCGTCAGTAGTGTCGGCGTCATCAATGCCCGTCTCGTTTGGCTCGGTCGCGGCGAATTCGACCGCCTCCGTCGCCTGGGTTTCCTCGGAGGCGACTTCGCCTGCCGCAACCGCTTCGGCAGCCTTGGCGGCGGGGCTTTCCGCGCCGGGCGTGTCGTCGCTCGGGGCTTCGGGCGTACCCGTATCTTGTGCGCCCGTTTCAGTCTCAGACAAATCGAGCAGATCGGAGAATTCACCCGGCTCTTCCGGCAGCGTGGCCTCGGGCTCTTCCGTCGAAGCTGCCTCCGACGGTTGGTCCAAGGCACTCAATTCGGCCAGCTCGGTTTCCGATACCGCGCTATCGTCGGCAAGCTCCGCCATGTCGCTTTGCGTGTCGGCGGGGTCCGCCTTAGCGGCGGTCACCTCCTGCGTCGCGGCTTCCGCCGACGCCTCGGTCGCCTCCTCGGACAGGTCGACGGCCACGATCAACGCGGATTTGTCGGGCTCGACATGCGCGCCTTCGGGGATGTGCTGCGCGACCGAGGAGGTCAGGCCGAAATGCGGCTCGCCGGGGAAATCGCCGGGCTCGGGGGCGGCGACGAAGCTGACCGGGTTGAAACCGTTCTCCTGCGCGAAGCTTTCGGCTTCCTTCAGCGTCTCGCGCGCGATCACGGCGACCTGCACGGTCTGGCCGGGGCCCGCGAAATCATAGACCAGCTCGCTGACCGGGTAGGGCGTCATGCCCTCCAGCGCGGTCTCAATCTGGGTCTTGCGCTGCGCGGGGCTGGGGCCGGGCGCGTAGATCGCGGTGTAGAGGATCTGCGTATCCGGCAGCACGAGCTTCGAGGTGAAGCCGCGCGGCGCCTGCGCCCGTGCCTTGTCGCGCAGGGCCGCGACCTCGGCCATCGGGTCATCGCCTTCGAGCGCGGCCTCGCCCAAAAGCGTCCAGCCCTCTTTCGCGCGGTGCACCAGAGCGATGCCATCATGCGAGAGGATCAATGCAAAATCGGGTTTCATGGGTACTGCGCGCGCCTCGGAGCGGTCCGGTCCAACTCTTCACATCTTCGTAAAGGAGATTCGATCTTCTGAAAAGCGTCGCGACCGGGGCGGAGCGGGCAATTGCCGGTTTTCCACTGTTTCGACGGCGCAGCCGCAGCGAGCGCCGGAAGAAATGTTCGAAATGCAATGAGAAGTGGTTTGAATGGCGCGCCGGTATCGCGGCGCGCCATGTTTGTTATCAGCTGGTTGCGGCGCTCAGCGCCTGATCGAGATCGGCGATCAGGTCGTCGACATTCTCGATGCCGATCGACAGGCGCACCACGTTCGGCGCGGCCCCTGCGGCGATTTGCTGCGCTTCGGTCAGCTGGCGGTGCGTGGTCGAGGCCGAGTGGATGATCAGCGAGCGCGCATCGCCCAGGTTCGCGACATGGCTGAACAGCTTGAGATTGTTCACCAGCTTCACGCAGGCGTCGTAGCCGCCCTTCACCGCGACGGTGAACAGCCCGCCCGCACCTTTCGGCGAGATGGTCTTCATCCGCTCATGCCAAGGCGAGCTTTCCAGCCCGGCATAGGTCACGTAGTCGATGCGCGGGTCCTTCTCGAGCCATTCGGCCACGGCCTTGGCATTGGCGTTGTGCTTGTCCATCCGCAGGCTCAGCGTCTCGATGCCCATCAGCGTGTAATGCGCGCCTTGCGGGTTCATCGTCATGCCGAGATCGCGCAGCCCCACGGCGATCGAGTGGAAGGTGAAGGCCATCGGGCCGAGCGCCTCGTGGAACTTCAGCCCGTGATAGGCGGGTTCGGGTTCGCTCAGCGAGGGGAACTTCCCGCTCGCCGACCAGTCGAACTTGCCGCTATCGACGACGCAGCCGCCGGTGACGGTGCCGTTGCCGGTCATGTATTTCGTCAGCGAGTGGACCACGAGCGTCGCGCCATGTTCGATCGGGCGGCACAGGTAGGGGGTGGCCAGCGTGTTGTCGACGATCAGCGGCAGACCGACCTTGTCGGCCAGTTTCGCCACCGCCGGAAGGTCGGTGATGTAGCCGCCCGGATTCGAGATCGACTCGCAGAAGATCGCGCGGGTGTTCTCGTCCACCGCCGCTTCCAGCGCGTCGAGATCGTCGAAATCGACGAAGGTGCAGGACCAGCCGAAGCGTTTGATCGTGTGGCTGAACTGGGTGATCGAGCCGCCATAGAGCCGCGTCGAGGCCACGATATTCAGCCCCGGCCCCATCAGCGGGAAGAGCGCCATGATCTGCGCCGCGTGCCCCGAGGAACAGGTGACCCCGCCCGCAGCACCTTCCAGCGCCGCGACGCGCTCGGCCAGTTTCATCACCGTCGGGTTGGTCAGGCGCGAATAGATGAAGCCCACTTCTTCGAGGTTGAACAGTCGCGCCGCGTGGTCGGCGTCTTTGAAGGCATAGGATGTGGTCTGGTAAATCGGCACCTGCACCGCGCCGGTCGCGGGATCGGGCTCGGCGGCGGCGTGAATTTGCAGCGTGTCGAAAGCGTAGTCGGACATGGTCTGGGGCTCCTCTTCTCTCGCCGAGACGTTAGCTGCGCGAAAGAGAGCCGACAAACACATTCGTTTTCGGTAATGAGAGCGTGGCTCAGCGCATCCAGAGCTTCGCGCGTTTGATCCGGTTGCGCAGCGCCTTCTCGTGGCGCGGCATCCCTTCCTCGGCGATGATCGCGCGCAGTTTGCGGCCCTTGCCCTGATAGATCAGCTTCTTCGCAGGCTCGTAGGCCTTCAGCACCTTCTTGATCTTGTTCGGGGCTGTCAGCGCCTCGACCGTGTCGATCACGGTGTCGTTTTCGCGCGCATACATCAGCGGCAGGGCGCGGTAATGGCAGGTGATCTCGCCGTCGAGCCCGTCGAGCTCCGGCCCCGGACGCCCGCCGCCGAAGGAATGGATCACCAGCGGCAGCGCCACCTGATCGAGCCACGGGTCGAGCGACTGGCAGGCCAGTTCATCGGGGGCATCGTCGCGGATCTCGCGGGCGTAACGCAGGAAGCGCGCGCCGAATTCGACCGGGTCGGCGCCGAAGAACCAGCCCGCGTTGAAATACATGTAGCGCCGCCAGTATTCGTCTGGCTGGCTCAGATCGAGCGTCTCCTCGAACCCGTCCAGCCTGAACTTGTCGTAGAGTGATTTCCAGATGCCCGCGTAGCCCGGCCCATATAGCGGCGGCTCGGGCCATGTGCCGGTGCGCCGCATCGACGCCGAGGGGCGGTCGAAATCGAAGCCCACCTGCGACAGCGGTCCGGTGAAGACCGTATCGGTGTCGAAAAAGACGAAGGGCTCGCCTTCGGGCAAGGCGGCGAGCGCTTCGATCTTGTTGCCATAGGGATAGGACTGGCCGAAGACCTTCGACTCGAAGGGCACGACTTCCGCGCCCGCGTCTTCTAGCAGCGCGCGCACCGGACCGGAAATCCGCGTCTCGTCGGACCAGCGCGGCCCGGGCTGCGGTTCGGCTATCAGCAGGCGCCCTTTGAACTCCGGATTGGCCGCGCGAAAGCTCAGCGCGAAAAGAATTGCCTCGAATTCCAGCCGTCCCGCCTGTGCAACACAGAAGATGTTATAGGGTTGTGAAGTCCGGGGGGTCGCCGCCATACTGCCGCCTGTCGGAGGGTTTGGTGCAGTATAGCGAGAAAGTTCAGGGGTAAAAGGTGATACGGATAAGCAAGTTAACTGCGTTGGCGCTGTGTGGCCTCGTGTCGAGCGGCCCCGTCGCCGCGCAGAATTTCACCACCGCCGCCGAAGTACGCCCGATTCTCGGTATGACCCGCGATTCCTGGGTCGCGATCCGGGAATATGGCGGGAAGGATCTGGTCTATTTCACCCATCTTTTGGCGTGGCGCTGCGGGCTGAGCGAGATTCGCTATGGCTTCAATGGCGCGCCGCCGAGCAAGTCGTTCAAGATGGAGAAGTGCCACGAAGGCACGGCCCAGCCCAACGCGATCACGGGCGATAATGTCTATGTCAGCCAGCCGCAGGGCGCGGTCTCCGAAGTGCGGGTGAAGCTGATCTATGATGACGGCAGCTCGGAAGAGGCGCGGTTTAACCGCAAGGCGGTGCTGCAGTAAACGGCGCAGCGAATGCGCGTTATTCAACGCAGCGGCCCCCGTGGGAGCCGCGTGTCACCAGTTCCTTAAGAGGGGAAGTGGTGGGTGACCCTGGAATCGAACCAGGCGTGGGTCGCCCCGGCGGAGTTACAGTCCGCTGCCGCACCTTGCAGCACGTCACCCGACGCTGGGCGGGAGATACAAAAGGGGGCGGGAGGCGTCAAGAGAGAGTTTGCCGAAAAATTGCCCTCCGGATCAGAGCTTGCCAAACGAGGCCATTCCGCGCAGGTAGGGGCCAAAGGAGACCCGCGATGAAAAAGCCAGTCTGGGTGATCGAAAAGGAACGTGCCAAGCGCGCTGCGGCCGCCGAGACCGTGTGGCTCTTCGGCCTGCATGCGGTGCGCGACGCGCTGCAAAACCCGATGCGCGAGCGGCTGCGGCTGGTTTGCTCCAAGAACGCCGCCGACAAGCTGGCCGAGGCGATCGCGGTGTCCGGCATGGAGCCCGAGATCGTCGATGTGCGGAAGTTCGACAAATTCGTGCCGATCTCGACCGATTCCGTCCACCAGGGCGCGGCACTCGAGGTGAAGCCGCTCGATTGGGGCGCGCTGAAGGATGTCTGCTACGATGCGCGCCGCGTGGTGCTGCTCGACCGGGTGACCGATCCCCATAACGTGGGCGCGATCCTGCGCTCGGCGGAGGTCTTCGGCGCGGCCGCCGTGATCGCGCCGCATCGCCATTCCGCGCCTGAGACCGGTGCGCTGGCGAAAACCGCCTCCGGTGCGCTGGAGCGTCAGCCCTATCTGCGGGTGAAGAACCTCTCGGATGCGATGGAGGAGCTGCGCCAGATGGGCTTCCGGCTGATCGGGCTTGCGGGTGAAGCCAAGATGTCGCTCGAAGACGGGCTGTCCGAGGCGGGAATGGAACCGGTTGCACTGGTTCTGGGTGCCGAAGGGCCGGGGCTGCGCGAGAAAACCCGTGAAACCTGCGACCGTCTGGTGCGAATCCCCTTCGCGGGCGAATTCGGGTCGCTCAACGTCTCGAACGCCGCCGCAGTGTCTCTTTACGCATCCGCAAGCCGCTGACGGTCACAAAATCGCGATTATGAGGGTATGGACCTTAAAAGTGGTGAGATGCGTTCCTATCTCACTGTCAGAGGCGCAGCTTCGGAACCGCCGCGCCTCTAGTTCACTGTCCCTCGTTCCGCCACTATTGCGCCCAGCCTTTAAGGCTTGGGCGCATTTTTCTTAGAGGGCTGCGACAAAGTAGAGGTTTCAGATGCAAGACGAGATTCGCGACATTCTGGGCAATGCGAAGGTGATCGCCGTGGTCGGCATGTCCCACAAGCCGGAGCGCCCCTCCTATGGGGTCGCGCAGTTCCTGCAGTCCAAAGGCTACCGCGTGATTCCGGTCAACCCCGGCCTCGCCGGGCAGGAGTTGCTGGGCGAGACGGTCTATGCCGATCTCGGCGCAATCCCCGACGAGATCGCGGTGGATATGGTCGACGTGTTCCGTCGCTCCGAGGCAGTGCCTGAGGTCGTGGATGAGGCCTTGGCACATCTGCCGCATCTCAAGACCATCTGGATGCAGCTTGGCGTGTCTCATGACGCAGCGGCCGAGACGGCGCGCGGGCAGGGGGTCAAGGTCGTGATGAACCGCTGCCCGAAGATCGACTATCCGCGCGTGATGGCCGGGTAAGGCGGGGGCTCTGCCCCCTCGGCCTGACGGCCTCACCCCCGGGATATTTTTCCAAGAGCGAAGGGGGGCTGTGCGCCCACCGTCTTCGCTCTTTCCAAATATCCCGGGGTGAATTTCCGTCAGGAAGGAGGGGCAGCGCCCCTCAGCCTTTAACGACTTTGACCGCCTCGAGGATCGTATCGACGATGTAATCGAGATCGGGCTGCTTGAGCCGTGCGGGCAGGCGGGTATCGCAGGCGCGCATCAGCATGGCGCGGGTTTTCGGCAGCTCCGGTACGTCACCGAGGAACTGCCAGTTCCAGAAGGCGCGCGCGTTGTCTTGGCTGAGGCCAAAGACCTGCACGCTGACACCGCGGGCTTTCGCCTCCGATTGCAGCTTGCGGGCCTCGTCGTCGGACCAATCGCCCGCAAGGTTGAACTGCAGCGAATCCGGGGCGCGGGTTTCGGGGCCGAGCGGCGGCGGCACGTCGAGCCAGTCGCTCGTGTTAAGTCGCTCGGCGACATAGTCGTGGTTTGCGCGGCCATCGTTCACACGGCGCTCCACTTCCGCGATCTGCGGGCGGATGACGGCGGCGGAGAGGTTCTGCATCCGGCAGTTATAAAGCGGCAGCTTGTTTTGCCAGTGATGGAAGCTGTTCTGCAGGCCGGGATGCTTCTTCCAGTTATGCTCGTAGGCGCCCGACATGATCACCGCGCGGGCGGCGAGTTCCGGATCGTCGGTCAGGAGGATGCCGCCCTCGCCCGCGTTGATCAGCTTGTAGGACTGGAAGGAGAGGCAGCCGATCTTGCCGATCGTGCCGATCTTCCTGCCATTCCAGAGCGTGCCGAGCGAATGCGCGGCGTCTTCGATCACCGGCACGTCCTTCTCGGCGGCCAGCCCCATGATCGTGTCCATGTCGGAGGTGTGGCCGCGCATGTGGCTGATCATCACCGCGTCGATGCTGTCGTCGAATTTCGCATGGAAATCGTCGAGGTCGATACGGAAGTTGGAGCCGACTTCGACCAGCACCGGCACGCAATCGGCATGGACGATGGCCGAGGGCACCGCCGCGAAGGTGAAGGCCGGGACCAGCACGCGTGCCCCGCGCGGCAGGTCGAGCGCCTTCATCGACAGGAACAGCGCCTGCGAGCAGGAGGACACGGCGACCGCGTATTTCACGCCCATGAATTCGGCGAATTCGGCTTCCAGCTTGGCGACCGGTGCGTCTGCGGAGGTGTAGCGGAAGAGGTCCCCGCTGGTCAGAAGGCGTTCGATCTCGGCTCGGGCGGCCTCGGGGATGGCCTCGGCGTCATAGCAATTCGGGGCGGTCTGTCCGTCACGCGGCATGGCAAGATATCCTGAAACTGACTTTCAGATTTCCTTTACACGAATGCCGCTTTTTGCGCCAATGAAGAATTCATGACCAAATTTGAGGCGGCGGTGGCTTGCCTAGATCCCCAGCTTGTCGCGCATCGAAAACCACGTCATCGCGGCGACCAGAAGCGGGCTGCGCAGGAGCGAGCCGCCGGGGAAGCCCGGCACGTCGAGGCTGGCCATCAGGTCGAAGCGCTCGGCCTGACCCGCGACGGCCTCGGCCATGATCTTGCCCGCCATCGTGCCCATCGCGACACCGTGGCCGGAAAACCCGCTGGCCGAGAACGCGTTTTTCAAAGGCCGCGCGAAATAGGGCATCCGGGTGCGGGTGATCGCGAGCGTGCCGCCCCAAGCGTAGTCGATCTTCACATCCGCAAGGGAGGGGTAGACCTCAAGCATCGGCTTGCGCACGGTCTGCACGATGTCGGGGAACTTGTAGCCATAGCTTTCGCCGCCGCCGAAGAGCAGGCGGTTATCGTCAGAGAGCCGCCAGTAATTCACCACGAATTTCGTATCCGCCACGGCGATATTCTCGCGCAGCACTTCGGCGACGCGCGGCCCCAGCGGCTCTGTCGCGACGATGAAATTGTTGATCGGCATCACATGCGAGGCCACGCGCGGGGCGAGGTTTCCCAGATAGCCGTTGGCCGCGAAGATCAGGTGATCGGCGTCGATATGGCCATGCTCGGTCTGCACCCGCACCGGCTCGCCGGGGCGGATGTGATGGACGAGCGAGCCTTCGTGGATCGTCACGCCCGCCTTGTCGCAGGCAAGCGCCAAGGCTTGCGCGAAGTTCAGCGGATGCAGATGCCCCGCGCCCCGGTCGATATCGCCACCCAGATAGGCCTCCGAGGGCAGGATCGCCCGCAACGCGTCGCGCGAGAGCGGCTCCACCTGATCGTAGCCGTAATCGCGGGCCAGCTTCTCCGCCATGTGATGCGAATGCGCGACCTCGGATTGCGTCCGGCAGGCATGGGCGATGCCGGGATGGAAGGTCACGTCCATCTCGTGGCGCGCGATCAGGTCGCGGATCAGCGCCTTCGCGTCCTCGCCGATATCCCAGAGCCTGCGCGCCATTTCGGGGCCGTGGGCTTTCTCCAGATCGTCCTGCTCCAGCCGCTGGCCCGAGCCGACCTGCCCGCCATTTCGTCCCGACGCCCCGAAACCCACGCGATGGGCCTCCAGCAGCCGCACCGAATAGCCCTTCTCCGCCAGATGCAGCGCCGCCGAGAGGCCGGTGAAGCCGCCGCCCACGACGCAGACATCCGCCCGGTGGCGGCCCTTCAACTCGGGCCAGCGCCGGTCGGTCAGCGCGGTCGCTGCGTAATAACTCGGCGCGTGCTCGCCCTTGCGGTCATTGGCGAAGAGCAGGTTCATCGCATCACACGTTCATCAGCAGATGCTCGCGCTCCCATGGCGAGATCACCTGCAGGAATTCCTTGTATTCGTTGCGCTTGACCGCCTCGTAGACGGCGCAGAATTCCGGCCCCAGAACATCGCGGATCGGCGCGCTTTCCGAGAAGAGATCGAGCGCATCGCCCAGATTCACCGGCACGTCCTCAGCCGACATATAGGCGTCGCCGAGACATTCAGGCTTCGGCATCTGCTTCTCCTTGAGGCCCAGATAGGCACAAGCGAGCGAGGCGGCGAGCCCGAGATAGGGGTTGCAATCCATCCCCGCCAGACGGTTCTCGATCCGTCGCGCCGCCGGGCCCGAGATCGGCACCCGCAGGCCCGTCGTGCGGTTGTCGCGACCCCATTCGAGATTTATGGGCGCTGCGAAATCCGGCACATAGCGGCGGTAGCTGTTCACGTAAGGCGCCAGCAGCGCGATCACCGCGGGCAGGTGCGTCTGAAGCCCCGCGATGCAGTGCAGGAAGGCTTCCGTCTCACCGCCATTCTCGTCCGAGAAGATGTTCTGGCCGGTCTTGGTGTCGATCACCGACTGGTGGATATGCATGGCCGAGCCCGGCTCGCCCTCGATCGGTTTCGCCATGAAGGTGGCGAAGCAATCCTGACGCAGGGCGGCCTCGCGGATCAGCCGCTTGAAATAGAAAATCTGGTCGGCCAGTTCGACCGGGTCGCCATGCGCAAGGTTGATTTCGATCTGCCCGGCGCCGCCCTCCTGCAAGATGCCGTCGATCTCGAAGCCCTGAAGCTCGGCGAAATCGTAGATGTCGTCGATGACCTTGCCGTATTCATCGACCGCCGACATCGAATAGGCCTGTTTCGCCGCCGCGCGACGGCCCGAGCGCCCCATCGGCGGGATGATCGGCTGGTTCGGGTCCACATTGCGCGCAACGAGGAAGAACTCCATCTCGGGGGCGACGACGGGCGTCCAGCCCTCTGCTTCATAGAGCGCGAGCACGCGTTTGAGGACGTTGCGCGGTGCGATCGGCACCGGATTGCCCTGCTGGTCCTCGACGTCATGGATGATCTGCAAGGTCCAGTCCGCCGTCCACGGAGCGGCCGTCGCGGTCGAGAAATCGGGCGTCAGGATCATGTCCGGTTCGGTGAAAGCGCCCGAGGGGTTGTCCGTCCACTCGCCGGTGATCGTCTGCAGAAAGATCGAGTTCGGCAGGAAGAACCGATCCTGAAACTTGAATTTCGACGCGGGCATCGCCTTGCCGCGCGCGACCCCTGCGATATCGGCGACGATGCACTCCACCTCGTCGAGACGCCGACCTTCGATGTAATCGCGTGCGGCTTGCGGGATACGGTCGGTCCAGTCCTTCATGTCGCTCATCGGTCAGCTTTCCGGGTGCGCGGGCACCCTTGTCTTGAGGAAGAAATCGGCGATGCGCTCGGCGATCCGGGACGCGCCGTTGGGCTGCCCGAGCCGCGTGCGGGCGGCCTGCATCAGGTCATCGGGCACGACGCCGCGCCCGCGTGTGTCCATCAGCCCTTCCACGAATGCGTCGGGAAATTCGGGATGGGGCTGGACGGTGAAGATCGTGTCGCCATAGGCAAGCGCGGGGTAGGCGCAGAAATCATTTTCGGCGATCGGCGTCGCGCCCGGCGGCAGCTCGGTCACCTGATCCTGATGCCACGCGTTGAGCGCGATCACCTCACCGCCGAAATCGTAATCCTGCGGGCCCACGGCCCAGCCGCCGGAGAATTTCTCGACCTTGCCGCCAAGCGCCTGCGCGATGATCTGATGGCCGAAACAGATGCCCACCATCGGCACGTTCTCGGTATGGGCGTCGCGAATGAACGTCTCGAGCGGCTTGATGAAAGGGTGATCTTCATAGGCCCCGTGGCGCGAGCCGGTGATCAGCCAGCCGTCGCAGTCATGCACGTCTTTCGGGAAGTGCATATGCTCGACGTCGTAGCGTTGGAATTCGAGGCCGCGCCCGGCGAGCAGGGCTTCGAACATGTCAGGATAGTCGCCCGCCTTGTCGCGCAGAACGTCGGGGGATTGGCCGGTTTGGAGGATGCCGATACGCATGGGAGGTCCGCTCGTAAGCTCTTGTTGCCGAAGCGTAGTGCGGGCCGTGGGCGGCGGCAAGGGGGCTCCGCCCCCGGCGCGTGCCGCGCCTCCCCCGGGATATTTCTGCCAAGAGGAAGATGCGTTTCGGCTTGGTTGAAATATCCCGGGGGAGGGCGAAAGCCCGAGGGGGCAGAGCCCCCTCTTCCTTAAGTCTTGTCGCCCTACGGCGAGGGGGCAGCGCCCCCTCTTGCTTTGGTTTTGTCGCGCTTAGCGCGAGCGGATCATCCCCATGATCTCGAGCGTCTTGCCCAAGATCGGCTGCGCGATCTCGTCGGCGCGGTTCGCGCCGTCGCCGAGGATATTGTCGATCTCGGAGGGATCGTTCATCAGCCGGGTCATCTCGTCCGAGATCGGCGCGAGCTTCGCGACTGCCAGTTCCGCCAGCGCCGGTTTGAACTTGCCGAAGCCTTCGCCGCCATATTCGCCCAGCACCTGCGTCGGCGTCATGTCGGCCAGCGCCGCGTAGATGTTCACGAGGTTGCGCGCCTCGGCCCGGTCCTTGAGCCCGTCGATCTCGGAGGGCAGGGGCTCGGGATCGGTCACGGCCTTGCGGATCTTCTTGGCGATCGTGTCGGCATCGTCGGTCAGGTTGATGCGGCTCGCATCCGACGGGTCGGATTTCGACATCTTCTTGGTGCCGTCGCGCAGGGACATCACGCGGGTGGCGGCGCCTTCGATCAGCGGCTCGGGGGCGGGGAAGAACTCGGTCTTGTAGTCATGGTTGAACTTGGCCGCGATGTCGCGGGTCAGCTCCACATGCTGCTTTTGATCCTCGCCCACCGGCACCATCGTCGCATGATAGAGCAGGATATCCGCGGCCATCAGCGCGGGGTAGGCGTAGAGGCCGAGGCTGGCCTTCTCGGCATTCTTGCCCGCCTTGTCCTTGAACTGGGTCATCCGGTTCATCCAGCCCAGACGCGCGACGCAATTGAATGCCCAGGCCAGTTCGGCATGGGCCGAGACCTGGCTTTGGTTGAAAAGGATCGAGCGCTTCGGATCGACGCCCGAGGCGATGAAGGCGGCAGCCGCCTCGCGGGTGTTGCGGCGCAATGCCTCGGGCTCCTGCCAGACCGTGATCGCGTGCAGGTCGACGAGGCAGTAGATCGTCTCGATCCCTTCGTCCTGCTTCTGGGCAAAGCGCTTGAGCGCGCCCAGATAGTTGCCCAGCGTCAGCCCGCCAGAGGGCTGGATGCCGGAGAAGATCCGCGGTTTGAAATTGGCGTTGAGGGGTTGCGCTTGCTCGCTCATCTGATGCTCCTGATCTGCGGGGGGTGGAAGCCCGCCATTGAGGATCTCCCGGGGTGGAAATCCGCTCTCCGCTCGCTTATCGCTAAAGCGCAAAGGGCGCAACTGAGCCCGCGAGCAGGAGAGCGATATGCGCGACGGCTATGACGAACACCCGATGAACCCGCTGCCGCCCGTGGTCTGGCTTCTGGCGCTGCCGATCATCGCGACGGAGCTGTTCTTCGCGATGGGCCAGTCGGGGCTGATCGGCGGGGCGCAGGCGGCGGGCTGGCGGCTCGACGCGCTGCAGAAATTCGCCTTCTCGCCGCAGGTGATGCGCGCAATGTTCGAAACCGGTCAATATCCGCCGGAGCAGATGATGCGGATCCTGACCTATCCTTTCGTGAACGCCTCGGTGACGCAGGCGATCTTCGTGCTCGTGTTCCTCTTGGCGCTGGGCAAGATGGTGGGGGAGATCTTCTCGGGCCTCGCCGTGGCGATCGTGTTCTTCGGCGCGACGATCCTTGGCGCGCTGGTCTATGCGGCGCTGCCGTTTACGCAGATCGGGCTCTATGGCGGCTATCCGGGCGATTACGGGCTGATCGGGGCCTTCACGTGGATCCTGTGGACGCGGCTGGGGCAGGAGAATGCGAACCAGCTGCGGGCGTTTTCGTTGATCGGGGCGCTGATGGGCATCCAGCTGATCTTCGCGATGATCTTCGGCGCGCGGCCCGACTGGATCGCGGATATCGTGGGCTTCGTGGCGGGCTTCGTGCTGAGCTTCTTCGTGGCGCCCGGCGGGATGCAGCGGACCTTGCAGCGGCTGCGGCGGCGGTGAGCCTTCCTGGCTCGGGGCGACCAGCCCCGGGCCGCGCCCGACCCTCCCGACGGGAGGGCGCATTGGCGATGTCGGTGCAGGCACGGATGACACACGGGCTTGAGAGATAAACTGCCTAGCCACCAGCGGTTCGGCGCGCCCACCCGAGGGTCGGGCGCGGCCCTTACGCCCCGCCCGGACCGCGGCGCATCGCACCTTTCAGATCGGTCATATGCATCGCGCCGATGGCGATAGCCGTGCCGAAATAGACGAGCATCCCGAACAGCACGAGCCCCAGCAGCGCCAGCGCGCGCAGGCCCGGAACGGCGAACGCGCCCGGCACTGCCCAGGTCACCGCCCAGATCGCAGCGCCCATCACCAGCGCCGCGATCACGATGCGGGGCAGGCGGCGGTAGAAACGGTGATCGAAGCTCGCGGCCTCGCCCATCGGGCGCGCGCCAAGCCAGAGCTGCGCGACCATCGCCCAGGCGGCGAGTGTCGTGCCGATGGCCGCGGCGAGGTAGCCGACCACGAAAGACAGCCCGATCGCCAGCACCGCATTCACCACCATCGCGACCAGCGCGTAGTTGAACGGCGTGCGGGTGTTCTCGCGGGCGAAATACAGGGGCTGCAGGACCTTTTGCAGCACGAAGGCGGGCAGGCCGAGCCCGTAGATCGCTGTGGCCCAGGCGGTGGCGATCGTGTCTTCATGGGTGAACTGGCCGCGCTCGAACAGGACCGAGACGATGGGTTGGGCCGCCACCAGAAGTGCTACGGCAGGGCCGACGGTGAAGAGGAGCGCGAATTCGCCCGCACGCGAGAAGGAATAGCGGCTGCCGGCCGTGTCGCCCCCGCGCAAGCGGCGAGACAGGTCAGGCAGCAGCACCACGCCGATCGCGATGCCCACCACGCCCAGCGGCAGCTGATAGAGCCGGTCGGCATAGTTCAGCCATGCGATCGCACCGTCGAAATGCGAGGCGACCTGACGGCCCACCAGCAGGTTGATCTGGACGACGCCGCCCGCCAGCATCGCCGGGATCGCGATGCGGATAAGGCGTTTCATGTCGGGCGAAAGGCGCGGGCGCTTCGGGACGATCTTGAAACCCGCGCGCCATGCGGCGACCCAGACGAGCGCCAGCTGCGCGACGCCCGCGACCGGGACGGCCCAGGTCAGCGCATCGCCCACCGGCCAGCCTGCTTGATCGGCCATGAGCATCGCGATGACGAAGGTGATGTTCAGCAGGACCGGGGCGGCGGCCGCGGCGGCGAAATGCCCTGCGGCATTCAGCACGCCCGACAGAAGCGCGCTGAGCGAGATGAAGAGGATATAGGGAAACGCGATCCGGCCATAAGTTGTGGCGATCGTGAACCGCTCATCGCCCGCGAAACCCGAGGCCATCGCCAGCACCAGCCACGGCATCGCCGCCGAGGCCACCAGCGTCAGCAAGATCAGCACAGAGGCCAATCCCCCCATCGCCTCGCGTGCGAAGCCCTGTGCGTTCTCGCCACCCTCCAGCTTCTTCGAGAAGATCGGGATGAAGGCGGTGTTGAACGCGCCCTCCGCGAAGAAGCGGCGGAACAGGTTGGGCAGCGAGAAGGCCACGAGGAAGGCCTCGGCCACCGGACCCGCACCCAGGTAGGCTGCGATCATCATGTCGCGCGCAAAACCGAGGACGCGGCTCGCCATGGTCCAGCCGCCCACCGTGAGGAAGCCGCGCACCAGCCGGATTGGTTTCATATTAGTTGCCCGCCCGTTTCGCGCCCGACGCGATGGCGTCCATCAGCTTCTTCTCGAGCGCCTCTTGGCGGGGTTTGGAATGCAGTTTCAGGCCGAACATGTCTTTCACATAGAAGCTGTCCACGACCTGCGCGCCATAGGTGGCGATCACCGCCGAGGAGATCGAGATATTGTTCGATGCCAACGCCCGGGTCAGGTCGTAGAGAAGGCCGGGCCGGTCGCGGGTATCGACTTCGATGATCGTGTAGATATCCGATCCTTCGTTGTCGATGGTGATATGGGTCGGGAACTTGAACTCGCGCTCACGCTTCTTGAGCTTGTCGCGATCCTTGAGCGCCTCGCGGGCGACGACCTCGCCTTTCAGCGTCTTCTCGATCATGCCGCGCAGGCGGGTCAGTTTCGACGCCTCATAGGGGTGGCCTTCGGCGTCCTGCACCCAGAAGACGGCGGTCGCATAGCCGTCCTTCGAGGTATAGGTGCGCGCGTCGACCACATTCGCGCCGACCAGCGCCAGC
This sequence comes from Thioclava sp. F28-4, assembly GCF_002020045.1. NCBI lineage: Bacteria > Pseudomonadati > Pseudomonadota > Alphaproteobacteria > Rhodobacterales > Paracoccaceae > Thioclava > Thioclava sp. F28-4. Next base: position 554,361 of record NZ_MPZQ01000002.1, on the reverse strand, counting down.
GCGCCCGAAAGCCGCGAGAAGATGCCGGGGTGATCGGCCAGCGCGAAGCTCACGCGGGTCGCGTCGTGATCGTCATCGGGATGCAGGTCGATGCGGATCTCGTCATCGCCCAGATCGCGCAGCAACCGCGCGAAGATCTCGTGATTGATGGTGGCGAGCGCTTGCCAATAGGGAGCGTAGTGCCGAGCCAGTTCGGCGCGGATCTGTGCCTTGTCCCAGTTGTCATCCGCCTCCAGCACCTCGCGCAAGGCACGCTTGGCCTCGTCGGTGCGCTGTTCGCGATTGACCGCTTCCAGCCCGTGCTCCAGCGCCATCGCGGTTTCGGAATGCAGCTTGCGCAGCAGGGTGGCTTTCCAGTTGTTCCAGACATTCGGGCCGACGCCGCGAATGTCGCAGACGGTCAGCACTGTCAGCAGGTCGAGCCGCTTGCGCGACTTCACGCGCTTGGCGAAATCGCGGATCGTGCGCGGGTCCGAGAGATCGCGTTTCTGCGCCACGTCGGACATCAGCAGATGGTGGCGCACCAGCCATTCGACGGTCTCGGAATCCTCCTGGTTCAGCCCCAGTCGCGGCGCGACCTTGCGGGCGATCTTCGCGCCGAGGATCGAGTGATCCTCGGGCCGCCCCTTGCCGATGTCATGCACCAGCAGCGCGACATAGAGGACCTTGCGATTGATGCCTTCTTCGAGGATGTGCGACGACAGCGGCAGATCCTCGACCAGTTCGCCGCGCTCGATCTGCGCGAGCGTCGAGACGACCTGAATCGTGTGCTCGTCCACCGTGTAGCTGTGATACATGTTGAACTGCATCATCGCCACGATCGGCTCGAATTCCGGGATGAAGGCGGCCAACACGCCCAGCTCGTTCATCCGCCGCAGCGCGCGCTCCGGGTTGCCGTGCTTGAGCAGCAGGTCGAGGAAGATGCGCTGCGCCTCGCGGTTGTTGCGCACCTTGTCGTCGATCAGGTCGAGATTGGCAGAGACGAGCCGCATCGCGTCGGGGTGGATCAGCATCCCCGAGCGCAGCCCTTCCTCGAACAGCCGCAGCAGGTTCACCGGATCGGAGAGGAACGCCTTCTCGTCGGCGACATTTATGCGGCCGTTCTCTTCGCAATAGGGGGCCTTCAGCTTGCGCCGCCTGCGGAAAATCCGCTGCAGCATCGGCGCGCTTTTGACGTGCTGCGCTTCGAGCTTGGTCAGGAAGATGCGGGTCACGTCGCCCACGGCGGTCGCGTGGCGGAAGTAATCCTGCATGAAGACCTCGACCGCGCGGCGGCCCGCCAGATCGCGGTAGCCCATGCGCTCGGCCACCTCGACCTGCATGTCGAAGGTCAGCTGATCCGAAGCCCGGCCCGAGATCAGATGCAGGTGGCAGCGCACCGCCCAGAGGTAATTCTCGGCCTCGTGGAAGGTCTCGTATTCCTCGGGGGAGAAGGCGCCGATCTTCATTAATTCGCGGGCGCGGCCGACGTGATGGATATACTTGCCGATCCAGTAGAGGGTCTGCAGGTCGCGCAACCCGCCCTTGCCCTCTTTCACATTGGGTTCGAGCACGTAACGCTGCCCGCCCTGACGTCGGTGGCGCTGCGAGCGTTCCTCCAGCTTGGCCTCGATGAACTCGGCCTCGCTGCCCTCGAAGAGATCGTGACGAAGCCGGAGCGACAGCGCCTCGGCCAGCTTCTCGTCGCCGCCCACGCAGCGATGTTCGAGAAGGGCGGTGCGGATCGTGATGTCCTCGCGCCCGAGCCGGATGCAGTCGTCGAGCGTGCGGGACGAATGCCCCACCTTCAGCTTCAGATCCCAGAGCATGTAGAGCATCGACTCGATGACGCTCTCGGCCCAGGGGGTGACCTTGTAGGGGGTGAGAAACAGCAGATCGACATCGGAATGCGGTGCCATCTCGGCCCGGCCGTAACCGCCCACGGCGAGCACCGCGAAACGCTCCGCCTCGGTGCGGATGCCGCTGGGGTGCAGACGCTGCGTCGCGATGCGCAGCACCGAGCGGACGATGCCGTCAGTCATCTGGGCATAGGCTTCGACCGTGTCGCGCGCGGCGCGCGGATGGGTCTCGAAATCGGCCTCAATCGCGGCGGCGGCGGCGCGGCGCTCCTCGGAGAGGAAGGTCACCGTCGCGGCCCGGATGTCCTTCGGGTCGCGCATGTCAGAGGTCGCTGCGTCGAGCGCCTCGAACAAACGCTGTTGATTTAGAAGGAGGGGCGCCCCGGTCGATGCCGGGGCGGGGTCTGTCATGCTGGTCACTGCGCAGTCTTGTCCCTTGACGGGCCCTTTCGTTTGAAGGCGGTCCGGGTCAGAACCCGAAGCCGCCGAAGTTGCGCGGCGCCGGGTCGATCACGACCGCCTGGCCGTTGCGGACCTGCGCCACGGCGAGCGCCCGTTCGTTGGTGCCGTCGGGCAGGAAGCGGAAGACGCCGTTGACGCCCACGAAGCCCGAACGCTGGGTCAGGCCCTGCTTGGTCAGCGCGCTCGGATTGCCGGACTTCACCAGCGCGCCGATGGCTGCGATCCCGTCATAGGCGAGGCCTGCGATCGGGTGGGGCGCTTGGCCGTAAGCGGCGCTGTAGCGCGACACGAACTGCTGTTGCAGCGCCGGATCGGGCTCGGCGAACCAGCCGCCCTGAGTGCCCGGCAGCGACAGCGTCGCCGGCGGAATGTCCCAGCGGGTCAGGCCGATATATTGCGTCATCTGCGGGGTCACGCCTTGCTCGCCCATCAGCTGCGTGAGCAGCGGCAGCGCGCCTGCGGTATCGGCGGTCAGGAACAGCGCATCGACGTCACCGGACTTCACGCGGCTTGCGATCTGCGGCGTCGCGTCGACCACGCCCTGCTGCGAGAACGGGTAGGAGGCCACCCCTGCGAGCGAAGCGCCCGACCGTGCGACCGCGGTCTGGATCGCCTGTGCGCCGATCTCGCCCGCCGTGGTCTGCTCATGCACTACCATGATCCGCTTCTTGCCCTGCCGTGCGGCGAAGCTCACGAGGCGGTTGGCGGTGTTCTGGAAGGTCGGGCCGAGCACGAAGACGTTGCCGCCCGCGACGTTGGTGTTGTTCGAGAACGCAAGCACGTTGATGTTGCGCGAGGCGACCGCGAGACCTGCGGCATTCGCCGATTGCGCATAGACCGGGCCGAGGATGATCTTGGCGCCCTCGTCGGCGGCCTTGGTGGCCATCGCGGCCGCTTGCTGCGGATTGCCAGCGGTGTTGTAGACCTGCAGGTCGATCCGTGCGCCTTGTAGATCCTGAATCGCGAGATTTGCCGCATTCTGCAGCGCCCGCGCGAGCGTCTCGTCGCCAGCGTTGCCGGACCCGGCCGGAACCAGAAGCGCCACCTTGACCGGTGCGCTGGTGTCGATCTTCTGGCCGGAATTGCCCATCGGCCCCGGCTGACAGGCCGCAAGCCAGACCAGCGCGAGGAGGGCTGCGATTCGCGCGGCGAGGGCGCGGGGGTTACGAATGAGATTAAACATGATACGTCCTTTTGGGCGTTGGCGTCCGGTCCGGGCACTGAAGCAACGCCTGCGAACCGCGAGGAAATGACGCGGCCGAGACTACGCACAAGCAGGCGTGAAGTAAACGTTCCACACAAGTGATGAGGCGGGCGATGGGCGAGGGTGTTGTATCTGATGCAAACGCGGAAAATAAGGGAACCAAGAGTGTTCCGGCGCCGTTGAGCCCGGGGCTTCATTTCATTGCCACACCCATCGGAGCCGCCCGCGACATCACCCTGCGCGCCCTCGACATGCTGCGCGCAGCCGACGTTCTGGCGGCCGAGGATACGCGCAGCCTGCGGCACCTGATGGAGATTCATGGCGTGCCGTTGAACGGGCGTCAGGTGCTCGCCTATCACGACCATAACGGCGCCGCGGTACGCCCGAAAATCCTCGCAGCCTTGGAGGCGGGAAAGTCGGTGGTCTACGCCTCTGAGGCGGGCACGCCGCTGGTCGCCGATCCGGGCTATCAGCTTGGCCGCGCGGTGATCGAGGCTGGGCTGCCGCTCTATAGCGCGCCGGGCCCCTCGGCAGTGCTGACGGCGCTGACCCTGTCGGGCCTGCCGACGGATCGCTTCCTCTTCGCGGGGTTCGCGCCGAACAGCAAAGGCGCGCGACGCAACTGGCTCGCGGAGTTCAAGGAAATTCCGGCGACGCTGGTTTTCTATGAAAGCCCCAAACGCATTAGGGAAATGTTAGCTGACGCGGCCCATAGTCTGGGAAAAGAGAGACAAGCGGCGCTGTGCCGGGAGTTGACGAAACGCTTCGAAGAGGTCCGCCGGGGAACGCTGGAAGAGCTTGCGGAAAGCGTGGCTGAGTCGCCGGTCAAGGGCGAGATCGTCGTCGCCGTCGACAGGCCGCACGCGGTCGAGATCGACGACGCGGAGCTGGAGCGGCGGTTGAGCGCCGCACTTGATCGGGAGTCGCTTCGCGACGCGGTCGACGCCGTCGCAGGGGCGACCGGGTTGCCGCGGCGCAAGGTCTATCAGGCCGCTCTGGCCATGGAGAAAAAGAGATGAGTGGATCGCTGTCATATCATTCGGGTCTCGCCGCCGAAGAGCAGGTGATGCTGCATTACGCGCGGTCTCGGAACATCGCTGGCGGGGCAAGTATGGCGGCGAGATCGATCTGATCGCACGAGAGGGCGACACCCTGATCTTCGTCGAGGTGAAGAAATCGCGCAGCCATGCCCGCGCCGCGGAACGTCTCTCGCAGCGCCAGATGCGCCGGATATGCATTTCGGTCGAAGAATATCTGATGCGCCATCCCGCTCCGGCAAACTGCAACCGCAAGGTCCGGTTCGATCTCGCTCTGGTCAATGAGATCGGGGACATCAAGGTGCTGGAGAACGCCTATTTCGGAATGTGACCGGCCCGTGGGTTGAGGTTGCATCCAGACGCGCCACATTGCATCAAGATTGCAGTCTAATGAGGGGGCGCGGATGGGATTGAAAGTTGCGATCCAGATGGATCCGATCGAAGCGGTCAATATCGAGGCTGACAGCACGTTTAGGATCGCCGAAGAGGCGCAGGCGCGTGGGCACGAGCTTTTCTACTACACGCCGGATCGCCTGATCTACCGCGAGGGGCACGTCTATGCGCGTGGCTGGCCTCTGGTGGTGCGGCGTGAGAAGGGCAACCACTTCACGCTGGGCGAAGAGACCGAGATCGATCTGGGTGACTGGGATGTGGTTTGGCTGCGGCAGGACCCGCCCTTCGATATGGGCTATATCACGACGACCCATCTGCTGGAACGGATCCACCCCGAGACGCTGGTCGTCAATGATCCGTTCTGGGTCCGTAACTCGCCCGAGAAGCTTCTCGTTCTGGACTTCCCTGATCTGACGCCGCCGACCTTGATCGCGCGCGATCTGGAGGCCATTCGGGCCTTCAAGGCGGAGCACGGCGATATCATTCTCAAACCGCTCTACGGCAATGGTGGGGCGGGGGTGTTCCGGCTCGATCCGAACGATCGCAACCTGTCGTCGCTGCACGAGCTGTTCATCGGCATCAATAACGAGCCGCTGATCGCGCAGAAGTTCCTGCCTGCAGTTTCGAATGGCGACAAGCGGATCATTCTCGTCGACGGCGAGCCCGTGGGCGCGATCAACCGGGTGCCGGCTGCGGGCGAGACGCGGTCGAACATGCATGTCGGCGGACGGCCCGAGAAGGTCGAACTGACCGCGCGTGATCGCGAAATCTGCGAGCGGATCGGCCCGTATCTGCGTGAGAAGGGGCAGATCTTCGTCGGCATCGACGTGATCGGCGACTGGCTGACCGAGATTAACGTCACCTCGCCGACGGGCATTCAGGAGCTTGAGCGGTTCGACGGCGTGAATATCACCGCCCGCATCTGGGAGGCGATCGAAGCGAAACGGAGCTGATATGTCGATCCGGCTGGTCTTTCTCAATCTTTGGCTGCGCAGCATCGCGAAACCGATGGTGCGACGGTTCCACGGGGCTGAGCAAACGCGGCGCGCGACGGAGAGATTGGCCAGTTGGGTCGTGCGCGAGCCGACCGGGCTCTGCCGTCTGCCGACCAAGCTGGCCGGGCGCAACGCGCTGTCGCTGCGCGCGGGGCGGTCCACGGTTGGGCGGATAATTCTCTATCTTCATGGCGGCGGTTACGTCACCGGCTCCCCGTGGATGTATCGCGGGCTCGCGGGGCGGTTGGCCAAGCTGAGCGGGCTCGAGGTGGTCGTGCCGGATTACCGCCTCGCACCCGAGGCGCCGGTCGGTGCGGCGCTCGAGGATGCGACCGCAGCTTTCGATGCGCTGGTGGAGATGGGGTACGACCCGAGCGCGATCGTTATCGCGGGCGACAGCGCGGGGGGCGGTCTGACATTGGCGCTTCTGAGCGTGCTGTGCCAGCGCGGCACGCGGCCTGCCGGGGCGATTACCTTCTGCCCGTGGACGGACCTGACCTGTTCGGGCGAGAGCCTCCGCGTCAATGCTGCGAAAGATGCGATGCTGCCTGTGGAGCGGCTTGGCGATACCTGCGAGATGGTGCTGCGCGGGCATGACGCGAGTGATCCGCGCTTTTCGCCGCTTTTCGCGGAGTTCCCCGATCCGCCTCCGGTGCTGATCCAGCATTCGATGGGGGAGATCCTGAGCGACGATGCGCTGCGCATGGCAGAGCGGCTGCGCAGTTTCGACGCGGATGTCACGGTGCAAAGCTGGCCCGACGCGCCGCATGTCTGGCAATTCTTCGACGGTCGGGTGCCCGAGGCGCGCGAGGCACTGGAGGATGCGGCGGCGGCGGCGCTCCGGATGCTCAACCTGCCACGGCGCTGAGCCGATAGCTCAACGCTTCGGCGATGTGGGGGTGGCGCACGTGCTCGGCATGGTCGAGATCGGCGATGGTGCGCGCAACCCGAAGAACCCGGTGGTAGCCGCGCGCCGACAGTCCGACCCGCTCCGCCATCCGGGCCAGTAAATCTCGCCCCTGCGCATCCGGCGTCGCGATGTCTTCCAGTAGCTGCCCTTCGGCTTCGGCATTGACGCGGATCGCGGGGTGATCCGCGAAGCGCTGGGCCTGCCGCTCGCGCGCTTCCGCGACGCGGGCCGCGACTTCGGCGGAGCTGTCGCCGGAGGCTGGCAGGTCCAGATCGGCGTAGCGCACCGGGGGCACTTCGATGCGCAGGTCGAACCGATCCATCAGAGGTCCTGAAATCCGCCCCAGATAGTCGTCGCCGCAGCCGGGCGCGCGGGCGCAGGCGCGTTCTGCATCGCCGAGATATCCGCATTTGCATGGGTTCGCCGCCGCGATCAGCAGGAAGCGGCAGGGGTAGCGCGTATGAGCATTGGCGCGTGAGACGACGACCTCGCCGGTCTCGATCGGCTGGCGCAGGGTTTCCAGCACGGCGCGGGGAAATTCGGGGAACTCGTCCATGAACAGCACGCCATTATGGGCAAGGCTGACCTCGCCGGGGCGGGCGCCGCGCCCGCCGCCGATCATTGCCGCCATCGAAGCGGTGTGATGCGGCTCGCGAAAGGGACGGGTGCGCGAGATGCCACCCTCGGCCAGCAGCCCCGACAGCGATTGGATCATCGAGGTTTCCAGCATCTCCTCGGGGCGCATTTCGGGCAGGATCGAGGGCGGGCGCGCGGCCAGCATGGATTTGCCCGAGCCGGGCGTGCCGATCATCATCAGGTGGTGGCGACCGGCAGCGGCGATCTCCAGCGCGCGTTTGGCTCGCTCCTGACCCTTCACATCACGCAGGTCGCGCGGATGCGGCGCGTCGCGGACGAGACCCGGACGGGCGGGCTCCAGCGGCAGGCGACCGCTGAGGTGGTCGATTGCGGCGCCGAGCGTCTCCGGCGCCGTCACCTCGGCCGCGCCGACCCAGGCCGCCTCTGCGCCCGAGCCCTTCGGGCAGATCAGCCCCTTGTCCTGCGCGGCGGCCGCCATCGCAGCGGGCAGGGCACCCGTGACCGGCAGGAGCCGCCCGTCGAGCGACAGCTCCCCCACGGCGACCAGCGCCTCGATCCGGTCGCGCGGCACGACCCCGATCGCGCCCAGCAGCGCCAGCGCGATGGGCAGGTCGAAATGCGAGCCCTCTTTCGGCAGGTCTGCAGGCGAGAGGTTCACGGTGATCTTCTGCATCGGCAGCGCGATCCCCAGCGCGCCGAGCGCCGCGCGCACCCGTTCGCGCGCCTCGGACACGGCCTTGTCGGGCAGGCCGACGACCGCGAAGCCGGGCATGCCTTCGGAGAGCGCGCATTGCACCTCCACGAGGCGGGCCTCCACCCCCTCGAACGCGACCGTATAGCTCTGGCTGACCATCGGCTCTCCTGCGCCTCTTCCCCGAGGGGTAGCGCAGCCGTGGTTTAGGAATGGTTAACGGGTGTAGGGACAGGAGCCGCATCCTTCGCCCCTCGACTCGGAGACGAATGCGCCGCTCGAAACATCAGTGGAAATAGAGGGATAAAGGTGCAATTCCTGCATATCTGCACAGCCATCGCTTCAGTTTCGCGCACAAGATCAACATGTTGCGTTACAGCCGCTCAAGTGTCCGTGAGCACGCTTATGATATGCGGTGCTCAAGAAGGAGTGATGGCCTTCCCGTAGCGGCATGAATTTCTTCCATTTTTCGCTTGAAAACGTCGTCAAGTGCGCCACGCGCACAAAGTTTCAGGCAAAATTCAACATTTCCGTGAGGAACCAAAACATGTCATTCGCATTGGGTGGGCAAAGCAGCCACCCAATTCAAGGTTGCGCCGGTTTGGGCTGGACACCCCAGGGAGATTGTAAATGGCACTCGATGGTATGACCGATGAAACCCTGCCACGCCAAGCAATGCGGGCAGAGTTCCTGGACGCAGAAACCGAAGCAGAACTGGCGCGAGCGTGGCGCGATAATCGAGACGAGCAGGCGCTGCACCGACTTGTGACGGCCTACATGCGTCTTGCGATCTCGATGGCCTCGAAGTTCCGCCGCTACGGCGCGCCCATGAACGATCTGATCCAGGAAGCCTCACTTGGTCTGATGAAAGCCGCCGACAAGTTCGACCCGGAACGCGGTGTGCGGTTCTCGACCTACGCGGTGTGGTGGATAAAAGCCTCGATCCAAGAATTCGTGATGCGCAACTGGTCGATGGTGCGCACCGGGTCGACGTCTTCCCAAAAGGCGCTGTTCTTCAACATGCGCCGCGTTCAGGCCCAGTTGACCCGCGAAGCGCAGCAAGAGGGCGAACAGCTCGATGCGATGCAGCTGCGTCAGCGCGTGGCCGAAGTGATCGGCGTGCCGCTCTCGGATGTCGAGATGATGGAAGGCCGCCTGTCCGGGTCCGACTTCTCGCTTAATGCCACGCAGTCCAGCGAAGACGAAGGCCGCGAATGGGTCGATACGCTGGAAGATGACGGCGCGAGCCCCGAGGAAACCGTGGCCGACAGCCATGACGGTCAGACGATGAAAGTCTGGCTGGGCGAGGCGATGGGCCGTCTGACCGACCGCGAAGCCTATATCGTCCGCGAGCGTCGTCTGATCGAAGATCCGCGCACTTTGGAAAGCCTCGGTGAAGAGTTGGGGCTTTCGAAAGAGCGTATTCGTCAGCTCGAAGCGCAGGCTTTCGGCAAGATGCGCAAATCGCTTGAAACCCATCAGGGCGAGGTGCAAAGCTTCTTCGTATGAAGAAGTTTCTTGCCACGCTCTGCCTGCTGTCTCTGACCGGTCCTGCCCTTGCAGCGGAAATATCGCCCGCCCAGCTGGATACGCTGTCGGGCGATATTGTCGTTCTGGGAGAGATACACGACAACCCGACCCATCACCTCAATCAGGCGCGTGCGATCAAGGCGCTGAAGCCCGCCGCCGTGGTGTTCGAGCAATTGACGCCCGAGCAGGCGGCGAAGATCACGCCGACGCTTCTGAAAGATGAGGACGCTCTGGAAAAGGCGTTGGACTGGGACAATTCGGGCTGGCCCGATTTCGCGATCTACTATCCGATTTTCGCCGCTTTGGGCGATGCGAAGGTCTATGGCGCCGCGCAGCCGCGCGACACGGTGCGCGCTGCGATGACCAAGCCGCTGCCGGAGGTGTTTGGGCCGAATGCGGCGCGCTACGGGCTCGACCAGCCTTATCCGGAAGGCCTGCAGGCCAAGCTGGAAGCGGAGTCGCAAGAGGATCACTGCAACGCGCTGCCGCCCGATCTGCTGCCCGGCATGGTTGCGGCGCAACGCTTCCGCGATGCGGCCTTCGCGCGGGTGGCGCTCGAGGCGCTGAATGAAACCGGCGGGCCGGTCGCGGTCATCACCGGATCTGGCCATGCGAAGACCGACCTCGCCGTGCCCGCGCTTCTGCGCAAGGCGGACCCGCAGGCGAAGGTCGTGGCGATCGGTCAGATCGAGGCGGAGCCGGGCACCGATCCCGGCACGCAGCCCTTTGACGACTGGATCATCACGCCGCCGACCGAACGCGCCGATCCCTGCGCCGCGTTCAAGTGATCCTTGCGCCAATGCGCCCCGGCGCTTAGACCATCGGAGAGAGTTTCACGGAGAGGCAAATGCTTGCGGGCAAACGCATCCTGTTGATCATCGGCGGCGGTATCGCAGCCTTCAAGGCGCCCGAGCTGATCCGTCTGCTGCGCGGGGCGGGGGCCTCGGTGAGCCCGGTCCTGACCAAGGCCGGGGCCGAGTTCGTCACGCCGCTGACCGTCTCCTCGCTCGCGGGCGAGGCGGTTCATTCCGACCTCTTCGATCTGACGCATGAAGCCGAGATCGGTCATATTCAGCTGTCGCGCGCCGCCGATCTGGTGGTCGTCGTGGCCGCCACCGCCGATCTGATGGCGAAGATGGCGAACGGTCTGGCCAATGACCTCGCCTCGACCCTGCTGCTTGCCACAGACAAACGCGTGCTGATCGCGCCCGCGATGAATGTGCGGATGTGGGAGCACCCCGCAACGCAGCGCAATATCGCAACGCTCAAGTCCGATGGCGTGATCTTTGCGGGCCCGACCGAGGGCGACATGGCCTGTGGCGAGTTCGGCGAGGGCCGGATGATCGAACCCGAGGCGATCCTTGCTGCGATCGATACCGCGCTGTCGGACGGTCCGCTGAAGGGCCGCCATGTCCTCGTGACGTCTGGGCCCACCCATGAGCCGATCGACCCGGTGCGCTATATCGCGAACCGCTCCTCGGGCGCGCAGGGCACGGCCCTTGCCGCGGCGCTGCGGGACCTCGGCGCGACAGTCACCTTCGTCACCGGCCCCGCGACGGTCGCGCCGCCTGCGGGCGTGCGGGTGGTCAAGGTCGAGACCGCGCGCGAGATGCTGGACGCGGTGCAGACCGCGCTGCCCGCCGAGGCCGCGATCTTCGCGGCCGCCGTGGCCGATTGGCGCGTGGCGAACGCGGCTGAGCGGAAGATGAAGAAGGACGGCACCGGCGCGCCGCCCGCGCTCGAATTCGCAGAGAATCCAGATATCCTCGCCACCGTCTCGAAGATGGGCGAAGGGCGACCGCGCCTCGTGGTGGGCTTCGCCGCCGAGACCCATGACGTCGCACGGTTTGCGGCCGACAAACGCGCCCGCAAGGGCTGCGACTGGATCGTCGCCAATGACGTGAGCCCCGCGACCGGGATCATGGGCGGGACCGAGAATGCGGTGACGATCATCGACGAGACCGGCGCGGAAAGCTGGGACCGGATGGGCAAGCAAGAGGTCGCGCGGCGGTTGGCTGCGCGCATCACAGAAAGCTTGGGCGCGGCTGGCGCCTGAGGGACGCTCCGCGGGGGATATTTATGCCAAGCCGAAACGAAGAGCGCCTCTTTCGGCTTGGTCCAAATATCCCCGCCGGAGGCATCCGCATTTGACGCCCGCGCGACATCGGGCAGGAGTGAGACACGTGAGCACACCGATCATCAAGGTTCTGCGCGAAGACTGGGCCGATCCCGAGATTGCGCTGCCGCGCTACGAGACCCACGGCGCCGCCGGGGCCGACCTGCGCGCCAATCTCGCCGCCGAGGATCGCGCGGGCGGGATCACACTCGCGCCGATGCAGCGTGCCATCATTCCGACCGGGCTGCGCGTCGAGATCCCCGAAGGGTTCGAGATGCAGATTCGGCCGCGCTCGGGGCTGGCGCTGAAGCACGGGATCAGCCTGCCCAACACGCCCGGCACGATCGACGCCGATTATCGCGGGCCGCTGGGTGTGCTGCTGATCAATCTTGGCACCGAGCCCTACCTGATCGAGCATGGTGCCCGCATCGCGCAGGCGATCGTCGCCCCGGTGGTGCAGGCGCGCTTCGAGGTCACGGACGCTCTGGGCGACACGGCACGCGGTGAGGGCGGCTTTGGCTCGACCGGAAAGGTCTGAGCGATGCTCGGGCTGGTTCTGATGGCGGCGATCGTGGGGCTCGGGCTGGTGCTCAAGGCCTCCGCGCGTGCGATCTTCGGGATGCTCGTGCTGATCTGGGCGGCGCTGGTGATCGCGCATCTGCCGGTCCCCGGATTTGGTCCGCTCGCGCGCGTTCTGGGCGGTTCGCTTGCGGGTTGGATTGGCCTCGGTGTCGTCGTCGCGCTGGTGCTGATCTATCGCCGGATGCTCGGGGCGATCCGCGCGAAGGCCGAGGCGAAAGAGGCTGAGGCGCCCGCGCCCAAACCGGGCAGCTTTTCCGAGGCCGAACTGGATCGCTACGCGCGCCACATCATGCTGCGCGAGATCGGCGGGCCGGGACAGAAGCGGCTCAAGCAGGCTAAGGTTCTTGTGGTCGGGGCCGGGGGGCTGGGTTCGCCCGCGCTTTTGTATCTCGCCGCGGCCGGGGTGGGGCGGATTGGCGTTGTCGATGATGATGTCGTCTCGAATTCCAACCTGCAGCGGCAGGTGATCCATCGTGATGCCGATCTCGGGATGCCCAAGGTCTTCTCCGCGCAAAAGGCGATGCTGGCGCTCAACCCGCATATCGAAGTGCTGCCCTATAACCGTCGCCTGAGCGCCGAGGATGCCGAAGGGCTGGTCGCGGAGTATGACCTCGTCCTCGACGGGACCGACAATTTCGACACGCGCTATCTGGTGAACGCGGCCTGCGTGGCGACCGGCACGCCGCTGATTTCCGGCGCGATCACGCAATGGGAAGGACAGCTGTCGCTCTACGATCCGGCGAAGGGTGCGCCCTGCTATGCCTGCGTGTTCCCCGAAGCGCCTGCCGCCGGGCTTGCGCCGAGCTGTGCCGAGGCGGGCGTCGTGGGCGCGCTGCCCGGCGTGGTGGGCTCGATGATGGCGACCGAGGCTCTCAAGGAGATCACCGGCGCGGGGCAATCCGCGCGCGGGCGGCTGATGATCTATGATGCGCTCTGGGGTGAGAGCCGTCAGTTCGGCGTGAAGCGGCGTGCCGATTGCGCGGTTTGCGGCGAAGTGCGCGGCGCGGGGGATGGTCAATCCTGAGCACGCGCCCTAGCTTGCGATGCAAAGGAGACCCGCCATGACCAACCCGCTTCTCGCCGTCTGGACCGGCCCCTACGAACTCCCGCCCTTCGCGCAAATTTCTGACGCCGATTTTGCGCCTGCGTTCGACGCGGCGCTGGCCGAGGCGCGTGCCAATATCGCGGCGATCGCGGACTCGCCCGACGCCCCGACATTCGCCAATACGATCGAGGCGATGGAGCTGGCGGAAGAGGCGCTCGAGAAGGTCGCGGGCGTGTTCTACAACCTCGCCGGGGCCGATGCGACGCCAGCGCGGCAGGAGTTGATGCGCGATCTGGCGCCGAAGCTCGCGGCCTTTTCCTCCGAGATCACGATGAACACCGCGCTGTTTGCGCGGATCGACCAGCTTTGGCAGAGCCGCGAGAGCCTCGGACTTGGCCCGGAGCAAGCGCGGCTTCTGGAGCAATATTATCAGATGTTCACCCGGTCGGGGGCTGCCTTGGAAGGGGACGCGGCCGAGCGGATGCGCGAGATCAAGCAGCGCTTCGCCTCTATCACCACGCAGTTCAGTCAGAACCTGCTGGCCGACGAGAGCGGTTGGTTCCGCCCGCTGGCCGAGGAAGACCTCGAAGGCCTGCCCGATTTCGTCGTGGACACCGCCCGCGCGGCGGGCATGGAGCGCGGGCAGGACGGCCCGGTGCTGACGCTCTCGCGCTCGCTGATCGTGCCTTTCCTGCAATTCTCGCCCAATCGCGAATTGCGGCGGATTGCCTATGAAGCCTGGACGGCCCGCGGGGCGAATGGGGGCGAGACCGACAATCGCGAGATCGCCGCCGAGGTGCTCAAGCTGCGCGAGGAGCGCGCGAAGCTGCTGGGCTATGACAGTTTCGCCGCGTACAAACTGGAGCCCGAAATGGCCAAGACGCCTGAGGCCGTGCGCGGCCTTCTGATGCGCGTCTGGGAGCCTGCGAAATCCGCCGCCGAGGCAGATGCCGCGAAGCTGGCCGAGATGATGCATGCCGACGGGATCAACGGCGATCTCGAGCCGTGGGACTGGCGCTACTATGCCGAGAAACGCCGCGTGGCAGAGCACGATTTCGACGAGGGGCAGATCAAGCCCTATCTCTCGCTCGACGCGATGATCGGCGCAGCCTTCGATACGGCGAACCGGCTCTTCGGGCTGGAGTTCAAGGAGATCGACGGGCCGTTCTATCATTCCGACGTGCGCGGCTGGGAAGTGTCGCGCGGGGGCGAAGTGCTGGCCGTCTTCCTCGGCGATTATTTTGCGCGCGGCTCGAAACGCTCGGGCGCGTGGTGCTCGGCGATGCGCTCGCAGCGCAAGCTGGGCGGCGCGCCGGTGCCGATAGTGGTGAACGTGTGCAACTTCGCGAAGGGCGATCCGGCGCTTCTGTCCCATGACGACGCGCGCACGCTGTTTCATGAATTCGGTCATGCGCTGCACCAGATGCTGTCGGATGTGACCTATCAGTTCCTCTCGGGCACCTCGGTTGCGCGCGATTTCGTGGAGCTGCCGAGCCAGCTTTACGAGCATTGGCTCGACGTGCCCGAGACGCTGGAAAAGCATGCGCGCCACTACAAGACCGGCGAGCCGATGCCGATGGAGCTGCGCGAGAAGCTGAAAGGGGCTGCCACCTTCGATCAGGGTTTCTCGACGGTGGAATATCTCGGGTCGGCGCTGGTCGATCTGGCCTTCCACGAGGGTGCGGCCCCGGAAGATCCGATGGCGAAACAGGCCGAGGTGCTGCGCGAGATCGGCATGCCGCATGCGATCCGGATGCGCCACGCGACGCCGCATTTCGCCCATGTCTTCTCGGGCGACGGCTACTCGTCTGGTTATTACAGCTACATGTGGTCCGAGGTGATGGATGCCGATGCGTTCGAAGCCTTCGATGAGGCAGGCGACGTATTCGATCCGGAAACGGCGGCGAAGCTCGAACGCTTCGTGCTGTCGGCAGGCAATTCGCGGCCGCCGGAGGAGCTTTACACCGAGTTCCGGGGCAAGATGCCGGGGGTCGAGCCTCTGCTGAAGGGCCGCGGGCTGCTTGATCCTGCCGCCTGAGCGGGTGGTGATGCCGGAGCCTCCGGCGGGGATACTTAAGGCAGTTGGAAGCAGGACAATCTGCTTTCCAACTGCTCGAAATATCCCGGGGGGCGGCGTAAGCCGCGGGGGCAGAGCCCCCTTTCGTGCTCAGCCGCGATAGACATCCTTGTGGATGATGACGTCGGCCTGCGGATAGGCTTCGACGATGGCGCGTTTGAGCGCGGCGCCGATGTCATGGGCCTCTTCCAGCGTCTGATCCCCGTCGAGTTCGATATGCAGGTTCACGAAGATCTGTGCCCCTGCGGTGCGGGTCTTGAGATCGTGGAAGCCGCGCACGCCGGGCCAGTCGCGGGCGATCTTGGCGATGCCTTCGATCACATCGTCAGGGGCCGCGCGGTCCATCAGGGCGTGCCATGCGCCAATGAAGATCTTCGCCGCGCCGGCTAGCATGATCGCGGCGGCGATCAGGGCGACGATGCTGTCCACGTCGCCCCAGCCGAAGGCATGCGAGAGCCAGAGCGCTAGGATCGCGCCCAGTGTCGGTAGCAGGTCGCCCACATAGTGCAGCCGGTCGGCGGCGACGACTTTGTTGCCGGTCTTGCGGGCCACGCGGCCCTGCCACCAGATCAGGCCGAAGGTGATCCCTGCGGAGGCGACCATGACCGCGATCCCAATACCTTCGGCGGCAAGCGGGGGCGGGGTCGGGGCCAGCAGGCGCTGAACGCCGGTGATGCCGATCGTGATGCCCGCGCCCAGCACGATCAGCGCCTGACCGAGGGCTGCGAGGTCTTCGGCCGAGCTATGCCCGAAGGCGTGATCGTCATCGGCGGGCTTCGCGGCATAGAGGATCGCCAGCAGCCCTGCGCCCGAGATCAACAGGTCCACCGCGCTGTCGGCGAGCGAGGCGCCCACGGAGAGCGCGCCGGTCTGCCACAGCGCCCAGGCCTTGATCGCAACGAGCAGTGCTGCGGTGCCGACCGAGGCCAGACCCGCCGAGGTGTTCATCCGGTGTTCGTTTTCGCTATAGGCCATCGCCGCCGTCTCTACCTTTGCGCCGATCCTCTAGCGCAGGTGAGCGTCTCAGTCACGGGTCTCGTCGGGGTCGACGCCCCAGATTTCGGTCTTGGGCAGCCAGCCATCCGCGCCCGAGCCCTCGATTTCGCACCAATCATGGGTGCAGGCGCCGAGGCCCGCGATCGCTCCGGCCTGCGCCTTGGCGGTCACTGCGGATTTCGGATCGGGGCGGGCATGGAGCGAGACCATGTCCTGCATGACGATCACGTTGCGCACGCCCGAGATCAGCGTGTAGTGAATCCAGCCGCCCTGACCCTCGTTATCCTCGACCCGCCGCCAATGGCCGAATTCGGCGGTGACTTTCAGCGGCATGCCGGGATGGGTGAAGACCCAGTCGATCCGGTGCGAGAGCGAGGGGCCGCGACGCACATTGCCCTTCGAGCCCTTGAGCGAGACATAGCGCGGAATCGGCAGGTGGGTGACCGGGCCGCGGCGCTGGGGTTTCGCCAGTTGCACGTCGGGGCCGTTGGGGGCGGGCTTGGCCGCGGGCTTCGCTTGCGGCTTGGTGGTCTGGCTGGTTGCAGCAGGCTGAGCGGCGGCGGCGTTCGATTTCGACTGCGCGCCCGAGGCATTGCCCGACACGCTCCAGATTGCGCCGACCAGAATCGCAATTGAGGATACCGCCGCGAGGATTTTGCTGCCCGTCATCGTCCGCCTCATCTCCCGGCCCGCCCGCTGGCTGATCCGCGGGTCTGCAACATCCGGCGCGCAATAAAATTGCGCTCCCATGTCGATTTCGGCCATTACTGCTCTTGCCGGGCCTTGTGCCTGCCCGCTTTGAGGGGCAGTTTGCATCCAACCGCCCCGCGATGGAAGAGAGGAGAGGACCGAGATGCCTGCACCGCGCCTGAGTGTTGTCGTGACGCGACGCCTGCCCGAGGTCGTCGAGACCCGGATGAAGGAATTGTTCGAGGTCGAGCTCAATCACGACGATCGCAAGATGAGCCGGGAGGAGCTGGTCGAGGCGATGAAACGCGCCGATGTCCTCGTGCCTTGCGTGACCGACCGGATCGACGCGTCGATGATCTCGCAGGCCGGCGAGCGGCTGAAATTGATCGCGAATTACGGTGCCGGGGTCGATCACATTGACGTTTCCTCGGCGCGTCAGCGTGGGGTGCTGGTGTCGAATACGCCCGGCGTCGTCACCGATGATACGGCGGATATGACCATCGCGCTGATGCTGGCGGTGACGCGGCGCATTCCCGAGGGGCTCGCGCATATGCAGGCGGGCAATTGGGAAGGCTGGGCGCCCACCGCCTTCATGGGCCATCGCATCGGCGGCAAGCGGCTGGGCATTCTCGGCATGGGCCGGATCGGTCAGGCGGTGGCGCGGCGCGCCAAGGCCTTCGGGATGCAGATCCACTATCACAACCGCACCAAGGTTCACCCCGATATCGAAGAGGAGCTGGAGGCGACCTACTGGGACAGCCTCGACCAGATGGTGAGCCGGATGGACGTGATCTCGGTGAACTGCCCGCACACGCCTTCGACCTTCCATCTGCTCAATGCGCGGCGGCTCAAGATGCTCAAGCCCGAGGCGGTGATCGTGAACACGTCGCGGGGCGAGGTGATCGACGAGAACGCGCTGACGCGGGCGTTGCGCGCGGGCGAGCTGGCCGGGGCCGGGCTCGACGTGTTCGAGCATGGCGCGGAGGTCAATCCGCGGCTGCGCGAGCTGTCGAACGTGGTGCTGCTGCCGCATATGGGCTCGGCCACCGTCGAGGGGCGCGTGGAGATGGGCGAGAAAGTTCTGGTCAACATCAAGACCTTCGCCGACGGGCACCGCCCGCCGGATCTGGTCGTGCCGTCGATGACCTGATCCGCGCGAAACTGTTTTGAGGCCCCGGTGAGATCCGGGGCCTTTTCATTTGGGCTTCGGTTGAGTCGGGCCAGCAATGACGAAAGGCCCCGGGACACGCCCGGGGCCTTCGCTGGGAGCAGGGGCTGCCCCCGGCTCTCCGTCACATCATCCGAAGATTACTTCGCTTCGTATTTCGGAAGCTTCTTCAGTTGCTCTTCGGTCAGACCGGTATGCACGGTGATCGAGGTGTCGTTCTGCAGAACGGTCAGCTCGCTCGCCTTGATTTCGACCGGCTTGGCGCCAATGCCGAGGAAGCCACCCACGTCGATCACGACGCCCGAGACTTTACCGTCATTGCCCTGAACCAGCTCGGACACGTCGCCGACCTTGTCGTCGTTCGGGCCATAGACGCCTTCACCACGCAGCGTGTCGGGAGCGACCGAAGCGATATCGACCTTCTGGCCGTCTTCCTGGTCAGCTTGACCCATGGTGCCCACGGCAGCGGCAGTGCTGTCGACGGCGTCGTCGATCGCGTTGCCGGTTTCATTGGCGGCTTCCTTGGTCGCTTCGCCAGCGTTGTCAGCCGCGTTCTCGACGGCTTGGCCAGTCGCGTTTGCAGCTTCCTTGGTGTTCTGAGCGGCGTCTTTCGCCATCTCTTCGGTCTTGTCGCCAGCGTTGTTCATCGCCTGCTCGGTTTCCTGCGCGGCGTTCTGAGCAGCGTCGGCAGTGTTCTCGGCGGCGTTGTCCATCGCTTCGCCTGCGTTATCGGCAGCCTTGGCAGTCTTGTCGGCAGCTTCGTTCGCAGCGGCGCCTGCAGCAGCGGCGGTCGCGGTGGCAGCGGCTTCGGCGTTGTCGCCAGCCTCATCCATCTTCTGCGACGCATCGGCGTTCTGCATGTCTTCGCCGTTGCCGTTCATGTCGCCATTGGCGTCCGCGCTGAACGCAGTCTGCATTTCGGCGTCATATTTCGGCGCTTGGTCCAGCTGGTCCTTGCTGCCCTGAGCGACGACGAAATAGGAATTGTCGGTGTCGCCGTCGGGGATCAGGTTAAGCGAATCCATCGAGATCGCGACGGTTTTCTCGCCAATGCCGAGGAAACCACCCACGTCGACGAGCACGGCATCGACTTCGCCGTTGGTGCCGATCACGACGTCGCTGACTTCGCCAACGTCATCCCAGCTGTCCTGCGCTTCGTTGATCGCGGTCTTGGCGTCGACCTTGTCCTTCGAAATGTAGACGCGCTTGCCCATGAGGCCCGAGGCGTTGAAGGAGTCCGGAATCGACTTCATGAACATGTCGCCCGACATGTTGGCCGAAGCGTTCGCGTTGGCTTCAGCCGTCGCGTTGGCATTTGCTTTGTCTTCGGCATGTGCGGGCAGGGCAAGCATCAGGCCGATGGCGGTAGTGGTGATGAGCTTTTTCATATCTCGTCTCCCTTTCGTTTTACGTGAGGCGCGTCGGTCCCGTTTTCGGTTTCCCCGGCCTCTGATGGTCTCAAAACTGGTGAAACCGCGCACAGTTCCTGTGCAAATGGGGGAAAAATTTTTGCAATTCGCGGGAACCAAACACGGATTCGCGACTCGCCTCACGGAAGCGTCATCGCGGGGTTTGCGTGCGTCCAATGGGGCTTGAGCTTTCACAATCGGGTCCCGCCGGGCAGGCGCCGCGCCCCCGAAGCGCCGCGCGTGCGCTTTTGTCGTTTTTGTCGCGCGAATGTCGCCCGGATCGGATTGCGTTTGCGATTATGAGGGTCAATCTGCCCCTACGTCCGTATCGGCAAGGAGGCCCCGCGATGAAATCCCATGTGAAAGCTTTGGTCGTCGGTGGCGGCGCAGTCGGGTGCGGTGTCGCCTACCATCTTGCCAAGGCGGGCTGGGACACGCTGCTCATCGAGCGCGACGAGCTGACCTCGGGCTCGACTTGGCACGCGGCGGGTCTGCTGCCGCTCTTCAACATGAGCTACGCGACGACCCACATCCACAAATACTCGGTCGATTTCTACAAGACGCTTGAGGCCGAGACCGGTTTGAACGCGGGCTTCGCGATCGTGGGCAACCTGCGCATGGCGCAGACGCAGGGACGGATGGACGAGTACAAGCTCTATTCCTCCGTCGCCGAGACCGCGGATGTCTATCACGAGTTTCTCACGCCCGCGCAGATGAAGGAGCGTTGGCCGCTTCTGAACACCGAAGACCTCAAGGGTGCGCTGTTCCACCCGCAGGACGGCTATATCAACCCCGCCGACGTGACGCAGGCGATGGCCAAGGGCGCGCGTCAGCACGGTGCCGAGATCGCGCGCAAGCTGCAGGTCAACGCCTATCGCTGGACCGGCTCGGAATGGGTCGTGACGCTTGAGAAGATGGTCGAGAAGGGCGGCAACCTCGTCGGCTCCGGCGAAGAGATCGAAATCCGCGCCGAACACGTCGTGACCTGCACCGGCAACCACGCGCAGCGCACCGCGCGCCTGCTGGGCATCAAGATTCCCGCGATCCCGGTCGAACACCAGTTCATCGTCACCGACGCCGACCCGGCGCTGGTCAAATGGCGCGCCGAGGGTAACCCCGAGCACCCGGTGCTGCGCGATGCCGATGCGAAATGGTATGTCCGCGAGGAACGCGGCGGCTGGATCCTCGGCCCCTACGAGCGCAACGCGCCCGCGCGCTTCCTCTATGATGTGCCGGAGACCTTCCGCGCCGATCTGTTCCAACTCGATCTGGAGCGTATCGAAGAAGAATACATGTCGATGATCCATCGCCTCCCGACCTCCGAGGAAGTCGGCCTGAAGGACGATTTCAACGGCCCGATCTGCTACACGCCCGATGGCAACCCGCTGGTCGGCCCCGCGCCGGGCCTGCGCAACATGTGGCTGGCGGAAGGCTTCTCCTTCGGCATCACGGCTGCGGGCGGCACCGGCTATTACCTCGCGCAGATGATGGTCGAAGGCGAAGCCGAAATCGACATGGCCTCGCTCGATCCCAAGCGCTACGGCTCGTGGATGACCACCGAATACGCGGCGCGCAAGAACGAAGAGGCCTATGAGCACGTCTTCATCCTGCACCACCCCGATGAGGAGCGCGAAGCCTGCCGTCCGCTGCGCACCGCCCCCGCCTATGATCGCCAGATCGCGGCGGGCGCGCAGATGGGCCAGACCAACGGCTGGGAACGCCCGAACTATTACGGCCCCAAGGATGCGCCCTCGAGCTTCGACCATGACAGCCGCTCGTTCCGTCGCGGGGAATGGTGGCAATATGCCAAGGACGAGGCCGAGGCGCTGCGCGACACCGCCGGTCTGATCGACGCCTCCGCCTTCACCAAACATATGGTGCGCGGCCCCGGCGCGACGGCTTTCCTCGATGCCTTCACCTGCAACAAGCTGCCGAAAGTGGGCCGGATCAACCTGACCTACGCGCTGACCGAAGCCGGCACGACCCGCACCGAATACACGATCGTGCGTCTGGCCGAGGATGAGTACTACCTGATCTCGGCGGGCGCCTGGACCGATTACGACGGCGACTTCCTGCGTAAATCGATCGAGGATTTCCGCACCGCGGGCGGCGATTATGTCGATTGCCACGACGTGACCACGCAATGGGGCGTCTTCGCACTGGCGGGCCCCAATGCGCGCAAGATCCTGCAGGAGGTGGTCAAGGACGCCTATCCGGAGACGGTGCTGTCGAACAAGCGCTTCCCGTGGCTCTCGATGCGCAATATCGAGCTGGGCATGTGCCCGGTCCGCGCCGTGCGCGTGGCCTATACGGGCGAGCTGGGCTGGGAGCTGCATCACCCGGTCGAATTCGGCCGCTACCTCTGGGACCTGCTGGTCGAGGCGGGCGAGAAGCACGGGATGAAGCTCGTCGGCGCGCGCGCGCAGAACTGGCTGCGTCAGGAGAAGAGCTATCGCGCCTTCGGCAACGAGCTGGGCCGCGATGCGACCCCGCAGGAAGCCGGTCTCGACCGCTTCATCGACCTCGAGAAGGAGTTCACCGGCAAGCAGGCGATGCTCGACACCGGTATCCGCTCGAAATGCGTGACGCTTCTGATCGATGGGCCGGACGATGCCGATCCCTGGGGCAAGGAAGTGATCAAACAGGATGGCGAGAAGGTCGGGCGTCTGACCTCGGGCGGCTGGTCGGTGGCCTTCGGCAAGCAGATCGGAATGGGCTATGTGCGCCCCGATCTGGCCGAGCCGGGCACCAAGCTGAGCGTGCGTATCCTCGGCGCCGATTACCCGGCGGAAGTGACCGAGGACAGCCCGCACGATCCGAGCAACGCGCGAATCCGCGTCGACGGCTGAACCTCGATTGATCGAGACCGGAGAAGGGGGGCGCTGCCCCCCTTTTCGCTGCGCGAATTCACCCCCCGGGATATTTGCGCCAAGGCGAAGGGGAAAACTCTGCTGTCTTCGGCTTGGTGAAAATATCCCGGGGGAGGCGCGCGTCCCGCGCCGGGGGGGGGGCCCCTCAACTTTGGTCACATCACGCAGCGCCGTCCCTTTGGCTTGACGCAGGTCAAGGATTTCGCCCGCGCCCCGTGTCACGCCGCGAGGGACGAAATGCGAAGGAGACCTGCGATGAGCTACAAGGCGAAAATCGACGAGATGCGCAACGAGCTACGCGTGATGAACAAGACGATCCCCGACGCTGTCGGCGGTTTTGGCGTGCTGTCGAAAGCGGTGAAGGAGAACGGGCCGCTCGATGTGAAGACCAAGGAATTCATCGCGCTCGGCATGGCGGTCGTGCTGCGCTGCGAGCCTTGCATCATGTTCCATGTCGAGGCGCTGATGAAGGCGGGCGGCACGCGCGAGGAGCTGGGCGACGTGCTCGCCATGGCGATCCAGATGGGCGGTGGCCCGGGGGTGATGTATGCCGGTCACGCGCTGGGCTGCTGGGACGAGTTGGCCGCTGCGAAAGGCTGAGCGGCCCCGCTCTGCGACATGTTGTCAGGCCCGCGCCGGAAAGGCGCGGGCCGTTTCGTTTCATTAGCGACATATCTAATGAAGGACAGACAGATGAAACGCATCGCTTCTCTCGCCGCCCCGTTTGCCGCGGCACTGATGCTCGGTGCCGCTCCGGGGTTCGCGCAAAGCGCCCCGGTGCCGGGGCAGGAATTTCTCCTGCAATGGGATCTCGATGGCGATGGCGGCGTCACGCTCTCCGAAGCCCGCGAGCGGCGCGGCGACATTTTCACGATGTTCGACGCGAACGAGGATGACACCTACTCCGTCGCGGAAATCGCGATGATCGACGAGCATAAGGAGATGGAGCGCGAGGCTGGCAAAGGTCCGGGGCATCAGGTGCCCGAGGGCATGGGGCAGGGACCCGGCAAGGGACAGGGTCAGGGCCGCAACGCGATGCGTTCGGGGCATGTTATTCCGACCGCCGAAGGGCTGCGAGCCTTCGATGCGAATGGCGACGGGGTGATCTCGCGCGCGGAATTCGTGAGTGGCACCGATCAGTGGTTCGCGATGCGCGATCGCGACGGTGATGGCGTGCTGACCCAAGCCGATTTCGGCCCCCGGAGCTGAGCGACCCCTCTTAGGCGAAGCCTCGCCGATGTCAAAAGACGCCCGCCTGTCAGCGATGACAGGCGGGCGTTTGCATGAGAGGCTGGGAAAAAATCACGGGGGAGTGAGCATGGGGATTTCGCGCAGGTTCTTCGTCTCGGGCGCAGCCTTGGCCTTGGCGGGCTGCGGCGGCGCGCCAAGTGGCAAGCAGGCCAAATTGATGCGTCCGGCGGTTTTGTCGGCCTCGAACTACCGGGCGAGCGGCATTCCCGCGCGCTTCGGCGATACCGACCCGCATGATTGGGAAGGTCTGGCGCCGGCGCGGTTGCCGGTCCACGGGATCGACGCGGCGCGCTATCAGGGCGAGATCGACTGGCGCCGGGCGCGCGCGGCGGGGGTGTCCTTCGCGTGGCTCAAGGCGACCGAAGGGGGCGATCACTCCGATCCGGGTTTCCACATCAACGCGACCCGCGCGCGGGCGGCGGGCGTGCCGGTCGGGGCCTATCACTTCTATTACTTCTGCCGCTCCCCCGAAGAGCAGGCCGATTGGTATATCCGCAACGTGCCGCGCCGCCGGGGCGATCTGCCGCCGGTGCTGGATATCGAGTGGAACCACACCTCGCGCACCTGCCAGCGTCGTCCTGCGGCCCATGTCACCCGCGCCGAGATGCACCGCTTCCTCGCGGCCCTGACGCGGCATTACGGCACGCGCCCGGTGATCTACACGACGATCGATTTCTGGCGTGACAACGATCTGTCGCGCTTCTCCGGCTATGAAATGTGGCTGCGCTCGGTCACCGCGCACCCGATGGAGCGCTACCCCGGCGCCGATTGGAGCTTCTGGCAGTATAGCGGCACGGGTGTCGTGCCGGGCGTGCCGGGGAACGTGGACATGAACGCCTTCGCGGGCTCTCCGGCCGCGTGGCAAAGCTGGCTCGCGCGGCGGGCACAGCGGGCCTGAGTATATAAAAAAGGCGGCCCCGGAAGGCCGCCTTTCCCCTGCAAGCGCGTCGCGGTCAGAGACCGGGGATGACGCGGATCAGATCACGCTGCTTGAACGTGGTGCGCCGCTGCGGACCGAAGGCGAAGGTCGCACCGACCGAGACGTAGTTGCTCGACCCCAGTTCGTCGCCATCGGCATGGCCGAAATCGCCGCTCAGCGTCACGTTGCCGAGCTTGTAGTCGACGCCGATCTGCGTGCGGTTCGCGTCGAAGCTCTCGACGTCGATATGGTCATAGCCCGCAGTCACGCCGAACGCGTCGTTGACTGCATAGCGCCCCGACAGGCCGAACAGGTTGCCGCTGACGCCGTCTTCCTTGGCGTGCGAGACATAAGCTTCGCCGCCAAACTGGCCGTAGGAATGGCCCGCTTCGAGGCCATAGTAATCCAGCCCTGCGCCTTCGGCGTGGTCGTGGCCCGCAAAGGCGCCGAAGGAGGTGGCCGGACCGGCGTGGTAGATCGCGTGAAGTGCGACGTTGTTGGCGTCGGTGTCGCTTGCGCCGAAACTCGCGAAGGCCAGATCGCCTTGCAGCGAGAATTGCCGGTTGAACCCGACTTCGAGCGAGCCGGTGGCCGAGGTCTTGTCGAGATCGCCGTCATCGGTGAATTGCGAAAAGCCGATGCCGACGGTGCCGCCGGTGATTTCAGCCGCGCTGGAGATTTGCGGGAGCGCCGCGAAAAGGGCCGCGGCTACGAAAACGCATTTCTTCATAAACTTGCCTCATGAAATTGTTTTTAGGATTTAGCCATGCGTGAGCCACCGAGGCGCAGCAAGATCACCCTCGGGTTGAAAAAGAAACTCGCGGAAACCGTGTTCCGCGAGTCACATCATTTCTCTAATTGTATCCGTCGCTTACTGCAGCGAGCGGACGTTCACCTCGCCCTCTTTCCGGCTCTTGATCGCCGAGACGGCGGCGATGGAGGCGGCGGCGGTGGTGAAGTAGGGGATCTTGTCATAGAGCGCGACCGCGCGGATGTCGCGGCTGTCCGAGATCGCCTGGCTGCCGTCGGTGGTGTTGAAGACGAGGTCGATCTCGTCATTCTTCAGCCGGTCGACGATGTTCGGGCGGCCCTCATAGACCTTCAGAACCTTCTCGCTTTCCACGCCATGCTCGGCGAGCCATGCGGCGGTGCCGCCAGTCGCGACGATGGTGAAGCCCATCGAGACCAGCGAGGCTGCGGCTTCGGCCAGATCGTCGGTCTTGTTCGAGTCCTTGATCGAGAAGAACACGCGACCGCTTTCGGGCAGCACGGTGCCCGCGCCAAGCTGGGCTTTCCAGAAGGCCGACGGGAAGTCGCGATCCCAGCCCATCACCTCGCCGGTGGAGCGCATTTCCGGGCCGAGCAGCGTGTCGACGCCCGGGAAGCGGGCGAAGGGCAGCACGGCCTCCTTGACCGAGAACCACGGCGTTTGCGGATCGGCCAGCGTCAGCGGATCGGCGAAGGGCAGCGGCGTGTCGGGGCCGACACCTTCGGGGTAGGGCGGGCGCGCCGGGAAGGCCGACAGCTTCTCGCCCGCCATCAGGCGCGCTGCGATCGACGCGATGGCCGAGTCGGTGGCTTTCGCGACGAAGGGCACGGTGCGCGAGGCGCGCGGGTTGACCTCGAGGACGTAGATATCGCCGTCCTTGATCGCGAATTGCACGTTCATCAGGCCGACCACGTTGAGGCCCTTGGCCATCTTCTCGGTCTGCACCTTCAGTTCTGCCACAATCTCGGGGCTCAGCGAGTAGGGCGGCAGCGAGCAGGCCGAGTCGCCCGAGTGGACGCCAGCTTCCTCGATATGCTGCATGATGCCCGCGACATGGACGCTTTCGCCGTCGCAGAGCGCATCCACGTCGACCTCGATCGCGCCCGCCAGATAGCTGTCGAGCAGCACCGGGTTATCGCCCGAGACCACCACGGCCTCTTTGATGTAGCGCTTGAGGTGGTCGAGGTCGCGCACGATCTCCATCGCGCGGCCGCCCAGCACGTAGGAGGGACGGATCACCAGCGGATAGCCGACGCGGCCCGCGATCTCGAACGCCTGCTCGTCCGAGCTTGCGATGCCGTTGACGGGCTGCTTCAGGTCCAGGCGGTTGAGCAGGTCCTGGAACCGTTCGCGGTCTTCGGCGAGGTCGATCGCGTCGGGCGTGGTGCCGAGGATCGGGATGCCTTCGGCTTCCAGCGCGTTTGCGAGTTTCAGCGGCGTCTGGCCGCCGAACTGGACGATCACGCCGTGCAGCGTGCCGTTATCCTGCTCGACCCGCAGGATTTCGAGGACATGTTCGAGGGTCAGCGGCTCGAAATAGAGGCGATCCGAGGTGTCGTAGTCGGTCGACACGGTCTCGGGGTTACAGTTGACCATGATCGTCTCGTAACCCGCATCGGTCAGCGCGAAACAGGCGTGACAGCAGCAATAGTCGAACTCGATCCCTTGGCCGATCCGGTTCGGACCGCCGCCGAGGATGACGACCTTCTTGCGGTCCGACGGACGGGCCTCGCATTCGACCTCGCCCATCGCGGGGGCTTCATAGGTCGAGTACATGTAGGGCGTTTGCGCCTCGAATTCGGCAGCGCAGGTGTCGATGCGCTTGAAGACCGCGGTGACGCCGAGATTGCGGCGGGCGCGGCGGACCTGCGCCTCGTCGCGGCCGGTCAGCGTGGCCAGACGTGCATCCGAGAAGCCCATCATCTTGAGATTGCGCAGGCCCTTCTCGTCGAGCGGCAGGCCCTTCTTGCGGATCTCGTTTTCGGCCTCGACGATTTCGCGGATGCGGTCGAGGAACCACGGATCGAAAGAGGTCGCGTGCTGGATTTCCTCGTTGCTCAGCCCGTGGCGCATCGCCTGTGCGATGAGGCGCATCCGGTCGGGCGTCTGCTGCGAGATCGCCTTGATGACGGCGGCCTTCTCGGGCGCGCCGTCGATCTCGATCTCGTCGAAGCCGCTCAGGCCGGTCTCCATCGAGGCCAGCGCTTTCTGCACGGATTCGTGGAAGGTCCGGCCGATCGCCATCGCCTCGCCCACCGATTTCATCGCGGTGGTCAGTTCGGCTTTGGAGCCTGCGAATTTCTCGAAGGCGAAGCGCGGGATCTTGGTGACGACATAGTCGATGGTCGGCTCGAACGAGGCGGGCGTGACCTTGGTGATGTCGTTGTCCAGCTCATCGAGCGTGTAGCCCACGGCCAGCTTCGCCGCGATCTTCGCGATCGGGAAGCCGGTCGCTTTCGAGGCCAGCGCCGAGGAGCGCGACACGCGCGGGTTCATCTCGATCACGACCATGCGGCCGTCTTCGGGGTTGATCGCCCATTGCACGTTCGACCCGCCGGTCTCCACGCCGATCTCGCGCAGCACGGCGATCGAGCCGTTGCGCATGATCTGGTATTCCTTGTCGGTCAGCGTCAGCGCGGGCGCCACGGTGATCGAGTCGCCGGTATGGACGCCCATCGGGTCGACGTTCTCGATGGCGCAGACGATGATGGCGTTGTCGGCCTTGTCGCGCACGACCTCCATCTCGAATTCTTTCCAGCCCAGCAGCGACTCGTCGACGAGGATCTGGCTCATCGGGGAGGCGTCGAGGCCCGAGCGACAGATGCGCTCGTAATCTTCGCGGTTATAGGCGACGCCGCCGCCGGTGCCGCCCAGCGTGAAGGCGGGACGGATGATCGCGGGCAGGCCGATATGCTCCAGCTCGAGCAGCGCCTGACGCACGCCTTCGTTGACGTCATAGGTGCCGTTCTCGCGCTTGGGCGAGGACACGATGGTCGCTTTCGGGTTCTCGAGGCCGATCCGGTCCATCGCCTCGCGGAAGAGCTTCCGGTCTTCGGCCATCTCGATCGCGTCGCGGTTCGCGCCGATCAGCTCGACGCCGAATTTCTCGAGCACCCCCATATCGGCCAGCGCCAGCGCGGTGTTCAGGCCGGTCTGGCCGCCCATCGTCGGCAGCACCGCGTCGGGGCGCTCGGCCTCGATGATCTTGGCGACGACTTCCGGGGTGATCGGTTCGATATAGGTGGCGTCGGCGAGCCCCGGATCGGTCATGATCGTCGCGGGGTTCGAGTTTACGAGGATGACGCGGTAGCCTTCTTCGCGAAGGGCTTTGCAGGCCTGGGCGCCCGAGTAGTCGAACTCGCAGGCTTGCCCGATCACAATGGGCCCGGCGCCGATGATGAGGATTGACGTGATGTCTGTTCTCTTCGGCATGGGAATCCCCTCTGGTCACTGCGCAAATTGAGGCGCTTTATACGCAAAGGGTCAGGCGTCGCAAGAGGGTCAGGACGCGATAGCCGGGTTGCAGGGTGACGCGAGGGCGTGCGCCCAAGTCTGTCAGGCCGCGCACCGGGAGGAGCGCAGCCTGATTTCAGCCCGGTCAGGGAGGGGTCGACTTACTCGGCGGCCAGCCTGTGTTCCTGTTCGTCTTCGTCGCGATAGAGGTAGTCGCGCGTCAGCGGCACGTCGCCCACCTCATGGGCCAGCTGATACTGGAACACGACCTGCCCGCCATGGCGGAAGGCCATCTCGGACGCCACGAGATAGAAGCGCCACATCCGGCAGAACCGCTCGTCATAAAGCGCGACGGCCTTGTCGATATTCGCTTCGAACCGATCGCACCAATGGCGCAGCGTTTCCGCGTAATGCAGCCGCCAGACCTCGAGGTCGGTGGTGATGAGGCCTTCATGCTCGACCGCGTTCGACGCTTCCGACATGGCCGGGCAATAGCCGCCGGGGAAGATGTATTTCGTTATGAAATCGGCGGTCGCGCCACCGGGGCCCGAGCGTCCGATGAAATGGATCAGCGAGACGCCGCCCGGTTTCAACAGCTCGCGCACCTTCGAGAAATATTCGCGGTAATGCGGCACGCCGACATGTTCGAACATGCCGACCGAGACGATCCGGTCGAACTTGTCGGTCACATCGCGGTAATCGGTCAGGCGGATGTCGATCTTGTCTTCGAGGCCGGCCTCCTTCACCCGTTTGCGGGCCAGCGCGTGCTGTTCGGTGGACAGCGTCACCCCCACCACGTTCGCGCCGAAATCGCGTGCCAGCGTCAGCGCCATGCCGCCCCAGCCGCAACCGATATCGAGAACGGTCATGCCCGGTTCGATCAGCAGTTTCTTGGCGATATGGTGTTTCTTCGCCTCCTGCGCTTCTTCCAGCGTCATGTCGGGGCGCTCGAAATAGGCGCAGCTATATTGCCGGTCCTCATCGAGGAAGAGGTCATAAAGCTCGCCCGACAGGTCATAGTGATGCGCGACGTTGGTGCGCGCCTTGTTGACCGGGTTGAACTGCGCAAAACGGCGACCGAAGAAGCGGCTCGCCTCGCGCGGTTTTTCGAACCACGGCATGCCCGAACCGGTCTGGTTGCGGATCGCAAGCGCGAGGAAGCCACGCAGATCGTCATTCGCGATCGTGTAGTCGCCGTTCATATAGCCTTCGCCGACGCCGAGATCGGGCCGCAGCACGATCCTCCGCGTCACGTCGGGGTTTTCGATGGTGACGCGAACCGGGTCTCCGGTGCCGTCGCCATAGCGTCTGAGCGTCTCGTCCGAATAGACGAGTTCAAGCGTGCCCCTGCGGATCAGGTGGCGCAACATTCGGTCGAGAAGCGAGTCCCAAGCTCTCATATGGTCTCTCCGGATCATGCCGGGGCTTGGCAGGCTCCAGCGTTAGCCTTCACGACGGCAACCTTTGTGAAATTACCAAAGTTCCCGTTGTCTCTGAAGTTAACCGAAAATTTACCTTTTTTCGAGCCACGCGCGCGTGAACAGCTCGAGACGGGCCTGTGTGCCTCCGCACAGCTTGACTTTTGCGCGCTCAACGGGTGTATCGGCGCGACTATACGCAATTCTCGATCCGGGGAGCCTCCCATGCATGCCTTTCGCAGCCATACCTGCGCAGATCTGAGCGCCGCCAACGCCGGTGAGACCGTCCGCCTCGCGGGCTGGGTCCATCGCGTGCGCGATCACGGGGGGGTGCTCTTCATCGATCTTCGCGATCATTACGGTATGACGCAGGTGCTCTGTGACGGCGACAGCCCCGCCTTCAAGACGATGGAGAAGACGCGCTCGGAATGGGTGATCCGCATCGACGGCACCGTGAAGCTGCGCGACGAGAGCCTGATCAACCCGAAGATCCCGACCGGCGAGATCGAGGTCTATGTCCGCGACATCGAAATTCTGGGCGAGTCCGAGGAACTGCCGCTGCCGGTCTTCGGCGAACTGGAATATCCCGAAGAGACCCGTCTGGCCTATCGCTTCCTCGATCTGCGCCGCGAGAGCCTGCATGACAAGATGATCCTGCGCTCCAACGTCGTGAAATCCATGCGCAAACGCATGTGGGACGCCGATTTCAACGAATTCCAGACGCCGATCATCACCGCGTCGTCGCCCGAAGGCGCGCGCGACTTCCTCGTGCCCTCGCGCCTGCATCCGGGCAAGTTCTACGCGCTGCCGCAGGCGCCGCAGCAGTTCAAGCAGCTGATCATGGTCGGCGGCTTCGACAAGTATTTCCAGATCGCGCCGTGCTTCCGTGACGAAGATCCGCGCGCCGACCGCTCGCCCACCGACTTCTACCAGCTGGACGTCGAGATGAGCTTCGTCGAGCAGGAAGACATCTTCAACACGATGCAGCCGGTGATCCAGGGCGTGTTCGAGGAATTCGCCGATGACCGCACCGTCGATCCGGTCTGGCCGCGCATCCCCTACGCCGAGTCGATGCTGAAATACGGCTCCGACAAGCCCGATCTGCGCAACCCGATCGAGATGCAGGTGGTCTCCGATCACTTCCGCGACTCGGGCTTCGCGATCTTCGCGAAACTGCTCGAACAGGATGGCACCGAGATTCGTGCGATCCCGGCCCCCACGGGCGGCTCGCGCAAGTTCTGCGACCGGATGAACAAGTTCGCGCAGGAGCAGGGCCTGCCGGGCATGGGCTACATCTTCTGGCGAAAGGGCGAGGATGGCTCGCTCGAAGGCGCAGGCCCGCTGGCGAAGAATATCGGCCCCGAGCGGACCGAAGCGGTCCGCGCGCAGCTGGGTCTGGGCGAGGGCGATGCGGCCTTCTTCCTCGGCGGCGCACCGTCGAGTTTTGAGGGCGTCGCAGGCCGTGCGCGCAACGTGATCGGCGAAGAGCTGGGCCTGACCGACAAGACCAAGTTCAAGTTCGCCTGGGTCGTCGACTTCCCGATGTACGAGGCCGATGACGAGGGCAAGATCGACTTCTCGCATAACCCGTTCTCGATGCCGCAAGGCGGAATGGAGGCGCTGGAGGGCGACCCGCTGCAGGTCAAAGGCTACCAGTACGACCTCGCCTGCAACGGCTACGAGATCCTCTCGGGCGCGATCCGGAACCACAAGCTCGAGACCATGTACAAGGCGTTCGAGATCGCGGGCTACCCGGCGTCGGAAGTCGAGAAGCGCTTCGGCGGTATGGTCAAGGCGTTCAAATACGGCGCTCCGCCGCACGGTGGGTGCGCCGCCGGCATCGACCGGATCGTGATGATCCTCGCCGATACCGCGAATATCCGTGAAGTCATCATGTTCCCGATGAACCAGCGCGCCGAAGACCTGATGATGGGCGCGCCGTCGGAGCCGATGAACGAACAGCTGCGCGAGTTGCGCCTGCGGGTTCTGCCGCAAAAGGACTGATCCTCGCACGGTTACCGATTTAAAAGGCCCCGTTCCGGATGGAGCGGGGCCTTTTTCTATTCGCGGCGGAGGAGCGCGCCAGCGCAAAAGGCGCAGATGGGTCAGGCGAAGGGGCTCTGGCCGAAGCCGAGCCACCCTGAGCCTCAGACCCCGATTAGTCTTCGAGACTGTCTTTCTTCTTCTCGTCGACCAGCTTCATTTCCTTCTTCTTACGCTCGAGGAATTTCTCGCCGTAATTCTCGATTTCGCTTTCGTCGATCACGTCCTTGGCGCGGCCGAAGATTTCGTCTTCTTCCTCGTCCATGTGGTGATTGTAATCATGCTCGAGCTTGTGGAACTTGTTCAGCCAACC
The DNA here is from genome assembly GCF_002020045.1 of Thioclava sp. F28-4. Classification (NCBI taxonomy): domain Bacteria; kingdom Pseudomonadati; phylum Pseudomonadota; class Alphaproteobacteria; order Rhodobacterales; family Paracoccaceae; genus Thioclava; species Thioclava sp. F28-4. Next base: position 521,585 of record NZ_MPZQ01000002.1, on the reverse strand, counting down.
GGGGCTCGCCATGTCCATCTCGTTGAGCTCTTCGAGCAGATCGTCGAGCTCGGCATGTTCCTCGACCGAGTGACGCGCCGAATCCTGCCCCCAGGTTTTGGTCATCAACTTGGAATAGAAGGTCTCTTCCTCGGCGGCGGCATGGGACTTGATGTCGTAATAGAACTCATTCCACGCCTGCGTGCGCTCCGCGCTGTCGCCGGACGTATCGGCGATCTTCTTCATCAGGGCGCGGTGATTGTCGTGATCTTGCTTGATGGCGTCGTAGATCGAGCTCATCGGGCTGTCCTCCGGTTGCGTTGACTTGTTTGAGCAACGCGAAGTCGATCAGGCAGTTCCCGGCTGCGTCAGAACGCCCCGGAGGCCGCGATCCGCGCGTCCAGGATCTGCGTGACCCGGGTCATATCCTCGCGCGAGGGGCCGCCGGACCGTCTCAGGCGCTGCGCCGCATCGTCCAGCGCCGCATCATGAGCCGAGCACGCGATGCTATGAAGGAAATGCGCGGCATAGGGCAGGGCGCGCGTGTCGACCCCCTTGGTGTCGCGCAGCAGTTCCGAGAGGTGCTGCAGGTCGTCGCGCAACGCGAGCGGGTCCGGCGCGATCACAAGATCGGCAAGCGCGCGCAGGCCGAGCGGTCGCATCTCTTCGGGCAGGGTCGACAGGATCGCTTCCTGAAATACGGCGAGGCTTTCGATCGGCTTTTCCAGAAACCCGTCCGCACCCGCCGCAAGGGCCGCGCTTTTCAGGTCGGGGTCGCCGGAGGTCCCAAGGATCACCGGGTGCGGCCCGCGCATCCCACGAATTTCAGCGATCAGGTCGCTTCCCGAGCCATCGGGCAAGCCCATATCCACGATCACGATCGAGGGCCGGTAGGTCTTGAGATGCCGATCCGCCGAGGCGAGGCAATCAGCGCGCCGGATTCGTGCGCCCGAGCGCAGGCACAGCAGCCGCACAGCTTCCGAGGCGAAGCGGCTGTCTTCCACCAGAAGCACCGTCAGCCCGGTCAGCGGGCGTTCGGGTGTCGGTATGCGGGTCAGGGTCGGGATCGTGTCGCTCATGTCGTGGCCCCTTCGGCTGCGATCGGATTCGGCTTGTCCGATCAGTAGGGCGCAGATTGCCTAACACTGGGTTAATCCGAACCGGGTTCACAACTGTCCCCGCAAGGCTTGCGCGAAGCCGCGCGCCCGGCTACCCCTTTTAACGCCCGCGTTACCGGAGGAGACCCAAATGATCGGACGCCTGAACCATGTCGCCATTGCCGTGCCCGACCTCGAGGCGGCCTCGGCCAAGTATCGCGACACGCTGGGTGCCAATGTCGGCGCGCCGCAGGACGAGCCCGATCACGGCGTCACGGTCGTCTTCATCGAACTGTCCAACACCAAGATCGAACTTCTGTACCCGCTGGGCGAGGACAGCCCAATCAACGGTTTTCTGGAAAAGAACCCCGCAGGCGGCATCCATCACATGTGCTTCGAGGTGGAGGACATCATCGAGGCACGCGACAAGCTGAAGGCCGATGGCGCGCGGGTTCTGGGCAATGGCGAGCCGAAGATCGGCGCGCATGGCAAGCCTGTGCTGTTCCTGCACCCGAAAGACTTCAATGGCTGCCTCGTCGAACTGGAGCAGGTCTGATGAGCCTCACAGGCGGCATCATCCTCTTCGCGGTGATCTGGTTCATGATCTTTTTCATGGTCTTGCCGGTGCGGTTGAAGACGCAAGGCGATGTGGACGAGGTCGTGCCGGGTACTCCCGCAGGGGCGCCGCATGAGGCGCATCTGGGCGCGAAGGTGAAGATCACCACTATTGCCACCATCGTGCTCTGGGCGATCATCGCGGCAGTGCTGCTGTCAGGGATCATCACGTTGGAAGATATCGACTTCTTCGGCCAGCTGCGCCGCTAAACGTGTAGGGAACCATCGCGGACAAGCGTGGGTTGGGAAGCTGAAAGGAGCCTCCCGATGACCCCCTTCTGGTTCACTGCCCTAAGCTGGATATCGCTCGCCGTCGGCGTTATTTCGTTCCTTTATCTCGTGGTCGAGATGCGTCGGAACCCGCCGCACATGGCGATCATGGCGTGGGTCTGGCCGATTTGCGGGCTGTTCGCCGGACCGCTGATCATCTGGTTCCACAGTCGGCACTCCGGCCACGGCGATGCGCCGTTCCCGATTTCGGTTGCGAAGGGGACGCTCCATTGCGGGGCAGGCTGCACCCTGGGCGACATCTCGGCCGAGAGCCTCGCGCTGGCAATCCCGGCGCTCCTGATCCCGTTCGGCTGGCCGGATTTCTGGGATCACAAGATCTTCGCGCTCTGGGGGCTCGATTATGTCTTCGCCCTCGTGATCGGGATCGTGTTCCAGTATTTCTCGATCGCCCCGATGCGCGGGCTCGGCCTCGGGGAAGGGCTCAAGGAGGCGGCAAAGGCCGATGTCGCTTCGCTCACCTCTTGGCAGGTCGGCATGTACGGGATGATGGCGATCTTCCATTTCGCCGTGTTCAAAGGGCTCTGGGGCGTCGAGATCAACGCCGCCGACCCGGAATTCTGGTTCGCCATGCAGATCGCGATGATGGCCGGTTTCGTGACCGCCTATCCGGTGAACTGGCTGCTGATCCGCAAGGGTATCAAGGAAGAGATGTGAGCGGCGCGTTGGCGCCGCCCCGTCACCCGCGCCGACCGGTGATCGCGTGGAACAGGTGGGTGAAGCCCGCAGCGCCCAGAACCGGCACGAAGAGGTTCACCAGCGGGATGGACAGCGGCACCGCCATCAGCGCGCCCGCGGCCCAGATCGTGACCTTGTTGCGCTCGTAAAGCTCGAGCGCCGCTTCACGCTCCATCCGCCGGAAGGCGGCCATCTGGAAATATTCACGCCCCAGAAGGTAGCCGTTCAGCCCGAAGAACAGAAACGGCGCCAGCGGGATCACGAAAGGATAGATCATCAGCGCGATGATGTTGGCCGCGAGGATCACCCCGAAAAACCGCACCGTGTCGCGCATCCCTTCGGCGAAGGTCAGTTTGCGCACCGGCGGCAGGGTCGGATAATGCACGTCCTCCACCATCTCGGCCACGTCTTCGAGGAAGAAGCCGGTGAAGGCGGAGGCCACGGGCACCATCAGGAAGATCGAGGCGAACAGGATCACGCCCGCCGAGACGATCGATAGTGCGGTATCGATATGGCCGACCTCGCCGATGAAGGGCAGCGAGAAGCTGTCCGGCACCAGCCAGCCGATCAGCATCACCATCGCCACATAGATCGCGACCAGAAGGCCCAGCGAGAGGGCCACGCCGAAGCCCACGACTTTCATCGCACCGGGCCGCAGCAGATCGGCCCAGGCTTTCACATAGCTCGAGATGATCATTCCGAAATCCGGGTCGTGATCGCGTCGAGGTCGGGGCGGGGGCGTTCGGGAGGCTGCACGCCTTCGGTGCCCAGATGGATGAAGCCCGCGACGCTTTCGCCCTCCTTGAGGCCCAGCATCTCGCGCCCGAAGGCCTCGTCATGCGCGGCCCAGCCGGTGAGCCAGTTCGCGCCCCAGCCCGCGGCGAGAGCCGCGTTCAGAAGCGACAGGCAGACCGCGCCCGCCGAATAGAGCTGCTCGACCTGCGGCACCTTCTCGCTGTCCTTGGGCGAGAACACCACCGCCACGCAAAGCTGGCTGTCATGGAATTGCTTGCCAGCCTTTGCGATCTTTTCTTCGGGCAGGCCCTGCGCCTTGGCGCGGGTCTCGGCCTCGCTGCCCAGACGCTGCGCGGCCTCGCGGGTGATGGTGATGAAGCGCCACGGCTCCAGCTTCCCGTGATCGGGGGTGCGCGCGGCGGCGGTCAGGATCTCGCGCAGCGCGGCCGCGTCGGGGGCAGGGGCCTTGAGCGTCTTGGCCGGGCGCGACCGGCGGGTCAGAAGGAAAGCCATCGCCGCGTCATTGCGTTCGGCCGGGTTCACTTCGGGCAGTTCAGTCATGAAATTCTCCGTCTGTTGCGCCAGATATCGGGCGCTCGGCGCGCGATTGCAACCGCAGCATGGGCAACTGGCTTGTGCGCCATTGAGCAGGGTCTATGCTGCGCGGCGATGACGGATCTCAGCCACCTTGCCATTCCTGGCAGCGAAATCGCGCTGCGCGTGACGCCGAAAGCGTCGCGCAACGAGATACGCGTGGGGGATGAAGGGCTTCGGGCCTATGTCACGGTCGTGCCGGAGAACGGCAAGGCCAATGCGGCGGTCGTCAAATTGCTGGCAAAGGCGCTGGGCGTCGCGAAATCGCGGCTGACGATGATCCGCGGCGAGACCGCGCGCGACAAGGTGTTCCGCCTCGATTGAGCGTGCATCGCGGCGCGGGCAGGGGGATCAGCCGTCCTCGCTGGAGGCGCTGCCGGTCTGCTTCAGGCGATAGACGCCTTCGGGCAGGTTGAGCGCCGCCGCGAGTTCGCGCAGCTGGGCATGGCTGAAGGTGACCGTCTGCACCTGCTCGGTCTGCTCGTCGAGCTGTTCGACCACGACGCAATCCTCGAAGGAACTGATCGTGATGTCTTCCTGCAGATAATCAAGCGGATCCGTCCCCTCGTCGACAAGGGTGATCACGGTCGCGTCGAATTCGTGTTCGATGGTAAACATGCCCTCATGCTAGCGCGGCTTTTCGATCCGAAAAAGCGAAATCACGCCGGCGCTTGCAGGCGATCACGTGCAGGAGGCTATGCTGCCGCGGGCCAAGTGGTTAAGCTGGGCGAAATCCTCTTTCAGGGGCGCTTCCCGTCGATGCCTTCCTTCCGCTTTCTCCTCGTGATCCTGTCGCTCGCCGTGACGCTGCTTTCGGGCTGCGTGCCGACGATGACGCCTATGCCGCAGACCGAAATCTCGCCCGAAGACAGGCAGCGCGCCGAAGTGGCCGTGTCGCGGCTGGTCGCTGTGGGCGACCGGATGGAGCCGCAGATCGAGCAGGAATGCCGCAAGCGCACGCGCAAGCTCAACTGCGATTACCTCTTCGTCGTCGATGACCGGCTCGATCTGGATGCGAATGCGTTTCAGACGACTGACCGCTCGGGCCGTCCGGTGATCGGGGTGACGCTCGCGATGATCGCCGAGGTGCGCAATGCCGACGAACTGGCCTTCGTGATCGGCCACGAGGCCGCCCATCACATCGCGGGCCATATCGCGGCGCGCGAACGCGACGCGGCGGTGGGAGCAGCCTATCTGGGCCGTGCGGTGCAGGCACAGGGCGCCGATCCCCTGACCGTACAGCGTGCGCGCAGGATCGGGGCCGAGATCGGCTCGCGGCTCTACTCCAAGGATTACGAGCTGGAGGCCGACCGGCTCGGCACGATCATCACATGGGATGCGGGCTACGATCCGCTCAAAGGCGCACAGTTCTTCCTGCGCCTGCCCGATCCGGGCGACAAGACGCTGGGCACCCATCCACCCAATCAACTGCGCTTCGACGTGGTGCGCGACACCGTCGCCCAATTGCGTGCGGGCAAGATCCCGGCGGGCAGCTGAGGGAACCCGTTCAGGGCCTGCGCACTTGAGATTTGACATAGAGGCCCCCGGCAAAGGCGGGTCCGGGACGCGGGAACTGGGGACGGGAACACAGAACCAATGGCAATCTTTTCGCGACTGCGCTGGCGGCTGAAGGTCATCCTGCGCGAGATCTGGGTGCGGGTGACGGCCTTCGGCGTGCTGGGGGTCCTGACCGCGCTGGGATCGGCGGGCTTCGGCTATCTCGTGCCGCCGGATCTCGGCTACAAGATGGGGGCAGGCTCGGTGGAGCCGATCCTGAAGATCATCGCGACCGCGATGCTGACCGTCACCACCTTTTCGCTGCAGATCATGATTACCGCGTTCAGTTCGGCCCAGACAGGGGCGACGCCGCGCGCGATCAAGCTGATGCAGACCGACCGCGTCACGCAGAACGTGCTGGCGAGCTTCATCGGCTCCTTCGTCTTCTCTCTGGTAGGGATCATCGCGCTCGAGACGAATGTCTATGACGACTCGGGGCGGTTCATCCTTCTGGTGGTGACGCTTGGCGTGGTGGCGATGGTGGTGATCTCGCTGTTGCGCTGGGTGCAGCATCTGAGCGAATTCGGCCGGCTCGGCGATGTGATCAGCCGGGTCGAGACTGCGGCGAGCACGGCGCTGAAGGCACGCTGCGAGCGGCCGTGGCTCGGCGGCAAGGAATGGGAGGAGCCGCCCGTGGGGGTCTTCGGGATCACCTCGACGCGGACCGGCCATGTGCAGCATGTCGATATGGGCGCGCTGCAAAAGGTCGCCGAGGCGCATGACTGCCGGATCTGGCTTTGCGCGCGGCCCGGCGAATTCGTCCATGGGGCGTCTCATTTGGTCCAATGCGATGCGCTGCCGGGCGATACCGAGACCCGCGAGGAGATCGAAGAGGCCGCGCGCGACGCCTTCACCATCGACCATGCCCGCGACTATGATCAGGACCCCCAATTCGGCCTGATCGCGCTGGCCGAGATCGCCTCTCGCGCGCTTTCGCCTGCGATCAACGACCCCGGTACCGGGATCGACATTCTGGGGCGTCTGGCGAGGGTGCTGGCCGAATGGCATCCGCCGAACAGCCCCGAATGCGTCTTCGACCGCGTCTATGTGCGCGCGGTGACGCCCGAGCAATATACCGAGGACGCTTTCGCCGCGATCGGGCGCGATGGGGCGGGGCATCTGGAGGTCGCACTGCGCCAGCAGGAAGTGCTGGAAGCCGTGGCCGAAATGCATCCCGATCACTTCGGCCGTCCCGCCGCGCATCAGGCGCTGCGCGCCGCAGCTCATTCGCAATCCGCGATGACCTTGAGGCGCGACCGCGCCGTGGTCGCAGAGCAAGCGCAGGCGTTGGCCGCGCGCTTCGCGCCCGATCTGGATTGCAATGTCGGACATGAAATCGACGGCGATACCTCGGATCGCAACGCTTGATCTGAATCATATCGAAATTGCCGACCCTACGGCAGAGTCCCCCCATCACCGGGATGACTGTTCAAGGGAGGCCGCCATGACCGCAGCCAAACATCTCAATCGCCACGCTGCGATGATGAACCGGATGGCCCAGCAGATGGGCGGCGATCTCAGCATGGAAATGGCCAGCGGACGACTCAGTGGCGAGGGCTGGAGAGACGCGCTGATCCGCTGCACCAAGTGCCGCGAGGCCGGGGCCTGCCTGCTCTGGCTGGCCGAGCATGACCCGCAAAGCAACCCTGCGAAGGCACCTCCCGCCTATTGCGAAAACCGCCTGATGATGTCGCGGCTCCGCGCCACCATCGGCGCCGAACCCCAAGGAGTGGAATGATGGGAATGCAAAGCGAAATCGATCTGAACTTCTGGGTGACGCGCGGTATGGCGCGGCGTCTTGGCGTGAATATCTCCGAAGCGATGCATAACGGCTTCCTCACGCAAGCCGATTTCGCCGAGATGATCACCACCTGCCGCACCTGTGGACGCACCGAGTTCTGCCTCGCTGTTTTGGCGGAGAAGGGCGAAGGCCCGCAGGCCATTCCATCGGATTGCCCCAATTACGAGGTCCTGACCTCTCTGCGCGCCCTGCAATAACTGAGGGCACCGTTAACGTCGCGAAGCATGCGAAGGGCGATCTTGCTCCACGTGCAGGGCGGATCGGTGGCCCTTTCAAATCTGCGTGTTCTTCGCTTGCGTAATTTCTTCGCATGCAGACCAACAATGCTTCATTTAAAGTGTGTGGCTCCTTGGTCTTGGATGGCCGCGATGAGCAATACTTGCCTTGCAAATGGTATGCGCGCTCCCTGAGTTGAGGGAGCGCGGCACCCAAGTTTTCTTCGCATCGAAATCGCCCTGCCCCGTTCGAGCTACGAGGGCGCGCAATGGCACAGAAGATTGTAGGTCTCGACTGGCTTCGCGCAATCGCCGCGATATTGGTGATGATCGGCCACGCGAGAGCTTTCCTTTTCGTCGACTTTTCCGAGCTTGCGAACGACCCGACGGTCGTCGCCAAAGTCTTTTATTTGCTCACCGGTCTCGGCACCTATTCCGTAATCATTTTCTTCGTGCTCTCAGGCTATCTGGTCGCTGGCTCCGTGGATCGGGCCTATCACGAAGGTCGATGGTCGTGGAAAGAGTACGCGGTTCACAGGGTCGTCCGTTTGGGTATCGTCTTGCTCCCGGTACTCGTCATGACAGCAGTGTTCGACTGGCTTGGAGCATCTCAATTTGACCCGGCTTACTATCGAGGTGAGTTTGGGGCCGAGTTCGCGAGCGCCCCGAACGAGCCGGTGGCCAACGGCGTCCTCGTTTTTCTGGGCAATGCTTTCTTCCTGCACAATATCATCGTTCCCGTTTACGGGAGTAATGGACCGCTTTGGAGCATCGCCTACGAATTTTGGTATTACGTCGCTTTTCCGCTCGGCTTTTTTGCATTGAAACCAGGTCGTTATCAGCTCTTTTTTGCCGCGCTCTTCGTTCTGACGATGTGGTTCATCGGGCTCGACTTGGCAGTACTCTTTCCGACTTGGTTGTTTGGATACTTTGCGTGGAAAGCACGCGACGGGCTTCTCGGACGCCTTGTTGCAACGAAAGCGATCTACGCGCTCGTGATGGTCTTCGCGCTTTTCGTCGTCATGTCCGCTCTCAAGTTCGTCAATGATTACTCAATCGGCTCACTCTACATCACGGCTGTCGCGGCGTTTTTCGCTGTGATCGCGCTCTCAAATCCGGTTTTCGACCACGGCGCGCGACTGGCAGAGTTCCTCTCCAAAATCTCTTACTCTCTGTATCTTGTTCATTTCCCTCTGATGGCCTTGCTCAGTTCGATGCGTCATGTCGCGAGGTTCGACGCTTTGGGGAACGGGATGGTCCTGTTCGGGGTGTATATCCTGTCCTCCTTCTTGCTCGCGTGGTGTGTTCATTGGCTTTTTGAGCGTCATACCGCGACACTCCAGAGAGCTATCCTTAGAAACATGCGCCAGCGTCCTAGGCTCGGGGCTGCGGGATGAGTTGAGAGTGTAGCTCGTCACCGCCTTTGCTTGCCTTCCGGCGCCGGCATTCCATTCGCTCAGGAGCGCGGTTTCTTCAGGTGAAACTTCAGCCAGAACTTCAGAAGCCTGAGCCAACTGACTTTCTCGCGCTGCATGACCTCTTCGAGAAAGGGCGTGCGGCGGAGATATTTCCAGTAGAGCCACGCATAGGGGTGCCATTCGGCTGCTTGCCAGGGTTTCGGCGACTCCGTGAAATGGATGATGCGCGGCAAAGCCTGAGCCAGAGGGACCGAAGAGGTGTAGTCGCACCCTTCCCAGAGAAAGAGGCGCTGGAAATTCCACTTCGCGTCCAGCGGTGACCAATTTTCCCAGAATATCTTATTCAATGCGTCCTGATCCGCGAACTCGTATTTCTCGGGCGCCGCCAGAAGCATGTCGAGGGCGTGGGACAATGCGTCCGTGGCCCGGATTGCTTCGAGATCGATCAGAAGGACACCGGCGTTGAAATAAGTGCCTGCGCTCGGCAGCTCATGTTGCCGCGCGAAGTTCGTCGGGTCCACGAACGCGTCTTGCACGGCGCCGCAGGCCATACCTTTCAGATCGGTGCTCCAAAGCTCGGCGAGACTTCCGGTCACAACCATGTCGATATCCAGATAGATCACGCGTGAGATGTCTTGTGGCAGAAGCTCTGCCATGATGAGGCGCAGGTAGGTCGCGCGACTGATATGCAGGATCGGCGGAAGCTTCAGCGCCTTATGATCTGCCACGTGATAGGGATGGATTTCGAGACCCGTCGCAGTCTCTGCGATCTTCGAGAACCGTGCCTCATCTACGGAATCGAGTATCGCGTGAACGCGGATCTTCTCCGCGCCTTTGCCCGCCTCGATGGATTTCAGCAGCGACACGAAATGCGGCGCATAGTTGGAATCGGTCACGCAAACGATGTCGATCACGTTCGGGTCATACGCGGCATGCGGCTCGCGGACGTCGTACATCATTCGGAGTCCTTTGCGATCAGTTCGCCTGTTAGAAATATCGGGACTGTCTCTTGGGAGGCTTGAAATTCGCTGCCAGCAGAGCTTTGGCGATCGCGAAATGCATCCGGGCACGATCGGGGCGGCGGCGGATGGTTGCAAGCACACCGCGCAGAAAACGTGCTGCGATCCGGTCGGGCATCACCAGTCTTCGATTCACGAAATGCCCAATCGCGAGTTCTTCATTGAGAAGTTTCGCCTGACTCCAGACGGTCTCTCCGTGATTGGGGTTGAGGTAGCGGAACTTCTCGCTCTCGATCCGGAGCACGGGCCGCTTGAAGCGCTTCAGATAGTAACGCGTCCATTCCTGATCCTCGGCTGAGAAGACCTCTTCGCGGAAAGGGCGTTCGCGCATCAAAGCCGTGGGTGCCAACGCTGCGCTATTCGAAATCCCATTGCGCCCGTTAAAGAGCCGAGGGGTGATCGAAACGGGTTCGAGCTTGCTCGGATCCGGGCATTCGGAATGCGCAGGCGCCCAGTAGACGATCTCGAGATCGCGCGCTTTCATCTCCCGCCAGCCGTTTTCCACGAACTTCGGATCGTCGAAGACAACATGACTGCTGAAGATGAGCGTATAGGGAAGTGTGTTCGCCTCGACGCCGACGTTGATCGCCTTGGAATAGTTGAACTCGGTGTCGTCGTAGGGAACGACGATCGCGCCCAGGGCCGCGAACTGGTCGCGAACCTGTTCCTCATGCGAGGAATCCACGATGATGATGTCCTCTGGCGGGAAGCTCTGCTCGCGGAGTTTCGCGATCACCTCTGCAAGCAGCGGCGGGCATTCATAGGCCCTGATCAGCGCCGCATATCGCGGGGACGCGTCGTCGCATGGAAGCTGCTCGGCTAAAGGTCGGGACTGTGAGGCCATCGTTTCTTGCCACAATCTGAAAACGCTTTCCTTAAGGCAGGCACGGGCAGGTCCCCGTTCCTGAGTATCGCTTCGAAAAACGGTAGGAGGGCTGCCCCAGCCGAGCAAGACAGCCCGCGCGCAAGAGCTCTCGGTGGCCGGCTCGCATATGAGATGCGCCGGTTTCTTATCCGTCGCGCCCGCATCTGCCCAAATAAATTGCAACTCGGGGTCGGATCGGAGGCGCGAGAACCGTCACGCGGTGAAGAGGGCGCAGGGCTCGCTTAGGTTCGAGTGGGGAGTGCTCGATACAGTTCAAAGGTAGCCCAGAGAATGCAGTATCTTTTTGTCGTCACTTACGGTCGGTCCGGTTCAACGGTCCTGCTCAACTTGCTCAACAGGTTGGAGGGATATTGCATTCGCGGCGAGAATAACGGGATTGCCAACCATCTCGGCATGAGCGTCTCCGTGCTTGCCGAGGCGCAGGAGCACCCGCATGCAAAGTCCCATAATCCGGACGCGCCCTGGTTCGGGATTAACGATCCGAAGGTCGACAGCTGGGGCCAAAAGCTGGCGGGTGCGTTCGTTGAAGAGATTCTACGCCCGGACCCGGACACACGCGTCACCGGCTTCAAGGAGATCCGGTTCACTGCCCATGAGACTTCGCTGGCAGAGTATGAAAGCTCCATCGCGTTCCTGACGCAATATTTTCCCGGCGCGCGTATCATCTTCAACACGCGCGATTGGCGCGAGGTCGCAGAGTCCGGCTGGTGGCGCTACGAGTCGAACATGAAACGGATCCGCGATCTGATCGAGGATGCGGACCGCCGTTTCGAGGCGTCGGCAAAGGCGCTCGGAGAGCGGGCCTTCTTGATCGACTATGCCGACTACAAGGGCAAACCGGACGGGTTCCGCCCCTTGCTCGAGTGGCTTGGGGAAGAGGTCGATGAAGCGCTTCTGGCTTCGGTGTCGCAGAATTGGCTCGTTCACCTGCAGAAGTCACACGATGACCGCGGGAAATTCCTCCGCCTGAAACGCGCGCTTTCGAAGCGTTTCGCGGAGCGCGCGATCAAGAAGTCCGGCGAAACTTCGATGCTTTCGTAAATAGCGCCTTCAACAACTGAGCCATTTCGAGTTCCGGCCCCGCTTTGCGCCCGTTGAAATGCCAGAGCGCGGCGACCGCAGCAACATAGGCCATACCGCCTATCGTGATCAGGCCCACCAGGCGCACCGCCTCCAGCGCGACGCTTGTGTGCTGCGGCCAAAGGTTTCCGGTCGACCAGACCACGAGGGCCATGAAGGCCACCGCGATCGCCGGGGTCAGGGCGAGTTGCAGCTGCTCGCGCAGCCTGATGCCTGCGATCTGCGTGACCAGGGTCATGTTCCAGATAATGTTGATGACGACCGCCACCGCGCCGCCAATCAGGGCGCCGATGAGCATGCCGCAGTAGCTCGCGCTGCCGAGATACATCCCGAGCAGGATCAGTGGCCATCGAATGAAGAATGCGCGCAGGTCGCGGAAAAAGAGATGCCGGGTGTCTCCCGTTGCCATGGCGATCGGCTGGATCGCCACCGTCGCCTGCAAGGCTAGGATGATCGCCTGTATCTGAATGACGGGGACGGCGGGCATCCACTTCTCTCCCAAGACCAACGCGACAAGGTCATGGGCGATCACCGCGAGGCCGAAGCCGAAGGGGAAAATCCAGAGGCAGGCAACGCCCTGCACACGTTTATAGGCGGATACCAGTTTTTGCCGATCGTTCTTCACCCGGGAAAAGGCCGGGAAGAATGTCCTTTGCAGGGGTTGGTTCAGCTGCGCGATGACCACATTCGTGATCCGGTTGCCGAAACTGTACTGCCCCAGAATGTTGGTTGGCAGCACGGCCCCGAAAAGCAGCGGATTGGCGCGCCAGTTCATCGCCTGAATCCAAGTGCCCAGGGTGATCCAGATCGAGAAAGAGAGGATCTCGCGATACTTGCTGAAGGTCAGGCGGGGCCGGAAGGGATAGAAGACATAGGAGAGAACGATCCGGGCGACGTCCGAGGCCACGGCGCCCAGCACCAAGGCCCAATAGGATCGAAACACGAGTGCAAGCGTAATTGCGACGATCGTGCCGAAGAGTTTCTCGCCGACCTTCATGAGGACGACTTGATGGAAAACCAGTTCTCGCTCGAACAAGGCGAGTTTTGGATTCGCGAGACCGGCGAAGACGAAGGACCCCGCCATCACGAGCAGGATGTTCTGCAGTCGCATATCGCCATAGAGCAACGCGACCGGGTAGGACAGCGCGGCCACCGCGCCCCCGACGATGAGGCCACGCGCGAAGGACATCGAAAAGACAGTGTTGAAATGCTCTTCGGTCGGGGCGTCATGGCGCACCAGCGTCTCCGACAGGGGCATTTCCGCGAGCGACAGAAGAATGGCCATCACCGCAGCGCAGATTGCCACAAGCCCGAAATCCTCGGGCACGAGAAGCCGGGCCATGATGATCGTGTTCAGGAACCCGATTCCGTTCGCGATCATGCTTCCGAGCGCGATCCAGACGGCTCCCTTCAGCAGGCGTGTCCGTGTGTCGGTCATCTGTTCTGGGCGTCCTTTCGCAGCAAACTATGATCGAGGTGGTCGCCCGGCGATCAATGGATGAACGTGATATCCGCGCGCGCTTCAATCGCGGAGATGTCCGAAACGTAGTCTTGCTGCATTTTTCGGAATTGGTCTTCGGGCCATGGGGAGAACCGGTCCCGTGCGCTTTGCACCGGATACTCATGCTCCAGAGCCGCCATTCGAAACCGCCATTCCGTCGCTGAGAGCGGTTCAGCGGTCTCGGCCATGGCGCGGATTGCACTGTCGGAAGCGCTTCCCCGCACAGTAGGGTTCTGCAGCGGCTCAAACGCCTCAGCCTCGACGTCACTCAACCCTTCGAGGATGCGGGGCTCGAGGTCGCGGAAATCCTCGTAGCGCCAGATGAAGACATTCGCGTGCGGCAAGGCATCGCGGATGTCGTCGATGATCTGCAGCCACGCCCCCTGCGGTGAAGAAAAGGCGGATGCGAATTGCTCGGGGCTTGGAACGGGAGAGAAGCGGATCGCTTCGCCATAGATCGACGCCAGAAAGTCGGGATAGGACCGGATGCAGAGCCAGATATCCAAGGGGCGATCCGGCAGGAATGTCGCGAGAAGCTGAAGCCGCGATATCGCCGTCGGATAAAACGCCCCGTCGAGGAATTCACCCGTTTCGCCCAAAAGGTTCTCTTCGGAAACAAGCAGTTCGTCCGAGGTGTCGAACAGGCTCGAGATCTTCGACCCAAGCTTGTCGAGGCGCGTTGGACGGCCCGAGAGTGCCTTGAGCTTTTCCGACCTGCTCGTGCCTTCGCTTTCCGCCCATGCCTGATGGAAAAGGGGCCGCACATTATTGATCGGCCAGAAAGCGACACCTTGCGAGGCAAGAAGCTTCGCGTTCAATTCGAGGCGCGCCTGGAGATAGGTTGTCGCTGTCTTGTGGGCTCCGAGATGGAGGCGAATTCGGGGCGTCGTCACATCATCCTCCGTCTTCTCACCGTTGCGTCAGACTGCGGTCGGCAGCCGCCGCTGCGTCTGCGGCCTCCTTTGAAAGGGCCGGTCGCGGCATCTTTATACCAATGGCTTACTGAGGAACGGCCCGCGCTGTGAGGTGCAAAGCGCTGAACGGGGAGAGCACTCTTAATGAAACCGTACGCCTGCCACACAATTGGCCAATTTTCTGGCCATCGCCAAAATAAGTCGCAGGAATTTCTTCGAATTGGGGGTAATTCCGCGATTTGGCGGAATTCTGGGAAAGCGAACAAGCTTCGCACCTGGGATTAAAGGTGATTCTGCCGCCCATAATCCTCAAATTGGATTCCTAGCGCCCGTTTTTCGTGCGGACCGCCTCCAGAATGGCGCAATTTCGCGGATCGGTGATGCGAAATTTATGCTGCAGGTGCGAAAGGATCATTTCGTCTTGTTCGTTTCGCAAGGTTACCAAATCGTTAATCGAGGGATTTCAAACTGTCGCTCTTTCACTGGGGGGTGAAAACATGACCTTTGAAACGCGTAAGGGGCACTTCTTTGCTCCGACTACAGTCCATAGTGCTGCTTCTGCTGAACCGCTCGTTGAGCGTCCTGCAGGAGATATTGCCAAGCGTGGGCTCGATCTGCTGCTTGTGCTCGTTTTCCTGCCGCTGCTTGTTCCGCTTTTGCTCGGGGTTGCCGCACTTGTCTGTATGACGAGTTCGGGGCCCGTGCTTTTCGGACACGTCCGCGTCGGTCGGGGCGGTAAGAAGTTTCGGTGCTGGAAATTCCGGACGATGGTCGTCGATGGCGACCGAATCTTGGAAGAGCATTTCCGGCGTTTCCCCGAAGAGCGCACTATCTGGGAAGAAGAGAGAAAGCTGCATGACGACCCGAGGGTCACGCCTTTGGGGGCTGTCCTGCGCAAGCTCAGCCTCGATGAACTTCCGCAGCTGATCAATGTGCTTGTCGGCGAGATGAGCCTCGTCGGGCCGCGTCCCGTCGTTGACGAGGAGATGCGCAAATATGGCCGCTCTGGCCGTCACTATCTGCGCGTGCGTCCCGGTGTGACGGGCCTCTGGCAGATCAGCGGACGTAGCGACACTGGCTACGCGACGCGGGTGCTTCTCGATCGTCACTACGTGATGTCGTGGAACGTGCTGCTGGACATCAAGGTTCTGGTTCTCACGATCCCGGCGGTCCTGTTTGCGAGCGGGGCGAGGTAGCTGTGCCAATGTCCCGTGTCCCGTTACGGCGTTTCCTCTTTCCGTTGGCCGTGACTGCGCTGACTGCCTTTCCGGCCCATGCCGAAAAGCTTGAAGCCGGTGATGTTGTCTCGCTCAATATCGTTGAGTGGCGCAGCGTCGCCGGTGAAATGGCGCAATGGGCCGCGCTGAAGGGGCCATATGAAATCTCGTCCGACGGTGCCTTGGATATCGGGTTTATCGGGAAGGTCGAGACGAAGGGTCGCGAGGCCGAGGATGTCGCCGAGGAAATCTCGGCGCGGCTGAAGGATACGTTGGCGCTGACGGAACAGCTCGATGTTCAGCTGAGCATCACCCAGCGTGCGCCGGTGATCGTCGGCGGGCTCGCGAGAAAGCCGGGGCCGGTGGACTTCACCTCCGGGATGACTGTACGTCACGCCCTCGCACTCGCGGGCGGGCTGACCGGCGTCTCCGGCGATGGGACGATGTCCCAATATCTTTCGATCGCGGCACAGGAGGCCCAGCTGGCGCGGCAAGAGGGCGATTTGCGTCTGCGCATCGCGCGTCTTGACGCGGAACAGGCTGGCACCAGTGATGCGAATTTTCCGACGGCTGCCTCACTCGGGCAGGATGGAGAGTTGCGCGTTGCACAAGAGCAGTCGCTTCTGAAATTGCGGCTCGACTCGGCGAAGCGCAAAAGCGAACTCGTGGACGGGCAGGTGACCCTCCTGACTCAAGAGATCGACAAGTTGCAGCAAAAATCCAAAGGCTTGGACCACCAACGGGAGTTGATTGCAGAGCAGCGCGACAAGGTTGCGCAGCTCGTTGATCGCGGCCTGAGCCCCAGTAACCGGGCAATCGAAGCCGAACAGAAGCTTGCCGCAATCCAAAGTCAGATCCTCGATGTCGACACTGCGATTTTGCGGTCTCGTCAAGCACTGGCCCGCGCCGAAAATGATCGTCTCGATCTGGGCGCCGGGCGCATCACACAGCTGCTGAACGATAAGCAGAAAGCGGAATCCGAACTTTCCGATGTGCGTGAGCGCCTCGACCTTCAACGTGGGTTGATGCGGCTGGCCGTGCCGAGCGCTATCGGCGCAGGCTTGGCAGGCGAAGAGGGCGGCCCGCAATTGCAGGTCGTCGTCACGCCTGCAGGCGGGGGGGCTGCGAAGACCGTTGCCGATTTCGACACGCGGCTTTCGCCGGGTGACCTCGTGGAGGTGACGCTTTCGCGTGACCCCAACGAGACAGCGGCCACGACGGAAGCTCCGCAAAAGCAGGCAACCGGAAGCAACGGCTGAGGCGCGTCCTGCCTATTCGCCCCGCTTTATTCGCCGCGTCGCAATCGGATCGCGTAAACCATCGCGCCGACTGTGATCACCGTGATCGGATCGAACTGGAAGAAATATGTCACTTCGACCAGCGACAGGACGAACTGGCGGATCATGAAGGCCGCGAAAAAGATCGTTTCGGCGCGCACATCGCGGATCGCCCAGACAATCACGACATAGCCGGCCCAGAAGACGATGCCGGTCTGCAGCAGCGCGAAGGGCAGGCCGAGCTCCACGGCGTTCGTGAGCAGGGTGTTGTGGAAGTGGAACCCGGATTTCGATGCGATCCCGAACTGCGCCCAGATTTCTTCGGCAACGGGCTGGCCCGGTATCCAGAACGCCTGGAAACCTGTGCCAAGAACCGGACGTTCGGCAATCTGTCTTATCGCGATCGCCCAGAGGTCGGTGCGCCCGGTGAGCGTTACGTCCTTGCCCGTCGAATGGAAGAACCACGACTCGACATGGCTGAAATTCGCCATGATGAGCAGAACTACCAGAAGCAGTAGCATCGACATCATGACGAGCAGGAAGAACCGCTTCCATGCCGAGGTTCGCGAGAGAAGCACGATCCCCACGGCGACGGCCAAAGCTCCCACGCTCGCAAGGATCGCGCCGACGGATTGCGCTTTCACGAGAAGCAGCGCGGCCAGCAGGGTCATCGCCACGCCCGAGTAGCGCAGCCATCGCGGCAGGCTGCGGTCGAAAAACAGTGGCGCCGCCGAGATGAGCAGCATCGAGGCGGTGCTCGCCATTGCGTTCTTGCTGTGGAATATCCCGAGGAAGCCCAGCCCATCCGCGCGCTCGCGCCCCAGCACCGCACTGATGATGTTGACCGCGGCAAACGAGTAGAAAACGGCCTTGTAGTAGTTGAGCGGGGACAGGCGCCGCGCAATCAGGATGGCGACCATGAAGGTGAATGTCAGAAGGATGCCGTATCGAAGGCTGAGAGCTGGCGCATCCGACCAGAGCACCGAAAGCAAGGTCCAGCCGGGCAGAGCGAGAAGCCACCACATATCGACGATCTCATCGCGCGAACGCCACGGTTGCCGAAGGATCAGGAAACACCCGACGATCAGAAAGCCAAGCGCGCCCAGCGTCCCAATCTTCGGCGTGATGTGCAGGATGAACAGCGCCAATGTCGCGAAGAGCGCCGTCGGGCTGATCACGATCTCATTTCGATACGGATAGCCGCCATGTGCAGTTTGGGCCGTCATGGTTCCTTGCACAACATCGATTCAGGGAATTGGCATGTCTCGCCGAGCGGCGTGTAACCGACCCAGTCGATCGTGTAGCGCAAGGGGCCGGGGGGCTTCTTATAGCGCCCCATCCATTCGCTCAGCGTCTGCGTGCTCCAGAAGGACAGATAGATCTTCTGAGCCGCGCTGGGTACGCCTGAAGTGACCTTCAGGATTTCCTTGCCGTCGGCATACCATGTGATCGCGCCCGGCTCCCAGCGGAAGGCAAGCGCCTGGAACCCTTCGGTCGTCGGTTTCGGCAGGGGGAATTCCCCGCCGCCCATCGGTTTGCCCGAGAGGTATCGATTGAGCGAGACTTTCGAGGGATCCTTGGTGAGAATTTCGATGTCGATCTCGTCATGGGGCATGCCGTGGACCGGCCCGATATAGGTGAAGAACGAAGCGTTGAGCCCCGAATTCTTCGGCGTGTTCAGCCGCACCTCGTAAGTGCCGTAGCTGTATCTCGCGCGGGTCTGAATTTCGGCGCACAGGTTGGTCTTGTCCGGTCCCGCTTCGGGTAGGAAGAACATGACCAGTTTGCTTTTCTCGAGCTTGAGGGCACGCCGTGCCCAGGTGCAGCTCTGGTGGTCGCCGTTGGTCCAGCCATCGGAGATATACCATCGCTTCTTGTTGAAGCTGTCGAAACTGTCGAAGAAGGCACCGCCCAGAGGTTTCTCCGCGCGGGCGAGGCTCGGTGCCAAAATGGCGAGAGCGACGAGACAAGAAAGGATGCGTAAGATCGACATGCAGCCTTTGTACCGCGCTCCGCAGTCGAATCGCTTGGGCTTTGGTGGCAGATGCAGGAGGCCTCCGGCGTAGCTGTCTTAAAGCGATGGATTTTTTGGCGTTTCGCCTTCTATGGCTCGCAAATGCAGCGTGATACAGACCTGACTTCGGCAGCTTTCTTGTCAGGCGCCCGTGCCGCCGACTCGGCAGCCTGCATGGGCTAGCGTGTCTTCATCACTGGTGGAGACTGTCTTGGCCGAGCGCATCACGGTTATCATGGCGAACTGGTGCGGCGCGTCCTATCTCGCGGCTGCAATCGCATCGCTACGCCGCCAAACGGTATCGGACTGGCGGCTGATCGTCTCCGATGACGGATCGGATGATGACAGCGTGGCGATAGCACAGGATTTCGCGCGGCAGGATCCGCGCATCGAGGTGCTGACGGCAGAGAAGTCGTCGGGACCGGCCACCGCGCGCAATCGCGCGCTCGAACGGGCCAAAGGCGAGTGGGTCGCCATTCTCGACAGTGACGACCTCATGCATCCAGAGCGGCTGGAGCGGATGCTGGAAGGAGCGGACGCGCTGGGCGCGGATGTTATCGCGGATGACATGGTGTTCTTCGGGACCGTGCCGGGCTCGGGGGGGCGTACTCTGCTTGAACCGATGTCGCTGGTGGCGCCGCTCGAAATTAAGGCGAAGCTGTGGGTCGAAGCCGCCGCGCCGGCAACGGAGCTCCCGCCGCTTGGGTATCTGAAGCCGATGATCCGTCGCGCGATCCTTGGCGATCTGCGCTACGACCCCGATCTTCGGATCGGTGAGGATTTCGATTTCGTCCTGCGTCTCTTGCTGAAGGGGGCGAAATTCTATGCTTTGCCCGACCCGATGTATCTGTACCGTCGACATAACGCCTCGATTTCACATCGGCTTTCGCCTGCCGCCATCGACGCAATGGTCCGCGCTCAGCAGCGGTTGTCGGAGGGGCTGGACCCAGCCGTCGCCGCGCAGCTGGCCGCGCGCCATCGCGGGTTGCAGAGGATGGCTGAGTTCGAAGCGCTCGTGGCCAACCTGAAAGCCCGGCAGTTCTCGGCGGCAGCGATAAAAATCGCGCGGCGTCCGTCTCTGGCGCAGGACGTTCTCCGAAGTCTCGCCGAGAGACGCAAAGGCAAAGACGCGACTGGCCCGGAGCGCCGGGCGGTTCAGGTCTCTCTCGGGGCCGAGGAAGGGGCTGACGTGCTGGCCGATGAAATCGCGACCGCATCCGTCGCGGAGAAAATGCATGTCAGCGTACCGAAGCCGGTCGCGCCCGGTGCGATGTGGGCCTCGCCGCCCGCGAAAATGGCCGCGAAGTTGAGCGCCCTTTCCGAAGCGAATGACGTCATTCCGGAGGCTCTGGATGGGGCAGGGGCCTGGGCGCGGTGGCTGTTGCCGCAATGGGCGCAGGAGCAGGCATAGGCGGCAGGCAGCGCTCTCTAGTCCTCGGGTCGAAGCAAGAGGCGGAGCGTATTCGTCACCGGTGCGGCGGGTTGCTTTTGTGCACGCAATTTGTCCCGCAGGATACCCGACGCGATCGGCATGAAGTTCCGCGGCGGCTTGATAGAGAAGCCGAAGGCCGCCCCGAGACCGTCCTGCGCCTTGATGTCGAGAAAGCGCCGCAGCAGGTAGCGGTCGCGGATCTGGTCGTGATGCCGACGCATGGCGGAATTCGCCGCGCGGGGCACCGATTGGTCGTCGAGATGTGCAGAGGCCGCTGTCATCAGCGCGCCGAGATCCTTCGTCCCGTGCCGGCCCGAGAGCGAATTTTCCCGCACGCGTGCAGCGTAGCCGCATTCATTGGAGACAAGAAATTTCGCGCCGCGCGCGAGCATGCGCACATAGAAATCGAAGTCCTCGCCCAACCGCAGGCTTTCGTCATAGCGCAGGGCGTGCCGCTCCAGAAAGGCGCGCGACATGAGCGGTTTGAGAAAGCCAAGTTCGCCCCGCGTCTCGCCGCGTTTGCCCATATTCCCTTCGACGAACCCAGCCAGATCGAGTTCGAAAACCCGCGTCTCACTGTCGGGAAGCCGGGTAGGGTCGAAGGCCTGCGCCATATCGGCGGGCACGAAGGCGATATTGTCCGCGATCAGATCCCAGCCTTCATAGGCGAGAAGGCGCGAGAAGCGGCCGGGGAGCAGAAAGTCGTCGGCATCGAGCACTGCCAGAAACGGGGACCGGGAGGCGGCGATCGCACGGTTGCGACCCGCGGCCGGTCCCTGATTGCTGTCGTTTCTAAGAACGATCAGGCGCGCGTCACCCGCTGCGGCGTCCTGCGCAGCCTCTGCACTTCGGTCCGTGGAGGCATCATCGACCACGACAACTTCCGCAACCTCTGCCTGTTCGAGTGCGGACCGGACCGCATCGCCGATCGTGTCTTCGGCGTTATAAGCCGTGATTACGACGCAAATCTCGGGGGTCATCGCTTGGTTTCTCCCACTTCGCCGACGGGCTTTCGTGTGCGCGCGATCACGTTAAGGAAGGCGTTCGAGAGGAAGGCCCGATTGCTTTCGCGCACCAGACGCCACAGGTCGCGCCCGCAGAGGCTTGCCAGAATTTCGCGCCGTCTGGGAAAACTCAGCCCTTTCTTCCAAGGCTGAAAGACCATGTCACGAACGGTTTCCGCAGAACGGTCGGCAAGCAGTTCGTGCGATCGCGGCGGGAGGCCGTCTTGCCCGATGCTGGTCGTTGCGAGGGCCATGGCGAAATCCAGCGTTTCCGAGAGGCCCGTCTGTCGGGCGAGCTGTTCGAGTTGATCGCGCTCGTCCAGCTCGAGACCCTCGAATGCCTTGATCATGTCGAGGGCCACAGAGCCCGCAGGTTCATGCGAAAGAAAGGCTTTGCAGAGCGTGATTGCGGCGATCAAACACATATCTGGCGGGGACGGCACCGGCAGTGTGCTGTTCGCGACCGACTGCCTCACCGCCCGATGCAGGAAGCCCACCAAGTTCCGAGGGCGCGGCAAGCCGGGCTGTTGGACGCTATGGTGCAAGTCCACGAAGATGGGTTGGTCGGGCGCTTCGAAATGGCGTTCGCCGAGGAAATGCACCCACCAGCTGCCGAGTTCGGCTTCCGTGGGCTTGAACCCAGCCTCTTCGAGGATCTTTCCCGCCGCGATCCGGTCCTTGGGGGCGACCAGTATGTCGACATCGCCGGACGGCTTGAAAAGGGGCGTGCCGTAGAGCCGGATTTGCTGCAGCGGGCCTTTCAGGTGGAGGTGCGGAATCTGGCCGGCATCGAGCGCTTCGGTGATCTCGGCGGCGAGCTTCAGCCCGCGATTATTCGAAAGCATTCCGCGCATGCGTCCGAAGTTGAGCTCAGCGTTCACCTGCTCGGCTGCATCGCCTTGAAGGTCTGGCCACCCGGGGTGCATCAGCAGCTTGTTCACGCGCGCGATTTCAAAGAGAAGGCGAGGGTCAGTGCTGATCGGCGGCGCTTGACCGGATGCCATCTTCCTGAGAATTTCGACCTGTGTCGAACAGTCGCGCCGCTTCACGTAAGTGAGCTCTTTCTCCGGAAAGCTCACGCGCCTACCTTCACGAAATCGCGAATCGAATCCATTGAGAAATCAACCCCAGGTTGAATTGCGCGACTTTTTAATTCCCCCAAGGTTGCAATTTTAAATGTCCAGCTTTCTGGCGAAATTTTAACGCGCTCATTTCTTGAGCGGGTTTTCGGACAGGATGCTCGCATATTGGACCCCCTGAAATCGGCCGCGGGAATATTGCCTTGATTTTGCCTGTTATTTTCGCAGCGAACTGAAGCTGTGACGCTCCGAATGGACTAAGGTTTGACTCAAGTGGAGCCTGATTAAAGACTTTAGGAGGCGCAAGCCAAAATGAGTACGTAACGTCAAAAGGGGGTATCTACTGATGAAAACGTATACTCGTCCGCAGCTGCAAAAGCACGGCAAGCTCGAAGACCTGACCCACGGTGCAGGTAGCACCACGATCGCCGACCAGGTGCTGCCGCCCGGTACGGATATTGCGGGTCTTACCTTCTCGTAATTCGTAAAAAAATGAGAAGGACAGGGGCGTGGTCTCGCCTCTGTCCACTCTATGCAACGTGGCTCTCAAGGTGTGGGTGGGTAGTCTATGAATGCAATGTCCCAGTATCGGGTTCGTTCCGAATGTGTTGCCTGTCCGTATGGTGACGGCGTCGCGATTTTGGATTTAAATTCCAATGCCTATTTCAGTCTGGATTCGATCGGCGCCATCGTCTGGAATCTATTGGGCGACGAAAAGAGCGTCGAAGAAATTATCGATACGATTTCGGGCGCTTATTCTGTCCCGCGTGACACCGTTGCCGAGGATGTCTCGGTGCTCTTGACCGACCTTCACGAAAACGGTCTCGTCGAGGCTTCTTGAAATGCGTTGGAGGCGGCCGATCCTTCACGACGCTCGACTGTTGTTCGAGGCGCTCGTGACAGTCGTGCGTGTGCGTATCGATCTGTGGCGCCACCGCCACGATGCGTTGCGCAAGATCGTGGTGTCCAACGCCGCGCGTTTTCCGGAGCCGAAAGCCGCCGACCGCGGCACTCTTGCCGAAATTTCATGGGCTGTGGCCGCTGCTGCGCGTCTCGTTCCGCAAGCGACCTGCTTGACGCAGGCCACGTCGGGGCAGCTCTTGCTCGCACGTCGCGGGATCGACTCCACCGTGCGCCTGTCGCTGCCGATGGGCGGGGATGAGTTTCGCCCGCATGCCTGGTTGATGTCGGACAATATTATCGTGCTCGGTGGAACGCGCGCGGAGTTCGCCCGCCATACGCTGTTGAAGAATATGACGGCGTTTTCGCAAGGCGAGGCGCGCCCATGAGCCGACCCGCCCTGCATTGCGCAATCGGCGGGTTCGCGGATCCCGCCAAACTGGCAGCCATTCCCGAGCTGCGGAACGCGGTGGTTGAGGCATCCGCGCATTGTTCTGTTCTCATGTCGGGGCCGCAGACGACGCGCAGCGCCACCGGCGCGCTTGTTGCGGCAGATCTGGACCTGACCCACCTGAGCGACACGGCGCGGCGTCTGGCGATGCCGCCAAACAGCTCGGCCATCGAACTTGTTGCCGCAGCCTATGATCGCTTCGACGACGAGCTCGGCCATGTGCTCGAGGGAGCTTTCGCGATCGCAATCTGGGATCCGAAGCGCGCAACCCTTGTTGTCGTCCGGGATAGGTTTGGTCTCAAGCCGGTGGTCTACCGGGCCAATGCGCGCGGGCTTGCGTTGGCGAGCGATCCCGAAGCTGTCATCGCGATGACCGGGGAACGCCCGGAGCACGACGTCCTCTGGATCACCGAACATCTCTCGGGGCAGCTGACCAATCAGACGCGCACGGCTTGGAAAGATATCGTCCGCTTGCCTCCGGGAAAGCTGATGCACTATCGCGATGGCATGCTGTCACCACCGCGCACGTGGTGGAGCCTCGAGCCCCGCGAGTTGAGCGCGGTCGAGCAAACTGACGAGGCCTTGCGAGATGCGCTCTCGGACGCCACCGGCGAGGCAATGAGCGGAGGCTCCGCCGCCGCGATGCTAAGTGGGGGGCTGGATTCAAGTTCGCTGGCGATCCTTGCATCGCGATTGTCGTCGGAGCCTTTCCCGACCTACTCGCTGCGGTTTCCCTCTGCGCCTGAACTCGATGAGGGCGAATATATCGATGCCGTTCTGGAGGCCGGAAACTTCCGGCCCAAGATGTTGAATGGCGGCGTTGGAACAGCACTCGATCCAACGCTTTCGGACCTTTTTCTGACGAACCAGCAACAGCCGTTTCCGGGCTTTGGCATGGTGACGACGCACACGATCTGTTCCGCGGCGCGCGCGGATGGGCATGCCGTTCTGATCGACGGGCATGGCGGCGATGAAGTCATCGGAGGCGCGTCCTTCTCCTATCTCAACGAACTCGCCCGGTCCGGTGAGTGGGCGAAGCTTTGGACGTTGCTGAGAAAGCTGCACGGGTTCGCGGGGGGGCGTGGTGCGGTCGCGTCCTTTGTGATGGCCTATGCGCGCCACGGCGGAAACCGTAGCGCCGCGAAATTGGCGGGTCGGTTGCAGCGTCGGCTTTTCAGCTCGAGCGATCCGGCCCAACCGGATTGGTTCAGCATTGTCGCGCCGGAGCTGGTTTCGCGTTTGGATCTGCGCGCGCGTTCCGAAGCCGCGAGCACCGCAATCTACTCGAACATGCCATTTGGGTTTGCGACGCATGCGCGCGCGCTGGCGGGGGATTTGACGCCGAGTGCGTTCGAGCTGCTCGACCGAGCCACGCGCCCCATGGGGCTACAATTGCGGTTCCCGTTCTACGACCGGCGCGTCGTCGAGCTTTGCGTAAACCGATCCGATGTGGACAAGATAAAGAACGGACAGCCGCGCGCGCTGATGCGCGATGCGATGAAAGGCATCCTGCCGGAGCATGTCCGATTGAGACCGACGAAGGTCGACTTCACCGCCAACAATCGCCGCGCGATGCGCGAGGATCCACAGGGTCGGCTGCGGCGGTATATCGACAACCCGCCCGAACGACTTGAGCCATACGTCAATATCGCGCGCCTTCAAGAGACCGCGCGGGCGCTTTTCGACACCTCCGCCGATGCCGGTGGATTGGAGGTCATGCAGCTCTGGCGCGCTGCTTGGCTCGACATGTGGCTCGAGCGCGAAGAACGCGCCCGCCAACCGATTGCATCTGGAATAGAACCGATAAGGGAGGTCCACGCGTGACCGAACTCGAACATATTGAAGCCGCGCAGGGGCTCGGCGCCCCCGCATATTCCTACAGCACATACGGCATGCAGGTCGTTTCCGATATTGAACTCCCGGAACTGGCCTCTGTCGTTGCCGGCTCGGTGGCAGAGCCGCGCAGCTTGCGCATTCGCCGTGCGCCGGTGGAACTGCCCGAAAACGCCAGATCTTTGCCGACCTGGTACGAGTTCGGGGCCACGGAAACACGGTTCTACTGGCAAACCGTCGGGGCCTTCTCCGTCAATCTCGACGGTACGGAAATTCTTTGCGAGCCCGCAGAGGGTGTCAGCGACGACCTCATCGCGTTTCCGCTGCTCGGTCCGATCCTGTTCGAGTCGCTCCGGCGTCAGGGGCATTTCGTCCTGCATGCGAGTGCGGTCGCCCTCGGGGGGCAGGCCGTCGTTCTGATGGCGGACAAGGGCACGGGGAAGTCGACCTCCGCGGCGGCATTGCTGAATGCAGGGGGCAAACTCCTTGCAGATGACCTTGTCGCCTTTACGCCGGATGGGGAGGTTCTGTCGGGCTTCGGTCAGGTGAAGCTGTCCGACGCGGCCCTTGAGGCCCACCGGCCGCAGAAGTCCGTCGCGCGGGGCGATGTGCATGCGGCAATCGACAAGAAGCGGGTGCAGCTTCCTCGCGATGCGACGGCAGAATATGCGGCTCCTGCCGTGCGTCTCTACATCCTCGAACGCGGAGAGGGCGAGATGGCTTCCACAGCCGACGTGGCCGCCAACCAGTCGCTACCCGCGATCCTGCGGTTTTCCTACGGAGTTCGCTTCGGAGAGAACCTGCTGTCGGGAGAGCCAGCCAATCGCCATTTCCGGGACGCCGTCGCGCTTGCCGGGAGGGTGAAAGTCCGCATCCTGCGCCTTCCCGCGACGCTTGACGCGATGACGACCCTCGCGGATGCCATTCGCGCCGATCTGAATTCGGATCGCGCAAAGGCTGGAGACGAGGATTGAGCGACGTTCTCTCCGCCAGGGCGTCTCTCAGCGAGGCGCGCAACCTCTTCACGACGATGCGTCGTGCGGCGGGCAACAAGCTCTATATCGCCTTGGGCATGCTGATGCTGAGCAGCCTCAGCGAAGGCATTTCCGTCCTTCTGCTTCTGCCGATCCTGAGCCTCGTGTCCCGGTCGGAGGAAGGCGCGCCGATCATTGAGATCACTGAGCGCGAATTCATGGGTGTGACGCTTCCCGCCTTCACGCTCCCGCTCGCCGTGCTGCTCTCGATGCTCGTCTGCTTTCTCATTCTGCAGGCTTTGTTCAACCGAATGCGCACGGTCTATGTCACCGACATCCAGCTGAGGTTCTCCGCGATCTTGCGGCATGGTTTGTTTTCCGCCATCGCCGAGAGCCGGTGGGATCATCTGGTTCGCCAGCGCAACGCAGACCTTGAACATGCGCTCGTCGGCGAGGTGGAGCGGGTTCGGATGGCGTCGATGTTGTTGATGTCGCTTATCCAGGGCTCTGCATCGCTTGTGCTCTACGTTGCGCTGGGGCTCATGATTTCCGTGCCGATGACGGTGTTATCCGCCGTATTTGGCGTCGTCGCATTTCTCGCGCTCAGGCCTTACCGGAAAATGTCTGCGGAATACGGAGTGAAGCTGCAGGGGCTACGGCGCGACCAGTTTCGTGCGGTCTCGGGTTTCCTGTCAGGGCTCAAGACGGCGAAAGCGATGAACCTCGAAGAGGCGGAGATCGCGGGGTTCGACGCGATCCTTGATATGGAGAGGACGGACACGCGCGAATTCGCGCGGCGCACCGCGACGGGCTCCGGGATTTTCCAGATCGCCCAAGCGATCGGTGCGGTGATCTTCATCTACCTGTCGCTCGTGCAGCTCGGCCTCGCGATTTCCGAGATCGTGGTCTTGCTGCTCGTGATGATGCGGCTGGCCCCGCGGTTCATGACGCTTCAGCAGCAAGCGCAGATGTTCCTGGTGAATTTACCGGGGTGGCAGCACATTCGAAATGTCCAGGGTGAGATGATCCGCCAGCGCGACGTTGCAGCGGGATTGCCGATCGCGACGCGCGCGCCGTGGCACGAAATCCGGCTGCAGAACGTATCCTATCGTCACGGCGAAGACCTGCCGCGTGCGTTGGAGGATGTCAGCCTTTCCGTTCGCGCGGGGGAGGTGACGGCGCTGATCGGGCCGTCGGGCTCTGGGAAATCGACCATCGCGGATCTGATTTGCGGCCTCATCCGGCCGGAGACCGGCAAGATCCTCGTAGACGGTCAAGACCTCGATCCGATGGATATTCGGAGCTGGCGGCACCGGATTTCCTACGTCACGCAGGACACCTATCTGCCACCGATGACGGTGCGCGAAGCTCTGCAAGTTGGCGCGCCGGAGGCGGATCAGCAAGACATGGAGGCGGCCCTCCGCGTCGCGTCCGCGGACTTCGTCTTCTCGCTTCCCGCGCAGCTCGACACTCTGCTGGGCGAGCGTGGCGTGCTGCTGTCAGGGGGCGAACGTCAACGGATCGCGCTGGCACGCGCTTTGCTGAGAAAGCCCGAGCTGCTGATCCTCGACGAGGCGACGAGCGCGCTCGACTGGCAAAGTCAGAACCGTATCGTGGCGAACCTTGCGAAGATCGAAACCCCGATGGCTATCCTCACGATCGCGCATCGTTATTCGATGGTCGAATTCGCGGATATGGTCTTCGCGTTGGAAGAGGGTCGGATCGTCGAAAGCGGTGCGCCTGCGATCCTGCGCACCAAGCCCGACGCAAGGTTCATGAAAATGCGTGATGCCGAACGCAGCACGAGCCGCGCGGTGTGACATTAAACGGTGCGCTGAAGCTCAGCGATTTTCCTGATTGAGGTAGGCGCCGCGCGAAACTTGCGACGTCGTATTGTCGTCCGAAGCCTCGCGACCGGCTTGCGCGCGCCCCTGATTCTTTCTCCGGGCCGTTTCCTCGCGGGTCATGATGGCGACGAGGCCGACGTACAGGATCTGACCGAGAAAGAAGATCGCAATACACAAAATCGCGACCATTCCCAAAGACATGCCATTCCAGAACCCGACCGCGCCAGCGATGATCGTGACAAGAGTCAGGACGACGAGAAATGGCATCAAGCGCATGGCTTGGCACTCCGAAACTTGGGCTGGGCTCCAGCGGTTACCTTCTCGATAATAACCGGTCAAGCATTTGAAATTCAATTGTTGCGTGTGTTGGTATTTGTGCCGCGCATTTCGGGCTTGTCCCAGCTTTTTCCCGGATCCCCGAAATACCCGTTGTAATCTTCGAAATAGGCCTCGGTGCTGGAGACATCGACGAAGTCACGCAAATCTTCCATATCCACGCGGTTCAGCACCGTTCCCAAGAGGCGCTCGCGCAACGCTGCATTGGCCGAGAGGATGCGGTTCAGCATCAACTTCGGCGTCTTGCCCCAGCTTGCCACGAGGAGCACGGTGTCGAGGTTCGGGATCATGGCACGCGCATCGACGATTGCGCCGAGCGGGGCGAGGTCGATGATCACGAAATCGAACTCGCCGCGCACCTCGGCAATCAACTCGCGCATGCCGCGTGAGGACAACAGCTCGGCGCTGTGGGTGAAGCCATTCGGCGGAATGCAGGGCAGGATATGCACACCGGTGCCTTCCACCTCACGCACCAAGTTGCGCCAAGGCGCGCGGCCGGCAAGCACTTCGACAAGTCCGTCGCCATGGCGGAAGTCGAGGCGCTGGCTGAGCCCCGGGCGCCGGATGTCGCTATCGATCAAGAGCACCCGTGCGTTGGACATGTTGAGCACGGCGGCAAGATTGAGAGAGACCGTCGATTTGCCTTCCTCGGGACGTGCGGAGGTGACGCCCAGAACGATTGCCCCGGTCTCGACCGGCGCGCGAATTTCTGCGGCGAGCCGCACGCTGCGCAAGGTTTCCGCGAAGAAAGATCTGGGGTGGCGCACGGCGTAGATGGCGCTTTCACTGGTCGAATGCGACCCGTTTCTCGGTTTCGAGATATTCTCGGCGAGCCCGTCCCGCAGGTTCTGGAACACGGCGGTGCTCGTGATCGATCGGACTGGTTCCGACTGCGCCGACGTTTCGAACTCCGGCAGATAGCCGAGGAACGGTCCGCCGGTTTCGTCCTGAACGTCATCCGAGGTGCGCAGGAAACGCTCCCGCCATTCCTGCCAGGCCGTGATCATCATCCCGATGATCAAACCGAGCACGATCGAGATCGCAAGCGCGCGCTTGGTGCTCGGACCGACCGGGTTGCGCGGCACGTCCGCCTTGGTCAGGATCCGAACGTTCGAGACGGGGAAGGATTTCTGTTGCTCGATCTCCTGAAACTTCGTCAGGAAGGCCTGGTACAGCGTCGAGAGCGTGTCGGCGCGTTGCTGTAGCGCGCTATATTGAACCTCGACGGTGCCGGAGCTCGTGTCACTGTCGATCGCGAGACCGAGGCTGTTCTTGAGCGCATCGACCTTCGCTTCGGCGCTTGAAAGATCGCTCTTCGCCTGTGCGCTTCCTTGCTTGAGAAGGGTGAACAGGCGTTCCGCAGCCGCCTGAACCTGCCGTTGGACGACCTTATACTGCGGGTGATCTTCGCCGAAATTGGTCTTGATCTGATTGAGCATCGCCAGCGAGTCGGTGAGCGTATCGCGGGCTTGCTGCAGGGCCGGGTCGCTCCCGCCGCCGACCCCGGTGGAGCCGCCATCGACGAGGGCTTGGACCCCGCCGGCAATGATCTGGTTGTAGGTATCGACGCGCGCCCGAGCGCGGGCCACATCGCTGACCGCATTGGCCATCTCGGCATTGAGCTGAACGACGGAATCCTTTGTCATCGAAACGCCGCGCGAGGAGACGAGCCCATGCTCGGCCCGGAAGGTCTCCGCATCCAGCGCGGCTTGCTGAGCCTGATTTTGCAGCTCCGTCAGCCGGTCCTGCATCCAGTTCGTCGTCCGCTCGGTCGCTTCGAAATTCGCATTGAGGACGTCGGCGATGTAGCCCTCGGCGAGCGAATTCACGATCGCGGCGCTCATGGCCGGATCGTAGGATTCGTAGCTGATCGAGATCACGGAGCTTCTGCCGACACGCCCGACATCGATGCGCGCTTGCAGGGCGCGCGCGGCGAGGTCTTGCCGCGCGGCGGTGATCTGTTCGGGCGTCAGAGTGGTTGTGCCGCTCGGTTCGGGCTTCGAGCGCAGCCAGTTGATCGGTGTGCGGATCGTATTGATCGCACCGCCGATCAGCCGGGAAAACAGCGAGCTCGGCGGCGACGTGAAGGAGGGATTATCGAGAAGATCGAGCTCTTTGACGACCGATTGCGAGATGCGGTCGGAGCGGATGATCAGCCGGGCATCTTCAAGGGCGGACTCGCTGAGATTGTTGCTCTCCGAAGCCCCGAGCTGTTCGATCGACCGGCTGATATTCGCATCCAGCAGCAGCAGTGAATTGGCAAGGTAACTGCGCGGCGTGGTCGCCAGATAGATGATCCCGAGGATGCCGAGGATCACGACGGGCACGATGATCGACCACCGCCGGCGACGCAGGATACGCGTGAGCTGGCCCAGCGTTACGGTCTCGGGCGGTTTCGAGATCGGCCGCTCGAGATCGTTGCTCGTATCTGCGAATTTGAATTGCGTCTGTCTCAAGAGGTCGTTCCTCGCGCGTTGCGCCTTGAGGCTGTGTTGTGCGTGGCATCGGCAGATGCGCCGCCATAGATTTCCGTTCGGCTTCCGCCGGCAAGTCGCCAGACGACACCGATATGCAAGGCCGCGCGCATCAGATTCCGGTTGCGCGCCAAGGGGTCGGTGACGTGGCCCAGCGAAAGTCCGAGGCAGGCGAGTGCTTTCGCACCGGCGCGTCCGAGTTCGATCATGCGTGCAGCGAACGTCTTGCCCTGCGAGACCAGAACGGCATGGGTCTGGCCCATGCGAAAGCGGCGCCGCAAAAGCCACGAAAGTGTCGCACGCTCCGCAGGGACATCCTCTTCGAGCCAAGCGTCCGGGGCGTAGGCAAGCGTCCCGCCGCGGCGCTTGATCTGGTCGAAGAAGATCGTGTCTTCGCCGCCGCTGCGACCGAATTCGGGATCGAACCGCAGGCCAGAGACGGCGGGGTGTTTCAGGTCGAGCAACACGTTGCAGGTGTAGCCCGCGCGCACGCGCCCTTCGCTATCAAGCTCGGCGAGGGTGTCGTGGATATGGCCTGCGCGCATCCACTCGGGGGCCGCGTCATTGTGGTAGGCGCGCACGGGGCCGATCGCCGCGGCGCTCTCTTCGGATCGGCGCGCCGCCATCAGGGCAGGGAGCCAGCCGGGCAGGGCGCGTTCGTCATCATCAAGGAAGGCGAGGCAGTCCAAGTCTTGCGCCTCGGCCGCGTCGAGAACCGCATTGCGCGCGATCGAGATGTTATGGGCGGGCGCGTGCAGATAGTGCAGCTCGAAGGGAAGCGGCACCGAACGAACCCGGTCTTCGGACGAGGGTTCAAGATCGTTATCCGCAACGATGACGCAGATATCGAGGTCCGGCGGGAGAGTTTCGGCAAGCGAGGCGAGGGTGTCGCGCACGATTTCGCGACGATAAGTACACAGGCCGATGCCGATCTTGTCTTTGCGCTTCGGACTGGTCACTCGGGCACCCCGCGACCGATGGTTGGCATGCTATTGCCCAAAATCTGTGCCCAGAACCCCGCGGACCAGGCCAGATGCATGATACCCGCAATCGGGCCAGCCGTGAGATTGGCGAGGCGCTTCGTCTGAATGGCGATCGCCAGTCCAGCAACCGCACAGCCCAGAAGCCAGACGATCGCAGGTAGGGCGAAGATCGGGTGCAGCGGGGCCAGCACGACAACGGCGAGTGCCGGCGCCAGGGCCGCGACGATCGCCTGCCGCATCGCCGGGCGTTCGCGATGCAAAGCAAGCGTGCGGGCACGTCCCTTGCCGAACCGGAAATATTGCGATGCGAGATCGCGCAGGGATTTGCGCGGGAAGTAGCGGACGAAGGTGCTTGCGGTCAGCCAGATCTTGAAGCCCGCGCGGATCAGGCGGTGATCGAGTTCCGCATCCTCGTTATGGCTGAATGTGGTGTTGTAACCTCCGACCGAGCGAAATGCGCTCAGCCGAAACAGGGCATGATGACCGTGAGTGACCCAACGGCCTTCCCCTGCGCCGCGATGTGCCGACCCACCATTCCCGAAACGAGAATTCTGAGCCCGCGCGATCTGGGTCTGTAGTGGGGACACCCCTTCGGCATGCATACGGACGACGACGCTGTCGGCGCCGGTGTCGATGGCCTCGTTCATCAGCGTTTCGCAGAAATCGCTCGGGTAGGCGCTATGTGCGTCCACGCGGATCAACCATTCCGCCTCGTCGCCGAAACGCTCCACGGCGAGGTTGACCGCTGCGGCCTGCAGCTTGTCGGGATTGTGCAGCAGGACGATTTGCGGCGTTGCCTGTGCCATCTTCTCAACCACGGCGCAGGTCCCGTCCGTCGATCCGCCGTCTGCCACTATGACGGTCGCGTCTTGGGCGCGCGCGAAGGGCAAAAGCGTCGAGAGGACCGAGGCGATATGGTCGATCTCATTCAGCGTAGGGATGACGATGAGGATGCGGCTCACGATTGCGCCTCCCGCAGATGCGTGGCGTCGCTGCGAGGCGCGCCAAGCGTGGGAAGATCCGCCAACCAGGACACGAGCGCGCGGCATTCTGCGCGACCCGCCTCCCAGGTGGAGCGCGGCTTTGCAGCGACCGCTTGCCGAAACCTCTGGATATCCGCATGGCTCAGACCGCTGAGGGCTTGCGCGACCGACGTGCTCGACGGTTCTGCCACCTCAACCCCGATGCCGAGAGTTTCGGTACGTCTTGCGACCTCGGTTCCCGCAAGAACCACCGGGATCGCACCATGCAGGCAGCCTTCGTAAAGGCGGTTTGGCAGCAACCAGTCCGAATTCTCTCCGGCCTCGTAGCGGTCGATTAGCCAGGCAAGATCGACCGCGTCGTAAATCTCATCGAGATCATCGGGCGCGGTATAGGGACCGCCAAATTCGAGGTCTGGATTTGCGGCGACGCGCTCATGGAAATCCGGGATTTGATCGAGCGCCGGACGTCCGCGCATTGTGACCCGGAAATGTCCTGGAGCACTGCGGGTGAGTTCGTCGAGCGTATCCAGCGACCAGCGGCACCGGAGAATTCCATTCCAGCCGATCTGCAGCGGCCCCTCCAGAGGGTGCACGCGTTCGCGAAGCTGTGCCGGATCAAGCGCGAGCGGCTTGTTTTCAATCAGGCACAGGTGCGGCGCGAGCTTCTCGAACGGCTGAGGGTGGCCGCGTTTGAACCCTTCCGAGGAATACAGAAGCCCCGATGCGGATTTGAGCGCCGCCGCTTCAATGGCGCGGATTGCCTTGGACGCCGGACCGTTCCCCGACAACAGGCGATGCACGTCGAGCAATTCGTAGACGAGACGTGCCGCCGGTGCGCGTCGCTTGAGGACCGCGCCGAGCGCGAGCATTTCGAGATTGCGGGCAATGATGACGTCAGTCTCTTGGAGCGTCGGAAACTGCTTGGCGAGACCGGGAAGGGCCTTGAGCACCGAGAGCGCGCGCTGGGCCATTTTCCCGTTTGCGGTATGCCCGAGAATGAGCGCAGGTTCCGGTAGTGGCCGTGCTGAGCGTTGGAAACCTGCGAGCATTACCTCGGCGCCGCCAGCGCGCAACATCTGAACGCGTCGCCAGATCGCGGCATCGTCGAGGTCGTGAACGAGGTAGATCAAACGCATCCTGAAAGCCGTCTTCCCCGCCGTCACGTCGCCGGGCGGCTAACAGCGTGGACCTCACCGATCCGCGAATGGTTCGAGCGACCGACGGTCTGCAGGGGCGGGACATTCGCATCGGGCCCATTTCGAGTCATTCAACTTCCTCCAGATCGCCTGAATCCCGGTGCGGAGCGGACGAAAACCGACCACCGCAAAATCAGGCTTCGATCTGGGCAGTTTCCGGTCAAATGCTAAGGAGGGCAGGTTTGCCGAATTACCGCGCGGCATGCGGAAACGTCGCGCGAATATCCAAGGCGCTTAGAAACTGTGCGTAATGTGAACGAATAATCGGCGGCGCTTTCTGCACTGCAGCGAGGCTGCTTGGCGCTTTGGTAGCGATTCTATTTACGCAATGAGAGTCCTTTCGACGCGCGCTCTGAGAAAACCCGGTTGGTTGCCTATTCAGAAATGGGGTTTGCGGGAATTCGTTAGTGGGTTGTCGACAAAATGCCTGCTGAATAGGCGCTTGGCATCTTTTGCACCCTTCACTGCTGAGTGATTGTGCGTCCATGGCTGCACGAGTGGCGGGAATTGCCTGCGGGCTGGCTCGGAGCGGCGCGTCATGGAAACCCTTGGAGGACATCTGAAGTGCATAGGGCGTCGCGTGCGGGGCATGTGATCCCCGAAAAGCCACTTCGGTTTGCGGCGCGATCGCAGCGCGAAGGGGAAGGTGGACGTTGGCTGGGGCAGCTTTCACGAACAAGGTTATTCCCGTCTTCTATGACGGTTACGAGATGCGCGCCTGGGAGATGCCTCTGGGGCGGCAGCTTTCGCAGCTGCGCGGGGTTGCGCGGCGCAGCTACCGCAAATTGAAGCGCAAGCAGCCCTATACCGGGTTCTTCACGGCGTTCCTGAACCTGACGGAAAGTCTTCGGCGAAACGGGTATGACGTTCGGATCAATGATTTCGCGCTCGCCCGTCGGTCACCGGACAGGCCGATCGCCATTGCCGGTCATCAGTCGGTCTGGAGCGATGTCGATCTGCCCAATCCGACCCTGTTCGGGCCCGGCTGGGTTCCCTATCCGGACCGCGCCGAGGCGATGCTGGCCGAGCGGAACTATCAGATCGTGACGCAGCCGTCGGAATGGCCGATCCGGCTGTATACACCGCAGGTCGCAGCAAAAATGGCCCCGATGTTCGTCGGGATCGATACGGACCGCTGGCCGCTTCTCGCTGAGAACCGAAAGCAGATCGACTGCGTTATCTACAACAAGATCCGCTGGAACCACGCCGCGCGCGAGGCGGATACGATGCAGCCGCTGCGGGCAATGCTCGAACGTCGCGGCCTGAGTTCGGTCGAGCTGAAATATGGCGAGCACGAGTTGGCCGAGTATCGCAGCGCCTTGGCCAAGGGGCGGGCGTTGATCTTCGTGACCGAGCACGAAACCCAAGGCCTTGCTTATCAGGAGGCGATGTCGTCCGG
The DNA here is from genome assembly GCF_002020045.1 of Thioclava sp. F28-4. Taxonomy (NCBI): domain Bacteria; kingdom Pseudomonadati; phylum Pseudomonadota; class Alphaproteobacteria; order Rhodobacterales; family Paracoccaceae; genus Thioclava; species Thioclava sp. F28-4. Next base: position 485,809 of record NZ_MPZQ01000002.1, on the reverse strand, counting down.
CGTTCCGGTTTTTGCGTGGGATGAAGGCGAACTCGTAGACCCGCTCGGTGCCAAGTTCGTCCCCGAAGGCTTGGAAGTCTCGGCCGTTCCTTATTTTGACGATCGATGCGGGCTGCGTTGGACGCGTGCGAACATGGAAGGCCGGTTCGAGGACTTCTGGGCGCGGCTGCCGGAGTATCAGCCGCGCGAATACATCCTCGACGAGCTTTCTCTCGAGCGTGGCGCGCGACGCTTTCTGGACCTGTTTGAGAGGATCGCGTGATGCCGAACTGTAAACGTCAGGCGTGCCGCGGTCGGTCAGACCTCTTTTCGACGAGGAAGGTGTTCCAATGCCGTTAGCGCTCGTGCGAATGCCGACCTATCGGCGCCCCGACCTGTTGCGGCGCGCCATAGGCACGCTTCAGGCGCAGACCTTCGAGGACTGGGTTTGTGAAGTGCGCGACGACTGCCCCGATGCGAGCGGCCGCGCGATGGTCGAAGAGATTGGTGATCCGCGGGTTCACTATGTGCAGAACCGCCCGCAGAAATTCATGACGCGCAATCTCGATGACTGCTTTCTCAAGGAGAACCCCTACAAGGCCGATTATTTCTGCATGCTGGAAGACGATAATCAGGTCTTCCCTGACTACCTTGCGCGAGGCCACGAGATTTGCACCCAGCAGGGAGTGAACCTCTGCATGCTGAGCCAGGTCATCGAGCACGAAAGCCGGACGCCAAACGCCTATCTCGGCGACAAGGGCATCTTCGATGATGTCTATGACGAGCGAACCTATATGCCCGAAGAGGTCCATCTGGCGATCTTTGGGTCGATCGGCGTGTCGAACGGTGCGCTGTTCTGGTCGCGAAACATGAAGGGCAGTCTGGCGGTGAAGGTCGATACGATCCCGACGCTGGAGGAATATCTGCGCACGGCCCTGATCTCCGAACCTGTCTATGTCAGCCGGGAGCGGTTGGCCGCGTGGGCAGAGAACGAGACATCGACCACTCGCAATCTGGGCCTCGACAAGGGGTGGCTGCGGCGCGAGCTCGATCTCAAGGCGTCAATCACGCGGCTTCAACGGGCGATCTGGGGCCGCACCTCGCCTGAAGCGAAGGACGCATTTCTGGCTGGCGAGGTTCTGCGGATACCGCGTTCGGCACGGATCGAGGCGCTCCAGAAGGCGGGGATTGCGGCGAATGGCGTGCCGGGAGATTTCCAGCCGAAGGCGGTCTTGAAGCGGAATGCCGTACGCTTTGTCGGCCGCGCTCATTCCTCCGTAGATGCCACTTTGCCGAGAGTAAGTAACTGAAATTAACACGCATTAAGTGTGTGAAAACAGAACGTTCCGCCGCGAATAGCTGACGGTCAGGCGATTCCCTCGTGTCTTGCGCAGGGGTTTTCGGCCAGCCGCCGCCGATCGCAATTCCGTTAAATTCAGGAATCCAGCCCGTAAATGCGCGTTTTTTAAGCATTTTTGGGTAACTTTTTAATGCGCGCGCAACCGCGGATTGAATCGCTGCAAAAACCGCTAGCGGTTCATCAGAGCTGTGTAACCCTTTCTATATTCAATCAAACGTGGGGGTATATGTGGTGATTGAAAATTCTCGAAGCAAAAATGACGCCATCCGGTATGAGCGGCCCAAATTGAAACATTTGGGGTCTCTCGAAGATCTGACGCATGGCGGCCGCGGTCGCGGACACAAGGATGACGATTATGACGGACACGGCTCGTACTGTCCGCCGGATTTGGCCTTCTCGCAACGGCGTTCGGAAAGCTCCGGGCGCTGCCAGTTGCCCGGTAAAGAAGTGGAAGCCTCGCAGCGATGCGAGGCTTTCGTCTTTCCCTTCCGCGCGTGTTGCTCTTTGATGGCGCGGCAAACGACAGGAAGGGAGCGCGCGCATGGCACGTATTTACGAAGACAATTCGCTCAGCATCGGAAACACGCCGCTGGTGCGGCTCAACCGCATGACCGAGGGCGCGGGCGCGACCGTTCTGGCCAAGATCGAGGGGCGCAACCCGGCGTGGTCGGTGAAATGCCGCGTCGGTGCGAACATGATCTGGGATGCCGAGGAACGCGGCGTGCTCGGTCCCGGCAAGGAGATCGTCGAGCCGACCTCGGGCAATACCGGGATCGCGCTGGCCTTCGTCGCCGCCTCGCGCGGCATCCCGATCACGCTGACCATGCCCGACACGATGAGCATCGAGCGGCGCAAGCTGCTGCTGGCCTATGGCGCGAAGCTCGTGCTGACCGAAGGGGCGCAGGGCATGAAGGGGGCGATCGCCAAGGCCGAGGAGATCGCGGCCTCCGATCCCAACCGTTACGTGTTGCTGCAGCAGTTCAACAACCCCGCGAACCCCGAGATTCACGAGAAGACCACGGGGCCGGAGATTTTCGAGGATACCGATGGCGTGGTCGATATCTTCGTCGCGGGCGTCGGCACGGGCGGCACGATCACCGGCGTTTCGCGCTATCTGAAAAAGGAAAAGGGCCTGCCGTTGATCTCGGTCGCGGTGGAGCCCGAGGCGAGTCCGGTTCTCACGCAGGCCCGCGCGGGCGAGGCGCTGCAGCCCGGCCCGCACAAGATCCAGGGCATCGGGGCGGGCTTCGTGCCGAAAGTGCTCGACATGGATCTCGTGGACCGGATCGAGCAGGTCAGCAATGACGAGGCGATCGAGACCGCCCGGCGGCTGGCGCGCGAAGAGGGTATCCTTGCTGGGATCTCCTGCGGCGCGGCTGCGGCTGCGGCCCTGCGCCTCGCGCGCGAACCGGAGAGCGCGGGCAAGACCATCGTCGTCGTGCTGCCGGATTCCGGCGAGCGTTACCTGTCTTCGGCGCTGTTCGAAGGGATGTTCGACGAGGCGTGAGCCGTCGCCTTCGCCGCATCCAGCAGTGCCGCCACCAGCTTCTGCGGGCGATAGTTCAGGTCCGACGGCGTCAGTCCCATCCGCACCACGACCATATCGGCCGAGGGGGTCACGGTGACGGTCTGTCCGTCATGCCCCTCGAGCCAATAGGTGTCGGCGGGCAGCCCGAACCGCGCATCATCGCCCGCTTTTTGCTGATCGCTCGGGCCAGCCAGCCATGTCATGCCCTGCCCATAGACCCCGTCGGTCGGGGCGGGCGCATGCATCCGCTGCACGAATTCGACGGGCAGCAATTGCCGCCCCTTCCATTTGCCATCTTGTAGCAGGAACTGTCCGAAGCGCGCCCAGTCCCGCGCGGTGGCGTAAAGGTAGGAGCTGCCCACGAAAGTCCCGGAGGCATCGGTCTCGAGCGTGGCCGAGCTCATCCCGAGCGGATCGAACAGCTTGCGGCGCGGCCAGGCGAGCGCGGTGGAGGTGTCGCCCACCGCATTTTGCCAGATGCGCGAGAGCAGAACGGCGGTGCCGCTGGAATAGCTGAAATGCGTGCCCGGCGGATGTTCGAGCGGCTGGGAGGCTGCGAATTTCGCCATGTCCGGCTCGAGGTAGAGCATCCGCGTCACATCCGAGACGTCGCCGTAATCCTCGTTGAAGCGCAGCCCGCTCGACATCGACATCAGCTGCGCGACGGTGATCTTCGCACGGTCGTCGCCCTGCCATTCGGGCAGCAGGTCGCTTTGGTCCATCCGCAGCTTGCCCGCCTCGATCGCGGTGCCGACAAGGGCCGCAGTGACGGTCTTCGTCATCGACCAGCCCAGAAGCGGTGTCGTCGCATCGAAGCCATCGCCGTAGCGTTCGGCCACCAGCTTGCCATCCTTGATCACCACCACCGCGCGCATCCCCGGCCCGGTCAGCGCATCGTCGCGCAAAACCGCATCGAAGCGACCTTGCCCGGTGAGGTCGGTTTTCGACCCCGTGGGCCAGAGGGCTGCGCTTTTGCTGGGCCCTGGCGCGGGCGGGGCGCTTTGATCGCCGGCGTCGGCCAGATTGCCATCGGGGTAGGTCGCGCAGCCAAGGCCCACGCGCTCCTCGGCGGTCGTGGGCGCGATGATCCCCGCGAAGGCGGCTCGGACCCGGCCTGCCCGGCGATCCGTGCTGACCCAGAAGGCGCGCAGCAACGGGTTGCCCGGCGCCTGCACATCGGTTTCGAGAACTTCGTCGGGGTCGCGACCTTGCAGCGCTTCCGCCGAGCAGGTGATCTTCGCGCTATAGCCAGCGCCCACGCGCAGCAGTTCCGGCGGCACGATCACCGCGTAGAGAACCGCCACCACGACAAGCCCGCCGATCCCGCCAAGCACCGCTTTCCATCCCCGCATCTCGTCCTCCCTCGGGTTCCCGCCGCGCCGGACGCGCCAAGTCACCCGCCTGTTTGCGCTCGCGCTGTAGTTTTGGCAAAGCGCGCGGCCTTGCCAAGAGGGCGAGGCGCGGACTGACGGAAGGTCATCTTGGGGTATGGTGCGTCTTTTGACACGAAATCCGCCCCTCGGTGCGGGAGCCGAGATCATGGACTGAGCGCTGCGAATGGGCTAGCGATAAGGGATGGGCGCCCGTTGCGCCCGGCTTTGAGAGTGTCATGTCGCGCGAGTCCGCACCCGATAGCCAGCACCCCTTGGACCCGACCTTGGCCGGGCTGTTGCGCCACGCGCCGGGCGCGGATGAGGGGGAGGGCGAAGACGTCTGGTTCGATGTGCTCTCGGCGGTCGACCGGACCTATGCCGATCTGGTGGACTATCAGGAGCGGCTGGAGCAGCAGAACCACGAGTTGGAGGACCTGCGGTCTTTCCTCGGGTCGATCCTCGCCTCGGTCTCGGATGCGCTGATCGTGATTTCGCGCTCGGGCGAGGTGCTGGAAACTTCGGCCTCGGTCGCGAGCCTGACGGGCGAGCCGCCCGGCGCGTGGCACGGTCGCAAGCTCGCAGGCATGTTCGACGCGCGCTCGGTCGATGCCTTGGATCGCGGGTTGGCGGAAGCTGCGAATACCCGCAAACCGGTGACGATCGAAGCGGCGCTGAGCGGGCCGGAAGGCCCCGCGCCGCTGGAGTTGTCGATCAGCCCGCGCATGGACGAACGCTCCCGCATCGCGGGCTATGTGCTGACCGGGCGACCCTTGGGCGAATTGCGCCAAGCCTATTCCGAGCTGGAGCAGAGCCACGAAGAGCTCAAATCGACGCAGGCGCAGCTGGTGCGCAACGAGAAGCTGGCCTCGCTGGGCCGTCTGCTTGCTGGCGTCGCGCATGAGCTGAACAACCCGATTTCCTTCGTCTACGCGAATACCCATGCGCTGGAACGCTACGCGGGCAAGTTCGAAGCCTATTTCGAGAAAGTGCAGGCGGGGGCGGATCGCGAGGCGCTGATCGCCCTGCGCGAGGAGCTGAAGCTCGACCGTGAAATCCGCAACCTGCGTTCGGCCATCGAGGGTGCGCGCGACGGGGCCGAACGGGTGCGCGACATCGTCGAGGATCTGCGGCGGCTGAGTGCCGAAGGCTCGGGCGAGATGGTCGTCTTCGATCTGGTCGAGACCGCGCGGGTGGCGGCGAACTGGGTTCAGCGCGGCTCCAAGGCCGGGGTCGAGATCGCCTTCACCGGCGCGGAGACGCTGCAGGTTCGCGGTCGGCAGGGGCATATCCAGCAGGTCGTGATGAACCTCGTGCAAAATGCGATCGACGCGCTCTCGGGGCTGGAAGAGGGCACCGGCCGGATCGAGGTCGACGCGCGCGTGATGGAGGGGCGCGGGACGCTGTCGGTTGGCGACAATGGCCCCGGCGTGACCGAGGAGCTGACGCAGGCGATCTTCGATCCGTTCTTCACCACCAAGGCGGTGGGTGCGGGCACGGGGCTGGGCCTCGCGATCAGCCATAAGATCATCGAGGAACATGGCGGGCGTCTGCGGCTCTGCCCGAAAGGGTCGGCGCTGGGCGGGGCCTGTTTCTCCTTCGATCTGGAACTGGGCGAGGGTGCGGAATGAAGGTTCTCTGGCTTCAAGCTGCAGGCTGCGGCGGCTGCACCATGTCGCTCCTTTGTGCGGAATCCCCGAATGTCTTCGACACGCTGGGCGGCGCGGGGATCGAGTTCCTCTGGCACCCGACCGTCAGCCTCGAGACCGGCGCGGAGGTGCGTGCGATTTTCGAGGCGGTCGAGAGCGGCGAGATCGCGCTGGACGTGCTGGCCGTCGAGGGCTCCATCGCCCGCGGGCCGCGCGGGACGGGCAGGTTCCAGATGGTGTCCGGCACCGGGCGCTCGATGCTCGACTGGGTGGTGAGCCTCGCGCCGAAAGCCCGCCATGTGGTCGCGGTGGGCACCTGCGCGACCTATGGCGGCGTGACCTCGGCGGGCGGCAACCCCTCCGATGCGGTCGGCGTGCAATATGACGGAGCGCTGCCGGGCGGGGCGCTGCCGGTGGAGTTCCGCTCGATCTCGGGGCTACCGGTGATCAACGTGGCGGGCTGCCCGACCCATCCCGACTGGGTGACCGAGACGCTTTTGCTGCTGAATGAAGGCGCGCTGGGGGCGGAAGATCTCGACGCTTTCGGGCGGCCTTTGTTCTATGCCAAGCATCTCGTCCATCACGGTTGCTCGAAAAACGAGTTCTACGAATACAAGGCCTCGGCGGTGGAGCTATCCGATATCGGCTGCATGATGGAGAACTTGGGCTGCATCGGCACGCAGGCCGTGGGCGATTGCAATATCCGGCCGTGGAACGGCGACGGGTCGTGCACCTCGGGCGGATACCCCTGCATCAACTGCACTGCGCCCGAATTCGAGGAACCACGCCATTCCTTCACCGAGACGCCGAAGATCGCGGGCATCCCGGTGGGGCTTCCGACCGATATGCCCAAAGCGTGGTTCATGGCGCTCGCCTCGCTGTCGAAGGCGGCCACGCCCGAGCGGATTGCGAAGAATGCGGTTGCCGACAGGGTCGAGGTGACGCCGACGATCCGCAAGCCGAAAGGACGCAGATGAGTGAGACGCCGCGCCTCGTCGTGGGCCCGTTCAACCGGGTCGAGGGCGATCTGGAAGTGCATCTCGATCTCGCCGGTGGGGCGGTGGCCGAGGCGCGCGTGAACTCGCCGCTCTATCGCGGGTTCGAGCGGATGCTGGAAGGCAAGGACCCGCGCGATGCGCTGACGATCACGCCGCGGATCTGCGGCATCTGCTCGATCAGCCAGTCGGCGGCGGCGGCACGTGCGCTGGGCGCGGCCATGGGGCTGGAGCCCACGCCGCAGGGCGCGGGTATGGCGGCGCTGATCCATGCGGTCGAGAATGTCTCGGACCATCTGTTCCATTTCAACCTGTTCTTCATGCCCGATTTCATCCGCCCCGTGTATGCGGACAGGCCGTGGTTCGACCCAGCCGTGGCGCGCTTCACCCCCGCCGAGGGCGGCGCGCAGCGCGCTGCGGTCGCGGCGCGTGCCGAGCTGATGCATATCCTCGGGCTGATGGCGGGCAAATGGCCCCATACGCTCGCAATCCAGCCCGGCGGCGTCACGCGCGCGCCGGGACCGCGCGACAAGGTGCGCATCGAGACGACGTTGCGCGCTTTCCGCCGCTATCTGGAGGAGGTGGTTTTCGGCGGGTCGCTGGAAGCCTTCTGTGCGATCGAAACCATTGATCAGCTGATGACGTGGGAGACCGGCGATGCGGGGCTGTTCCTGCGCATCGCGGCCGATCTGGATCTGGACCAGTTGGGGCGCGGCTCGGGCCGGTATATGAGCTTCGGAGCCTATCCGCTGGCCGAGGGCTATGGCTTTGGGCGCGGGCTGTGGGACGGAGCCTTGGACGCGGTCGATTTCGGCGCGATCACGGAAGACCTGAGCCATGCGTGGATGCTGGGGGCGCAGGCTCATCCCTGGCAGGGCGAGACACGGCCCGATGAGGCGATGCGCGAGGCGGCCTATAGCTGGTGCAAGGCGCCGCGGCTGGCGGGCCAGACGGTGGAGACCGGCGCGCTCGCGCGGCAGGTCGTGGACGGGCATCCGCTGGCGCGTGCGCTGGCGGGCGGCGGCGTTCTGGCACGGGTCGCAGGGCGGCTGTTGGAACTGGCGCGGACGCAAGCCTTCATGGAGGGGGTGGCGAAAGGCATCGATCCGCGTGCTGCGTTCATGGTGCAGGGCGACCTGCCCGAGGCAGGGCAGGGTGCGGGGCTGGTCGAGGCGGCGCGCGGCGCGTTGGGCCACTGGCTGCGCATCGAGGACGGGCGCATCGCTTCCTATCAGATCATCGCGCCCACGACGTGGAATTTCAGCCCGCGCGACGCGGAGGGTGTGCCGGGCCCGCTGGAGGCCGCGCTGGTCGGCGCGCCGGTCGGCGAGGGCGAGACCACGCCGGTCTCGGTGCAGCATATCGTGCGCAGTTTCGATCCCTGCATGGTCTGCACGGTGCATTGAGTAAGTTGGGAGCGCGGCCCCTGCCGTCGCCGGAGGGCGAGAAACGTTGACGAGAATGGGGGCTCTGCCCCCAAACCCCCGGGATATTTGAGCCAAGAGGAAGATGCAGGGTTTCGAGATCAGGGTGCGCGGGCAGGTGCAGGGGGTGGGTTTCCGCCCCTTCATCTGGCGGCTTGCGCAGGAGCGCGGGCTTGCGGGCCATGTGCTCAACGATCCCGAGGGGGTGCTGATCCGGGTGGCGGGGGCGCTGGACGGTTTGGCCGAGGCGATCTCGGATGAGGCACCGCCGCTTGCGCGGGTCGATGCGGTGGAGGTGTCGGAGCTTGTGTTCGACACCGCGCCTGAGGGGTTCGCGATCGTGGCCTCGCAAGGGGCGGGGGCCGAGACGCGGGTGACGCCGGATGCGGCGACCTGCCCGGACTGTCTTGCGGAAATCCGGGGTGACGGGCGCAGGCGGCACTACGCCTTCACCAACTGCACCCATTGCGGGCCGCGTTTCACGATCCTGCGCGCGCTGCCCTATGACCGAGCGCAGACCACGATGGCGCCCTTCGAGATGTGTCCGGCCTGTCGCGCGGAATATCAGAACCCGGCGGATCGACGTTTCCACGCGCAGCCGATCGCCTGTCCCGAGTGCGGGCCGCGGGTGTGGCTGGAGATGGGCGGGGAAGAGCGCCCTGCCGAAGAGGTCGGAGCGGTTTTGCAGGATGGCGGGATCGTCGCAGTGAAAGGCTTGGGCGGGTTTCATCTGGCCTGTGATGCAAGCAATGCCGAGGCCGTGGCGCTGTTGCGGGAGCGCAAGCGCAGGCCCGCCAAACCCTTCGCGCTGATGGGCGAAATCGAGACCATCCGCCGCTATGCCCAAGTTTCGGAAGCGGAGGCGGAACTGCTGCGCGATCCTGCGGCGCCGATCGTGTTGCTGCAAAAGGCGGGGGAGGCTTTGCCGGAGGCGGTGGCGCCCGGGCAGGACAGCCTCGGCTGGATGCTGCCCTATACGCCGCTGCATCATCTGTTGCTTCGCGAATGGGCGCGGGGGGAAGAGGGGCGACCCTTGGTGATGACCTCGGGCAATCTCTCGGGCGAGCCACAGGTGATCGGAAACGGTGAAGCGCGCGAGAAGCTGGCTGGCTTCGTCGATGCCTTCCTGATGCATGATCGCGAGATCGCGCGGCGGCTCGATGACAGCGTCGTGCGGGCCGATCCGCCGATGGTGCTGCGCCGCGCGCGGGGGCAGGTGCCGGGCACCTTGCCGCTGCCCGAAGGGTTCGAGGGCGCGCCCCAGGTGGCGGGTTATGGCGGGCAGATGAAGGCCGCGATCTGCCTGATCAAGAACGGGCAGGCGCTGCTGGGCCATCATCTGGGCGAGCTGGACGAGGCGCTGACATGGGAGGCGTTCGAGCAGGCCGATGCGGATTATGCGGCTCTGTTCGATCATCGTCCCGAGGTGGTGGCTGTGGATCTGCACCCCGATTTTCGGGCTTCGCGCCACGGGGCCGAACGGGCCGCGCGCGACGGGTTGCGGCTGGTTGAGGTGCAGCATCACCATGCGCATCTCGCCGCCTGCATGGCCGAGAATGGCTGGCCGCTGGAGGGCGGAAAGGTCGCGGGGATCGTGCTTGATGGGCTTGGCTTGGGCCTCGATGGCACGGTCTGGGGCGGCGAGTTGCTGCTGGGCGATTACCTTGGCTTCGCGCGGCGCGGCTGGCTTGAGCCCGCGCCACTGATCGGCGGTGACCGGGCGCAGGCAGAGCCGTGGCGCAACGCGCTGGTGCGGCTCGATGCGGCTGGGCTGGCTGGGCTGGCCGACAGCCTGTTCCCCGAGGCCCCGCGCGATCTGGCGCGTCAGGCGGCGGCGAAGGGGATCAACGCGCCGCTGTCGTCGTCGGCGGGGCGGCTCTTCGATGCGGTGGCGGCCTGCCTCGGGATTTGCCCGATGCGGCAGAGCTATGAGGGCGAGGCCGCGATGCGGCTCGAGGCGCTGGCGGCGCACGCGTTGGCCCACGGGGAGTCGGCGGAGGCCGGGGCCTATGCGTTCTCGGATGCGGGCGACGTGCTCGAGACCGGACCGTTTTTTCAGGCGCTCGCCGCCGATCTTGCCGCCGGGGTCGCGCCCGAGGCCGTCGCGCTGCGGTTCCATGCGGCGCTGGCGCAGGGCTTTGCCCGCCGGGCGCGGTCGCTGATCGAAAGTGGAGAGGCGAAAGCCGTGGCGCTCACGGGCGGCGTTTATCAGAACGCGCTGTTGCATCGGCTGACCTGCGCGGCGCTGCTCGATCTGCCGGTGCTGCGCCATCGCACGCTGCCGGCGAATGACGGCTCGCTGGCGCTGGGGCAGGCGGTGATTGCTGCGGCGCAGTCGGAAAGAGACTGACCGGAATCCCGGAAAGCTGGTCACTGACGTACCAGTGCGGCCCCGCACCGCACCGGGATTAGGGCCGGCAACATATTGGCAACAAACAGGAATTCGCGCCTGCGACATCCTGTCATTATTTCGTTCTGTTCGCGGATCCGACCTGCCAATCCTGAGACTACACATGCGAATTCCCCTCGGGAGGAGGGAGAATCCGGTCATCGGGATCACAGAGGGAGGGACACTTTGCCTGCGATCGAAACCTTTTACGACGTGATGCGTCGGCAGGGGATTACCCGCCGCAGCTTCATGAAATATTGCTCGCTGACGGCGGCCGCGCTGGGTCTCGGCCCGGCCTATGTGCCCAAGATCGCCCATGCGATGGAAACCAAGCCGCGTACCCCGGTGATCTGGGTGCACGGGCTCGAATGTACCTGTTGTTCGGAAAGCTTCATCCGCTCGGCCCACCCGCTGGCCAAGGATGTCGTGCTCTCGATGATCTCGCTCGACTATGACGACACGCTGATGGCGGCTGCGGGCGCGCAGGCGGAAGCCGCGCTGCAGGACACGATCGACAAGTACAAAGGGAATTACATCCTCGCCGTGGAGGGCAATCCGCCGCTCAACGAAGACGGGATGTACTGCATCGTGGGCGGCAAGCCCTTCGTGGACCAACTCCGCCACGCTGCCGAGCATGCGAAAGCCATTATCTCCTGGGGCGCCTGCGCCTCCTATGGCTGCGTGCAGGCTGCCGCCCCGAACCCGACGCGCGCCACCCCGGTGCACAAGGTCATCACCGACAAGCCGATCATCAAGGTGCCGGGCTGCCCGCCCATCGCCGAGGTGATGACCGGCGTGATTACCTACATGCTGACCTTCGACCGGATGCCCGAACTGGACCGTCAGGGCCGCCCGCAGATGTTCTATTCGCAGCGCATCCACGACAAATGCTACCGCCGTCCGCATTTCGACGCCGGTCAGTTCGTCGAGGCGTGGGACGACGAGAACGCGCGCAAGGGCTATTGCCTCTACAAGATGGGCTGCAAAGGGCCGACCACCTACAACGCGTGCTCGACCGTGCGCTGGAACGAGGGTGTCAGCTTCCCGATCCAGTCGGGTCACGGCTGTATCGGCTGTTCCGAGGACGGGTTCTGGGATCAGGGCTCCTTCTACGACCGGCTCACCAACATCAAGCAATTCGGGATCGAAGCGAATGCCGATGTGGTCGGCGGCACCACGGCGGCCGTCGTCGGCGGTGCGGTGGCAGTTCACGCTGCCGTCTCCGCGCTCAAACGCGCCCAGAAGAAGAACGAGGAGGCGTAATCCATGTCGGTTCTCAACACGCCGAACGGCTACACGATGGACAATTCGGGCAAGCGGGTCGTCGTCGACCCGGTGACCCGGATCGAAGGTCACATGCGCTGCGAAGTGAATGTGGACGAAAACAACATGATCACCAACGCGGTCTCGACCGGCACGATGTGGCGCGGGCTGGAAGTGATCCTGAAGGGCCGCGATCCGCGTGACGCCTGGGCCTTCACCGAGCGGATCTGCGGCGTCTGCACCGGCACCCATGCGCTGACCTCGGTCCGCGCGGTGGAAGATGCGCTGGGGATTCAGATCCCCGACAATGCGAATTCGATCCGGAACATGATGCAGCTCGCGCTGCAGATCCATGACCACATCGTGCACTTCTACCACCTGCACGCGCTCGATTGGGTCAATCCGGTCAACGCTCTGCGCGCGGACCCGAAGGCGACTTCGGAGCTGCAGCAGAAGGTCAGCCCGAGCCATCCGCTCTCCTCCCCAGGCTATTTCCGGGACGTGCAGAACCGTCTCAAGAAATTCGTCGAAAGCGGGCAGCTCGGGCTGTTCAAAAACGGCTACTGGGACAATCCAGCCTATCTGCTTCCGCCGGAAGCCGACCTGATGGCGACGACGCACTATCTGGAGGCGCTCGATCTTCAGAAGGAGATCGTGAAGGTTCACACCATCTTCGGGGGCAAGAACCCGCACCCGAACTGGCTGGTGGGCGGCGTGCCGTGCCCGATCAATATCGACGGCGTCGGCTCGGTCGGTGCGATCAACATGGAGCGGCTGAACCTCGTCTCCTCGATCATCGACAAGTGTCAGGAGTTCAACGAGAACGTCTATATCCCCGACGTGATCGCGATCGGCGGCTTCTACAAGAACTGGCTCTATGGCGGCGGTCTATCGTCGCAGGCCTGTCTCGCCTATGGCGACATTCCCGAGAACCCGAACGACTTCTCGCCCGAGCAGCTTCACCTGCCGCGTGGCGCGATCATCAACGGCAACCTCAACGAGGTGCATGACGTCGATCCGCGCGACCCCGAGCAGGTGCAGGAATTCGTCGATCACTCCTGGTACACCTATGGCGAGCCCGGCAAGGGCCTGCACCCGTGGGATGGCGTGACCGAGCCGCAATACGAGCTTGGGCCGAACGCCAAAGGCACGCGGACCAATATCATCGAGCTTGACGAGGCTGCGAAATACAGCTGGATCAAGGCCCCGCGCTGGAAGGGGCACGCGATGGAGGTCGGGCCGCTTGCGCGTTACGTCGTGGGCTACGCCAAGGGTCACGAGGACATCAAGAACCAGGTCGACGGTCTGCTGCGCAAGATGGACCTGCCGCTGAGCGCGGTCTTCTCTACGCTGGGCCGGACCGCGGCGCGGGCGCTGGAATCCGAGTATTGCTCGCGTCTGCAGCGGCACTTCTTCGACAAGATGATGACCAACATCAAGAATGGCGACGAAAGCACCGCCAATGTCGAGAAATGGGATCCGTCGAGCTGGCCGAAAGAGGCCAAGGGCGTCGGCATGACCGAGGCTCCGCGCGGCGCGCTGGGGCATTGGGTCAAGATCAAGGACGGGCGCATCGAGAACTACCAATGCGTCGTGCCCACCACCTGGAACGGTTCGCCCCGTGACACGCAGGGCAATATCGGTGCCTTCGAGGCGTCGCTGATGAACACCAAGGTGGAGCGTCCCGAAGAGCCGGTCGAGATCCTGCGCACCCTGCACAGCTTCGATCCGTGCCTTGCCTGTTCGACCCATGTGATGTCGCCCGACGGCGAAGAGCTCACCACCGTCAAGGTGCGCTGAGGGAGGAGGAAATCATGAAGAAACTCGCATTTGCTTTCAGCATGATCGCAGGTCCTGCGCTGGCCCATCCGGGTCACGCGGTGGCCCCCGGCGCGGAAGGGCACACCATCGCCCATGTCGCGATGGCGGCCGGCGCGATCGCCCTGGCCTATGTGGCCGTCGAGATCGCCCGCGCCGTCAAGCGCGTCCGCAAGGAGTAAGGGCGATGGAGGACACGATCCACACGCCAAACCCCAAGGCGACAGGGGCCTTCGAGGCCTCCCGCCTGACCGGCGACGCGACCGAGGAAGATCTCGACTCGATCCGCCGCCGGACCTCCGTCTATGTCTACGAGGCGCCCGTGCGCCTCTGGCACTGGCTCAACGCGCTGATGATCACGGTGCTGATCGTCACCGGCTATTTCATCGGCGCGCCCCTGCCGTCGATGCAGATCGGCGAGGCGACCGAGCAATTCGTCATGGGCTATATCCGCTTCGGCCATTTCGCGGCGGCGCAGGTCCTGACGGTGATCTTCTTCGGGCGCATCTACTGGGCCTTCGTGGGCAATCACCACGCCCGCCAGCTGTTCTACGTGCCGGTCTGGCGCAAGCGCTGGTGGAAAGAGCTGGGGCACGAGCTGCGCTGGTATGCTTTCCTCGAAAAGACGCCGAAGAAATACGTGGGCCACAACCCGCTGGCACAGCTTGCGATGTTCTTCTTCATGACGCTCGGGATCACCTTCATGCTGATCACCGGTTGGGCGCTCTATGCGGAAGGCGCGGGGCAGGGCTCTTTGCCCGACACCGCCATGGGCTGGGTGCTGGGCCTCGTGCAGAACTCACAGAGGCTGCACACGCTGCACCATCTGGGAATGTGGGCCATCGTGATCTTCATGATCGTGCACATCTACGCGGCGATCCGCGAGGACATCATGAGCCGTCAGTCGATGGTCTCCACGATGATCTCCGGCCACCGGACGTTTAAGGACGATCGTATCGAGTAACGGTTCGTGCGGTGGTAGGGCGAACGGGCGCGGGGCAATCCGCGCCCGTTCTGCATTCTGGCGCGGATTCGAGCTGTTTCCAGCGTTGCGCTGCCGGTGGAAGATTGCATTGCGAAAAATTCGCTTAGGTGGAAATATAGTTTCCACATTGGTGGCTTTGATAGTGGCGTAGTTCCAAATAAAATTTCGTAAAAACAATGGCTAGACAGATTGTCGCAGTTCCGCGCGATTTCCGTGAAACCCGCCCCTCTGCAAAGCCTATTGTCGATTCGAGGCGAGGATGGCAACGCGCTTGCCGCCTCGGGGAGAGGGAGGAAATCATGTCGGATTTTGCGCCGGACCGGGTGCTCGTTCTGGGTATCGGGAACGTTCTTTGGGCGGATGAGGGCTTCGGCGTGCGCTGCGTCGAGGTCATGGCCGAGACCCGCGCCGTGCCGGACAACGTCAAGCTCTTGGATGGCGGCACGCAGGGCCTGTATCTGCTGCCGTTTCTCGAAGAGGCCGATGCGCTGATCGTCTTCGATGCGATCGATTTCGGGCTGGAGCCGGGCGAGATGCGCGTGCTGCGCGACGGCGATGTTCCCGCCTTCATGGGCGCCAAGAAAATGAGCCTGCACCAGACCGGCTTTCAGGACGTGATCGCCACGGCGCAGCTGATGAACCGCTGCCCGGCGAAGCTGACGCTGATCGGCTGCCAGCCGGTCGAGCTGGAGGATTATGGCGGAGGCCTGCGCCCCGCGGTCGCCGCTCAGATCGAGCCCGCGATCCGCGAATGCGAAGCCGAACTGGCGCGCTGGGGCATTTCGGTCGCGGCAGGCGTGACGCAGGCCGATGACCTCGCCGATGTCTCGATCCGCCGTGGCGCGTACGAAGGGGGCCGCCCGACCGAGGGCGAGGCCTGCCGGATGGGCGATCACCGCTTCTTCCCCGGCGCCGAGAAGGTCCGCGCCTGATGTGCGTCGGAATCCCGGTTCAACTGGTGGCGGTCGATGGCATCCGCGGCGAGGTTCTCGAAGAGGGGCAGCCCAGCATTGTCGACCTGTCGCTGACGCCCGACGCCAAGCCCGGCGACTGGCTTCTGGCCTTTCTCGGGGCTTCTCGTGAGGTGATCACCGAGGACGAGGCGGCCAAGATCGCGGCCGCGCTTGGCGGGCTGCGAGCCCTGATGCAGGGCGGCGATCTCGGCGATGCTTTCGCCGATCTCGACGCTCGCGAGCCTCAACTGCCGCCCCATCTGCAAGCCGCGCGCGATGCCGGCAAAACGACTGCCTGAGGAGAGACACATGCACGATTTCGCAATGCCCGATACGGCCCCGCCCTCGGGCGCGATGCACCCGCTCGTGACCCGGCTGATCGATGAGATGGGCTATCCGCTTCTGGCGAACATGTCCGATGTGGCCGAATTCACCGCGCGTCCCGGGGCGCATTGCCTGTTCATTCCGGGCGACGCCAAGCGCAACCTCGAGACCCCCGATGCCGCCGTTGTGCTGCCGGAAATCCGGATGGCCTTCCAGCACGCCTTCGACTGCGCTGTGGTGGGCGATGCGATCGAGACCGAGCTGCGCCAGCAGACCCGCGCGCTGAAAGCCCCCGGTTTCCTGTTCTACCGCGAGGGCGAGTATCTCGGCGCGATCGAGAAGATCCGCGACTGGGACGATTACGTCGCCCGCACCTCTCATATCCTGACCGCGAAAGGCTGAGACGATGGTTTCCAATTTCCACCTTCCGCCCATGGGCTTCGGTCCCGGCTCGCAACCCGAAGACGAGGATGCGCAACTCGAATACATGCAGCTCCCTTCGGGTATGCGCACCTATTCGGCGCATATGCCTGACATCGACGACCCTTCCAGCGTGACGCCAGCGCTCAAGACGCTGGCCGATGTGGCGAAGGCCTGCGGGGCGGCGGCGCAAGGCGGCATGGCGAGCTTCGATCTGAGCCATCTCGACGCGGAGAACCGCGCGCTCATCGCAGAGACGATGGGGCAGGGCGAGGTCGCGATGAAGATCCGCGGTATCCCGGCGCTGGCGGTGCAGGAGTCGGTCTTCGCGGGCGTCTGGATGATCGCTGGCGCGGGTGTCGACAAGATCGAGGTCGGTCCCGTCCCCTCGGCGGCGCTGAGCCGCGCCTTCGAGCCGTTCCGCAAGGCCGAAGGTAAGACCCATCCGCGCGGTCCGGGCGTCGTGAACGCGCCGGCGCTGATGGCCGAACTGGAGGACAAATCGGGCAGCTTCATGGGCGGCGAGCCGCATGTGGTGAACCTGACCCTGCTGCCCCATACCGAGGAAGATCTCGTCTGGCTCGATGCGGCGACGGGCGAAGGCGCGGTGACGATCCTGTCGCGGGGCTACGGCAATTGCCGCGTCACCGCGACCGCGCTGCCTCATGTCTGGCGCGTGCAGTTCTTCAACTCGATGGACACGCTGATCCTCGACACGTTCGAAGTGACCACGATGCCCGAGGTGGCGATCGCAGCGAAAGAGGACCTCGTCGACTCCGCCGAGCGGATCGTCGAAGTGCTGGAGGCGATCCGATGAGCATCGCGGGGTTCGAGGGCAGCTACATGGGCGCCAATGACCGGATTTCCGATCAGGCGATCATGGAGTGCAAGATCTGCTGGACGCCTTACGATCCGGCGGAGGGAGACGATTTCCGTCAGGTCCTGCCCGGCACGCCGTTCTCGATGCTGCCCGAGGACTGGCATTGCCCCAATTGCGACGCGCCGAAAGAGCAGTTCATGGTGCAGGCCGATCCGGGCGCGCCCGCGATGCTGGAAGCGCGCCGGATCGAGGAACAGGTGGCCAAGCTCACGGCCGATTTCCGCGAGGTCTGGCATTCGAAAATGCGCGACGTGCCCTTGGTGAACAAGGCGCTTTCGGTCGAGCCGGTGGGCTTCGTCTCCCATGAGGGGCGCGGGCTCGGCGTACTTGTCAGCCCGTGGTTCATGAACCTGATCATGTTGCCGCGCGAGAGCGAGGATTGGTCGGCGCTGGTCCCCGGCGCCAAGGAAAACATCGATTTCCCGTCCGGCACGTACGAGTTCATCCATAACGTCCGCGAGATGGGCGGCGGCTACAAGGCGTGCTCGCTCTTCTCGCCGATGGGCGATTTCCAGACGCAGATGCAGGCGACCGATGTCGCCCGCGCGATCATGATGGAACTGTTCAAGGACGAGAACCGCGCCGAGACGGATCGCAAATCCGAAATCCGCGCCGGTCGCGAGGCCGAGCTTGCCGCGGTCGAGGAGGCAGAGGCTGCGCAGGCGGCGGAAGACGCACGCGTCGAAGAGATGGCGCAACCGACCCGGCGCAAGCTGATCTCGGCCGGTCTGGCCGAGGATGCACCGCGCGAAGAGGCGGATGACGCGGAATGAACCAGACGCTCGGCATAACCATTGCGCGCGACGGCGCTCGGCTGAAGGCGGTGCTAGCGCTGCCCGCGCCGAGCCCGGTCGAGGCGATGATGCTGGGCAAGACCCCCGAAGAGGTCGCTGAACTGATGCCCCGCCTGTTCAACCTGTGCGGCATGGCGCAGGGCCTCGCGGTGCGGTTGGCGACGGGGCTGGAGACCGCCGGATGCGACCCGCGGCGCGAGATCTTGCGCGACCATCTCTCCAAGCTGTGCCCGCGCTGGCCCGCGCTGATCGGTCACGACCCGATGCCGCTGCCTGCGGATTGGTCGAAGGGCGGCGCGGCGTTGCAGCGCTGGATCTGGGGCAATGCGCGGCCCTCGCAGCTCGAGGACTGGCTGAGTTCCGGTGCGGGGATCAGCCCGCTTCTGGCGGCGATCGCGGAGCGTTTCGCGCCGGGCGAAGCGGTGGCCGATCTGCCCGACCTGTCGCAGCCTCTCTCGCTGGTGCCGCAGGAGAATTCCGCCGCCGGGCGGGTGCGCGACGCGGATCTGATGCATCAGGCCGAAGCGCGCTACGGGCGCGGGCCGCTGTGGCGGGCGCTGGGGCGCGTGGTCGATCTGGATCGGCTGTGCTTCGATGCGCCGCCCGCGCGCCATTTCGCGCCGGGCGTGGCTTCGGTCGCGGCGGCGCGGGGCGCCTATACCTTGCAGGTCAGACTGAGCGGCGGTCGTGTGAGCGCGCTCACGCGGATCACGCCGACCGACCATCTGACCGTGCCGGGTGGGATGTTGCAGCGCAGCTTGGAGACCCTGCCCGCAGAGAAAGCGTCTTTGGCAAGCTTGGTTGTGGACATACTCGATCCCTGCGTGCCAGTTCTGATGCGGGAGGTCGCCGATGCATGAGATGTCGATCGCCGAAGGCATCCGCGGCGTGATCGAGGATGCGGCCAAGGCCAACAGCTTTTCGCGCGTGACCACGCTGCGGCTCGAAATCGGGCGTTTCGCAGGCGTCGAGAAACACGCGCTGGAATTCGCCTTCGACGTGGTGATGCGCGGATCGCCCGCGGAAGGCGCGGAATTGCAGATTATCGACATCCCCGGCAAAGCGCTCTGCTATGATTGCGCGGAGACTGTGGAAATCGAACATCGACTGGACCCTTGCCCGAACTGCGGCGGCGGCAAATTGCTGGCGCAGGGCGGCGAGGAGATGCGGATCAAGGATATGGAGGTGCTCTGATGTGCACGGTGTGCGGATGCAGCGGACATAGCGTGGAGGATCAGTTCCGCGCCCATCTGGAAAAGAGCAGTCAGGCCGTGCCGAAAGCGGCGCCTCTGGCGGTGCTCGCGCAAGGAGCTCCGGCACCCGCGCAGGGCCATCAGTCTCACGATCACGCCCCCCACCATCACCACCACGACCACGGCGATATCCATATCGGCCTTGGGGCGGCAGGCACCGAAGTGCCGGGTATGAGCCAAGAACGTCTGATCGAGATCGAGACCGATATCCTTTCGAAAAACAACGATTTCGCCGGGAAGAACCGGGCGCGACTGGCGCAGAAGGGCATCTTCGCGACCAACCTCGTCTCCTCTCCCGGCTCGGGCAAGACCACGCTCCTGTGCCGCACGATCGAGATGCTGGGCGATGCGCCGCTCGCAGTGATCGAGGGCGACCAGCAGACCACCAATGACGCGGACCGCATCCGCGCGACAGGCGCGAAGGCCATTCAGGTGAACACCGGCAAGGGCTGCCACCTCGACGGGCGCATGGTGGAAACCGCGCTCGACCGGCTCGCGCTGCCCGAAGGGTCGCTTCTGTTCATCGAGAATGTTGGCAACCTCGTCTGCCCCGCCGCCTTCGATCTGGGCGAGGATGCGAAGGTCGCGATCCTGTCGGTCACAGAGGGCGAGGACAAACCGCTGAAATATCCGGACATGTTCGCAGCCGCCGGTCTCGCGATCCTCAACAAGACCGATCTGGCCCCCTATTGCGATGTCGATCTCGATCTCTACGAGGCCAACATCAAGCGCGTGAACCCGGAGATCGAGGTGCTGCGCGTCTCGGCCCGCACGGGCGAGGGGATGCAGGCGTGGCTCGATTGGCTCAAGCGCGGGCTCGACCGGAAGGCCGCGTCATGACCGGCTCGACCCCGGCCATCCTCCTCGTCGATGACGAGCCCCATTCGCTTCAGGCGATGAAAATGGCGCTCGAGGACGAGTTCGAGATCCTCACCGCGCCGGGGGCTGAAGAGGCGATGTCGGTGCTCGAAGAGGAATGGGTGCAGGTGATCTTCTGCGATCAGCGCATGCCCGGCCGCTCGGGGGTCGATTTCCTCACCGAAGTGCGCGAGCGCTGGCCGGAAACGGTGCGGGTCGTGATCACCGGCTATACCGACAGCGCGTCGATGGTGGCCGCGATCAACGATGCGGGCATTCACCAGTTTATCGCCAAACCCTGGCATCCCGAGCAGCTTCTGGCCGTGGCGCGCAATGCCGCGCGGATGTTCCAGCTGTCGCGCGAGAACGAGCGGCTGACGCTGGAGATGCGGTTCCTCAACTCGACCACCGAGACGCGGGTCGAGAAGCGGCGGCGGTCCTTGCGCGAGGGGATGGGGTTCGAGACGATCCTGCGCGCGCCCAATTCCGCGATGAACGCGGCGGTCACTCTCGCGCGGCAATATGCCAGCTTCGACGTGCCGGTGCTGATGACGGGCGAGCCGGGCACGGGCAAGACGCAGATGGCCCGCGCGATGCATTACGGCTCGCTGCGTTCGGAGAAGCCGTTCTACGAATTGAATATTTCGGGCATGCCGGAAGATCTCGCGATGGTCGAGCTGTTCGGCGCCAAGCGTGGCGTGCTGCCCGGCGGCGTGGCCAAAATCGGGCTGGCGCAGAAAGCCGACCGCGGCACGCTCTATCTGGCGGGGATCGAGGGCGCGAGTCCGGCATTGCAGCTTGCGCTACACCGGATGCTGCGCGACGGGACCGTGACGCCGGTGGGCGGGCAGGAGGCGGTCTCGACCAATCTGCGACTGATCGCGGGTGCTGCGGGCGACCTGCGCGCAGGCGTCGCCGAGGGGCGGTTCCGCACCGATCTTTACTATGCGCTGAGCCTTGGCGAGATCGCGATCCCGCCGCTGCGCGCGCGGCGCGGCGATGTGGCGATGCTGGCGCAGGCGATCCTGTCCGAGGTCGCGACGAGCCACGGCAAGCCGGTGATGGGCTTCGAGGCGGCAGCGCTGGAATTTCTGGAAAATTACGACTGGCCGGGCAATCTGCGCGAACTGACCAACGAGGTCACGCGGATGCTGATCTTCGCGCAGGACAATGTGCTGGGCGCAGAGCTGATCTCGCGTCACATCCTGCAGGCCGATCCGTCGGATGAGGGCGCCGACCGCGCCGCCGAGGACGTGATGACCGCCGAGGGCACGCTGAAGGACCGGATCGAGCTGATGGAAATGCGCATCCTGCGCGAGACGCTCACCCGCAACCGCTGGAACAAGAGCCGGGCTGCGGCCGAGCTGGGCCTGTCGCGCGTGGGCCTGCGGGCGAAACTGGATCGTTACGGCATCGCCGACCCGTCGGTGGCCACTGAGGAGGAGAGTGACTGATGTGTTTGGGTATTCCGGGCCAGATCGTGGCGATCACCGATGAGACGCGCCAGATGGCGATGGCCGAAGTGTCGGGCGTGCGCCGCGAAGTGAATGTGGCCTGCGTGGCCGAGGGCGCGCTGGAGGGGCTCGTAGGCCAATGGGCGCTGATCCATGTCGGTTTCGCGATGAGCCTGATCGACGAGGACGAGGCCGAAAAGACGCTGATCGCGCTGCGCGATCTTGGCGAGGCGCAGGAGGCGCTGGAACAGATGGCCGCGGGCGACGCCGCGCTGGCAGGGGAGTGAGGCAGATGAAATTCGCATCCGAATTCCGCGATCCGAAAGCCGCCAAGGTGCTGCTGGCCGAGATCGCCAAGGTGGCCGATCTGATCGGCGCGACGAAGGACAAGCCCGTCCACATCATGGAGGTCTGCGGCGGGCATACCCATTCGATCTTCCGCTACGGGCTCGACAAGCTGGTCCATGAGGGCATCGAGTTCATCCACGGCCCCGGCTGCCCGGTCTGCGTGCTGCCGCGTGCCCGCGTCGATGAATGTATCGAGATCGCGGAACGTCCGGGCGTGATCTTCACCACTTTCGGCGATGCGATGCGCGTGCCGGGCACGAAGAAATCGCTTCTGCAGGCGAAGGCCGATGGCGCGGATATTCGCATGGTCTATTCGCCGCTCGACGCGCTGGAACTGGCGCGCCGTAACCCGGAGCGCGAAGTGGTGTTCTTCGGGTTGGGGTTCGAGACCACGACCCCCTCCACGGCGCTCGCGATCCGGCAGGCCGCGCGCGAAGGCTTGGGCAATTTCAGTGTGTTCTGCAACCACATCACCGTGCCCGAGCCGATCAAGGCGCTCTTGGACGATCCGCATATGTGCCTTGATGGCTTCATCGGGCCCGGTCATGTCTCGATGGTGATCGGGATCCACCCTTATGACTTTATCGCGCAGGATTACGGCAAGCCGATTGCGGTGGCCGGGTTCGAACCGCTCGATCTGCTGCAATCGGTGCTGATGGTGCTGCGCCAGATCGCGGAAGGCCGCGCCGAGGTCGAGAACCAATATGCCCGCGTCGTGCCCGAGCATGGCAATCCGGTCAGCCTTGCCGCGATCGACGATGTCTACGAGACGCGGCCGTCGTTTGAATGGCGCGGCTTGGGTGAGATCGACAAGTCGGGGCTGCGCATCCGTGCGCAATACGAAGCCTATGACGCCGAGGAGAAGTTCGGCATCGGCTATGCCACCGGTCGGCGCGAGGTCGAAGAGGCCGAGGGCTGCGCCTGCGGGCAGGTGATGACGGGGCGGATGAAGCCGGTGGAGTGTCCGCAATTCGGGCGCGGCTGCACGCCGGAAATGCCGCTTGGCGCGCTGATGGTGAGCTCGGAAGGGGCCTGTGCGGCATATTGGCAATATGGCGGCGCGCGCGCTGTCGAGCCGGCGGAGTAGGGGGCTCTGCCCCCCGTCGCCGGAGGGCGACAGTGATTGAGGGAGGAGGGGGCTCCGCCCCCGCGGCTTTGCCGCTCCCCCGGGATATTTGAACCAAAGCGAAGGTAGGTAGAATGGCTCTGCGCGACGAGCGGGTGACGCTGGCCCATGGCGGCGGCGGCAAGGCGATGCGGGATCTGATCGAGGAGGTGTTCACCTCGGTCTTCGCGCCGCCCGGCATGGAGGATCAGGCGCGGCTGCAGGCCGAGGCGCTGGCCGAGCCCGGCGCGCGGCTGGCCTTTACGACCGATAGCTACGTGGTGACGCCCATCGAATTTCCGGGCGGCGATATCGGCAAGATCGCGGTCTGCGGCACGGTGAACGATCTGGCGGTGGGGGGCGCAAAGCCGCTCTGGCTCTCGGCGGCCTTCATCATCGAGGAAGGCACCGAGATCGCGCTTCTGCGCCGGATCGTGGCGACGATGGCGCGCGAGGCTGAGGCTGCCGGTGTGAAGATCGTTACCGGCGATACCAAGGTCGTGGGGCGCGGGGCCTGTGACGGGGTGTTCGTCACGACGGCGGGCGTCGGCGTGATCCCCGGCGGGGTCGAGATGGCCGCAGGGCGGGTCGCGCCCGGAGACGTCGCCATCGTGAACGGGGTGTTGGGCGATCACGGCGCGACGATCCTTGCCGCGCGGGGCGATCTGGCGCTGTCGAGCGCGATCGAGAGTGATTGCGCTGCTCTGGGGCATCTGATGGTGGATGTGCTGACGGTGGCGCCGGGCGCGAAAGCCGCGCGGGATCTGACGCGGGGCGGGTTGGCCTCGGCGCTTAACGAAATTGCGGAGGCTGCGGGTTGCGGGATCGAGATTGAGGAGGATGCGTTGCCGCTGCGCACCGAGGTCGTGGGGATGTGCGAGATCCTCGGGCTCGATCCTTTGTATCTGGCCAATGAGGGGCGGCTCGTGGTCTTCGTGCCCGAGGCCGAGGCCGAGGCGGCGCTGGCCGCGATGCGCGCGCGCCCCGAAGGGTCCGGTGCAGTGATCGTGGGCCGTGCGGTCGGGGGGCATAAGCAGGTGCGAATGACGACGGCGTTCGGAGGTCAGCGCATCGTCGATATGCTGGTGGGCGAGCAGTTGCCGCGTATCTGCTAAAGCGCCCTCAGCAGGGCGCGCAGCGTGTTTGCGGCGCCGCTCAGCGCCCGTTCGTCGAAGGCGGCATAGCCCATGAGCAGGCCCTGCGGCGGGTCGGGCAAGCGGGCATGGGACGATAGCGCCCGCAGCGTGAGGCCCGCCGCTTTCGCGCGCTCGGATATTGCGCGGTCGCCCAAGGGAGCGAGGGCCGGGCCGAGGCCTGCGCAGAGATGCATTCCCGACGGGTCGGGCTGAAGCTGGAGAAAGTGCTCCAGCCCCGCCAGTTCGCTCAGCAGGTGACGCTGGCGCTTCGCGTAGTGGCGCCGCATCCGCCGCAGATGGGTTGCGAATTCGCCGCTTGCCATGAAGCTCGCCAGCGCCGGTTGCGGAACCATCGAAACCCGTGATCCAGTCGTCGCAATCGCGTCGCGCATCGGGGTCACCAGCCGTTCGGGCAACACCAGATAGCCGATCCGCAGCGCCGGGCTGAACAGTTTCGAAAAGCTGCCCATATAGATCACGCGCTGCAGCCCATCGAGCCCCGCCAGCGCCGGCAGGGGCTGACCGCGATAGCGGAACTCGCTGTCGTAATCATCCTCGACGATCAAAGCATCGCGCTCGCGTGCCCAGTCAAGCAGCGCCAGCCTGCGCGTCAGCGGCATCGCGATCCCGGTCGGGAAATGGCGCGAGGGGGTGATGGTGACCGCGCGGGTCTCGGGCGGCAGATCGGCGGGGTCGAGCCCCTCTGCGTCGATGCGCACCGGGCGATCGGTGATCCCGCTTGCGGCCAGCACTTGACCCATCGTCGCCCAGCCTGGGTCTTCGGTCGCCATCAGCGCGCCGGGGGGCAGCGCCGCCCGCGCAATCAGGTCGAACCCATCCCACGCACCGCCGGTGATCACCACCTGTTCGGTCGCGCAATCGAGGCCGCGCCACGCCGCGAGGTGGTCGCGGATCGCCTGCCGCAGCGGAGTCCAGCCGAACGGGTCGGGCCGGTCGAGAAGCGCGGGATCGGGGTTGCGCCATGCCCTTTCGAGGTGGCGTGCCCAGAGCCTGTGCGGGAACAGCGCCTGATCGGGCAGGCCGGGCTGAAAGGGCAGCCAGGCGGTGGCGGGCGTGTCCTGCCGAGCCTCTGATGCTTTGCTGGTCGCGTCCCGCGGCGCGGGCGGTGCGAGATGGGGCAGGTCCTCGGCCACATAGGTGCCGCCGCCGGGTCGCGTGCTCAGGTAGCCCTCGGCGATCAGCTGATCATAGGCGGTGGTCACCGTCATGCGCGAGACCGACAGCTCCTCGGCCAGTGCGCGGCTTGGCGGCAGGCGCTCTCCGGCTGCGGCGGGATCGGCGCGCAGCATCTCGCGCAGCGCTTGGGTCAGCTGCGTGTGCAGCGGCAAGCCGGAGCGGCGATCCAGCGACAGGCCGAAAAGGGAGGTGTTCAGATTGGACTGGTGCATTTTGGCGAAACTGGACATGTTTTACTATCCGATAGGGCGGTATCGCTGCCGGGACAAGATAGACCCGCTTTGATGAGAGCCCCATGACCGAGACCCTTCCCGTGACCGACCGTTCCCGCCTGCGCCGCCTGTATGAGCGGGGCCATTTTGACCGCGATACGATCAACGCGATCCTCGATGCGCAGCCGATGTGTCATGTGGGCTATGTCCGCGACGGCAAGCCTTATGTGACGCCGACCATGCAATGGCGCGAGGGCAATCACGTCTATTGGCACGGCTCTTCCGCGAGCCGCGCTCTGCGCAGCGAGACGCAGGCCGAGGTTTGCCTGACGGTGTCGATCCTCGACGGGTTGGTGCTGGCGCGCTCGGGGATGCATCATTCGCTGAATACGCGGTCGGTTATGCTCTACGGGACCGCGTTCAAGGTGGAAGACCCGGCGGAGAAGCTGCAGAAGCTTGGGAATTTCGTGAACCATCTCTATCCGGGGCGCTACGAGATGCTGCGCCCGGATCACGAACAGGATCTGAAAGCGACGACCGTGCTGGGGATGGAGATCGCCGAGGGTGCCGCGAAGATCCGCACCGGCGGGCCGAGTGACGACGAGGAGGATTACGCGCTGCCGATCTGGGCCGGGGTGATCCCGATCCGTATGGAGGTGGGCGACCCGATCCCCGATCCGCGCAACCTCGACGGTGTCGAAATGCCCGCGCATGTGCGCAATTTCCGCTATGGCGGTTAATTGGCCTGCGCGATCTGGTCCAATTCCCCAAGGCGCATCTCGTAAAAGAAGGTGAGGCAATCGATCAGGCTGCGGAATTGCAGCGGGTCGTTCGTGTCGATCCCGCCCGGACGACAGGCGCGGTCGCGAATCTTGAGCCAATGCCGCTGGCTCTGCTTCGTGCCCTCTGCGTCCTTCGCGACGGCGCGGGGATAGAGCTTGCCCAGCACCCCGTCGAGCTGCCCGAGCGGGCGGATCAGGCAGATCACCTCCGCCGCCGGATCGAGCTTGCCGGTGCAGTCGAAGCTGGGGCCGATGATATCGGGGAATTGGGCGAGGATCGGCGTGAGCTCTTCGGAGGGCTCGATGGCGGGGAAATTGTTCCAGACGCCGTCGGGGCCGAGGATGGTGAAATCGTTGATCGGGTAGGGGCCCTTGTAGTCGAGCACATCGCGCTGCGTGGCTGTTGTCCCGTTCATCGTGAGAAACGTATCGTTGTCATGGATGTCGATATTGTAGGTTTTGACATACCATTGGCCGTCAGCGTCCCTGAAAACATTGCAGTCGACGCGGCCCGGACCTGCGAGCTTCGCTTGCAGGTAATAGGAGTCGTCGCCCGCGGCGGGCAGTAAAACATTCGCCGTAAGGGGGCCGATTTTCACCTTCTTCAGCCTTGGGCGGGGATTGCCCGAGGTTTTAAGGCCTTCTTCCGTCGCATATCCGAAGCTTGAGTATCTTGACCACAAGCGGATCAGGCCGTGCTCGGGTATGGCCTCTGAAGATACTGGCGGGCCAGTCATCACCCGGCGACCGGTATTTGCGAATACCAGGAATTCGCAGGCGTTTATGGCGCCGAGAATGTCCACATTGGCCGGGTTCGGGGCGCGGTCGGCAAGGACAGTCGTTTTGGTCTGATCGAGCCGGTTATATGAATTGATCAGCAGGTACTGCTCGCCCAGCGGCCTGTCGTCGTCCTTCTGATATTTCTTGCCGATCATTTCGAAGACGAAACCCGGGGCGATATTCCATGTCCCCATCCGCTTCGTGAGTTCGTTGATCGCGTCCTGAGCCTGTGCGTAGAATTGCGTGGCGATTTGATTGCCGAGCGTGCTCGAAAACGGCGTGCCATCGGGGATCATCAGCGTATTCGAGAGGCTCGAGAACGGCGCGTGAAACCCGACGACGCCCTCGGTGTGAACGTATCGCGCGTTCCACATCGGGTAGCCGCGCAGCATCCTCTCTGAGCCGCCCAGGAACGCGATCGCACAGGCCGAGAGGCACCGGTCGCCTTTGCCGACGAATGTAGCGAAGCCGCGGATCGAGTCGGAGAGTTTGAGACCCTCGTAGAAATCGCCGCCGTCACTGTCGAGAGAGACGACGACGGGGCGCATATTCACCCCGCCCGAAATCGGATCGAAAATCTCGCTGGCCCTGTCGGTGATCAGGTTCCGGAATGTCTCTGCGTCGCCGGGCGCGATTTCGCCTCTAATATGAATGTGCAACGCGTTCTTGAAATCGAAGCTGTCGCCCGGCTTGGTCCCGGTGGCCATATCCACGCCGATATAAGGTAACACGAACTCATTCGTGATCGGCGGTGCCCAGTAGATGTCGGCTGCCTGGGCAGTCGGCGCGAAAGCGAGAGTGCTCAACAGGGCAACGGCGGGGATCAGTCGTCGCATCTGGCCTCCACGAAATTCTGCAGGCCGGCCCCGAGCCCGGAAGTGCCGAAGGTCTCGCGCACTTGGGTGAGCGGGCCTTGGTAGAGGTCGGCGAAATTCGCGGCGTAGCCACAGAAATAGTCGGTGGCGATCTGTGCGTCGCAGCGTTTGGTCGCGATGCATAGCTCGACCTGATCGAAGAAATTCGCCATCTCTGACACGGCCGCGAATTGCTCCTGACGCTTTACGGGAGGGCGTTTCTGGAACAGCAGGTCAAGAAATTTTTGCCGCTGCGCGGGAGGGATGCCGCCTTTGATCGCTGTGACTTTGGCTAGGGCGTCCGAGTTCTGCCACCAGAATTGCGCAAGTTCGCGGCGGGCGCTTCCTGCATATTCGAGGTCGGAAAACCGTGCGACCATTTCGAGCGAGAGATCGGCTTTCCGGTCCTCGCGCCATTGGTAGATTTGCCCGGCGGTGAAGAGGAGGGCAGCTATCGTGGCGATCCAGGAGCCCATCTCGATCTTATCCCGGAGGCTCATGGCCGCGTTGGACGCGACTTCGGGCGAAGCGGTCGTATCCGTTTCAGGCGCGTCTCTGGGCACATTGGGGGCGTCTGCGGCAGGGGGCGGCGTCTGCCCCGCGCTCACTGCGGGCATCCCGAGAAATCAAGCTCGGCCACCGGAATTTCGGTCTTCTCGTCGAGCTTTGCGACCTGCTTGCGCGCGACGCTGTCGAAACTGTCGCGCAGGCATTCGAGCTGCGCACGTGTCAACACGAGCACCGCAGCTTTGGGATTGGCGGGAATGACCGCGCCGGATTGCAACCGCGGCAGACCTTCCGAGTCGATGGCGGAATTGCGGCTCGTTCCCTGTGCGATCTCTGCTGCGGTGGGGTCGAAAACCCCGTCCTTACAGAAGCCCACGAAGAGGATTGACGGGAATGCCCGTTGCTCGAGGTAGTCGGTTGCATGATCGCGCAGGCATTCGGCCTGATCCCATCGCAGAGCGGGACCTTCACCGGAGCTTTGGGCGAAAGCTGCGCCCGTCGATGCGAGGGCGATCCCTGCGGCGGCAAGGATCGGAAAAGCAGAAAACTGATACGACGCAACGAACATGACGATGATCCGAACCGAATTGAACCATTTCAACAGGCTAGCAAATCGGAGGGATTCGGCAAAGCGCCGCCGGGGGCGAGGCGAAACATGCTCGGGCGTTGCGCGGAGCTGTCGGTTTTTGTTCGGTTTTGGTCGAAGCGCGCAAAAATGCGCTTCACAACATCGTGAGCAATGGATTGGCCTAACTTCGAGAAACTTCGAAATTCCTATGAAAAATAGGGATTGAGGGGGCGCGGCTCCGCATCGGGTAACGCGACCGAGCGTCAAAGCGAAAACGAAATCACTCTCTTGTTTTGTTCCTGTTACATCCGCACACTACGCCGCGTAGCGCGGAGGCTTCGCTTGGGGCCTCAGATCCATCCAACAATGAATCCCGCTACATATGGGAGGAAGACATGAAGAATTTTGCACTCGGTGCGGCGCTTGCGTCGGCCTCGCTCATTGCGCCTTTCACGGCCAATGCAGCGACGGAAATCCAGTTCTGGCACGCCTTCACCGGCCGTCTCGGCGAGCTCGTCGATCAGCAGGTCAAGGACTTCAATGCCAGCCAGGACCAGTATGAGGTCGTGGCGACCAACAAGGGCAACTACTCGGAAACGCTGAACGCCGGGATCGCGGCTTTCCGCGCCGGTGAGCAGCCCGACATCCTGATGGTGTTCGAGGTCGGCACGGCGACGATGATGGCCGCCAAGGGCGCGATCAAGCCGGTCTATCAGGTGATGGAAGACGCGGGCGTGGACTTCAATCCCGACGATTATATCGGCGCGGTGAAGGGCTACTACACCACCACCGACGGCAAGATGCTGTCGCTGCCCTTCAACTCCTCGACGCCGGTTCTCTGGGTCAACCGCGACATGCTCGACGAGGCAGGCGTGGCCAAGGATGCGCCGCTGACCACCTGGGAAGATGTCGGCAAGGTGCTCGACCAGCTGAAGGCTTCGGGCGTCGATTGCCCGATGACCACCGCGTGGCAGAGCTGGATCCAGCTCGAGAACCTCTCGGCCTATCACAACGTGCCGTTCGCCAGCCAAGAGAACGGCTTCGCCGGTCTCGACGCCAAGCTGGAATTCAACGGCCCCGTTCAGGTCAAGCATATCCAGACGCTGGGTGACTGGGCCAAGAAGGGCGAGTTCATCTACAAGGGCCGCCGCAACGAAGGTGGTGCGGACTTCCGCGCCGGCACCTGCGCGCTCTTCACCGAGAGCTCGGCCGGTTACGCGGGCATCAAGTCCGAAGCCAAGTTCAACTTCGAGGTTCACCCGCTGCCCTATTGGGGCGACGTGGACGGTGCGCCGCAGAACACCATCATCGGGGGCGCTTCGCTCTGGGTGATGTCGGGCAAGGAAGACAGCCATTACAAGGGTGTCGCCGAGTTCCTGAGCTATCTCTCCTCGCCGGAAGTGCAGGCGAAGTGGCACCAGGACACCGGCTACCTGCCGATCACCAAGGCTGCGGCTGATCTGACCCGCGAGCAGGGCTTCTATGACGCGAACCCCGGCACCGATGTGGCTGTGAAGCAGATGACCGCGAATGCGCCGACCGAGAACTCGAAGGGCATCCGCCTGGGCAATTTCGACCAGATCCGCGGCATCATCGACGAGGAACTGGAAGCTGTCTGGGCCGGTGACAAGACCGCTCAGGACGCGCTCGACAACGCGGTGGAGCGTGGCAACCAGCTGCTGCGCCGCTTCGAGCAAGCCAACCGCTAACCCAAATCCGGCCGCGGGCGGGGGAAACCTGCCCGCGGCTATTTCTATTCGAAGGCCCCGATCCCGACATGGAAAAACGCGTAACTTTCAAGGGCTGGCTCTTGCCGATGCTGCTGCTTGCGCCGCAGTTGATCGTCTCGGGCGTGTTCTTCTTCTACCCGGCGGGCGAGGCGGTGTGGCAATCGCTGTTCATCCCCGATCCGTTCGGCCTGTCGATGCAATATGTGGGCCTCGGCAATTTCGAATACCTCTTCAACGACCCCTATTATCGCGCGTCCTTCGTGACGACGGCGGTGTTCTCGACCCTCGTGACACTGGTCTCGATGATCCCGGCGCTGTTCCTCGCGGTGCTGGCGGATCGGCTGGTGAAAGGGGCGGGGACCTATCGCACGCTCCTGATCTGGCCCTATGCGGTCGCGCCCGCCGTGGCCGGTGTGCTGTGGCTGTTCATGTTCAACACGCGGATCGGTGTGGTCGCCTTCTATCTCAACCAGATGGGTTACGACTGGAACCATGTGCTCAACGAGCATGAGGCGATGGGGCTTGTCGTCGTGGCGTCGGCCTGGGGGCGGATCAGCTACAACTTCCTGTTCTATTTCGCGGCGCTGCAAGCGGTGCCGAAATCGGTGATCGAGGCGGCGGCGATCGACGGGGCGCGGTTCTGGCGGCGCTTCTTCACGATCGTGCTGCCGCTCCTGTCGCCCACGACCTTCTTCCTGCTGGTCGTCAACATCGTCTATGCCTTCTTCGAGACCTTCGGGGTGATCCACACGATCACGTCCGGCGGGCCGCAACAGGCCACCACGATCCTCGTCTACAAGGTCTATGCCGACGGGTTCGTCGGTCAGGATCTCGGAAGCTCCGCCGCGCAATCCGTGGTGCTGCTCGTGGTCGTGGGCTTCCTGACGGTGCTGCAATTCAAATTCGTCGAGAAGCGGGTGCATTACTGATGGCTGACATGCACAACGAACCGCCCCCGGGCATGGTGGAAAAGCGCGGCTCCGGTCTTTGGCTGACCCATGTGCTGATGATCGCGGGCGTGCTGGTGATCTTCTTCCCGATCTGGCTGGCCTTCGTGGCCTCGACCCACACGCAGCAGGAGATCGCGCAGGCGCCGATGCCGGTGATGCCGGGCTCGCACCTGATCGAGAACTATTCGGACGCGCTGTTCTCCGGGGTGAACGTACCGGTCGCGACGATGCTGGTGAACTCGCTGGTGATGGCGTTGGGGATTGCGCTCGGCAAGATCGCGATCTCGCTCTTGTCGGCCTTCGCGATCGTCTATTTCCGCTTTCCGGGGCGGCGCTTCTTCTTCTGGATGATCTTCATCACGCTGATGCTGCCGGTCGAGGTGCGGATCGTGCCGACCTACGAGGTCGTGGCGGGCTTCGGGATGCTCAACAGCTATTCCGGGCTGATCCTGCCTCTGATCGCATCGGCGACGGCGACCTTCCTGTTCCGGCAGTTCTTCCTGACGGTGCCGGACGAGCTGGCCGAGGCTGCGCGCGTCGATGGTGCGCGTCCGATGCGCTTCTTCTTCGATATCCTGCTGCCAATGAGCCGCACGAATATCGCGGCGCTCTTCGTGATCCTCTTCATCTATGGCTGGAACCAGTATCTCTGGCCGCTTCTCATCACCACCAATCCCGAGATGAACACCATCGTCATGGGGCTCAAACAGATGTTCCCGTCGGGCGACGATATCGCCGATTGGCCGGTCATCATGGCGACCTCGATCCTCGCGATGATCCCGCCGGTGATCGTGGTGATCTCGATGCAGAAACTCTTCATTCGCGGCCTCGTGGACAGCGAGAAATAAGGGCAGACAATGGCGACCGTTGAACTCGAAAATATCAAGAAACGTTTCGGCAAGACCGAGGTTCTGCACGGGGTCTCGATCGACATCCAGGATGGCGAATTCATCGTCATCGTCGGTCCTTCCGGCTGCGGGAAATCGACGCTTCTGCGTATGGTCGCGGGGCTGGAGAGCATCTCCGAGGGCGAAATCCGCATCGGCGAGGCCCGCGTGAACGAGCGTGAGCCGATGGACCGCGACATCGCGATGGTGTTCCAGAACTACGCGCTCTACCCGCATATGTCGGTGCGCCAGAACATGGGCTACGGGCTGAAGATCGCGGGCATGGCGAAACCCGAGATCAAGCGCCGCGTCGACGAGGCTGCGAAACTGTTGCAGCTGTCGGACTATCTCGAACGCAAGCCGCGCGAATTGTCCGGTGGGCAGCGTCAGCGGGTCGCGATGGGCCGCGCCATCGTGCGTGAGCCGTCGGTCTTCCTGTTCGACGAGCCGCTGTCGAACCTCGACGCCAAGCTGCGGGTGCAGATGCGCGTCGAAATCCGCGAGCTGCAGCGCAAGCTGGGCGTGACGGCGCTTTACGTGACCCACGATCAGGTCGAGGCGATGACCATGGCCGACCGGATGATCGTGATGAACGGGGGCGTGGCCGAGCAGATCGGCACGCCGCTCGAAGTTTATGAGCGCCCCGTGACCATCTTCGCAGCGCAGTTCATCGGCAGCCCGTCGATGAATGTCATCGATGCCGAGGTGCGCGCCGGTCAGGTGATGCTGGGCCATGTGACGCTTGGCCCGACCGATCTGCCCGATCGCCCGGTCAGCCTCGGCATTCGGCCCGAACATCTGCATCCCGACGATAACGGGCCGCTGACGCTGAACGTTACCCTGTCCGAGCCGCTGGGCGCGAATACGCTCCTGCACGGCACGCTGAAAGGGCGCGGCGAGGCGATGACCGCAGCGCTGCCGGGCGTGCATATGGAGAAGCAGGCGGTGGGGCAGGTGCGGCTTTCGGTGAACGCCGAGGACCTGCATCTCTTCGATCCGAAAACCGGTCAGCGGCTGAATTAAGCCGCCCCGATCCGGTGGCTGATCGCTTTCGCGGCCTGAGCGACCGCTTGCCCGAGGGCGGGCAGGCGGCTATCGGGAATTCGCTGTACGGGGCCGGAGACTGAAATCCCCGCCACCGCGTCACCATGTGCGTCGAAGATCGGCGCGGCGATGCAGCGCATGCCCAACGTGCGTTCTTCATCGTCCACCGCGTAGCCCCGCGCCGTGATCTGCTCCAGTTCTGCGCGCAAGGCTTCCGCATCGCCGATGGTGCGATCATTGAACTGCGCGAAATCGTAATCCGCGAGGAGCTGGTCGAGCCGGTCCGGGGCAAAGGTGCTCAGAAGCGCCTTGCCGATGCCCGACGCGTGCAGCGGCGCGACCGTGCCCGGCGGGAAGAACGCCCGGATCGGATCATGCGTCTCCACCTGCCCGGTAAACAGCACCTGTCCCGCGCGCTCGACACCCAGATTTGACGTTTCCCCGGTCGCGCGCATCAGATCCTGCATCAGCGGCCGGGCACGCTCGAACACATTGGTGCGCCTCAGGAAGGCTGAGCCGATGCGGAAGGCCGCCGGGCCGATATGCCAATCCTGCGCCTCGGGCTCCACGAAATCGCGGGCATGAAGCGTGGCCAGAACGCGGTGCATCGTTGCCGGAGACTGGTCCAGCTCGCGCGCGATGGCGCTCAGCGACAGCCCGCCATGCCGCGCCAGCAGGTCCAGCACGTCGAGCGCCCGGTCCAACGCAAGGATCGTGCCCTGCGCGGGGTCTGTGTTGAAGCCTTTCGGGCGGCCCTTCCGGCGGGGCGTGGTCATCGGGCGCACCTCTGAGCGGCAAAAAGAAATATCTTACGCAGTATAAAGCAAAATCTAATTTCACTGTGTGAAAAAATCAAAGCCCTGAATTCCCTAAGAATTCTCGAATGATGCGGTGCAAACGCCCACGAGCCGTAAAAATTTCTGCATCAGCCGCGCCATGGTAGAAACGCTTCCGACACATGGAGGAGGCGTCATGATCCATCTCAATCCCGTTTTCATTCCGGGCCCGACCAACATTCCCGAGACGCTGCGCAAGGCCGTCGATATCCCGACGATGGATCATCGCAGCCCCGGTTTCGCCGATATCATCCACCCGGCGCTGGACGGTGTGAAGAAGGTGCTCAAGACGACCAAGGGCGAGGCCTTCGTCTTCCCCGCGACCGGCACCGGCGGCTGGGAGACCGCGATCACCAACACGCTCTCACCCGGCGACAAGGTTCTGGCCTGCCGCAACGGGATGTTCAGCCATAAATGGATCGACATGTGCCAGCGCTACGGGCTGGAGGTCGAGGTGGTCAGCGTCGCATGGGGCGAGGGCATCCCTGTCGAGCGCTTCGCGGACATCCTCGGCGCCGACACGGGCCACCAGATCAAGGCGGTGCTTGCTACCCATAACGAGACCGCAACCGGCGTGACCTCGGATGTCGCGGGCATCCGGCGGGCGATGGATGCGGCAGGGCATCCGGCGCTGTTCTTCGTGGATGGCGTCAGCTCGATCGGGTCGATGGAGTTCCGGATGGATGACTGGGGCGTCGATGTGGCCGTGACCGGCAGCCAGAAAGGCTTCATGCTGCCGCCGGGCCTCGCCATCACAGGCTTTTCGCAAAAGGCGCTGGAGGCAGTCGAGGGCGCGAAGCTGCCGCGTTGCTTCTTCGACATTCGCGACATGCGCACGGGCTATGCGGCCAATGGTTATCCCTACACGCCGCCGGTGGGGATGCTGAACGGGCTGAAGGCGTCCTGCGACATGCTGCTGGAAGAGGGGCTGGGCAATGTCTTCGCTCGCCATGCCCGGATCGCGGAAGGCGTGCGCCGCGCGGTGGCCGCTTGGGGGATGGAGCTTTGCGCCGTCTCGCCCGATCTCTACTCCAACAGCGTCAGCGCGGTGCGTGCGCCCGATGGGTTCGACGCGGGTCGGATCGTGGCGCAGGCGCTGAATACCTATGGCGTGGCCTTCGGGGGCGGGCTTGGCGATGTCGCGGGCAAGGTGTTCCGAATCGGGCATCTGGGCCTGATGACCGATGTGATGGCGCTCTCGGGGCTGGCCACGGCCGAGATGGCGATGGTCGATCTCGGCCTGCCGGTGGAGCTGGGCAGCGGGGTTGCCGCAGCCCAGGCGCATTACCGCGAGACCGCCGCCACCCCTGTGCGACAAGCCGCCGCGTAAGAGCGGTCAGGTTCGGGCGCTGGCGAGCCTTCCCAGCATCGTCAGCGCCTGATCCATCTGCTCGAGCGAGACGAATTCGTCGGCCTTGTGGGCCTGCTCGATCGAGCCGGGCCCGCAGATCACGGCATCCATCCCGAGCGACTGGAACAGCCCGGCCTCGGTGTTGAAGGCGACGCAGCCTGCGTGGTTCTGGCCGGTCAGCGCGAAGACCAGATCACGCGCGGCATTGTCGTCCATCGGCTCGAGCCCGACGACCTCGCCGATGGTCTCGGTAGCGATCCCGGCCTCGGGCGCGATCG
Source organism: Thioclava sp. F28-4 (assembly GCF_002020045.1). Taxonomy (NCBI): domain Bacteria; kingdom Pseudomonadati; phylum Pseudomonadota; class Alphaproteobacteria; order Rhodobacterales; family Paracoccaceae; genus Thioclava; species Thioclava sp. F28-4. The sequence continues at coordinate 449,548 of NZ_MPZQ01000002.1, read as the reverse complement.
CGCGCATCTCTGGCAGCAGCGTGTCTTCGACGTAGCTCGCGATCTCGCCTTTGACGAACTCCATGTCGGCGGCGTTGATCGGGCGCATCTCCCAGGCCAGTTCGGCGCGGGGCGCGATCACGTTATGCGAGATGCCGCCTTTCAGCGCGCCCACGTTCAGCGTCGTCTGCGGCGGGTCGAAGCGCGAGCCTTCGGGGCAGCGCTTTACCAGTTCGGCGCGCAGCTCGAAGAGCCGGTTGATGTAGCGCACTGCGTATTCGACCGCGTTCACGCCCTTCTCGGGGGCGGAGCTGTGGCCCGGCAGGCCCTCGAAGCGCACGGTATATTCGCAGCAGCCCTTGTTGCCGTCGAAGACCTGCATCGAAGTCGGCTCGCCGATGATGCAAAGCGCGGGTTTGACCGGGCGTTTCGCGAGCAGCTTCACCAGTTCCTGCGCGCCCAGACAGCCGACTTCCTCGTCATGAGTGAAGGCGAAATGGATCGGGCGGGTTTTCGCGGCTTCGGCCAGCAGATCGAGCGAGCCGAGACAGGCCGCGATGAACCCTTTCATGTCGCAGGCGCCGCGCCCGTAGAGCTTGCCGTCACGCTCGGTCATGGTGAAGGGATCGCTGGTCCAATCCTGATCGGTGACCGGCACCACGTCGGAATGGCCCGACAGCACGAGCCCGCCGTCGCGCGGCGCGCCCAGTGTCGCGAAGAGGTTCGCCTTGTGGCCGCTTTCGTCGACCATCACTTCCACCGCCGCACCGACGGTTTCCAGTCGGTCCGCGATGTAGTGGATGATCGGCAGATTGCTGTCGGTCGAAATCGTCGGGTAGGCGATCAGGTCCGAGAGGATCGCGCGGGTGGTGTCGATCCGCATGGGCTCAGTCCTTGATGAACAGTTTGCGCTCGACGTTGCACAGGGGCAGGGCGGGGCCGTCCTCGGTGATCACGATGGTCTCCGTCGTCTCCATTCCCCAATGATCCATCCAGAGGCCGGGCATGAAGTGGAAGGTCATGCCGGGTTCAAGGATCGTCTCGTCGGTGTCGCGGATCGAGACGGTGTGCTCGCCCCAATCGGGCGGGTAAGAGCAGCCAACCGCGTAGCCCGCGCGGTTGGGCCGTTCGATGCCGACCTTCGCAAGCTCGACATTCAGCGCGCGCGCGATGTCGCAGGCGCGGTTGCCGGCGCGGGCGACCTCGATCCCGGCGTTCAGCCCCTCGGTCAGCGCCTCGGACGCGTCGATCATATGTTGCGGCGGTTTGCCTAGGAACACGGTCCGGCAGAGCGGCGCGTGATAGCGGCGATAGCAGCCGGATTGTTCGACGAAGGTCGCCTCGCCCGCCTTCAGCGCCTCGCCGTTCCATGTCAGATGCGGCGCGGAGGCGTCGGGGCCGGAGGGCAGCATCGGCACGATGGCCGGGTAGTCGCCCCAGCTGTCTTCCTCGCCCTGCACGGCGGTGCGATAGAGCTCGCCCACCAGATCGTGCTTGCGCAGCCCCGGCTCGGCCAGCTCCATCGCGCGTTCGATCACCAGTTCGGAAATCCGCGCGGCGCGGCGCATGAAGCGCAGCTCCTCGTCGGATTTGATCAGGCGCTGCCAGTTCACCAGCACCGAGGCATCGAGCAGCGTGGCCTCGGGTAGCCCTTCATAAAGGACCGCATGGGCCTTCGCGGTGTAGAAATAGGTCTCCATCTCGACACCGATCCGGGCTTTGCCGTAGCCCATGATCCGCAGGTGCGAGGCGAGGTCTTCCATCGGGTGCATGATGTCGGATTGCACCATCGCGTCGTTGTAGTGGAGGATGTTTTCCTCCTCCATCCAGACGGTGCGGCGCGCGCCATTGGCATCCATGAAGCGGCCCCACCAGTAGGGCGCGCCTTCCATCGGCAGGATCACCCCCTGATGCGTGTAGAAGGACCAGCCGTCATAGCCCGTCAGCCAGAACTGGTTCGAGGGGTTGGTGATGAAGAGAATGTCGATCTCGCGTTGCGCCATCGCCGCACGCACGAGCGCGATCCGGCGGGAATATTCGAGTTCGCTGAAGTGCACGTTTTCGATCGGCATTCGGGCTTCTTTCTGCTGGCGTTATTTCGGGCAGGTTGGGGCGCGCCCCCGAGCGAGGTCAAGGCCAAAACGAAAACGTGCGGCCCCCGGGAGGGCCGCACATTCGCGTCATTTGGGGCGGTGGATGTAACCGCTTACGGAATGAGCCGCTCGATGATCAGATCGGCCGCTTCCTCGGGGCTGATCGCGGTGGTGTCGATCCGCATCTCGGCATTCTCGGGCGCCTCGTAGGGCGAGTCGATGCCGGTGAAGTTCTTCAGCTGACCGGCGCGTGCCTTGGCATAAAGCCCTTTCACGTCGCGGGCCTCGGCCACTTCCAGCGGCGTATCCACGAAGACTTCGAGGAATTCGCCCGGCTGCATCATCGCGCGGACCATGTCGCGCTCGGAGCGGAAGGGCGAGATGAAGGCCGTGACCACGATCAGGCCCGCATCGGTCATCAGCTTCGCGACCTCGCCGACGCGGCGGATGTTCTCCACGCGGTCGGCCTCGGTGAAGCCCAGATCCTTGTTGAGGCCGTGGCGGACGTTGTCGCCATCGAGCAGGAAGGTATGGCGGTTCATCCGCGCCAGCTTCTTCTCGACGATATTGGCGATGGTCGATTTGCCCGAGCCCGAGAGCCCCGTCAGCCAGACCACGGCGGGTTTCTGGTGCTTCATGTTGGCATGATGCTCGCGCCCGATATCGGTCGCCTGCCAGTGGATGTTCTGAGCCCGGCGCAGCGCGAAGTTGATCATGCCCGCAGCCGCCGTCTGGTTGGTCATCTTGTCGATCAGGATGAACCCGCCCAGATCGCGGTTCTCGCCATAGGGCGCGAAGGGGATCTCGCGGTCGGTGGTGATGTTGGCCACGCCGATCGCGTTCAGGTCCAGCGTCTTCGTCGCCAGATGCTCCTGCGTGTTGACGTTCACCTCGTATTTCGGCTCGTGGACGGTCGCCGAAACCGTCTGCGTGCCGATCTTCAGCCAATAGGCGCGGCCCGGCACCAGTTCGGTCTCGTCCATCCAGACGAGTGTGGATTCGAACTGATCGGCGACTTCCAGCGGCTCTTTCGCGGCAACGATGACCTGACCGCGCGAGCAGTCGATCTCGTCGGCGAGCGTGATCGTCGTGGATTCGCCCGCCACCGCCGTGTCGCGGTCGCCCTCCAAGCTGACGATCCGCGCGACTTTCGAGGTCTTGCCCGAGGGCAGCACGCGGACTTCATCGCCCGGTTTCACGGTGCCCGAGGCGATCAGGCCCGAGAAGCCGCGGAAATCGAGGTTCGGGCGGTTCACCCATTGCACGGGCATGCGGAAGGGGCGCTCCTGATCGGAGGTCACGTCCACCTCGACCGCCTCAAGGTAGGGCAGCAGCGAGGGGCCCTTGTACCAAGGCGTGTTCTCGCTCGGGCCGGTGATGTTGTCGCCCTTGAAGCCCGAGATCGGGATCGGGGTGAAGCCTTCGATGCCGATGCTGTCGGCGAAGGTTTTGTAATCGGCCACGATCTCATCGAAGGTCGCCTGATCGTAATCGACGAGGTCCATCTTGTTCACGGCCAGCACGATATGGCGGATGCCAAGCTGGTGGACGAGATAGGAGTGGCGCCGCGTCTGGGTCAGCACGCCTTTGCGCGCGTCGATCAGGATCACGGCCAGATCGGCGGTCGAGGCGCCGGTCACCATGTTGCGGGTATACTGCTCGTGGCCGGGGGTGTCGGCGACGATGAACTTGCGCTTCTCGGTGGCGAAGAAGCGGTAGGCCACGTCGATGGTGATGCCCTGCTCGCGCTCGGCGGCGAGACCGTCGACCAGCAGCGCGAAGTCGATCTCCTGGCCCTGGGTGCCGACGCGCTTGGAGTCGGCCTCGAGGGCTGCCAGCTGATCCTCGAAGATCATCTTACTGTCATAGAGCAGCCGCCCGATCAGCGTCGATTTCCCGTCATCGACCGAGCCGCAGGTGATGAAGCGCAGCATGGTCTTGTGTTGATGCGCCTCGAGATAGGCGTCGATATCCTGCGCAATCAGCGCGTCGGTCTTGTAGATCGGATCGTTGGTCGTCATGTCGGCTCACCTGATAGGGTGGAAATGAAGGCGCGCGTGCGGCTCGGGAGAGGAAGGCTCAGAAGTAGCCTTCCTGCTTTTTCTTCTCCATCGAGGCGCTCTGATCGTGGTCGATCGCGCGGCCCTGACGCTCGGAGGTGGTGGTCAGCAGCATTTCCTGAATGACTTCCGGAAGGGTCTGTGCCTCGCTCTCGACGGCGCCGGTCAGCGGGTAGCAGCCCAGCGTGCGGAAGCGCACCGAGCGCATCTTCGGCTCCTCGCCGTCGCGCAGCGGGAAGCGGTCGTCATCGACCATCAGGATCAGCCCGTCACGTTCGACAGTCGGACGCGGGGCCGAGAAATAGAGCGGGACGATCTCGATCCCTTCAAGGTGGATATATTGCCAGATGTCCAGTTCGGTCCAGTTCGAGATCGGGAAGACGCGGACGCTCTCGCCCTTCGCTTTCTTGGCGTTGTAGAGGCGCCAAAGCTCGGGGCGCTGGTTCTTCGGATCCCAGCGGTGATTGGCCGAGCGGAACGAGAAGACGCGTTCCTTTGCGCGGGATTTCTCCTCGTCGCGGCGCGCGCCGCCGAAGGCCACGTCGAAGCCGTGTTTATCCAGCGCCTGTTTAAGACCTTCCGTCTTCCACATGTCGGTATGCAGCGAGCCGTGATCGAACGGGTTGATCCCCTTGGCCTTCGCCTCGGGGTTCTGGTGCACGATCAGCTCCATCCCCGCATCCTTCGCGGCCTTGTCGCGCAGGTTGTACATCGCCTGGAATTTCCACGTCGTGTCGACATGCATCAGCGGGAAGGGCGGCGGCGACGGGTAGAAGGCCTTTTTCGCGAGATGCAGCATCACCGCGCTGTCCTTGCCGACGGAATAGAGCATGACCGGATTATCGGCTTCGGCCACGACTTCGCGCAGGATGTGAATGCTCTCGGCTTCGAGCCGCTGCAGGTGAGTCAGGGTCTTGTTCATGAGGGAGGTCTCTGTCTGAACGCGGTTTTCCAAGATATAGGCGTCGGGTTTTGCTGGATAACCCCCCAAATGGGGGGTAAATACGGCTTATGTTGGGTCAGTCCGAAAACACACTGTTGATCAACGCGCTCTTCGCGGCGGCGAGTGAGGCGGGGAAAGCTGGCTGGGTGCGCTTTCTCGAGCGGCTATGTGAGGCTGCCCATGCCGAGGGCGCGGCGGTGCAGATTCTCGCGAACGAGGGGGAGGGCGCGGGCTGGCAGGTTGGCAGGATTGCTTTGCCCGATGCCGCGCGCCTGCACCCGATGCGTCTGGACCGCGTCTATTCGCAGATCGATCTGCCGGGCGATATCGAGTGGCCCGGGCCGCTCCGCGCGCTGAAAGTTGCGGCGGGGGCGGCGGGACAGGCTGTGTTGATGATCGCGCGTCCGCATCGGGATTTCCGCGCGGCCGAGGCGCTGGCGCTCTCGACGCTTGCGCCGCATCTGGGGCAGGCAATGATGATCCGCGAGGCGCTCGGTGGCGAGCGGGCCCGTGCTGCGCGTGATACTGAGGCTGCCGAAGCGCTCGGCGCTGGCTGGGTGGTGCTGACGCCTGCGGGCACGGTGCTCGCATTCGACCCGCGCGTGGCGGCGGAGTTCGATGCGCAAGGCTGGTTGCGGCTGCGCATGGGCGCACGCCCGGAATTCGCCGATCCCGACGCCGCGCTGCGCTTTCGTCAGAACCTTGCTGCACTTGGAGAGGGGCGGGAGGTCGTCCGGCCGATTCCACTGGGACCTGAGGGCCGGGGTGTTCTCTGTCTTGCGCCGGGACAATGGCGGGGCAGTCCCGCACTGATCGGTCATCTGCGCGACATGCCGCGGGCCGAAGCTTTGCCAGTCGCGCGGATCGCGGGCGCGCTCGATCTCAACCGCTCCGAGGCGCGGCTTGCGGCGCTTCTGTGCGACGGGGCGAGCCTGCGCGACGCGGCCGAGCGGCTGGGCTGGACGCTGGAGACCGCGCGCTCGACCTCGAAGCAGATCTACGCCCGCGCGGGTGTCAGCGGCCAGACGGGGCTGTTGCGCAAGATGTTCGGCTCGGCGCTCTGGCTGGGTTAGCCGCGTGCAAAGAAGACCGCCGCCATCACCAGCCCGACCGCGATGATGAAGCCGCGCAGCAGCGCCATGTTGGTGATCCGCTTCGACAGATGCGCGCCGAGATAGCCGCCGATGGCGCTCGCGATGCCCAGCACCAGCACCGCCTGCCAGTCGATCAGCCCGGCCACCGCATAGGTCACGACCGACACCAGCGACAGCACCGCCGAGACGAGGTTCTTCAACCCGTTCATCGCGTGCAGATCGGTGAAGCCGATCAGGCCGAGCGCCGCGAGCAGCATGATCCCGAGCCCGCCGTTGAAATAGCCGCCGTAGATCGTCACGGCCATCAGGAGGGCAAAGGCCGAAACCGCGCCCATCGTGCGGCCCGAGCGTTGCAGCGCCTTCAGCAGCAACGGCCCGAAAGCGAAGGCCGCCGTCGCCAGCAGCAACAGCCACGGCACCACGCCTGCGAACAGCTTCTCAGGGGTGATCAGCAGCAGCAGCGCGCCGAGAAAACCGCCGGCGACGGCCGCGATCAGGATCGTGCGCAGCGCCATCGGCCCCTTATGGCGCAGCTCGTGGCGGAAGGCCCATGCGCTCGACAGATAGCCGGGCAGGGCCGCCAGCGTCGCGGTCGCATTCGCGGTGATCGGCGGCACGCCGGTCCAGACAAGCGCGGGGAAGGACAGGAACGTCCCGCCGCCCGCGACCGCATTCAAAGCGCCCGCCGCGAGGCCGGCGAGCGCGAGGATCAGAAAAGACAGCATTATCTACCGTAATCAGCCGAGGTCAGGTGCGACCGGAACGACGATCCGCCCGCGCACCTTTCCATCGAGGAATTTCGGCGCGGTTGCAATCACGTCTTCCAGTGCGACTTCGGTCTCCATCGCGGCGAGCTTGTCCATGTCGAGATCGGCGGCCAGGCGACGCCATGCCTCGACGCGGTCCGCAACCGGGCACATCACGCTGTCGACGCCTGCGAGCGTCACGCCGCGCAGGATGAAGGGGGCCACGGATGTCGGCAGGTTCATCGAGCCCGCCAGACCGCAGGCCGCAACGGTGCCGCGATAGGTCATCATCGACAGGACATTGGCGAGGACTTCGCCGCCGACCACATCGACAGCCCCGGCCCAGCGTTCCTTGTTCAGCGGGCGTGGTTTGCCAGAGACATCCTCGCGCGGAACGATCGACGATGCGCCGAGGCCCTTGAGGTAGTCTTCCTCTTCGGGGCGTCCTGTCACGGCCGCGACCTTGTAGCCCAGCTTGCCCAGAAGCGCGGTCGCCACGCTGCCCACGCCGCCGGTCGCGCCGGTCACGACGACCTCGCCGCTCTCGGGCGTCACGCCATGCGCCTCGAGCGCCATCACGCAGAGCATTGCCGTGTAGCCCGCGGTGCCGATCGCCATCGCCTGACGCAAGGAGATCCCGTCGGGCAGCTTCACCAGCCAGTCGCCTTTCAGATGGGCGCGCTCGGCCAGCCCGCCCCAGTGCTTCTCGCCCACGCCCCAGCCGTTGAGCACGACCCGGTCGCCTTTCGCGAAATCGGGATGCTTGCTGTTGGCGACGACGCCCGAGCAGTCGATGCCCGGCACCATCGGGAAGCTGCGCACCACGGGGCCCGCGCCGGTAATCGCCAGCGCGTCCTTGTAGTTCATCGTCGAGTAGGCGACGTCGACGGCCACCTCGCCTTCGGTCAGATCGGGCAGGTCGATCTCCTTGAGCGAGGCGCTCTGGGTCTCTTCGGGTTTCTCGATCAGAATGGCTTTGACCATGGGGTATCCTTTCAGCTTCGGGCGAGCCGCAGGAAGCCGTCGGTAAAACGGCGCAGCGGCTCGGGGTTGCGTTGAAGTTTGGTGCGCAGGACCGCGCCTTCCCAGCCGGTCCAGAACAGCTCTGCGAGGGCGTCGGGGTCATGATCGGGGCCGACTTCGCCCACCGCTTGCGCGTCACGCAGGCAGGTCGCGGTGAGGCTCTGCCAGCGCTCGAATACCGCGATCAGGCGGGTGCGAAACTCCTCGGGCAGGCTGCCCATCTCCTGACCGAGATTGCCGATCAGGCAGCCACGGCGAAAATCGAACCGGGCCATGCCCGCCTCGGCCTCTTCGGTGAAGGCAGTGAGCCGGGCGAGGGGGCTGAGGTCGGTGCGATCGAAGGCGCGGCGGAGCTTGTCTTCGAAATAGCTGCCATAGGCGTCGATCAGGGTCGCGCCGAAGGCCGATTTCATCGGGAAGTAATGGTAGAAGCTGCCCTTGGTGACACCGGCGGCGGCGGTGATCTCTTCTAGGGCGACGCTTGCGTAGCCGCGCTCGGTCAGTTGCGCCAACCCCGCTTGGATCAGCGCCTTGCGGGCGTCCTGATCCTCCGGTTTGCGGCGCGGGCGCCCACGGCGCGATGGGGCTGGGGTAGCGGTCATGCGGAATTAATATACCATGCGGTATGATAAATCAATTGCCGCGATTTTCACCTTGAGCCGCGCCGGGTGTCATCGACCTGCGGCAGCGTTCCGAGCAGTAGCGCACGCTCTCCCAATCCCGGGCCCATTTCTTACGCCACGCGAAAGGGCGGCCACAGGTGGCACAGAGCTTGGTCGGCAGATCGGATTTGCGGCGCATCTTCATGCAGGGCGATACGCGGTCGGGGCGTCGCCGGATGACCCGCGCAAAAGAAAAGGGGCCGCCGCCGCGACCCCTTTCTCGTCCCTCTTCCCTGCGATCAGATCGCCGAGCTATGCCCGGCTTTCGACAGATCATAGGCATCGAAATGGCGCGCGATCATCCGGGTCAGGGGGCGGGCCTTGACCGGAATGCGCAGCCCCTCCGCACTCACCTGAACCATGTCGCCGAAATGCTCGGCGCAGGTGGCGAACAGCGCGGACAACTCCTCCGGATCGGCGCCGAAGTCCTGCACCAGTTCCGCTGCGCTCACTTCGAAATCGCACATCAGCGCCTCGATCAGCCGCGCGCGCATCTTGTCATCCGCGGTGAAGCGGTGCCCGCGCGAGGTCGAGAACCGATCCGCCCGGATCGCCGCGGTATGGGCCGAGGTGGCGGGCGCGTTCTGCGCATAGCCTTGCGGGAAGCGCGAGATCGACGAGGCGCCGAGCCCGACCAGCGCTTCGGCTTGATCGTCGGTATATCCCTGGAAATTGCGTCGCAGCTTGCCTGCCCTCTGTGCGATCGAGAGACCGTCGGTCGGCAGGGCGAAATGGTCGATGCCAATCTCGTCATAGCCGTCGGCCACGAACAATTCGCGCGCCACCTCGAAGAGCTTCAGACGCTCCTGCGGGGTGGGCAGGTGGTCCGACGGGATCATCGTCTGGCGCCGCGCCATCCACGGCACATGCGCGTAGCCGTAAAGCGCCACGCGGTCGGGGCCGAGAGACAGCAGCTTCTGCACCGAATCCGCGATCTTTGTCGGCGTCTGGTGCGGCAGCCCGTAGAGAATATCTGCGTTGAGGCTCGCGACATCGCGTTCGCGAATCATGTCGACCGCGGCCTTGGTGATCTCGTAGCTCTGATCGCGCCCGATAACGCCTTGGATTTGCGGGTCGAAATCCTGCACCCCGATCGAGGCGCGGTTCATTCCGGATTCGACCAGCGCGTCGATGCGCTCGGCGTCGATCTCATTCGGGTCGATCTCGACCGAGAATTCCGCACCTTCGCCCATGGGTACCGCGTCGAAGACCGCATCGGCGAGGCGACGCATCATGTCTCCGGGCATCAGCGTCGGCGTGCCGCCGCCCCAATGCAGTCGCGACAGCGTGACGCCGGGGGCCAAGCGTTCCTTGAATAGACGCAGTTCGGCCAGCAGCGTCTCGGCATAGGCGCGCACCGGTTCTTCGCTTTGCGTGCCTTGCGTGCGGCAGGCGCAGAACCAGCACAGCCGGCGGCAAAACGGCACGTGCAAATAAAGGGAGATCGACGCACCTTCGGGGATCGCTTCGATCCAGTGCGCGAATTCCATCGGCCCGACATCGCCCGCGAAATGGGGGGCGGTGGGGTAGCTTGTGTAGCGGGGCACCCGTGCGTCGAAGAGCCCGAGCCGGGTCAGTTGCGATTCCTGTTCCATAGGCGTATCTTTAGATGTAAGACGCGCAACAGAATTTGACCCAGATCAAGCAATATCCACATGGCACATGACGACGTTCAGCCGACTTCGCTCGCATGCGGAGACTGCCCGATCCAACATCGCGCGGTCTGCGCGCGCTGTGACGCAGACGAGCTCGCTCAGCTTGAGAAGATCAAGTATTACCGAAGTTTCGAGGCGGGCCAGACGATTATCTGGGCTGGCGACCAGATGGATTTCGTGGCCTCGGTCGTCTCGGGCATCGCGACTCTGACGCAGACGCTCGAAGACGGGCGCACCCAGATGGTTGGCCTGTTGCTGCCTTCGGATTTCGTGGGCCGTCCAGGGCGCAACCGTGCCGCCTATAATGTGACCGCGACCACCGACATCCTGATGTGCTGCTTCCGCCGCAAGCCCTTCGAAGAGATGATGGAGCGCACGCCCCATATCGCTCAGCGCCTGTTGCAGATGACGCTCGACGAACTGGACGCGGCGCGCGAATGGATGCTGCTTCTGGGCCGCAAGACCGCGCGCGAGAAGATCGCCTCGCTGCTGTCGATCGTGGCGCGGCGCGATGCGTCGATCAACATGAGCCCCAGCGCCCGGCATATGGTGTTCGATCTGCCGCTGACGCGCGAGGCGATGGCCGATTACCTCGGGCTGACGCTCGAGACTGTGAGCCGCCAGATGTCCGCGCTGAAACGCGACGGGGTAATCGAGCTGCAGGGCAAGCGCCATGTCACCGTGCCGGATATGGATCGGCTTCTGCTGGAAGCGGGCGATGACAGCGACGGCGGTTTCCTCATCTGAGCATCCGTCCGCTCAGGGGGACACGCACTGCCGATAGGTGAGGGGCTTCATCGAGTCCCGCGTGATATCCTGACGCGAGAGGTAGATGCCCGTGCTCGACAGGGTCAGCACGATGTCGCGCTGCCATTTTTGTCCTTCGCCAGTAAAATTCCACGTCGCCCGCACCACGCGATCGGTCGCGCTGTCGATCTCGGTGAGCTTGGCTTGCGACTCATAGAATTGCAGGCTGTCCGGCTTCACCACCATCAGGCCCTTGGCGTCATCGCGAGAGCCGTCGCAATCGGCCTGCGTCAGCCCCCAGCGCCCGATCATGCCCTCAGGCAGTGTCGTGGGCTTCGCTCCATCCTGTTTTGGCGTCATTTCCTGACAGGCGGCGAGTAGGGCGAGGCTAGCGAGAAGGGCGGGCAGGATATGGCGGGTCATTGGGGGCTCCGGTCTTTATTTAACCAGCCAACCCGTCAGCGCGACCGGGGTTCCGCGCAGGGCAGGGATGTCGCGACAAGGTCGCGAATTCGTGCGGGTTCTGCCCCGGTTTCGGCACTGTCGTTAGGTAAACAAGGGGTGGCAGCATCGAGGAAGGTCTTATGCGTATCCTGTTTACTTGTTTCTTCCTCGTTGCCGTTCCAGGCCTGAGTGTGGCGCAGCCGTTGTCGCAGAGTATGGCGCAATGCTCGGGCCTGTTTCACGGCGTCGGCACGATGATCTCCGACCCCGCGCGGGCGGAAAAGCTCGACCGGGCCGGGATGATCTGGCGTGGGGCTGCGATCAAGCAGGCCGAGGCTGAAGGGCGCACGGATGCCGCCAGCTGGGTCGCGGTTCATCAGCGTGAAAGCTTTGACGACTGGCGCGGGCGCGGCAAGATGGCGGCCTTCTCGCAGGACTTCCGCGACTGGGCCAGCTATTGCCGCAAGCTCGGCAAGGCGAAGGGCATAAAGACCGACCTGCACCAATGAAAACGGCGCCCCGAGAGGCGCCGTCATCCGTTCTGAAAGGTGATGCGCTCAGTGCGCCATGATCACCGGAACCTCGGCCATCTCGAGCATGTGGCGCGTAGCGCCGCCCAAGATCGCTTCGCGGAAGCGCGAATGGCCGTAAGCCCCCATCACGATCGCATCGGCCTCGCTGTCGCTGACATGACGGTTGAGCACGTCCGACACGCGCGGCATGGTCTTGGCCAGCACCGACACCTCGGCATGGACGCCGTGACGCGCCAGCATCTGGCTGAGCTGGCCGCCAGGATCGGAGCGCTCAGGCCCATGCGCGGGCGGGTCGATCACTGTGATATCGACCAGATCGGCGGATTTCAGAACGGGCAGGGCGGCGCGGACGGCACGCATCGCCTCATGAGATTGATTCCACGCGATAACGACGCGCTTGGCGGGCATGTCGCCGTTATACCCGTCGGGCACGATCGCAACCGGAACCTGGCCCTCGAAGAGCGCGGCTTCGACCGCGGCCTCGATTTCCGGCCCGCGGCCCTCGCCATAGGGGCGGCCCATCACGACCAGATCGGCGAAGCGGGCGCGCTGCCCGACAACGGTCGGCATCGCGCCGATTTGCGAGACGACCGCATCGACGCCCCAGCGGATATCTTCGGCTTCGAGCCGCGCGCGCACCGCGGTCTCGGCATTGCGCGCATCGTCCTGCGCGCGATCCATCGTTTCCTGCTGCACGAAGGCGGTCGCGCCCGCGTAGTAATAGCCGGTCTGCGTGCGGTCCACGCCGAGGCAGAGCACGTCGAGATGGGCGTCGCGCCGCCGGGCGACGGCCACGGCGGTATCGATTTGCGTCGCGGCCGCCTTGGGATCCGTGACGATCGTGAGAAGTGTCTTGTAAGCCATGGGTCCTGTCCTTGCGCCAAAAGCGAATAAGCATGTGAGACCAGAGACTAACCCGAAGAGATCGGCCGCACTTTGACGCGGATCAAGGGACGTGCCCGTCATATCACATAACTGCGACCGAATGGCGCACTGTGATCGCGAGCATTTGATGCAGATCAAGGCATCGTGCATACCCTCGGATCACAAGGACTCCAGTCAAGCCCAGGAGGATTCTCGGTTTACGAGGGTGCCGCAGGGGCAGACCAGACGAAGGGACGCACAAAATGTGGGATTATATCAAGCTGATCGCGCTTGGCCTTGTGGCGGTTCTGGCCGCCATTGCGGCCGGCTACGCGCGCGATCTTGCCTATCAGGTGAATGCAGTCGAGGTCATGCTGGCCGCGGCCATCGCATTCATCTGGGTGCTTCGCACCATGGGGAGCCGCCAGCCGGTGGCTCAGAACGAGTATTTCGACGGCGTGGTTCGCGCCGGGGTGATCGCGACGACCTTCTGGGGTGTCGTGGGCTTCCTGGTCGCCGTCATTATCGCCTTCCAGCTGGCCTATCCGGCGCTCAATTTCGAATGGGCTCAGGGCTATCTGAACTTTGGCAAACTGCGCCCGCTGCATACGTCGGCGGTGATTTTCGCTTTCGGTGGCAACGCGCTGATCGCATCGTCGTTCTACGTGGTGCAGCGCACCTCGGCAGCGCGGCTGTTCGGTGGCAACGGCCTCGGCTGGTTCGTGTTCTGGGGCTATAACCTGTTCATCGTGCTCGCTGCGACCGGCTACATCCTCGGCGCAACGCAGTCGAAGGAATATGCCGAGCCGGAATGGTATGTCGACATCTGGCTGACGATCGTCTGGGTCGCTTATCTGCTGGCCTTCCTCGGCACGATCTTCAAGCGCAAGGAACCCCATATCTACGTCGCCAACTGGTTCTACCTGTCCTTCATCGTGACCATCGCGATGCTGCACATCGTGAACAACCTGTCGATCCCGGTCTCGTTCTTCGGTTCGAAGTCGGTTCAGGTCTTCTCGGGCGTGCAGGACGCGATGACGCAGTGGTGGTACGGCCACAACGCGGTGGGCTTCTTCCTGACCGCAGGCTTCCTGGGCATGATGTATTACTTCGTGCCGAAGCAGGCTGAACGTCCGGTCTACTCCTACAAGCTGTCGATCGTGCACTTCTGGGCGCTGATCTTCCTGTACATCTGGGCCGGTCCCCACCACCTGCACTACACGGCGCTGCCCGACTGGGCCTCGACGCTGGGCATGACCTTCTCGGTGATCCTGTGGATGCCCTCCTGGGGTGGCATGATCAACGGTCTGATGACGCTCTCGGGCGCATGGGACAAGCTTCGCACCGATCCGATCATCCGCATGATGGTGGTGTCGGTCGGCTTCTACGGCATGTCGACCTTCGAAGGCCCGATGATGTCGATCAAGGCGGTGAACTCGCTGTCGCACTACACCGACTGGACGATCGGTCACGTGCACTCGGGGGCGCTCGGCTGGAACGGCATGATCACCTTCGGCATGCTCTACTTCCTCGTGCCGCGTCTGTGGGCACGTGAAGGGCTCTACTCGCTGAAACTGGTCAGCTGGCACTTCTGGCTCTCCACCATCGGGATCGTGCTTTATGCCGCTTCGATGTGGGTCGCCGGGATCATGCAGGGCCTGATGTGGCGCGAAGTGGACAGCCAGGGCTTCCTCGTGAACGCCTTCGCCGACACCGTGGCCGCCATGCATCCGATGTTCGTGGTCCGTGGTCTGGGCGGTGTGCTCTACCTCACGGGTGGCATCATCATGGCCTACAATCTGTGGATGACCGTCGCTCGTCAGCCGCGCGTGGAATCGCGTTCGGTTGCCGCCGTGCCGGCTGAATAAGGAGAGGAACAGATGGGACTTCTCGACAAGCACAGTGTTCTTGAAAAGAACGCCACGCTCCTGCTGATCTTCGCCTTCCTGGTCGTCACGATCGGCGGCATCGTGGAGATCGCACCGCTCTTCTACCTCGAAAACACCATCGAGGACGTCGAAGGGGTGCGGCCTTACACGCCGCTGGAGCTCACCGGGCGCGATATCTACATCCGCGAGGGCTGCTATGTATGCCACTCGCAGATGATCCGCCCGATGCGCGACGAAGTGGAGCGTTATGGCCATTACTCGCTGGCAGCGGAGTCGCAATACGACCACCCGTTCCAGTGGGGCTCGAAGCGGACGGGGCCCGACCTCGCCCGCGTCGGCGGCCGCTACTCGGATGCCTGGCATGTGGATCACCTGACCAATCCGCAGTCGGTCGTGCCGGAATCGGTGATGCCGAAATATGGCTTCCTGCTCAATCGCATGGTCGATCCCGCGCATATCGACGAGCGGCTCTCGACCGATGCGATGGTGGGGGTGCCCTATACCTCGGACATGATCGAGAACGCCAAGGCGGACTTTGCCGCTCAGGCCGATCCGATGAGCGACTATGACGGGCTGATGGAGCGTTATCCCAACGCGACGAACGTCCGTAACTTCGACGGTCGCCCGGGCATTTCCGAGATGGACGCACTCGTCGCCTATCTGCAGGTGCTCGGCACCATGGTCGATTTCTCGACCTTCGAACCCGTGGCCAGCCGGTAAAGGGAGCTGATCAATGGACTATCACATCTTCAGGGAATTCGCGGACAGCTGGTTTCTGATCTTCATGTTCGTCTTCTTCCTGGCCGTCGTGGCCTGGGTCTTCCGGCCCGGGTCTCGCAAGACCTACGAAGATACGTCCGAGATCCCGTTCCGGCACGAAGACAAACCCGCCAATGCCTCGGAGGCCGGCGAAAGCCGGTCCTCCAAGGACTGACGGCGCCACGTTGTAAGGAGGCGTGGAGAACATGAGCAAGAGACCAAGCAAGCACAAGCACGAGGTCGAGACCACGGGTCACCAGTGGGACGGCATCGAGGAATACAACAATCCGCTGCCCAAATGGTGGCTGTGGACCTTCTATGCCTGCGTCATCTGGGGGATCGGTTACTCGATCGCGATGCCGGCATGGCCGATCTTCAAATCCGGCGCGACGCCGGGGATCATGCACTCGTCGACCCGCGCGAATGTGCAGGCCGATATCGACAAGTTCGCTGCGGCGAATAAGCCGATCCAGGAGAAGCTCGTCTCGGTCGATCTCGACCAAATCTCGAGCGATCCCGAGCTGAACAACTACACCCAGAACGCCGGTGCGGCCGTGTTCCGGACCTGGTGCGCGCAGTGCCACGGTGCGGGTGCGGGCGGCAACTCGAAGCTGGGCTATCCGAACCTTCTCGACAGCGCATGGCTGTGGGGCGGCACGATGGAGGACATCCATTTCACCGTCACGCACGGCATCCGCAACGAGACGGACCCGGATGGCGAGGCACGTTACTCGCAAATGCCCGCTTTCGGCACGGACGAGCTTCTCGAGCCCGCGCAGATCGATCAGGTCGTGCAATACGTCCGCAAGATCTCGGGTCAGGACCATGACGAAGCAATGGCCACTGAAGGCGAGACCGTCTTCATGGACAACTGCTCGGCCTGCCATGCCGAAGATGGTACCGGTGACCAGATGCAGGGTGCGCCCAACCTGACCGACGCCGTCTGGCTTTACGGTGGGGATGTGGACACGCTGACCTACACGGTCACCAACGCCCGCTTTGGCGTTATGCCGAACTGGAACGAGCGTCTGTCGGAAGCGGATATCCGCGCCGTGGCGGCTTACGTTCACAGCTTGGGCGGCGGCCAGTAACGGTCGAAAACACAGAGATCCCGCGGGGCTTTGGTCTGGCGGGTCGCACCGGCACCCCGTCCTGTTCGCGCGTTTCCTGGGGGTGCCGGTGCCCAATTTCAGAGGGCCCCCGTCGCGGGGCCCTCTCGTTTGTCGAGGGTTACCTGTCGTCTATCTTGGGGTCATCCTTGGGCAAAACAAGCTCCGCGCTTGTCTTTGCACGCCGATGTGAACGCCGATGCGAGCGGGCCGCCGGTAGGCCGGGGCGCTGATCGAGGCCCGTGGCGATGGTGAAGCTCTGCGCACAGATCCCGATCATTTCCACATCTCCCGCAAACGTTGGCGCAGCGAGGGACGCGGTGCGCGATGGCGCGAGTCTATCGGGTCCGGCAGGTGCGGCCAGTTGCTTTGCGGCGGATGGAGGTTCATGCGGGCGAACAGCATCAGCGTGTCGGGCATAACTCTATCTTTCATGTCTGATCTCCTGAAGGCGGGTCAACTCTGGTCAGGATGCTTTATTTGCGCGAAGATGCGACTCAGGAAACTTTCCAATATGTAAGGTGAAGTTACGGATATGGACTGGCGGACCCTCCCCTCCCTGACCGCGCTGCGGGCCTTTTCGGCGTTTGCCGACTCCGGTTCGGTGGCTCAGGCGGGGCGTGCGCTCAACGTGTCGCATGCGGCCGTCAGTCAGCAATTGCGCGGGCTCGAAGAGCGGCTCGGTGTGACGCTTGTCGACCGGTCGGGGCCGCGGCCTGCGCTGACGTCCGATGGTAGACGCCTTGCGCAAGCCCTGCGCGACGGGTTCGGCACGATTGCCGAAGCGGTCGCTTCGCTGAGCGACACCGCCGACTCCCGCCCGCTGCAAATCTCCACCACGCCAAGCTTCGCCTCGGCCTGGCTGTTGCCCCGGCTGCCGGATTTTCGCGAAGCCCATCCCGAGATCGGTCTGACCATCGACCCTTCGGCGACCGTCTCCACGCTTGCGCCGGGCGGAGTCGAGATGGCGCTGCGTTACGGATCGGGGAACTGGCCCGGCCTCGAGTCGCGGCTTCTGGTGCGCTCGCCCATCGTCGTGGTCGCGGCGCCTGCGCTGGCGGGGGAGGGGCGGTATGACTGCCCGGCGGATTTGCGTGGCCTGCCGTGGCTGCAAGAACTCGGCACCTCCGAGTCGACCGACTGGTTCGCGCGCCATGGCGTCACGCAGGATCAGGCCAGAAGCCTGACAGCGATGCCGGGCAATCTTTTGCTCGAAGCAGCGCGCGGCGGGCAGGGGGTGGCGGTGACCGCCTTGGTCTGGGTGGAGCAGGATATTGCGGCCGGACGGTTGCGGCTTCTGTTTGAAGATAGCGAGGAAAAAGGCTATTACACGGTTACGCGACCGGGCGTGAGGCGACCGGCGCTACGCCAGTTCATGTCTTGGCTCTTCAAGCAAGCGGCGCATGCCGGTGACCAGTAAAAATATCAACCAGTGAAGATTTCCTGTATGGCAGACCTGTCTTTTTGACGCAGGTCAAAGCCTTCACGACTGTGTCATACCAGAAGAGCCTGTGACGCAGAGAAATATATGAACGGAGAGAGTCGTGAGCTCCACCGAACCAGTCGATCCCCCGCCGCTTTACGCTGCCCGCGAACCGATCTTTCCGCGCCGCGTGCACGGCCAGTTCCGCAACCTGAAATGGGTGCTCATGGCGGTGATGCTTGGCATCTATTACATCACGCCGTGGATTCGCTGGGATCGTGGCCCGGAACTGCCCGATCAGGCGGTGCTTCTGGACCTCGCGAACCGCCGTTTCTTCTTCTTCATGATCGAAATCTGGCCGCATGAATTCTACTTCGTCGCGGGCCTTCTGATCATGGCGGGCCTTGGCCTGTTCCTGTTCACCTCGGCGCTGGGGCGCGTCTGGTGCGGCTATGCCTGCCCGCAGACCGTCTGGACCGATCTGTTCATCCTTGTCGAGCGTTGGGTCGAGGGCGACCGCAACGCGCGTATCCGTCTGCTGCGTCAGAAATGGAACGCCGAGAAGTTCCGCAAGCGCATCACGAAATGGGTGCTCTGGCTGCTGATCGGCGTCGCGACCGGCGGCGCCTGGGTGTTCTACTTCACCGATGCGCCTACGCTGCTGACCGATCTGTTCCACGGCACCGCCTCGCCGATCGCCTATACGACGATCGCGGTGGCGACGCTCACGACCTTCGCCTTCGGCGGCTTCGCCCGCGAACAGATCTGCATCTACGCCTGCCCGTGGCCGCGCATTCAGGCGGCGATGATGGACGAAGACACGATCACCATCGCCTATCGCGAATGGCGGGGCGAGCCGCGCGGCAAGCTCAAGAAGGGCCAGCACGATCCGACGCAGGGCGACTGCATCGACTGCATGGCCTGCTTCAACGTCTGCCCGATGGGCATCGATATCCGCGACGGCCAGCAGCTTGAATGCATCACCTGCGGCCTGTGCATCGACGCCTGCAACGAGATGATGGACAAGATCGGCAAACCGCGCGGCCTCATCGGCTACATGGCGCTGAAGGACGAGGCGAACGAGCGCTCGGGCAATCCGGTCATCAATGTCTGGAAGCACATCATGCGCCCGCGCACGATCCTCTACTTCTCGATGTGGTCGCTGATCGGCATCGGTCTGGTGGTCGCGCTCTTCATGCGCTCGCCCATCGACTTCAACGTGACGCCGAACCGCGATCCGCTCTTCGTGGTGGAGCCCTCGGGCGCGATCCGCAACATCTACACGCTGCGGCTGCGCAACAAGGCGGGCGAGGCGACCGAGTTCAAGGTCTCCGTCAAAGCCCCCGATCCGGCCGATCAAAGCACGCTCAGCGTGTTGCTTGAAGGTCAGGACGGGAGCACCGTGACGGTGCCCGCAGATGAAACCATGACCCAAAGGGTCTATATTGTCGCCGAACCCGGTTCGTCCATCGCCACCAGCGAGCGTACCGAGCTGACGATGTGGATCGAGGACATGACCAATACTGATCGCGTGTCGGAGACGACCGTATTCAACGGAAGGGTACAATGACCGAGATGGCGAAACCGCTGACCGGAAGAAAAGTGCTGATGATCGCGGTGGGCGCCTTCGGGGTGATCATCGCGGTCAACCTCGTCATGGCATGGCAGGCCGTCAGCACCTTCCCCGGCCTCGAGGTCGACAATTCCTATGTCGCCTCGCAGACCTTCAATGAAGAGAAACTGGCGCAGGATGCGCTCGGCTGGACCGTGTCGCCGGAGTATTCCGACGGCAAGCTGAGCTTCGTGATCCGCGACGAGGACGGGCTGCCCGCGAGGGTGGCCGAGTTCAAGGCGCTCGTCGGGCGCACCACCCATGTCCGCGATGACATGACGCCCGATTTCGACTATGTCGGCGGCATCTTCACCACGAAGCTCGATCTTGCGCCGGGCGTCTGGCTGGTGCATCTCGACGCGAAAGCCGCCGACGGCACGGAGTTCCGCCAGCGGATTGACCTGTTCGTGAAAGGCTGAGCCGATGTCGGTGTCGCCCGCTTCTCCATCGCATAGCGAGCCGTTCGAGGACGAGCATGTCTCGGCTTCGGCCTGTCCCGCCTGCATCGCGGCCCCCTCGGCCGAGCAGATAGCGAAGTCGGGTGATATCAAGGGCGCGCGGATCATGCTGTCGCTGCCCACTGCGCATTGCGCGGTCTGCATCACCGATGTCGAACGCGAGCTGATGAAGCAGCCGGGCGTGAAATCGGCGCGGGTGAACCTGACGCTGAAACGTGCCTCGGTCGATGCGGCGGGCGATGTCGAGCCGGCGGGGCTGATCGCGGCGCTCGACAAGATTGGCTACGAGGCGCATGAGCTCGATCCCGGCATGCTGTCCGCGACCGAGGCCGACAAGCGCGGACGTGACCTCCTGATGCGCATGGGCGTCGCGGGCTTCGCGATGATGAACATCATGATGCTCTCGATCGCGGTCTGGTCGGGGGCGCAGGACTCGACGCGCGACCTCTTCCACTGGATTTCGGCGGCGATCGCGCTGCCCACCACGATCTTCGCGGGCCAGCCCTTCTTCGCCAATGCCTGGGCGAGCTTGCGCGGCGGGCGTCTCGGGATGGATGTGCCGATCTCGCTCGCGATCCTGCTCGCGCTCGGGATTTCGCTGTTCGAGACGATGCATTCCGGGGCACACGCCTATTTCGAAGCGGCGACGATGCTCACCTTCTTCCTTTTGGTGGGCCGCTATCTCGACTATCGGACCCGCGCCGTGGCGCGCTCGGCCGCCGAAGAGCTGGCCGCGCTGGAAGTGCCCCGCGCGACCGTGTTGCGCGACGGCGAAGAGGTCACCGTGCCCGTGGGCGAACTGGTCCCCGGCGATCTGATCCGGGTGCGACCGGGGGGCCGTATCCCCGCCGATGGCGAAGTGACCGAGGGCCAATCCGAGAGCGACCGCTCGCTGCTGACCGGCGAAAGCCTGCCCGTGCAGGTGCTGCCCGGAATGACGCTCTCCGCCGGTGAGGTGAACCTGACCGGGCCGCTGACCCTGCGTGTGACGGCAGCCGGGCGCGACAGCTCGCTGCATCGGATGGCCGATCTCGTCGCGATGGCCGAGAGCGCGAAGACCAAATACACCTCGCTCGCCGAACGGGCGGCGCGGGCCTATGCGCCGATCGTGCATATCCTGTCTTTCAGTGCGTTCTGCGCCTGGGCCTGGATCACGGGCGGCGATTTCCGTCTGGCGGTGAATATCGCGGCGGCGGTGCTGATCATCACCTGTCCCTGTGCGCTGGGGCTTGCGGTGCCTGCCGTGGTGACCGCCGCATCGGGCAAGCTGTTCCGCAAGGGCCTGTTGATCAAGGATGGCACCGCGCTGGAGCGTATGGCCGAGATCGACACGGTCGTCTTTGACAAGACCGGCACGCTGACCATGGGTGCGCCGCGCCCGCAGAACCTCTCCGATCTCTCGCCCGAGGCGCTGTCCGTCGCGATGGCGCTGGCCGAAGGTTCGAGCCATCCGCTCGCGCGCGCCCTGCACGAGGCGGCGGTAGGGCAGGGCGTTGCGCCCGCTGCGCTGAGCGATCTGCGCGAAGTTCCGGGCTACGGCGTCGAAGGCGTCTGGCAGGGCCAGCGCGTGCGGCTCGGTCGTGCGAACTGGATCGGCGCTGCCGAGGGCGCGACGACCGCAACCCATCTCAAGATCGGCGAGGCAGCCCCGATCTCGATCCGTTTTGCCGACACGCTGCGCACCGGGGCCGAAGAGGCCGTGGCCGGTCTGAAGGCGCAGGGCAAGCAGGTCTGGCTGGTCTCGGGCGACGTCGAAGGGGCGGTGAGCGATCTCGCCACGCGCCTCGGGATCGACACCTACCGCGCTGGCGCCTTGCCCGCGGAGAAAGCGCAGCTCGTGAGTGATCTCACCCAACAGGGCCACCGCGTGCTGATGGTCGGTGACGGTCTCAACGACACCGCCGCGCTGGCGGCCGCCCATGTCTCGGTCTCGCCCGCCTCCGCACTGGATGCGGCGCGCACGGCGTCGGATATCGTGCTTCTGGGCAAGGATCTCGCGCCGGTCTCCGATGCCGCCTCGATCTCGGTGCGCGCCCGCCGCCGGATCAAGCAGAACTTCGGCATCTCCATCGTCTACAATATCATCGCCGTGCCGCTCGCGCTGACGGGGCTCGCGACGCCGCTGATGGCGGCGCTCGCGATGTCGGCCAGCTCGATCACGGTTTCGCTCAACTCGCTGCGCCTGCGCTGAAAGGAGCCCCTCATGGAGGTTCTTCTCTATTCGATTCCGATCTCCCTGCTGCTCGGCGGGATTGGCCTCGGGGCGTTTTTCTGGTCGCTGAAGAACAATCAGTATGACGACCCGAAAGGCGATGCCGAGCGCATCCTGTCCGACGAGTTCGACGACCATCCGAAGCAGGACTGAGCGCGCGACGCGGAGGGCAGGACCGGACGGGCCAAGCCATGCAGAACCGCGCCCTTTCGCCTTGGCACAAATATCCCCGCCGGAGGCTCCTGTCGGTGCGATCCGCGCGGCGGGTGCCATAAGGTCCGGAAAAAGGAAAAGCCGCGCTGACCAAGCGCGGCTTTTCATATTTTGCCCCTAAGGGAAGACTCTCAGGGGCCGACCACTTTGCAGTCCATAGCGCGAGACTCGAGCCTTGCACAGGCCAGTTGTGCCATGTCTTGGGTCATTCCTACGAAATTCGCCTCATAACCGGTCTTTCGGGTGGCCACTTTGCGCAAAGCTTCGCCCAAAGTGTCGCTTTCCATCAATGCCGTGGTCAGCATGTGGCGCTCTGCGGCGAATCGCGAACCGAACAGTCCGAGGCTGACACCCCAGTTGCGCCCGCCCGAGCTGGAGACACGGGCGACCACGCGCGGTTTCTGTTCGGGAGCCGGGGCAGGGGGGGTGAGAGCGGCGAGGATGATCTCGCTTTTGCGCTTCTCGGGGGCAGCGGCCATCTGCGCGGTCTCGGGCTGCGGGTCCGTCGACTGCACGAAGCTGGACGGGGCCTTGCCGTTTTTGTCCAGATCGAGCGTATGTGCCTCGGCCAGCTCCATCGTCTCGGGCTGCGGCTGGGTGGACTGGACGAATTTCGGGCCGTCCGACGCGCCGGGCTCGTAGGAGGCAAGCTGCACGTCGCTCGGCTCTTCGCTTCCATCCGCGCTGGCCTTGCCGGCGGCGACGGCGGCGTCATGCGCCTGCGCCTGTGCCAGCGGGGTGGCCTTGGTCACCTCGGCAGGTAGCGCCTTCGTCGCGTCCGCGACCTGAATCTCGCGCGGGTTGCGCTGCGGGCGGGGGCTTGCGGTGATCTCCGCGCCGATCCCGAGCGTGCCGACATCGGCCACGACGACATCTTGCGTGTCCGCAGTAGCGTCCTGCGCGCCTTCGGCCACGTCCTCGGGGATGTCGGTGCTCTCATCCACCTGATCGGCCTGCACCGCGGCGGCGAGCGCCATCGAGATTGCATCGCTATCCGCAGTCGGCGCGGTCGGGCGGATATCGGGGCGCGGGCTCTTCTTTGGCGCGAGGTTGGCCATCAGCATCGGCGATTGCGCGGGCTCGATATATTGCGGGATCCGGGGGCGGTTCGTCGGCGCGTTATTCGGAGCGCGCTTGAAGCCCAGATCCAGCAGATCGGCCATTTTCGCGTTGCGCTGCGCAGTGGAGGTGCCGCCGAAGACGGTCGCGATGATGCGCTTGTTGCCGCGCTGTGCCGAGGCGGTCAGGTTGAAGCCCGAGGCCGAGGTGTAACCAGTCTTGATGCCGTCCGCGCCCTTGTAGGCTGCGAGGAATTTGCGGTTCGTCGAATAGACGGTGCGCACTTTCGCATCCGCCGAGCGGCGCGAGAAGATGTTGTAATATTGCGGATAGTCGAAGAACAGGTGACGGCCCATGATCGTCATGTCATGCGCCGAGGACAGGTGGCCCTTGCGGGTAAGGCCGTTGGCGTTGACGAAATGGGTGCTCTTCATGCCCAGCTGCCGCGCGGTGCGGTTCATACGCGCAGCGAAGCCTTCTTCCGAGCCGCCGATGTAATCGCCAAGCGCCGCTGCGGCGTCATTGGCGGATTTGATCGCGGCGGCGCGGATCAGGTAGCGCACGGCGATCTTCTGACCGGGGCGGAGGCCCAGACGCGAGGGCGGCTGGCTGGCGGCATGCTTCGTCACGGTGACGATGGAATCGAGGCTGAACTCGCCATGCTCGATCGCCTGGAAGGTGATGTAGAGCGTCATCATCTTCGTCAGCGACGCCGGATGCAGCGGCGTGTCGGCATTCTTGGAGTAGAGAACTTCGCCCGATCGCATGTCCATGACCATCGCCGCGTAGGGCGCGGCCTGCGCAGCGATCGGCGCAATGAGTGTCAGAAGGATTACGAATAGCCCATCACGGACCCAGCGCATCAGCGTGGTCACGGCTTCACCTATTTCACTGCCTCAATTTGACCCCTTTGCGGTACCGATCTTGAGCCGGTTTCCGGGGTTTATATTAGCGAGAAGCGTAGCACGGGTCTCTCAGGCTGAAAACTCCCTATTTTCAAGCGCTTTCACTGCGACATTCATGCAATACCGCAAGATGTGGTGGGCTTCTTGCGGCGGCATGTCTATAGGTGGTGTATTTCGGACACAGGTGCGTGAGGTCAGCGGAGCATGACGCCACGCAATGCAGGGCTCAATCGGTGATTTTTGCAATCAGATCGGGCAATGCGCCGAGGTCGGGCAATTCGGCGAAGCGCGGATGCTCCATCGGGGGCTCGGCATGCTCGAAGGCCCATGTCAATTCATGGGGCACATGCACGCCCCAGCCCCCCGCCTCGATCATCGGGATCACGTCGGATTTCAGCGAATTGCCCGCCATCAGCCCATGCTCCGCCCCTTCGGCATGGCGCGCGAAAATCTCGGTGTAGACCGGGGGCTTCTTGTCCGAGACGATCTCGACCGCGTCGAACAGATCGCCCAAGCCTGACTGCGCCAGCTTTCGCTCCTGATCGATCAGGTCGCCCTTGGTCACCAGAAGGATGCGGTAGTCGTCCGACAGCGCCTCGATCGTCTCGCGCGCATGGGGCAGCAGCTCGATCGGGTGGGAGAGCATTTCGCGCCCGGCCGCGAGGATCTCCGACAGGATCGTCGCGGGCACGCGGCCTTCGCTGACTTCAATCGCGGTTTCGATCATCGACAGGGTGAAGCCTTTGATGCCAAAGCCGTAATGCGCGATGTTGCGACGTTCCGCCGCGATCAGCCGCTCTGCCAGATGATCGGGCTCGGCGTGGTCGCGCAGCAATTCGGTAAAGTGGTCATGCGTGAGTTGAAAGAAACGCTCGTTATGCCAGAGCGTATCATCCGCATCGAAGCCAATCGCCGTGAGCCGCATCGTCCCGCCTTTCTCGCCGGAGGTGTTGAAAGACTTTTCATATGTCACGAAGACCCTATATTCCGCCAGAGCCCCTCAACGATTCCTGATGCCGGAGCGCCCTTGACCGAGCCTCTTTACATGATGTCCGACGACGACCAGGACGACAGCGACAACGATGCGTCCCTCGCGACCAAGACGCGGCCGAAGACGCAGCGTCCGCCGATGTACAAGGTCATGTTGTTGAACGACGATTACACGCCAATGGAATTCGTCGTCCATATCCTCGAGCGGTTCTTCGGTCTCAATCACGCGCAGGCGTTCGAGATCATGCTGACCGTGCACAAGAAGGGTCTTGCGGTGGTCGGTGTCTTCTCTTTCGAGGTGGCCGAGACGAAGGTGGCGCAGGTGATGGATTTCGCGCGCCGCCACCAGCATCCGCTGCAATGCACGATGGAGAAGGACTAAAGGCCGCCCAAGCGGTTCCTTGCAAATTCAGTCGCGCCCGCCTATTCGGCGGGCTCGTTTCTTTCAGAGGGTTCCCTGCATGAGCCATCCGCGACTTTCGCTCGCTCTCGAGATGCCCGAGGCGCTTCCGCCCGAGGGAGACATCGCGCTGTTCGCGCCCGTGGGCACGCTGGACCTCGGCGGTCTGCCGGTCGATCGCCTCGTGGCGATCCAGCCCGAGAAGCCCGATCATGACGTGCTCGCGCAGCGCGGCGTTCGTGTCTCGCCGAGTGCCGAGGGCAGCTATGCCGCCGCGATCATCTTCGCGCCCCGCGCCAAGGCCGAAGCCCGCGCGCTGATCGCCGAAGCCTGCCAGCGCGTGGCGCCGGGCGGGCCGATCTATGTCGACGGGGTGAAGACCGAAGGGATCGACTCGCTGCTCAAGGAGTTGCGGGGGCGGGTGGAGCTGTCCGCGCCGATCGCAAAGGCCCATGGCAAGATCGCATGGTTCTTCGCAGCCCCCGACCTGCTGACCGACTGGGCGGCTCAGGATATCCACCCGGTCGAAGGCTTTGTGACCCGTCCGGGCGTGTTCTCCGCGGATGCGGTGGATGAGGGCTCGGCGCTTCTGGCGGAATGCCTGCCCGATAGCCTGCCGTCGAAAGTCGCCGATCTCGGCGCGGGGTGGGGCTGGCTCTCGGCGCAGATCCTTGCGCGCAAGGGCGTCGAACGGCTCGATCTGGTCGAGTCGGATGCGGTCGCGCTGGACTGCGCGAAACGTAACATTTCCGATCCGCGTGCACAGTTCCTTTGGGCCGACGCCACGCGCCATGCGCCGGAAGAGCGCTATACCGCCGTCGTGATGAACCCGCCCTTCCACGGGGCCGCGCGCGGGGCCGATCCGGCGCTGGGGCTGGCCTTCATTCAGGCCGCACGCGGGATGCTGTCGCTCTCGGGCACGCTCTGGATGGTGGCGAACCGCCATCTGCCCTATGCCGACGCGCTCGCCGCCGCGTTCCACGAGATTGAAGAGATCACGCCGCCCAGCGGCCCTTCGACCCGTTTCCGTATCATCCGCGCTGCCAAGCCGATCCCCGCCGGGAAGACCCCGGGGAAATCGGCGGGCACGCGCGCCACAGCCGAGCCGAAACGCAGCCTTGCCCCTCGCAAGCGGCGCTAAGCTCGCCTAACCTGCCTCAACATCCACGAGGAGACACCCAATGTCCCTTTCTGTTTCCGGCAAGACCGTCATCGTCACGGGCGCAGCCCACGGTATCGGTCAGGCCATCGCGCGCCATTTCGTCGATCGCGGCGCGCAGGTGATGTTTGCCGATATCGATGAAGAGAAGCTTGCCGCCGAACTCGGCGACACGGCCAAGACCGAAGGGCCGGTGCGCTATTTCTCGGGCGATCTGTGCGAGAAGCTGGCGGTGAAGAACCTGCTCTCGGCCACGGTGGACGCGTTCGACCGGATCGACATTCTGGTGAATTGCGCGCGCACCTTCGCGCCATGCGATCCGCTCGATCCGTCCGTCGAGGTGCTCGACTCGATGCTGTCGCAGAACATGAAATCGGCGCTGCGGGTCAGTCAGATGACCGCGAAGCGGATGATCAAGCAGGCCGAGGATGAGGGTCGGACCGAAGGCGAGATCGGCTCGATCATCAACGTCTCGACACTGGCCTCGAACCGTACCCAGCCCGAGCTGATGGCCTATTCGATCGCCTGCGCCGCGCAGGATCAGGCGATCCGCTCGCTCGCCGTGGCGCTTGCGCCGAAGCGGATTCGGGTGAACGGCGTCAGCTTCGCTTCGGTGATGAGCCGCTCGCTGCAGGATGCGCTGAAGGAAAACGACGACTGGCGAGAGGCGATCTGCGAAGGCACGCCGCTGGGCCGGATCGCGCCGCCGTCGGAGC
This sequence comes from Thioclava sp. F28-4, assembly GCF_002020045.1. NCBI lineage: Bacteria > Pseudomonadati > Pseudomonadota > Alphaproteobacteria > Rhodobacterales > Paracoccaceae > Thioclava > Thioclava sp. F28-4. The sequence continues at coordinate 421,801 of NZ_MPZQ01000002.1, read as the reverse complement.
TGGCAGAGACGGTGCAGTATCTGGCGTCTTCGGGGGCGAGCTTCGTCACCGGGCAGATCATCAATGTCGATGGCGGGCGCAGCCTTCTCGACCGCGTGCAGGTCCCGGCCTTCTAAAGGCTCAGGACCGCGCCGCGCGCCGGTCCATCGCCCAGAGTGCGCCCGCGCCGGCCACGCCCAGAAGGGCGCCTGCGGCTGCGGCCAGCTCATAGCCCGCAAGCGCCGTGCCAATGGCGAAGATGGCCGCGGAGAACCCGTCGCCTGCCAGTTTTTGCAACGCCATGAGCGACGCTCCCGCGCCGGGCCGGTTCGACAGAAGGTCCTGCAGATAGGCCATCGGCTGGGTCAGCACGACCGCGCCGCCGATCGCGCCGGGCAGGGCGAGAAACCAGACGTAAGGCGTGGGGGCCAGCAGCGGCAGCAGCCCCAGATGGGTTGCGTAAAGCGCAGCCCCGATCCAGATCATCGTCGTGCGCTCGATCCGGCCCAGAACCAGCGGCAGCGCCAGCATGAAGGGCACCTCCAGCCCCGCCATGAGGCCCGCATAAAGCGCGGTATCGGCCGCGCCGCGCCCCGGCGTCGCCTCGAAGACCAGCCCCATCACGACGAGATAGAGCATGATCGACCCGTTGATCGTCCCAAGCGCCACGACGCGGGCGAGGATCGGCAGGTTCGCCATCTCGCGTAAGCTCTGCCGGAAAGTCAGCCCCGATTTCGGGTCGGGCCAGCGGGTCGCCCCGTCGCGTGGCCAGAACAGGAAGGTTAGCGCGAGGATCGTGGTCCCGAGCGTCAGCGTCACCGGGTAGATCGAGGTCATCGCCGCGCCTCGGTCGAAGACCACCGACCAGATCGGCAGCACCACCACCCAGGGCAGCGCGAAGAGCGCGCGCAGCGTCGAGAGGATCGCGGGGCGGTCCTCAGCGGGGTGGGTCGAGGCCGCCAGCCGCGACAGTGCGAAGAGCTGGCCGAAGATCGATGCCGAGAGCGGCAGGATCAGCGCGTTGGCGATCACGAAGACCACCCAGTTGTCTCCCGCCAGCACCAGCCCCGAGCCCACGATCAGCATCGCCGAGGTGCCAAGCGCGATGGCCCGGCGGTTCGCGCGCTGATCGGCGAGGATGCCAAGCCCGACCGAAGCCGATACCGACAGCACCGAGGCGACCATCAGCACGCCCGAATAAGCGCGGTCCGAGAGGCCGAAGACCTTGATGGCCAGCGCCGAGACATAGGGCCCCATCGTCGCCGCATGGGCGCCGAACAGCACCAGCAAAATGGCGGCGAGACGCAGAGCAGGATCGGAGAGGACAAGGCGGATCGGACGTAGCATGTCGCCGCTTTGCGCCTTCGGGCGTTCAAGTTCAAGAGGCAGCCGCGAAGCCTTACTCGTGGAGCTACAAAGGCTTAGCGAAATGCTAGGCGAAAAACCGCCACAGGCAGGGAACGGCGGCGCTGGAAACCTAGTTCAAAAGGCAGGGCGGGAGAGGTTGTACATGTAAAAGGAAGCATCATGCTCTCGCGTCATATCGCACTGAAGTTCGACAATGTGATCCGCAATATCCTGCTGCGCGCGGAGGTTCCGCCCGCGCAGGTGACGACCCCGCGGCTGGGCCGTCTGGAAGATGCCGAAACCGCTCTGGAACAGGAGTGCGCCCGCGTCGTGCTGGCGATGCCGCAAGAAGAACGCGGGGTTCTGAGCCTCACCTACGGCCTCAGCGGTCACGCCCCGATCCCGCCGCATCGCGCTGCCGACGTGCTCGGTTGGACGCTGATCCAGACGATGACGATCGGGGAGGGCGCGATCCTGCGGCTGCGCAATGCCAAATCCGCCCGTGCCGCGTTCGAGCCGCTTCTGGAGGCCCTGCATCCGCGCCTGCTCGCGGCGGCGGACGAGATCTATGAGATGCGTCTGGCCGATGTGCCGCGCAAGCGCCGCGACAAGGTGCTCAAGACCCTCTGGTGCGATATCAGCCCGCTGGAACGGCTTGCCCTGCGCGGCTTCGGCGACGGCGAAATCCCCGAGATGGAGCGGGCGCTGGAGCGCCGCGCCGCCGGTCAGCTTCTGTGCTGAGTGCTCAGCGCCAGTCGAAGAACCCTTCGCCCGCCTGAGATAGCAGATCGCGCGCGAGGTGTTCGCCCATCGCGGCGCCCTCGTCGATATTGCCCCAACGCTCGCCCGCGAGCGCCTCGGAGCCGTCGGGGCGCAAGATCTGGCCGCGCAGCCAGAGCCGGTCGCCCTCGATCAGGGCAAGCCCCGCAATCGGCGTCTCGCAGGAGCCGTCCAGCGTCGCGAGGAAGGCACGTTCGGCCAGCAGGCGCTGTTCGGTCACCAGATCATGGATCGGCGCGAGAAGCGCCTCGGCGCGGGCATCGGCCATCCGGCGCTCGATCCCGATCGCGCCCTGCGCGACGGCAGGTAGCATCTCCTCGGGGGCGATGGGCCCGCGCGCCGAGTCCTCCATCCCCAGACGACGCAGCCCCGCATAGGCGAGGAAGCTCGCCGCCGCGACGCCGTCCGCCAGCTTCTTCAGCCGGGTCTGCACATTGCCGCGGAACTCGACCAGTTTCAGATCCGGGCGCACATGGGCAAGCTGCGCCCGGCGACGCAGGCTCGACGTGCCGACCGTCGCGCCTTCGGGCAGGGCCATGATCGAGTCGTATTCGAGACTGACGAAGGCATCGCGCACATCTTCGCGCGGCAGGTAGCAATCGAGCACCAGCCCCTCGGGCTGCTCGGTCGGCATGTCCTTCATCGAATGCACGGCGATATCGATGCGGCCATCGACCATGGCCTCTTCGATTTCCTTCGTGAACAGGCCCTTGTTGCCGATCTCCTTGAGCGGCTTGTCCGCCGCGATCATCGCCCGGTCGTCGCCCGTGGTCTTGATCACCACGACTTCGAAAGCGTCTTCGGGCAGACCATGCGCGGCCATCAGCCGGTCTCGGGTCTCATAGGCCTGCGCCAGCGCCAGCGGCGAGCCGCGGGTGCCGATCTTGAGCGGGGATTTCGCATCGGGCATCTGTGTCATGGCCCCGGAATATCCGCGACAGATGGACCTTGCAAGAAGCCCTGCGCTTGACATGACGCCACAGGTCGCGTCGAAGGGGTGCAAAGAGGAGGCGCGAGAATGACCGACAAGACGATCCTGCGAGCTTTGAAAGGCGAAGTGCTGCCGACCCCTCCGGTCTGGATGATGCGGCAGGCGGGGCGCTACCTGCCGGAATATCGCGCGACGCGGGCGAAGGCAGGCGACTTCCTGTCGCTGTGCTACAATCCCGAACTGGCCGCCGAGGTGACGCTACAGCCGATCCGTCGCTACGGCTTCGACGCGGCGATCCTGTTTGCCGACATTCTGCTGCTGCCGCAGGCTCTGGGCGCCGATCTGTGGTTCGTCACCGGCGAGGGTCCGCGCCTCTCGACCATCACCGGGGCGGAGGGCTTCGCCAAGCTCAAGACCAAGGACGACATCCACGAGACGCTCAACCCGGTCTACGAGACCGTCTCGATCCTCTCGGAAGAGCTGCCGAAAGAGACCACGCTGATCGGCTTCGCCGGCGCGCCGTGGACCGTCGCTACCTACATGATCGCGGGCCGCGGCACCAAGGATCAGGGCCCGGCCCATGCGCTGAAGGCCGAAGATCGCGAGACTTTCGTGAAGATCATCGACCTGCTTACCGTCTCGACCATCGAATACCTGTCGAAACAGGTCGAGGCCGGGGCCGAGGTCGTGAAGATCTTCGACAGCTGGGCGGGCTCGCTCAAAGGTCAGGATTTCGAGGATTTCGCCGTCGAACCCGCCCGCAAGATCATCTCCGAGATGAAAGCGCGCTTCCCGGGCCTGCCGGTCATCGCCTTCCCGCGCGAGGCGGGCGAGGGTTATATCGGCTTCCACCAGAAGACCGGCGCCGATTGCGTCGCGCTCGACAATTCGATCACGCCGGAATGGGGCGCCGAGCATGTGCAGGTCTCTGGCTGCGTGCAGGGCAACCTCGCATCCTCGCATATGGTCACCGGCGGTCAGGCGCTGATCGACGAGACGCGCCATGTCGTCAAAGCGTTCAGCAAGGGCCCGCATATCTTCAACCTCGGCCACGGGATCACTCCCGATGCCGATCCGGAGAATGTGGCGCTGATGGTCGAAACGATCCGCAACGGCTGACGCGCGGTTTCGACCGAGCGCGCGCGTCCGAGTATGCGGGCGCGCACCCCTCCCTTCCTCTTGGCAAAAATATCCCGGGGTGAATGCGCGCAAGCGCAGAGGGGCAGCGCCCCTCCAACCTTGGCCCTATGCGCGCCTTAGCCGATCAATACCATTTCGCGACGGGCGGCAGGCTCATCAGAACCGCATCCGCGTTATGCCCGGTCTCGAGCCCGAATTTCGTGCCCCGGTCATAGACGAGGTTGTATTCCGCATAGAGGCCGCGATGGCGCAGCTGGGTCTCGCGATCCTCCTCGGACCAATCCTGCCCGCGGCGCTTCTCGATCAGCGGCTGGAAGGCGGGCAGGAAGCCCGCGCCCACCGATTGGGTGAAGGCGAAATCATCCTCCCACTCGCCGGTGTTCAGATCGTCGTAGAAAATCCCGCCGACGCCACGTGCCCGGCCGCGATGAGGGATGAAGAAATATTCGTCTGCCCAGGCTTTGAAATGGTTGTAATAGGTCTTGTCATGGGCGTCGCAGGCGGCTTGCATCTCGGCGTGGAAATGCGCGGTGTCCTCGTCATACTCAAGGCAGGGATTGAGGTCCGCGCCACCGCCGAACCACCACGCGCCGGGCGTCCAGAACATGCGCGTGTTCATATGCACGGCAGGGCAATGCGGGTTCTGCATATGGGCGACGAGGCTGATCCCCGCAGCCCAGAACCGCGGGTCTTCTTCCATCCCCGGTACGCCGCGTGCGGCCATCGCCTTTTGCGCGCGGGGCGCCAGTTCGCCCCAGACGGTGGAAATATTCACGCCGACCTTCTCGAAGACGCGTCCGCCACGCATCACGCTCATCTTGCCGCCGCCATGATCCTCGCCGTTCGGGCCTTTGCGCTCGGTGGGCGTCACCTCGAAGCGGCCCGGCGCCTGATCGGAAAGCGGGCCTTGCGCATGGCTGTCTTCCAGCCCCTCGAACGCCGCGACGATCCGGTCGCGCAGGTCGGAAAACCACTGGCTCGCGCGGGCCTTGCGGGCGTCGAAATCCTCAACCGTGTCAGTCATGCGTAGGGCCTCCCAAATCTTTAGCGTGATCCTTATCAGGCGCCGGGGGATGCGGGAAGGGCGCGATTGATCGCGGTCGGAAGCGGGCGTAGGCTCGACCCATCAAGGAGATAGCCCATGCGCCACGCCCTCATGCTGATCCCGCTCGTCCTGCTCGCCGCCTGCGGCACGCCGCAGGAGCGTTGCATCCGCCAGTCTACGACCGAATTGCGGCGCGTCACCAATCTGGTGAGCGAGGTGCAGGGCAACATCGCGCGGGGCTACGCGTGGCAGAGCTACGAAACCACGTCGAGCCGCTGGGAAATCTGCGGCTACGACACGATCACCAAGGGCGACAAGGTGATCCAGAAGCCGCGCATGTGCCTCGAGGATTACACGGTGACGCGGCAGCGCCCGATCCCGATCGATCCGGTCATCGAGAAGCGCAAGCTGGAAGCGCTGCTGAAGCGGCAGGCGGAGCTGTCGAAGGCCGCCGAGGCGCAGATCGCGGCCTGCAAGGCGGCCTATCCCGAAGAGGAGAGCTGAGCGCTCAGCTCCCCGGTTTCACCTTCGCCAGAAGCTCCAGCACCTTCGGCCCCAGCGCAGAGACCACCTTCTTCACCCCTTCGGGCGAGGGGTGGATATTGTCGGGCTGCATTAGGTCGGTCTTGGCGCGCTCCTCGATCGGGGTCTCCGTGATCGGAGCAAGCAGGTTGGGCACCAGAATCGCATCGTATTTCTGCGCCAGATCGGGATAGATCGCGTCGAAATCCTGCTGATATTTCGGCCCGAAATTCCCCGGCGCGGGCAGCCCCGCCAGCAGCGCCGGAATGCCCTTCGCCTGCAGTTTCGCCAGAATGCCATCGAGGTTCGCCCGCGCCTGTTCCGGCGGCAGCCCGCGCAGCAGGTCATTGCCGCCCAAGGCCACGATCACCGCGTCGGGCTGGGGCGTCAGAAGCCAGTCGATCCGCGACAGCCCGCCTGCGGTCGTATCGCCTGAGACGCCGCCATTAATCACCTTCACATCCTGCCCATGACCCTGCAGCCAGCCCTGCAGCTGCGGCACCAGCCCGTCCGCCGGATTATCGAGCCCATAGCCTTGAGTCAGCGAGTCCCCCAATGCGAGGATCGACACCTCCGCCATCGCGGGCCCGACCCCCAGCGCCAGCCCCGCGGCGATAAAACCCGCAGCGATCCGCTTGCGTATCCCCATCCGCGGCCCATATCCCTTTGAAGCAAAAGAAAGACGGCGCATGAGTGACACGATCCTTGAGTTGAAAGACGCGCGGCTTGCGCTCGATGGCAATACCGGGCCGGTCGAGATCCTCAACGGGATCGACCTGAGCATCGCGAAAGGGGAAAGCGTCGGGCTTACGGGGCCGTCTGGATCGGGCAAATCGTCGCTCCTCATGCTGATGGGCGGGCTCGAACGCGCCACCTCCGGGTCTGTCACCGCTTTGGGCCATGATCTCTCGAAGCTGTCCGAGGATGCACTGGCGCGGTTTCGTCGGGGTAATATGGGGGTGGTTTTCCAAAGCTTCCACCTCATCCCGACGATGACGGCGCTGGAAAACGTCGCGATGCCGCTGGAAATCGCGGGGGTGGAACGCCCGTTCGAGCGCGCGGCGGCAGAGCTGGAGGCCGTCGGGCTGGCGCACAGGCTCGATCACTATCCCAGCCAGATGTCGGGTGGCGAGCAGCAGCGCGTGGCCCTGGCCCGCGCAGTCGCGCCCCGGCCCGCGATCCTGCTGGCGGATGAACCGACCGGCAATCTCGACAGCGCCACGGGCGAGACGATCATCGAGATGCTGTTCGGCCTGCAGGAGAAACACGGCGCGACGCTGGTTCTCGTGACCCACGCACCGGAACTGGCCGCGCGCTGCGACCGGATCGTGGAACTGCGCGACGGCGAAGTCGTGGGCGATCACATTGCAACGGACGCGCCCGCATGAGCCTCGCGCTCTCCATCGCCCGGCGCGAGCTGCGCGGCGGCATTCGCGGCTTCTGGGTGATGCTGCTCTGCCTGATGCTGGGCGTGGCGGCGATCGCCTCGGTCGGTCTGGTGCGCTCGGCCATCGAGCGCGCGCTGTCGGATCAGGGCGCGGTGCTGCTGGGCGGCGACGCGCAATACGAATTCACCTATCGCCGTGCAAAGCCCGAGGAACTGCAATGGATCACCGACCGCGCCACCGCGGTCTCCGAGGTGATCGATTTTCGCTCGATGCTGTCGACCGGCACCGATCCCGCCGACCGCGCGCTGACGCAGGTGAAGGCAGTGGACGGGGCCTATCCGCTGACCGGCAAGCTGCAGCTTGATCCGCCCGTCGCCTCCGATGCGCTGAAGGGGCAAGGCGGTGTACCGGGAATCTTCCTCGATCCGATCCTCGCTGATCGGCTGGGCCTGAGCCCCGGCGATAAGGTGCAGCTTGGCGGGCAGGATTTCGTGATGATGGCGCGGATCGTGCGCGAGCCGGATTCGACCGGGACGGGGATGGGGCTTGGCCCGCATTCCATCGTCTCGCTGTCGGCCATCGAGAACACGCCGCTTCTCTCGCCGGGTTCTCTTTTCGAGACGGAATACCGCGCGACCCTTCCGCCCGATACCGACCTCGCCACCCTGAAACAGCAGGCAGAGACCCGGTTCGACGGAGCCGGCATGCGCTGGTCCGACCGCCGCCGCGCCGCGCCGGGGGCGGAGCGTTTCGTGCAGCGGCTGGGCTCTTTCCTCGTGCTGGTGGGGCTGGCAGGGCTGGCCGTGGGCGGGGTCGGCATCTCCGCCACCGTCGCTGCATGGATCGAACGCAAGGCGCCTACCATCGCCACTCTACGCGCGCTCGGCGCGACCGGAAGTACGATCCGCGCAGCGTTCCTGATCCAACTTGCCGCTCTCGGCCTCGCAGGCATTCTCGCCGGACTCCTCCTCGGCGCCGGTCTCGTCCTCGGCGCATCCGGGCTGATCGAACGCGCGCTGCCGCTGCCGGTCGAGATCGGCCTCGATCCCGGCCCGCTGGGCGAGGCCGCGCTCTACGGCGCGTTGGTCGCGATGCTGTTTGCCCTCTGGCCGCTCTCGCGCATGTCGAAGATGCGCGCGGCGACGCTTTACCGCGACACCGGCGCAGGCCGCCGCCTGCCGGGCTGGCCCACGCTTCTGCTGACGGCGGCGCTTCTGACAATCATCGTCACCGTTTCGGCGTGGTTCTCGGGCCTCTGGACGCTGACGCTGGCGAGCCTCGGCGGCATCGCCGTGGCGCTTCTGATCCTGACGCTCGCGGCGAGCCTGATCCGCTGGCTGGCGCGCCGCGCTCAGCATAGCGCCCGGGGCCGCCCCGTGCTGCGCGCCGCCCTTGCCGCCATCGGCGGGCCGCGCTCCGAAGCGCGCTCGGTCATCCTGTCGCTGGGACTTGGCCTCTCCGTTCTGGCCGCGGTCGGGCAGGTCGATAGCGGTTTGCGCGGGGCGATCGACCGCGATCTGCCGAAGGTCGCGCCCGCCTATTTCGTGATCGACATCCAGCCCGACCAGATCCAGCCCTTCACCGATCTGCTGACAGATATGCCCGAGGTGACCAAGGTCGAAAGCGTGCCGATGCTGCGCGGCGTCATCACCAAGATCAACGGCGAGGACGCGCGCAAGACGCATGGCGAGCATTGGGTGCTGCGCGGCGACCGCGGCGTGACCTATGCCGAGACCCCGCGCGAGAAGATCACCGCGGGCGAGTGGTGGCCGAAGGACTATAACGGCCCGCCGCTGGCCAGCTTCTCGGCCAAGGAGGCGCAGGAGATCGGCCTGAAGCTCGGCGATACGATCACGGTGAACATCCTCGGGCGCGACATCACCGCGAAGGTGACCTCGTTCCGCGACGTGGATTTCTCGACCGGGGGTATCGGCTTTGTCCTCACGCTCGATCCGGCGGCACTGCGCGGCGCGCCCCATACATGGCTCGCCACGATCTACGCGCCGCCAAGCGCCGAGGCGCAGGTGATGCGTGATCTTGCGGAGCGTTTCCCGAATATCACCGCGATCCGCGTGCGCGACGCCCTGCAGCGCGTGACCGATGCGCTCTCGGCGATCGCACGGGCGACCTCGCTGGCGGCGGGCGTGACGCTGCTTACGGGTTTCGTCGTGCTGATCGGCGCGGCGGCCGCGGGCGAGCGGGAACGTGCTTGGGAGGCGGCGATGCTCAAGACGCTCGGCGCCACGCGCGGTGCGATCCTAGCGAGCTTCGCGCTGCGTTCGGCACTGATGGGCGCGGCTGCGGGTCTGGTCGCGATCCTCTTCGGTGGGCTCGCGGGTTGGGCCGTGGTTGATCTGGTGATGGGGGCGGAGTTCCATTTCGCCCCGCTCCCCGCGCTCCTGATCGTGGCGGGCGGCGTTATCGCGACGCTGCTGGCCGGTCTGGTCTTCGCGCTGCGTCCCTTGGCGGCGCGGCCTGCGGGGGTGTTGCGCGCGCCCGAGTGAGGGCGGCATTGCCTGCAAAGGTTGGTTGCCTCCGGCGGGGATATTTCGGCCAAGAGGAAGGTAAGGCGCTTTGCTTGGCCTTGGTTTAAATATCCCCCGCGGAGCGTCCCTCCGGTCGGCCCCGCGCAGGTCGCGGGTCAGCGCAGGCCGGTTTCGCGGAGCAAGCCGCGCCGTTTTGCTTCGTAGTAATAGCCGCGCGAATACCATTTCACCGCGCGATCTTCCGAGCCGTCCGAGACCAACCACGCGCCGCGCAGGTATTTCACCGCGTATTTCAGGTTGGTGTCGGGATCGAGTAGGTCATGCGGCTTGCCGCGAAAACCCATGCCACGCGCGGTTTGCGGCAGGATCTGCATCAGCCCGTAATAGGGGCCATTGCGGGCATCGGCGCGGTAGCGGCTCTCACGCTGGACCACGCGGTGGGTGAGGCTGCGCGGCACGCCGTAATGGTCGGAATAGCGGTTGATTAGGGCGCGGATTTCCGGCGTCTCGTTGCGATGGAGCGGCAGTGCGTAGACCGGTTTCGCCATCGGACGCGGCGAGCCGCCACAGGCCGCGAGGGCGCCGAGCGAGAGCAGGAAGAGGCGACGAGTCAGCATGCGGGCGCTCCGGGTGGTGGGTCGTCGCAGCTAAACGTGCTCCTTGCCGCTTGGGAAGGGCGGAGTTCCAGCCTCGGCGCGCTCTCGCCGATGCCCGCCCGGCTCAGCGCAAGGCGCGGCGCAGGCGCAGTGCGTTGGTGACCACGAAGACCGAGGAGAACGCCATCGCGCCCGCCGCCAGCATCGGGGACAGGCCGGGGCCGCCGAAGGGCACGAGAATGCCCATCGCGACCGGGATCAGCGCGACGTTATAGGCAAAGGCCCAGAACAGGTTCTGTCGGATATTGCGCATCACTGCGCGCGACAGTTCCAGCGCCATCGCGACGCCGTTCGGGTCGCCGCGCATCAGCACGACCTCGGCGGCCTCGATGGCCACATCGGTGCCGGTGCCGATCGCGAGGCCCACATCGGCAGCCGCCAGCGCAGGCGCGTCATTGATGCCGTCGCCCACGAAGGCGACCGGACCGATCTGGCGCAGGCTCTCGACCGCGTCGCGCTTGCCGTCTGGCAATACTTCGGCCTCGATCCGGTCGATGCCGAGATCGTGGCCAACCGCTTCCGCAGTGGCGCGCGTGTCGCCGGTGACCATCGCCACCTGCTTGCCCGCCTTGTGCAGGGCGTCGATCGCTTCGCGCGCCTCTGCCTTGATCGGATCCGACAGCGCCATCAGGGCGACAGGGCGATCGTCGAGCGACATCCAGACCGGGGTGCGGCCTTTCGCAGCCAGCGCCTTCGCACGTTCGGCATAGGGGGCGATATCCGCGCCTGCCTCTTCCATCGCACCGGCATTGCCGATCCAGAGCTTGGCGCCTTCGGCTTGCGCGCGCAGCCCCTTGCCGGACAACGCCTTGACGCGTTTGACAGGCGCGTGGGGAATGCCGCGCGTCTCGGCCTCGGCGAGGATCGCACGGGCCAGCGGGTGTTCCGAGCGCGCCTCGGCGCCAGCGGCCAGCGCGAGGATTTCCGTCTCGGGCAGATCGGCGAGCGGTTCGAGATCGGTGAGGGCAGGGTGGCCTTCGGTCAGCGTGCCGGTCTTGTCGAAGCCCACGACTGCGACTTCCGAGAGCCGTTGCAGCGCGTCGCCACGGCGGAACAGCAGGCCCAGTTCGGCGCCGCGCCCGGTGCCCACGAGGATCGAGACGGGCGTCGCCAGACCCATCGCGCAGGGGCAGGCGATGATCATCACCGAGATCGCCGCGACGAAGGCATGCGAAAAGCCCATGCCCGCGATCATCCAGATCGCGAAGGTCAGGAGCGACAGCGCCATGACTACGGGCACGAAGACGCGGGTGACCTTGTCGACCAGCGCCTGCACCGGCAGTTTTGCGCCCTGCGCGGCTTCGACCATCGCGATGATCCGCGACAGGACGGTGTCGCCGCCGGTCGCGGTGACGCGGTAGCTGAGTGCGGATTCGCCATTCACGGTGCCGCCGGTGATCGGATCGCCTTCGGTTTTTGCGACGGGGACCGGCTCGCCGGTCAGCATGCTCTCGTCGATATGGCCGGCGCCCTCGGCGATCACCCCATCGAGGGCTACGCGCTCGCCGGGGGCGAGCAGAAGGATGTCGCCGGGCACGAGTTCCTCGATCGGACGTTCCTCGACACCATTTTCGGTCTGCACGCGCGCAGTTTTGGGCTGCAGACCGATCAGCCGCGAGATCGCCTCGCCTGCGCGGCCCTTGGCGCGCGCCTCAAGCCAGCGACCCAGCAGGATCAGCGTGACGATGGTCGCCGCCGCCTCGAAATAGACGCCGCGCGCGCTCTCGGGCAGAAGGCCGGGCGCAAGTGTGACGAGGGCGGAATAGACGAACGCGGCGAGCGAGCCCATCGCGACGAGCGAATTCATCTCGGGCGAGCCGCGCAGCAGGGCCGGGACGCCGATGCGCAGAAAGACGCGGCCGGGGAACGCCAGCACCAGCGCGGTGAGGATCATCTGCACCCACCAGCTTGCTTCGATCCCGATCGTATTGGCGATCAGGTGATGCATGCCGGGGATCATATGCGCGCCCATCGCGAGCACGAAGACCGGTGCGGTCAGCGCGAGCGCGGTCAGGAACTGACGCTTGAGCTGGCGCGCCTCCTGCATCTGGCGCTCGGCTGCGCTGGGGCCGTTGGCCATCTCTTCTTTCAGACGGCCCGGATAGCCCGCCTGGTCGAGGGCCGATTTGAGGCTTTCGAGATCGGCAGGCCCGTCGAATTCGACATGCGCACTGCGCGCCATCAGGTTGGCCGAGGCGTTCTGTACGCCGGGTTGTGCCATGAGTGCGCGTTCGACCCGACCGGTGCAGGCCCCGCAATGCATGGCGTCGATGATAAAAGTGGCTTCGCTCATAGGGCGTTATCTGATCCTGCACGGGGCTGCGGTCAAGCGTCGCGCGACATATGCAAGCAATTGAATTTGTCGTGAGGAACTGTTATATCTTCTGACAACGTAACTTTTTTCGTGGAGTGCCCTCGAATGAACCTCGACCGTGCGATTTTTGCCTTTGCTGGCGTGATGATCCTGATCTCGCTGCTGCTGGCCGTTTATGTCTCGATGTACTGGCTGTGGTTCACCGCCTTCATCGGCGCGAACCTGCTGCAATCGGCTTTCACCGGCTTCTGCCCGGCTGCGATGATCTTCGGCAAGTTCGGCATCAAATCGGGCTGCGCTTTCGGTAAGTAATCGACAAAGCGGCAACGATTGGCGCTGGCCTTTTTCTGACCCGAGACCAAATTCTTGAGAGGGTGGGGCGGCTTTGCTAGCCTCACCCTTGGTTTGTGTCGAACGCTTTGCCGGGAGACGCCGCAGGATTTTGCAGGAGTTTGATAATGGATCGCCGCGCTTTTCTTCTCTCGCTGGCCGCCTTGCCCTTCGCAAGCCTGCCCGCCTTTGCCGCAACCGAACCTGCGCAAAGCGTCGAGACCGGGCCGGCCAAGCGCTGGCCGATCGGGTCGCAATATTACCCGACGAAAGTGGCGGTGAAGCCGGATCTGCCGGTGGGCTCGATCATTATCGTCTCGGATAAGTTCTTCCTCTATCACATCACCGCGCCGGGCGTGGCGATGCGTTACGGCGTGGCCGTCGGCAAGGACGAGTTGAAGTTCCGCGGCACCGCGACGGTGGCGCGCAAGGTCAAATGGCCGAGCTGGACGCCCACCCGCGAGATGATCGAACGCAATCCGGCCTACAAGAAATACGAGGACGGTATGAAGGGCGGGCCGCAGAACCCGCTCGGCGCGCGGGCGATGTATCTGTATCAGAACGGGCGTGACACGGCGATCCGCATCCACGGCACGACCGAGCCGGGCTCGATCGGGCATGCGGTCTCGAACGGCTGCATCCGGATGGTGAACGATCATGTCATCGATCTGTTCAACAGCGTTCCCGTCGGCACGCAGGTTACTGTCTACTGATGAAACTTACCTCGATTGCCGAGGTCGCCGCGCTCGATTTCGACACGATCATCGATGTGCGCTCACCTTCGGAATTCGCCGAGGATCATATCCCCGGCGCCATTAATCTGCCCGTGCTCGACGATGAGGAGCGCGCCCGCGTCGGCACGATCTACAAGCAGGTCGCGCCGTTCGATGCGCGCAAGATCGGCGCGGCGCTGGTGGCGCAGAATGCCGCCAAACATCTGCAGGGCCCACTGGCGGACAAAGAAGGCGGCTGGCGGCCTCTGGTCTATTGCTGGCGTGGCGGGCAGCGTTCGGGGTCGTTCGCGACGATCCTAAAGCAGGTCGGTTGGCGCGTGGAACTGGTCGAAGGTGGCTACAAGGCCTTCCGGTCGCTGGTCGTGGAGGCCGGGCTTGCCGAGATGCCCTGTCCGGTCGTCGTTCTCGACGGCAATACCGGGACCGCGAAGACCGACATCCTGAAGGCCGCGCGGGCGCAGGGGGCGCAGGTGATCGATCTTGAGGGGCTCGCCAATCATCGCGGCTCGCTCTTCGGGGCGATGGAGGGTGGCCAGTCGAGCCAGAAGGATTTCGAGTCGCGGCTGATCATGGAGATCGCGGCGCTCGATCCGGCGCGGCCGGTGCTGCTGGAGGCGGAAAGCTCCAAGATCGGCGATCTGCAATTGCCCGCAGGGATCTGGGCCGCGATCAAAGACGCGCCGCGCCTGCGGGTCAGAGCACCGCTGTCGGAGCGGGCGCAGTATCTCGCGCGGGCCTATGCGGATATCACGGCGGATGCCGATCGGCTGCTGGCGGTACTCGATCAGCTGCGGCCCTTCCAACCCGCCGAGCGGATCGCAGCGTGGCAGGCACAGGCCACGGCGGGGGAATATGCGGCGCTGGCGGGCGAGCTGATGCGCGACCATTACGATCCGCGCTATGAGAAGCACCGCGCGCGCCATGTGGAACATGAGCGGGTGATCGAGGCGGAAAGCCTCGCGCCGGAGGCGATCGAAAGCCTGGCAGCGCAGGTGGTGAAAGAGGCGCAGGAGATGGCGGAGCGCTGAGGCCGTGAGCCCTCGGCGCGGGCGACCAGCCCGGGCCGCGCCCGACCCTCCCCCCGGGAGGGCGCATTGGCGATGTCATCGCGAGTAGGAATGTCGTCCGGACTTGCGTGATAAAGCGCCAAGCCACCGACCGGTCAAAGCGCCCACCCAAGGCTCGGGCGCGACCCTTTTCTCACCGCACCCGCAGGAACGCCGGACCCTCCGCAATCACCCCGATCTGCGCGGCGCGGTAGCCTGCCGTTTCCAGCTTTGCCAGCACCTCCGCAGCCTGCGCCTCCGGCACGCTGGCCAGCAACCCGCCCGAGGTCTGCGGATCGTGCAGCAGCTCCGTTCGCGGGCACGGCGGCGCGGTCATCCGGCCCGCGCAATTGGCGATGTTTTGCGGCAGAAGCGTCGAGTGCTCGCCTGCCTCGGCCAAAGCCTCGGCCCCATCGAGCAGCGGGATCGCGGCGAGGTTCAGCTCTGCCGAGACGTCCGACGCCTCGCACAGACCCAGCAGATGCCCCGCGAGACCAAAGCCCGTCACATCCGTCATCGCAGAGGCCACGGGCGCGAGGATCGTGGAGGCCTCGGCAGAGCTGCGACCCATGCTCTCCAGCGCGCCTGCAACTACCCCGCCCGGCGCGTGTTTCGCCATCTCGGCGGCGAGGATCACGCCCGTTCCAAGCGGCTTCGTCAGGATCAGCACCTCGCCGGGTTTCGCGCCGTCTTGACCCAAAGGCCGCTCGGCCAGCCCGGTCACGGTGAAGCCCAGTGTCAGCTCCGCGCCCATCGAGGTATGGCCGCCGACGAGATCGCAGCCCGCGTCGCGGAAAGCCTCGGACGCCGCGCTAAGCATTTCGCGCAGAGCCCGTGCGCCCAATTCCTCGGATTGGCGGGGCAGGGTGACCTGCGCCAAGGCCGCCTGCGGGGCCGCGCCCATCGCCCAAGCGTCGCTCATCGCATGCAGCGCCACGATCCGGCCCAGCAGCCACGGGTCTTCGGTGAAGGCGCGGACGTGATCTGTGGTGAAGACTTGCGTCTGCGCGCCGCAAGACAGTACGGCGGCGTCGTCGCCCGGACCGCTCAGCACATCGGCGCGCGCGGGAGCAGGCAGATCGGACAGCGCCTCGCGCAGCGCCTGACCGCCCAGCTTCGCGCCGCAGCCGCCGCACATCGGCTTGCTGCCCAGCACCTCCGCGATTCCCTGCGCGTGCTCGCGGGGCAGGGGCGGCGTCGGCATCGCGGGCAGATCGTGGACCTTCGCCATGAACTTGCGGTCGATATGGTCCTTCCAGCGCCAGAGCCATGCACCGTTCAGCGGCAGGCCCCATTTGTCGGCCACCGCCTGTTTGCCGCCCGTGGAGATCAGCTTCAGATAATCGCGCTGCGGCTGATAGCTCTTCATCACCCCGCCGGACGCCGCCGCACGCAGGTTGGCGAAAAGGGGCTTCGCTTCGCGCACCGCATAGACGCCCGCCTTGGGGCGCGGCGCGTGGCTGAGATGTGCGATGTCGCCTGCGGCGAAGATCGCGGGATCGGAGCTTTGCAGCGTCGGGCCGACCGTGACGAAACCGTCGGTCAGATCGAGCCCCGTTTCGGGTAGCCAGTCGGCGGGTTTCGTGGCCCCCGTGCCGATGATGAAATTGGCCTCCGCCGTGCGTCCGCCTTCCAGAAGGAGCCGCCCTTTTTCCGCGCCGATCAGCGCCGCGTCGGTCTCGATGGTCACGCCAAGCCGCGCGCAGTGCTCCAGCATCGCGTTCCGCGCGCCGGTGCCAAGCGCGCGCAGTGCCTCGGGGGCTGCCTCATAGACCGTGACCTGCGCTTGCGGCAGACGGTGGGCGCAGGCCATCGCGAGCTCCACCCCTGCCACGCCGCCGCCGACCACGGCGATCTTTGGCGACTCGGGCGGATTGGCGGCGAAGGCGTCCCAGGCGTCGGCGAAAGCGTCGAGCGGCTTCGCAGGCACGACATGGTCGAGAAAGCCCGGCAGCTGCGGCATCTCGGCGGTGATCCCGATATCGATCGAGGCCACGTCATAGGCGATCGGCGCACGCCCCGGCACTTCGATCAGCCGCCGCGCCCGGTCGATCCCCGTGGCGCGCCCCAGAACCAGCCGCGCGCCCGCATGCCGCGCAAGCTTCACCAGATCGAGCTGCAGCTCGTCGCGCGTGTAATGCCCCGCCACATGGCCCGGCAGCATTCCCGAATAGGCCGCGGAGGGGGTTGGGTTGATCATGGTCAGTCGCACACCCGGCAACGGGTTCATCCCCCACATCCGCAGTACCAGCGCATGGGTATGTCCGCCCCCGATCAGAACGATATCGCGTGTCAGGGGCAGGGCAGGGGCGGCGTGCATGGTCTCTCCTTTTCCCCTCATGCCTAGCCTTTGCGCGCGGCTTCGCCAATTCCCAATATGCCGCAGCGAAATGGGGGCAATTTTCCCGCAAAACGTCCTTGACTGGACGATCCGCTTTGCCTAGTTAGCCCCCCAGTGGCTAGGTAGCTCAGCTGGTTAGAGCACACGACTCATAATCGTGGGGTCGGGGGTTCAAGTCCCCCCCTCGCCACCACTACTCCCCCTCTTTCGGGAGAGATGCGAAAAGGGCGCCCCGCAGGGCGCCCTTTGCTTTTGTCTCAGGCTCAACCTCAGTTCGAGGCGGTGCGCAGAAGATCGGTGATCCGGCGCACCACGGCGCGGCGGTTGGCTTCCGAGGCGCCTTCGGTCTGCACCTTCAGGTCCTGTTCGCCATAGCCCTGCACCACGAGGTTCTCGGCGGGCACGTCGAAATACTCGCTCAGAGCCAGCGCGACCGATTCCGCGCGACGGTCCGAGAGCGCGAGGTTATAGGCGGCGCTGCCGACGGCGTCGGTATGGCCTTCCACGAGGAACAGCTCGCGCGGGTTCTCGTCGATGCGCTGCTGGATCGCCTGACCCAGAGCCGAGAGAGCCTGCGCCTGATCGGGCTGGATCGCGGCGGACCCGGTCTCGAAGTTGATGTTCTCGACCGAGATCGCCGGGGCGAGATCGCGCACCGGGGTGATGTTGCGCACCTGCGAGAGCGTGAAGGTACGGTCGATGCCGCTTTGACGGGTCAGCGCATCGCGCAGAGCCTGCTCGTTGCTGGACGACACCGTTGCGGTGGGCTTGGGCTCGGGAAGCGCCGAGACGTCGACCGGATCGGCCCCGCGCGCGTCGTCGACCAGCAGGTACTGCGTGCCGTCGGGCTGAACCAGCGTCCGTTTCAGGATCTGGCGCTGGGCGTCATAGACGGTGACGATCTGGCTGCCATCGGGCTTGGTCACGATCGTGCGCGACGAGCCGTCCGCGTAGTCCTGCGTGCGAATCTTCGAGCCGGGCTGACGCAGCAGCGCGTTGTCGTCCTTCACCAGTTGGTAAGAACCATCGGGCTGTTGCACCACAACGCGGTCGCCCGAGTTCACGGCCACTTTCGAGCCGTTGTTCAGGATCGCCCCCACGGCGAGCGCACCGAGACCCGAGAGCGCGGCGGTTTCCAGCGTGCTCAGACGGTCTTTCTTTTTCTTCTTCGACGAGTCGGTTTGCGCGGTTGCCTGCGCCTGAGCGTCGGGCTTGGCGTCGACCGAGGTCGCGAAGTCTTCGGATGCGCTGCGCGCGGTGTCTTCGGTCACCGTCTCTTCGGTGGCATTGGCGGTATCGGCGCTGTCGGTCGGCGCGTTGAGCGCCTCGTTCTGCACGGCTTCGCCTTCGATCGCGGCTTTCGTATCGGTCAGCGCGTTCTCCAGCAGCTTCGTCGCCTTGGTGGCCGCGGTGTCCTGCGTGTCCGCCTGCTGATCGGTTTCGGCATTCGCGGTCGTGTCCGCGCTGGCCGAGCCGTCTGCAGTCGCGTCGGCATTGGCAGCCTCTTCCGGCTGGATCACCTTCGGTTCGACTTCAGCGCCGGACCCGCCATTGCCTTCCTGCACGACCTGCGTGTCGGAGGTGGTGTCCGTCGAGGTCTCGCCTGCAGGTTTCGCCTCGGGCTCTGCCGTCGCGGTGCTGTCCGCCTGGGCCTCCGAGTTCTCCATCGCGTTTTCGGTGGTGTCGGTCACCGGGGCAGGGGCGTCCTGCGAGGTGGTGTCAGGGCTGAGCGTGTTCGTCGCCTCGGCGTCGGTCTGGCTATCGGCAGTGGCATCGGTCGAGCCATCAGCCGTTGCGGTGGTCGAGCCATCGGTTTCAGCCGTAGCGGAGCTGTCGGTCTCAGCGGTGGTCTCTGCGTCTGCTGTCGTATCCGCCGAGGTCGAGCCATCAGCCGTTGCGGTGGCCGAACCGTCGGTCTCTGCCGGTGCCGCAGCATCGGGCTGCGCGTCGGTGGCAGCGGCTGCGTCGGTCTCGGCAGAGGCATCGGTATTGGCATCCGTCGTCGCAGCGGCGGCCGCGTCGGCGTTTGTATCGGTGTTCGTGGTCTCGGATTGAGTGGTCACATCCGCGCCGCCTTCGACTGCGGCTTTCGCGCTGGCGTCGGGGGTGTCACCGCTCGCAGCCGGGTCCTGATCGGCGGGCGGGGCTGCGCCTTCGATCGCGGCTTTTGCGGCCTGATCGGCTTCGCTGTCGCTCATCGGCGCGTCGGCATTCGCCGGATCGGTGCCTGCCGCAGCTTCGGCGGAGCCATCGGCATTTGCCGCGTCGGCCTCGCAATCGGCTTTCGCCTTCTCCATCGGGGTGCCATCTGCGACCGCCTTCGCGATGCATTCAGCGGCGGCGGTATTGCTATCCTGGGCAAGCGCACTGAACGGCAGGATCGCCGGGCTCAGCGCGGCAAGGCCGGCAACGAGCGCAGTGGTCGTCTTCAACGTCTTCATGTCGTCTCCCTTTCATGCGGCATCTGGCCGCGTATCGGGGGGGCAAACGTTTCACGAGGCCGTGTGTTCCGGCGCCCACTTGGCCATCGGCGTGAATCAGCACGGGGCGGACCCGCAGGCCCGCCCCGTGATTTGGGAAGAAAAATCTGTGCCGGTTCGGCTCAGTGGGTCTTCTTGACCGCTTTCAGCTTGTCGATACCGAGCATCTTCATCGCGGTCTTCTCGTAGAACGGCTCCGAGGTGCCCTTGCGCAGTTTGCGCATGAAATACTTCTCGAAACCGATCTTGGCGAGGTGGACCCATTTGCCCTGGCTCGACCAGTTGACGTTGCGCGGCGGAAGCTGCGGCTGGGCCACGAAGGCGATGCCGCTGTCGCCGAAATCGGCCAAGCAAATCGCGTTCCAGGTGCCGGTCTCGTCGGGTTCCTGACCACGTACGATGTTGCCGAGGTTATGCGCGGTGGCGGTCACCATCGACTCGATCATGAAGCCGGTCTTCGGCACGCCGCAGGGCACTGGGGTCGGGCCCATGGGCGGGATCGCGATGCCGACGCCGATCCCGAACACGTTTTGGTATTTCGGGTTGCGCTGGTGCTTGTCGACGATGACGAAGCCGCGCGGGTTCACAAGGCCCTCAAGCCCCATCACCGCCGGGATGCCACGGAAAGGCGGCAGCATCATCGAGTATTTGAACGGCATCTCATGGGTCGCCTTGACGGAGCCATCATCGGCGATCTCTTCGACATGCATCACGCCGTCTTCGACCTTCTTCACGCGGCTCGAGGTCATCCACTTCATGTGCTTGTCGCGCATCGCGCCTTCGAGAAGACCCTTGGTGTCGCCGACGCCGTCGAGGCCGAGATGGCCGACATAAGGCTCGGAGGTGACGAAGGTGATCGGCACCTGATCGCGGATCTTCGCCCGGCGCAGCGCGGTGTCGAGGATGAAGGCGAATTCATAGGCCGGGCCGAAGCACGACGCGCCTTGCACCGCGCCCACGATGATCGGGCCGGGGTCTTCGCAGAAGCGCTTGAAGGCGGTGCCGGCATCCTCGGCGTGATCGACATGGCAGACCGAGTGGGTGAAGCCGTCGGGTCCGAGTCCTTCGATCTCGTCGAAGGCGAGTTCCGGGCCGGTGGCGAGCACGATGTAATCGTAGGAAACCTCGCGGCCATCCTCCAGCTCGACCTTGTTGTCATCGGGGTGCAGGCGCTTTGCCGCGACCGGGATGAACTTGATGTTCTTCTTCTTCATCGTCGGTTCGAGATCGACGGTGATGTCCTTGCGGTCGCGCCAGCCGACGGCGACCCAAGGGTTGGAGGGCACGAAGTGGTACTTCGGGTCCTTGGTAATGACGGTGATTTCGTCTTCCTTGCGGACTTGGTCACGCAATTCATAAGCCATGATGGCGCCGCCAAGACCTGCGCCCAGCACCACGATATGTGCCATTTTGTTCCCTCCCGTTACCCGGTCATCAACTTGTCACGTCTAACTCGATAGATGCAATTGTTTGAATGTGTCAAGAAGACCCGCCTTTCAAATCCTGCGACGAATCAGCCTGTGGAACAAGTCTGACGCTAACGTGAAGTGAAAAGACACTTGCGAAACAACGAAAAAGGGCCGGCGCGTGGCCGACCCTTTCCCATTCGCATCAGTAGGACTGACTTACTTCGGCGGTTCTGCCGTGATCCCCTCGACGTAGAAGGTCATCGAGTGAAGCTGATCGTCGGTCGCCATTTCGCCATCGGCGAGGAAGGCCGTGCCGTCCTGCTTGTTCAGCGGACCGGTGAAGGGATGGACCTTGCCCGAGCCGATATCTTCCTTGAGCTGCAGCGCCTCTTTCTTGACGTCGTCCGGCACCGCCGAGGAGATTTCGCCGATCTCCACCATGCCGCTGTCGATGCCGCCCCAGGTGGCTTCCGACTTCCACGAGCCGTCCATGACCGCACCGACGCGCTCGATGTAATAGGGCGCCCAGTTGTCGATGGTCGACGCCACGCGCGGCATCGGCGCGAAGCTCGACATATCCGACGCCTGACCGAAGGTGATGACGTTGCCCGCTTCCTGTGCCTTGGCCTGCGGCGCGGTCGAGTCGGTGTGCTGCAGCAGCACGTCCACACCATCGGCGATCAGGGCTGCAGCCGCGTCGGCCTCTTTCGCCGGATCGAACCAGGTGTAGGCCCAGACGACTTTCATTTCGACGTCGGGGTTCACCTTCTTCGCGGCCAGATAGGCGGAGTTGATGCCCTGATAGACCTCGGGGATCGGGAAGGAGCCGATATAACCGATCTTGTTGGTCTTGGTCATGCGGCCGCCGATCGTGCCCTGAATGGCGCGACCCTGGAAGAATTTCGCGTCATAGGTCGCGACGTTGTCAGCGAGCTTGTAGCCGGTGGCGTGCTCGAATTTCACGTCGGGGAATTTCTTGGCGACGTTCATCACCGCGTCCATGTAGCCGAAGGAGGTCGCGAAGATCAGCTTGTTGCCGTCCAGCGCCAGCTGGGTCAGCGCGCGCTCTGCATCGGGGCCTTCCGGCACGTTCTCGATGAACGAGGTCTTCACCTTGTCGCCGTATTTTTCTTCGATCGCCTGGCGACCTTGGTCGTGCTGGTAGGACCAGCCCATGTCGCCGACGGGGCCGACATAGATGAAGCCGATTTTCAGCGGCTCGTCAGCGGCGAAAGCCGGGACGCCGACGCCCGCGACGACGGCCGTGGCGGCGGTGGTTTTCAAAAAGGATCTGCGGTTCATCGCGTTACTCCAAGTTGGGTGGCGGGCCTCTTGATGGGGCCCTTCGAGAGATGCCTCAGCTCGAGGCGTGGAAAGATTTGCCGAGGCTGGCAGGGGCGGCCTGCACGCCGTGGCGGTGAATGGCGGACAGGATGACCAGCACCACGATGGTGATGACGTAAGGGGCCATCGAGAGGATATGCACCGGGATCGCGTAGCCTGCGGCCTGCAATTGCAGCTGCAGCGCGGTGATACCCCCGAAGAGGTAAGCGCCCAGCAGCACCCGCCACGGGCGCCAGCTTGCGAAGACGACGATGGCGAGTGCGATCCAGCCTGCGCCTGCGGTCATGCCTTCGGTCCATTGCGGCACGCGTACGAGGCTGAGATAAGCGCCACCCAGACCGGCCAGCGCCCCGCCGAAGGCCAATGCGGCGAAGCGCACGGCGACGACGCGGTATCCCAGCGCGTGGGCGGCGTCATGGCTCTCGCCCACCGCGCGCAGGATCAGCCCGGCGCGGGTGGAGCGCAGCACATACCAGACCACCGCGACGAGGATCAGCGAGAGATAGACGATCCAGTCATGGGAGAACAGGATGCGGCCCAGCACCGGAATATCCGAGAGCGGCCCGAAGTCGATCTTGGCCGTCGGCGGCGGGCGCACACCCTCGTAGCCCTTGCCGATCAGCGCGCTCAGGCCCAGCCCGAACAGCGTCAGCGCAAGGCCCGTCGCGACTTGGTTCGACAGAAGCTTCTGCGTCAGGAAGGCGAAAAGCGTCGCCAGCAAAGCACCGGCGATGGCACCCATCAGGAAGCCCAGAACCGGGCTGCCGGTGGCGACGGCGGCGGCGAAGCCTGCAACTGCGCCCATGATCATCATCCCCTCGACGCCGAGGTTGAGCACGCCCGATTTCTCGGCGACCAGTTCGCCGGTCGCGGCCAGCAGAACCGGGGTCGATGCGCCCATCAGCGTCGCCGTCAGAGTGATGATATCGATGCCGCCTACGATCATAGTGCGCCTCCATGTCCCCAGAACAGAACCGGCCCCCAAGCCAGATAGCCGCCGACGAGGCCGACGATGAGCCCGGCCACGGAGGCGTAACGCTCGCGTCCATGCAGGGTGGGGCGGCGGGGCTCTTCGCTGTCGGGGCGCGCGCCGATGCGGTAGATCACCGCCCGAGAGGCTCCCAGCGCCAGCTCGAACACCACCATCATCACCACGCCGATCACGACGAAGGCCCAGAACGCCTGAGCCACCGCGAGCAGGTAGTACAGGCCAAGCCCCATGACGGTGCCGCCAAGGAAGATGATCATCAGGCGCAGCGAGGGGAGTTTCTGCGTCATGCCGCGACCCTCCCGAAACGGATGCGGAAATTGGTCAGCACGTCGAAGGCCAGCAGGAAGAACAGCAGCATCCCCTGGAAGACCTGAATCGCCGCCGAGGGCAGGCCGAGCATCAGCTGCGCCATGTCGCCGCCGATATAGGTCAGCGCCATCAAGAGCCCCGCCAGCAGGATGCCGATCGGATGCAGGCGGCCAAGGAAGGCCACGATGATCGCGGTGAAGCCGTAGCCCACGTTGAAGCTGTCGGTGATCTGACCCGAGGGGCCGGAGACTTCGAACATGCCCGCAAGCCCCGCGAAGGCGCCGCCCATGCCAAGCCCGAGCATCACCAGCCGCGCCGGGATCACGCCTGCGAAGCGCGCAGCCCGCGGAGCCTCGCCCGCGACACGGATGCGGAAGCCGGTGATATGGCGGTGCATCAGCCCATAGGTGAAGATCACCGCGATCAGCGCCGCGACGACGCCCCAATGCATGCCCGTGCCCTCGATCAGCTCGTGATTGAAGGCCGAGGGGTAGTCTTGCAGGTTGCGCGAGCCGGGAAAGCCGAAGCCCTCAGGGTTCTTGAGCGGGCCGAAGGCCATATAGGCCAGCAGGTTCTCGGCCACGTAGACCAGCATCAGCGAGACGAGAATTTCCGAGGTGCCGAACAGCACCTTCAGCACCGCCGGGATCATCGCCCAGAGGAAGCCGCCAAGCGCGCCCAGCACGATCATCGCCGGGAACAGCCAGTGGCTCTCAGCCGGGTACATCTTCAGCGCCAGCCATGCCGAGAACAGCGCGCCCATGATGTATTGCCCTTCGGCGCCGATATTCCAGATGCCCGCGCGAAAGCCCACGGCGAGCCCGCAGGCGATCAGGATCAACGGCCCGGCCTTCACCAGAAGCTGGCCACGGAAATAGCTGGCATTGCCGCCGAAGAGCGGGTCCCAGAAGATCACGCGGATCGCCTCGACCGGGTGCTTGCCCAGTATCGCGAACAGGATGCCGCCCGCGATCATGGTGGCGATCACGGCGAGGAGCGGGGTCGCGTAGGACCAGAATTGCGACGGGGTGGGGCGTCGGACGAGGGTGATCATACCGCGGCCTCCTGCATCCCGTGCGCACCGCCCAGCATCATGCCGATCTCTTCGATCGTCAGCCCTTGGGTCGGGCGCGAGGCGCTCAGTCGGCCTTCGTTCAGCGCCGAGAAGCGGTCGGAGATTTCCATAAGCTCATCGAGGTCCTGGCTGATCGCGATCACCGCGGCCCCTTTCGCGGCGAGGTCCAGCAGCGCCTGCCGGATCGACGCGGCGGCGGCGGCATCCACGCCCCATGTCGGCTGGTTCACCACCAGCACGGCGGGGTTTTGCAGCACCTCGCGGCCGATCACGTATTTCTGCAGATTGCCGCCCGAAAGCGCGCGGGCCGCGACATGCGAACCCGGCGTGCGCACGTCGAAGGCTTGAATGATCTCGTCGGCGAAGGTCTTTGCCGCGCCCTGATCGACGAAGCCGTTGCGGGTCAGCGGCTTGCGCATCGTGCCGGTGAGGATCGCGTTCTCGGTCAGGCTCATCGCGGGGACGGCGGCATGGCCCAGCCGTTCTTCGGGCGCAGCCAGCAGCCCCTTCGCGCGGCGGCCGTTCGGCCCGAGCCCGGAGATATCTTCGCCCATCAGGCTGACCGTGCCGGGGGCGGAGGGCCGCTCGCCCGACAGGGTCGCCAGCAATTCTTCCTGACCGTTGCCCGCGACGCCGCCGATGCCCAGCACCTCGCCCGCGCGCAGCTCCAGGCTCAGATCCTTCAGCGAGGGGCCGAACTGCGACAGCGGCGCGAGCGACAGGCCCGAGACTTTCAGCACGACGTCGCCCAGTTTGCGCTCGGCCCGGTCGGTGACTTTCAGCTCCGCGCCGACCATCAGTTCGGCCAGCTCACGCGCGGTCTTTTCGCGCGGATTGCAGCTTGCCACCACCTTGCCCGCGCGCAGGATAGTCGCGCCTTCGCAAAGCGTGCGGATCTCTTCGAGCTTGTGGCTGATATAGAGGATCGCAGTGCCCTCGGCCGACAGCTTGCGCAGGGTGTGAAACAGGATTTCCACCTCTTGCGGCGTCAGCACCGAGGTCGGCTCGTCCATGATCAGAAGCTTCGGGTCCTGCAGCAGGCAGCGCACGATCTCGACGCGCTGACGCTCGCCCGCGGAGAGGTCGCCCACCAGTCGCGCGGGGTCTAGCGGCAGGCCGTAGGCGGTGGAGATCTCGCGGATACGCTTGGCAAGCTGGCGCATCGGCGGCGGGTTTTCCATGCCAAGGGCCACGTTCTCGGCAACGTTAAGCGCCTCAAAAAGCGAGAAATGCTGGAACACCATCGCGACGCCAGCGGCGCGCGCGGCGCGCGGATCGGCGGGCGCGAAGGACTGGCCCGCAAACTGCATCGTGCCGGAATCGGGCTTCACGAGCCCGTAGATCATCTTCACCAGCGTCGATTTGCCGGCGCCGTTTTCGCCCAGCAGGGCGTGGACCTCGCCCGGACGCACCGAGAAGCCGACGCCGTCATTGGCCACGACCCCAGGATAGGCTTTCGTCAGCCCGTCGATCTTGAGCAGCTCCGTCACCCGGCGCGTTTCCCTTTCCCCGTCGCCGCTTGCGCGGCGTTCAGCTCTTTCACTAGCCCGGTCGCTACCCCAAGGGCAATGGCTTGAGGATGCTTCCCCAAGGTCGGATCGCCTATCGGGCAGGCAATGCGCGAAATTTGTGCATCCGAATGACCGAGCGCGGCGAGGCGCTTGCGGAAGCGGACCCATTTGCTGTCCGACCCGATCAGGCCGAGCCCGCCGAAGCCATGGGCGAGCAGTCGGTGGCAAAGCTCCAGATCGAGAGAATGTGAATAGGTCAGCACGAAGTGGCGGGCCTCAGTTTGGGCGAGGGAAACCAGATCGGCCGGGTTCTCGGCGATCAGCGGTGTGACGCCTTCGGGTATCATGTCGGGAAACCGCTCCGCCCCGCTATCGGCCCAGAATAGCGCGAGGCCGGGAAGGGGGCTCAGCGCCCCGATCAGCGCGCGCCCGACATGGCCTGCGCCCCAGACCCAGATCGGGCTGGGCGGCGGCGCGACCCGCTCGATCAGCCAGTTCTCGACCAGCAGCGGCGGCGTCTCGCCGCGATCGCGGGCGCGGGCCAGCGCGCGGGTGACGGCGAGCGGCTCGGGCGTGCCCGGCGTCAGAGGACGGGCGTGCCAGTCGCTCGTGATCTGCGCGACGGTGGTCCGGTCCATTCGCTCATACCCCAGCACCACGGCCCCGCCGCAGCATTGGTTCATTGCGGGGCCCAGCGGGATTTTCTCGATCCCTGTCAGCCCGCGCCGCGCCTTCGTAATGGCGGAGAATTCCAGCGCCCCACCGCCGATCGTGCCTTCGACATGATCCGCCCAGACCAGCATCTCCGCCCCGTCTTCGCGCGGGGTGGAGCCTTGGGCGCGCGCGACCACGACGCGGGTGAAGGGGCCGCGGTCTGCCGCGCGGGCGAGGGCTGCGGGATCGAGGCTCATGCGTCCCCCCTTGCCCGATGGACGGCAGCCAGAACCGCCTCGGGCGTGGCAGGCGCTTGCAGATCGGGCCAGTTCGGGCCGCAGGATTTGCACGCGTCCTGCAGCGCGAGGAAGGCCGAGATCGCCAGCATGAAGGGCGGCTCGCCCACTGCCTTGGAGCGATAGATCGTGTCCTCGCGGTTCGGCTCGTCCCAGAGCGCCACATTGAACACACGCGGGCGATCCGAGCAGGCGGGAATCTTGTAGGTCGAAGGCGCATGGGTGCGCAGACGCCCCTTGTCGTCCCAGACCAGCTCCTCGGTGGTCAGCCAGCCCACGCCCTGCACGTAGCCGCCCTCGATCTGGCCGATATCGATCGCCGGGTTCAGCGAGGCGCCTGCATCATGCAGGATGTCGGTGCGCAGGATGCGGTTCTCGCCGGTGAGCGTGTCGATCACCACCTCGGTCACAGCCGCGCCATAGGCGAAGTAGAAGAACGGGCGGCCCTGACCCTTGATCCGGTCCCAGCTGATCTTCGGCGTGGCATAGAAGCCGGTGGACGACAGCGAAACCCGCGCCTCGTAAGCGAGCTTCACCAGTTTCGCGAAGGGCAGGGTGTGATCGCCCGCGCGCACCTCGCCATCGGCAAACGTCACGTCTTCCACCGCAGCGCCCGCGCTTTCGGCCATGAAATCCGCCAGCCGCGCCTTGATCGTCTCGCAGGCGGCCTTCACCGCCATGCCGTTCAGATCGGCGCCGGAAGACGCCGCCGTCGCTGAGGTGTTGGGCACCTTGTCGGTGGCCGTCGCGGTGATGCGCACATCCTCATCCGTGACGCCGAAGACCGAGGCCGCGACCTGACAGACCTTGCGATGCAGGCCCTGACCCATCTCCGTCCCGCCGTGGTTCAGCTGGATCGAGCCGTCGGCATAGACATGCACCAGCGCACCTGCCTGGTTCAGCTGGGTCAGCGTGAAGGAGATGCCGAACTTCACCGGCGTCAGCGAAATGCCGCGCTTCAGGGTCGTATTGGCGGCGTTCCACTCGGCCACGCGGGCCTTGCGGGCCGCGAACTCGGCGGATTTCTCCAACCGCTCGGTGATCTCGGGCAGGATGAAATCCTCGACCGGCTGGCCGTAATGCGTGCTCTGCCCGCCCTCGGGGTCGTAGTAGTTGCGCTTGCGCAGATCGAGCGGATCGATCCCCATCACATGGGCGAGGTGATCGAGCGCCGCTTCCGTGCCGATCATGCCCTGCGGGCCGCCGAAGCCCCGGAAGGCCGTCGCGCTTTGGGTATTTGTGCGCAGGCGGTGGCTCTCGATCTTCACATTCGGCAGGTAGTAAGAGCTGTCGGTATGCAGCATCGCGCGGTCGCAGACCGGCAGGCTCAGGTCCGGCGACCAGCCGCAGCGGGCGAGATGGGTGAACTCGGCCGCGACGATCTTGCCCTCGGCATCCGCGCCGAGCCGATACTTGATCCGGAAATCATGGCGCTTGCCGGTGATGACCATGTCGTCATCGCGGTCGTAGCGCATCTTGCAGGGCCGCCCGGTGGCGCGCGCGACCACCGCGCATGCGATGGCAAGCGCGTTGCCCTGGCTCTCCTTGCCGCCGAAGCCGCCGCCCATCCGGCGCATCTCCACCCGGACGTCATGCATCGCGCAACCGAGCGCGTCGGCCACCTTGTGCTGGACCTCGGACGGGTGCTGCGAGGAGCAGCGGATCACCATCCCCTGATCGTCAGGCAGCGCGAGGGCGGCTTGCCCTTCGAGGTAGAAGTGCTCCTGCCCGCCCATGTCGAAGCTGCCTTCAGCAATATGCTCGGCCTGCGCGAAGCCTTCGCCGGTATCGCCGCGCGCCCATGTGACCGGGCCGCCTTCAAAATGGCTGTTCGCGTCGAGCGCCTCATCGACTGTCAGGATCGCCGGACGGGGCGTGTAGTCGATCTTCGCCAGCCGCGCGGCCTTGCGCGCCGCATGATGGCTGGTCGCCGCGACCACGAAGATCGGCTGGCCGACGAAATGCACGACGCCTTCGGCCAGAACCGGTTCGGGTTCGGGCGCGGGCGAGGCGTTATTGGCAAACGGCATGTCCTCGGCCGTCAGCACCGCGACGACACCGGGCGCTGCGCGCACTGCGCTCAGATCGAGCAAGGCGATCTCGGCATGGGCCTCGGTCGAGAGGCCGAAGGCAAGGTGCAACGTGTTGCCTGGGCAGGGGATGTCATCGACGTAACGCGCCGCGCCAGTGACGTGCAGCTGTGCGGAATCGTGGGGTTTCTTCGTGCCGACGCTCATGGTTTCACCTCCAGAATGGAGAGGGCGCCTTGGGCATTGCGGACGTATCGGATCAGCATCGCCTTTGCCGCCTCCATCCGGTAGGCATCCGAGGCGCGCATGTCGGTGAGCGGCGTGAAGTCCTGCTCCAACGCGGGCAGGGCGGCCGTGATCGCCTCTTCGGTGAAGGGCTGACCTTCCAGTGCGGCCTCCATTGCCGTGGCGCGCTTCGGGATCCCCGCCATGCCGCCGAAGGCGATGCGCGGAGTGCCTATCTTGTCGCCATTGCGCGGGATATTCAGCGCGCCGCAGACGGCAGAGATGTCCTGATCGAAACGCTTCGACAGTTTGTAACAGGCCAGATCGGGCGCGGATTTCGGGAAGCTGACGCTTTCGACGAATTCGCCGGGCGCGCGGTCCTGTTTGCCGTAGTCGAGGAAGAAGCTCTCCAGCGGGATGGTGCGACGCGCCTCGCCCTTGCGCAGCGTCAGCTCCGCGCCCATTGCGATCAGGACGGGCGGGCTGTCGCCGATGGGCGAGCCGTTCGCGATATTGCCGCCGATGGTCGCCGCCTGACGTACCTGTTCGGAGGCGAAACGGCGGAGCAATTCGGCAAAGCTCGGGAGCGTGTCGCGGATCGCCTCGCGCAACGCGGCCAAGGTGACGCCCGCGCCGACGATATAGCGGTCGTCGGTTTCCTCGATGGTCTGCAGGTCCGTGCAGTTGTTGAGGAAGGCGACCTCTTTCAATTCGCGCAGCTGCTTCGTGACCCAGAGCCCCACATCGGTCGCGCCGGCGATCAACGTGGCGTCCGGATGGGCGAGATACCACTCCGCCAGCGCATCCGCGCTGTCCGGCAGGAAGACGTGATCGGCCATAGGCGCGACCTCTGCCAGATCGGGCAACGTGTCGTGCATCCATGCGGGCACGGCTTCGTCCTGCGCCGCCTCGGCGGCGCGGATGATCGGCGCGTAGCCGGTGCAGCGGCACAGGTTGCCCGCCAGCAGATCGTCGTGATCGCGGCGCCCGTTCAGATGACCCGCCGCCATCGAGGCGATGAAGCCGGGCGTGCAGAAGCCGCATTGCGAGCCGTGATGATCGACCATCGCCTGCTGAACGGGGTGCAATTCCCCCTTCGGCCCGGCGACGCCCTCGACGGTGCGCAGCGCGCGCCCGTGCAGATGGGGCATCATCATCAGGCAGGCATTGAGCGGTTTGGCGCCCTCCGCGTCGGTCACGATGACCGAGCAGGCCCCGCAATCGCCCTCGTTGCAGCCCTCCTTGGTGCCGGTCAGCCCCTCGGCGCGCAGCCAGTCGAGCACAGATTGCGTCGGATCGGTAAGCGCCACCGTCCGGGTTTCTCCATTGAGAAGAAACGTGATCTCCATACGAAAAATCCGCCGCCTTACCAGTCGTCCCTGCGGTCCCGCTCGATGCGGCGTAGAACGGGACCGGCCCAGCAAAGCCGATGCGCACAGGCTTTGGCAAGGGATTCGCGGCGGTGCGTTGCCCGAAACTTGATCCGGTGATCAAGAATTGGGCGCCAAGCTGCGCCGAGTGGTCGAGCGCGAAGCGTCGGGCGGACGCGGCGAGAGGCTGGCGCGGGGCGCTGCTACCCGCTAAATCTGGTGGCATGACCAGCCCCCGATTCATTCATCTGCGCGTCCATACCGAGTATTCCCTGCTCGAAGGCGCCGTGCCCGCCAAGAAACTCGTGAAGATGTGCGAGTCGGCGAAGATGCCCGCCGTCGCCGTGACCGACACGAACAACATGTTCGCGGCGCTCGAATTTTCCGTGACCGCGACGGGGGCGGGGCTGCAGCCGATCGTCGGCTGTCAGGTCTCGCTGGAGTTCGATCCGGCCAAGCCAGGCGAGCGTCCGCGCCTGCCTGCTCCGATCGTTCTGCTGGCCCAGACCGAGCGCGGCTACGAGAACCTGATGAAGCTCAACTCGTGCCTCTATCTCGACAAGCACGGGGCGCTGGTTCAGGTCACGCTTGAGGAGCTAGAGCGTTATTCCGAGGGGCTGATCTGTCTTTCGGGCGGCCCAGACGGCCCCGTCGGGCGGCTGATCCGGAACGGTGCGAAGGACCGCGCGAAGGCGCTGTTGCAACAGCTTGCCGGGATCTTCCCGAGCCGGCTCTATGTCGAATTGCAGCGCCACCCGGGCGAGGGCGGCACGCTGACCGAGGCCGAGATTGCGACCGAGCGGCCCTTCGTCGAATGGGCCTATGAGCTGGGCCTGCCGCTGGTCGCCACGAACGACGTCTATTTCCCGAAGCCCGCGATCTACGAGGCCCATGACGCGATGATCTGTATCGCGGAAGGCGCCTATGTCGATCAGATCGAACCGCGCCGGCGTCTGACTCCGCAGCACTATTTCAAATCCGAAGGCGAGATGGTCGCGCTTTTTGCCGATCTGCCCGAAGCCGTGGAGAACACCGTCGAGATCGCGAAACGCTGCGCTTTCTCGACCTATAAACGCGCGCCGATCCTGCCGAGATTCGCAGATGACGAGGTGGAGGAACTGCGGCGTCAGGCATGGGACGGGTTGCGCAACCGTCTTGACGTGATCCCGCATGCAGCACCGGTCGAGGATTACGAGAAACGCCTGCAATTCGAGCTCGACATCATCGAGCAGATGGGCTTCCCGGGCTACTTCCTGATCGTTGCCGACTTCATCAAATGGGCAAAGGATCACGACATTCCGGTCGGGCCGGGGCGGGGCTCGGGCGCGGGGTCACTTGTCGCTTACGCGCTGACCATCACCGACCTCGATCCGCTGCGCTATTCGCTGCTGTTCGAACGCTTCCTCAACCCCGAACGTGTCTCGATGCCGGACTTCGACATCGACTTCTGCATGGATCGCCGCGAGGAGGTGATCCAATATGTTCAGAATAAATACGGGCGCGAAAAGGTGGGCCAGATCATCACCTTCGGCGCGCTTCTGTCCAAGGCCGCCGTGCGCGACGTGGGCCGGGTCTTGCAGATGTCCTACGGGCAGGTTGACAAGCTCTCGAAGCTGATCCCGGTCGAGGGCGTGAAGCCCGTCAGCATCGAGAAGGCGCTGGCCGACGAGCCGCGCCTGCGCGAAGCGGCCCGCAACGAAGAGGTCGTGGCCCGGCTTCTCGATTATGCCAAGGCGATCGAAGGTCTGCTGCGCAACGCCTCGACCCACGCGGCGGGCGTCGTGATCGGCGACCGTCCGATCGACGAGCTGGTGCCGCTCTATCAGGATCCGCGTTCGGACATGCCCGCGACCCAGTTCAACATGAAATGGGTCGAGCAGGCGGGGCTGGTGAAGTTCGACTTCCTCGGCCTGAAGACGCTGACGGTGATCCGCTCGGCGATGGAGCTGATCTTCAAATCGGGCCGTCCGCTGCATGTCGATGCCGCCGGCAACCAGCTCTACGAGCCCGCGGAGGGCGCGGAGAACCATATCAACGCGATCCCGCTGGATGACGAGAAGACCTACAAGCTTTACGCGGATGCGAAGACCGTCGCCGTGTTCCAGGTGGAATCGGAGGGCATGAAATCGGCCCTGCGCCAGATGAAGCCCACCTGTATCGAGGATATCGTCGCGCTCGTGGCGCTGTATCGTCCCGGCCCGATGGAGAATATCCCGACCTATTGCGAGGTGAAGAACGGGCTCAAGAAGATCACCTCGGTCCACCCGACTATCGACCATATCCTTGAAGAGACGCAGGGCATCATCGTCTATCAGGAGCAGGTGATGCAGATCGCGCAGGTCATGGGGGGCTACTCGCTTGGCGGCGCAGACCTTCTCCGTCGCGCGATGGGTAAGAAGATCAAGGAGGCGATGGACGCCGAGCGCCCGAAATTCGAGGCGGGCGCGGCCAAGAACGGGGTCGACAAGAAAAAGGCCTCCGAGGTGTTCGACCTTCTGGAGAAATTCGCCAACTACGGCTTCAACAAATCCCACGCGGCGGCCTATGCGGTGGTGTCCTATTACACCGGCTGGCTGAAGGCGAACCACGCGGTCGAGTTCATGGGCGGCGTGATGAATTGCGATATTCATCTGACCGACAAGCTCGCGATCTATGCCGACGAGGTGCAGAAGAAGCTCGGGATCGAGATCATTCCGCCCTGCGTGAACCGCTCGCTTTCGACCTTCGACGTGGTCGATCAGAAGCTGGTCTATGCGCTGGGCGCGCTGAAGAATGTGGGCGTGGACGCGATGCAGATGATCGTGACCGCGCGCGGCGACGAGCCGTTCAAGGACCTGTTTGATTTCGCGCGGCGCGTGGACATGAAGCGGGTGGGCAAGCGCCCGCTGGAGATGCTGGCGCGGGCCGGGGCCTTCGATCTTCTGGACCCGAACCGCAAGCGCGTTTTCGAGTCGCTGGAATCGCTGATGGCGTGGTCGGGCGCGGTGATCGAGGCGCGCGAGTCGGCGCAGGTGTCGCTGTTCGGCGAGGCGGGCGACGATCTGCCGCCGCCGCGTCTGGCCGATACTGACGACTGGCTGCCGGGCGAGCGTCTGGCCGAGGAACACAAGGCCATCGGCTTCTACCTTTCGGGGCACCCGATCGAGGATTACCTGCCCGCGCTCAAGCGTAAGAAAGTGCTGAGCTGGGAAGAGGTGCAGCAAAAGGCCGTGGGCGGTCCTTTCGTGACCAAGATCGCAGGCGAGGTCGCCTCGGTGCGCGAGAAGAAATCCGCCAAGGGCAACCGTTTCGCCTTCGTGGCGCTCTCGGATGCGTCGGGGCCCTACGAGGTCGCCTTCTGGTCGGAGGCGCTGGAAGCCTGCCGCGACGTGCTCGAGACTGGCAACCTTCTGGTGCTGACCGTGAAGGTCGAGGTCGACGGCGAGTCGGTGCGTATGGTCGCCACTTCGGCCCAGACTGTGGAGAAGGCGACGGCCGATGCGGGCTCGTCGGGGCTTCTTGTTCATATCGACAACAATGACGCGGTCGCCTCTGTTGCGAGCCTCGTCGAGCGGGTCGCCCGCGAAGGGAAGGTCCATTCGCGCGGCCCGATCAGCTTCATGGTCTATGACAATGAGCGCGGCTGCCGCTACCAGATCACCGCGATGCCCGAGGCGCCGGTCAACGCACAGGTGAAAGGCGCGCTGCGCTCCTTGCGCGGGGTGAGCGAGGTCGAGGAGGTCTGAGCTTCACAGGCTGCGCGCCACCCATGCCAGCCGCAGCGCGATCGCGGCGGCAAGGGCGGTGGCGAACTCGCCCCAGCGCAGCAGCGCCACGCCGCGCAGCAGATCGGGCTCGTTGATCCCGTCGCGTACCGCACCGGAGATCATCCCCATCTCCAGCCACGCCGCCGCGCCCAGCACGGCAGTTGCCAGAAAACTCACTGAGACCAAAATCATCGCCTGTCGATGGCTGCGCAGCCGCCAGATCAGCCCGCACATCAGCGGCACGGCGAAGAACACCTGCATCGCAAGGATGCCGCTGCCCTGCCACAGCTCGAACCGGTCGAGTGTCGAACGAAGGTCGATGCCCGGGGGCCAGATCAGCAAAGCGGTGTAGATGAGCGCTTGGGCACTCACGAAAACACCGTTCAGCCCCCAGAGCGCCGCGTCCATTACCAGTGCGGCGGTTTCTGGTCGGCCAAGGGGATCGAGCTGCCGCTGTCATATTCGCGCTCGGCCTCGCGCTCCATCAGCAGACCCAGATGGCGCTCCAGCCGTTCGATCTGACGGGCCTGCGCGGCCGCGACATCGGACAACTCGTCCACCGTTTGCGTCAGATAGGCGATCTGTTCTTCCGCCCGTTCCAGCCGTTCCTGCATCTGCCGTTCCTATTGCTTGCCGGGGCCAGCCCCTTGGGCTACACCCTCGCGCGAGATAAGATCAGGTGCAAGCCGATGGCGAAACAGAAAAAGCAGCCCCGTCCCAAGGCAGAGGCCCCGAAGGGCTTCCGCGATTACTTTGGGACGGAGGTGACCGAGCGGGCCGATATGCTGGCGAAGATCGCAGAGGTCTATCGCACGCATGGCTTCGAGGCGCTGGAAACTTCGGCCATTGAGACGGTCGAGGCACTAGGCAAATACCTCCCCGATGTGGACCGCCCGAATGCGGGCGTCTTCGCGTGGCAGGAGGAAGACGACGGCAAGTGGCTGGCGCTGCGCTACGACATGACGGCGCCGCTGGCCCGGGTCGCGGCGCAATATCGCAACGACCTGCCGACGCCCTATCGTCGCTTCACGATGGGCCCCGTCTGGCGCAACGAAAAGCCCGGTCCGGGCCGGTTCCGCCAGTTCTATCAATGCGATGCCGATACCGTGGGCGCGCCCTCGGTAGCCGCCGATGCCGAGATTTGCGGCATGCTTTCGGACGCGCTGGAGGCGGTCGGCATTCCGCGCGGCGATTACGTCGTGCGGGTGAACAACCGCAAGGTGCTGAACGGCGTGATGGAGGTCGCGGGCGTTCTCGACCCCGCCGATCCGGCCAAGTTCGAGGAAGAGCGCGGCATCGTCCTGCGCGCCATCGACAAGTTCGACAAGTTCGGCGAGGAGGGCGTGCGCCTTCTGATGGGCGAGGGGCGTCTGGACGACTCCGGCGACTTCACCAAGGGCGCGGGGCTGTCCGAGGCACAGGCCGATACGGTCATGGGCTTCATGGAGGCCAAGCGCGAAGACAACGCCGCCACCGTCGCGCGACTGCGCGAGTTGGTCGAAGGCTCGGCGCTGGGTGCGGAAGGCGTGGACGAACTCGAGCAGATCGCCTCGCTTCTCGACGCGCAGGGCTACGGCCCCGACCGCATCGTGATCGACCCCTCGGTCGTGCGCGGTTTGGGCTATTACACCGGCCCGGTTTTCGAGGCCGAGCTGACCTTCGAGATCACCGACGAGAAGGGCCGTCCGCGCCAATTCGGCTCGGTCGCAGGCGGCGGGCGCTATGACGATCTGGTCAAGCGCTTCACCGGTCAGGTCGTTCCGGCGACCGGCGTCTCGATCGGCGTCGACCGCCTGCTGGCCGCGCTGCGCGCCAAGGGCCGCATCGGCGGCTCCGCGCAGGGTCCGGTCGTCGTGACCGTGATGGATCGCGACCGGATGGCCGAATACATGGCGCTGGCCTCCACGCTGCGCGGGGCAGGGCTGCGCGCCGAGGTCTATCTGGGCAACCCGAAGAACTTCGGCAACCAGTTGAAATACGCCGACAAACGCGAAAGCCCCGTGGCGATCATCCAAGGCTCGGACGAGGCCGAACGCGGCGTCGTCCAGATCAAGGACCTGATCCTCGGCGCGAAGATCGCGCAGGACGCGACGGTTGAAGAATGGAAATCCCAACCGGCGCAATTCGAGGTTCCGACCGGGGAAATGGTCGCAAAAGTGCAAGAGATCCTTGCGCGCTACGAGGCCGAGTGATGGCGGACAAGGCGCAAGCGCGGGGACAGGCAGGCCGTCTGCTGGAGCAATTCCTCAAAGCGGGTGCGGTCGAGGTCACGCCTGACATCTTGCAACCCGCCGAGGCGCTTCTCGACCTCTATGGCGAGGATATCCGCGCCCGCGCCTATGTCACCGCCGACCCGCTGCGCGGCGAGATGATGCTGCGCCCGGATTTCACTGTGCCGGTCGTGCAGGAGCATATGGCCAATGGCGCCGAACCTGCGCGCTACGCCTATGCGGGCGAGGTGTTCCGCCGTCAGGATCATCGCGGTGCCGCCCGCGCCCATGAGTATTTTCAGGCCGGGTTCGAAATCTTCGACCGCGCCGATCCCGAAGCCGCAGATGCCGAGGTTTTCGCGCTGTTCGCGGGGCTTCTCGCCAAGCTGAACCTGTCCGCCACGATCGGCGATATGGGCCTGCTGCGCGCCGCCGTCGACGGGCTCGACACGCTGCCCGAACGCAAAGCCGCGCTCGCCCGTCACATCTGGCGTCCCAAGCGCTTCCAGCATCTGCTTGCGCGCTATTCGGGGCAGGTCGAGGTGCCGAAAGCCCGCGCCGATCTGCTGACCGGTCAACGCTCCGGCGCGCCGTGGATCGGGCTGCGTTCGCGCGAAGAGATGGAGGCGCGGATCGCCACGCTGGCCGCCGATGCCGCCGCCGCGCCGATCCCGACCGATGCGGTTGCCGCGATGGGCAAACTGGCTGAGCTGCGCTGTGCTGCGGATCAGGCGCCCGCCGCCCTGCGCGCGCTGAACATCGCTGCCATCGAACCCGCCATCGCGCGGCTCGAAAAGCGCCTCGATGCGCTCGCCACGCGCGGCATAGACCTTGCCGCGATCACCTTCGACGCGAGCCACGGGCGCTCGACTATGGAATATTACGACGGCTTCGTCTTCACCTTCACTGCCACCGATCCGGCGCTGCCGCCGGTCGCGAGCGGAGGGCGCTACGACGCGCTGACCCGGCAACTGGGGCAGGGGCGCGAAATCCCCGCCGTGGGCGGCGTGATCCGTGCGGGGCTCATGGCCGATCTGGAGGCGCAGGCATGAGCGAGGCCATGATCAAACTCGGCGTGCCCTCCAAAGGGCGTCTGATGGAGAAGACGTTTCAATGGTTTGCGCAAGCGGGTATCACGCTCAAGCGCACCGGCTCGGAGCGCGAATATGCGGGCGCGGTCGAAGGGGCCGAGGGCGTGCAGCTCGTACTGCTATCGGCCGGAGAAATCCCACGCGAACTGGCGGCGGGGCGTATCCATCTGGGCGTCACCGGCTCCGATCTCGTGCGTGAGAAGCTTGCCGACTGGGAAAGTCAGGTCGCCGATCTCGCGCCGATGGGCTTCGGTCACGCCGATCTGATCATCGCGGTGCCGGCCTGCTGGTCGGATGTGGACAGCCTCGAAGACCTCGACGCGGCCGCCCACCGCTTCCGCGCCACCCACGGCTTCCGCCTGCGGATCGCCACGAAATACCACCGCCTCGTGCGCGAATTCCTGACCCGCGAGGGCGTGGCGGATTGGCAGCTCGTCGACAGCCAAGGCGCGACCGAGGGCACGATCGCGAACCTCACTGCCGAGGCCGTGGCCGACATCACTTCGAGCGGCGAGACGCTGCGCGCGAACCACCTGAAGATCCTCTCGGACGGGCTGATCCACCAATCTCAGGCGACGCTGTTTGCGTCGCGCGCCGCCGGCTGGTCGGGGCAGGAAAGCCGCCTTGCGGGTCTCGCGCAGCAGCTCGGACTGCCCGCGCCAACGCTCTGATCTTCCTCTTGGTCGAAATATCCCACGGGGGCCCGGGGGTGTGAAACCCCCGGCCTGCGCCGCTCAGTAACCCCGCGAGCGATCCACGAGATAGAGGAACGGTTCGCCCGCTTCGCCCCGCCGGATATTCTCCGCGATGACCTCCGAGGCGGTCTCAGCGCGGCTCTCGGCGGCGATATGGGGCGTCACCGTCACGTGGGGATGCGCCCAATAGGGATGCTCGGGGGGCAGGGGCTCCACGCGGAAGACGTCGAGCGTCGCATGGCCGATCTGGCCGCGATCCAGCGCTGCGAGCAGCGCGTCGTCGTCGATCAGCGTGCCGCGGCCCGGATTGATGATCCGCGCACCTTTCGGCATCTGCGCCAGCGTGTCCGCGTTCAGAAGCTCGGTGGTCTCGGGCGTGTCGGGAAGGATCGAGACGAGGATCTCCGCTTTCGACAGCGCCTCCGCCAGCCCATCGTCGCCGCTCAGGCAGGTGATCCCGGGGATGTCCTTGGGGCTGCGGCTCCAGCCGGTGACTTTGAAGCCCAGACCTGCCAGCGCCTCGGCACAGGCTTTGCCCAACGCACCCAAGCCCAGCATCACCACCGAGCGGTCCCGCGCCAGGGGCGGCACGCCCCCCTCATGGCGCCAGACACCGTCTTGTTGCGCCAGTGTCGCGTCGATCCCGAGGTGATAGCGCAGCACATGGCCGGTCACATAGTCGACCATGCCGCGCTCGAGCCCCGCATCCACCATCCGGCACAGCGGCTGGGTGAGGGTCTCGTTGCCCACCACGCGCTCGACGCCGGCCCAGAGGTTCAGCACAGCCTTTGCACCGGTATAGGCGGTGAAATCCTGCACCGGTCCCTGCGGCGAATAGACGACATAGTCGACCCGCGCGGGGGCGATCTCGTCCGGCTGGACGATCTGCGCCTCGACGCCGGTGGCCGCGATGGCCTCTGTCAGCGGGCGTTCGTAACGAGCCCAGTTCTCGGGCTTGTCGGCGAAAAGGACGCGGATCATCTTTGCCTCGGTCTATGGACATGGGCGCTTTGCACCAGCCCGAAGGCCGCAAGCAGGATCATCATGGCGGTGCCCCCGTAACTGACGAGGGGTAGCGGCACCCCCACGACGGGCATCAGCCCCATCACCATCGCCATGTTGATCGCGAAGAAGAAGAAGAACGTCCCCGCGACCCCGAAACTGAGCAGCGAGGCGAAGCGGTCCTTCGTTGCCATTGCGGTATAAAGCGCGAAGCCGATGATGCCGGTGTAGAGCATCAGGAGGGAGAAGGCGCCGACGAAGCCGAACTCCTCGGCGAGCGTGGTGAAGATGAAGTCCGTGTGCTTCTCGGGCAGGAAGTTCAGCCGACTTTGCGTGCCCTGCATGAAGCCGCGCCCTGACCAGCCGCCCGAGCCGAGCGCGATCTGCGCCTGCATGATGTTGTAGCCCGCACCAAGCGGGTCCGAGCCCGGATCGAGGAAGGTGTCGATCCGCTTGTACTGGTAGTCGTGCAGCAGCTGGTACTCGGTGCCGCGGCTTTCCATCACGCCGAAGACCAGCCCGACGACCAGCGCGATCACGGTGCCGAAGTACCAAAATGACACCCCGGCTGCGAACATCACGAAGGCCCCGCCCAGCACCAGCATTACGGCGGTGCCGAGGTCGGGCTGGGCCAGCACGAGGAAGGTCGGCGCAAGAATGATCACCGCGGGAATGAACACCCAGAGCGGACGCGAGACCTTCTCGACGGGCAGCCAGTCGTAATAGGCGGCCAGCAGCATCACGAGGGTGATCTTCATCAACTCGGAGGGCTGAATGCGCAGCGGGCCGATCTCCAGCCAGCGCTGAGCGCCCATGCCGATCGCGCCGAAGAACTCCACCGCCACCAGAAGCAAAAGCGCCACGAAATAGGCTAGCGCCGAGACATTGCGCCAGAACCAGACCGGGATGAAGGCCACGGTGAACATCGCGATCATACCGAGCGCGAAACGCTTCATCTGCGGCTCCGCCCAGGTATGGATATT
This sequence comes from Thioclava sp. F28-4, assembly GCF_002020045.1. Taxonomy (NCBI): domain Bacteria; kingdom Pseudomonadati; phylum Pseudomonadota; class Alphaproteobacteria; order Rhodobacterales; family Paracoccaceae; genus Thioclava; species Thioclava sp. F28-4. Next base: position 381,341 of record NZ_MPZQ01000002.1, on the reverse strand, counting down.
GCCGCCCGCGACCGAGTAGAGCATCAGGAAGCCCGCGCAGGCCACCGCCGTCAGCAAGATCACCAGCGGCCAGTTCAGATAGAAGATCTTGCGCCATCCCGTCGGGACGGTCTTGAGATTGCTCTCGAGATAGCTCATGCGCGCGACCTCGATTGCGGCTTCTGCACGGTGTCGGGGTCGACCAGATCGAGCGTTTCGTTCAGCTCCTTGGCCTTCGCGCGGGCGAAGGACGGGTAGGCATCGTCCGGGGGCAGACCGCCCGCCAGCGCGAACAGTAACACGTCGCGCGCGATCGGGGCGGCGGCCGTCGAGCCGCCCGAGCCGTGTTCGACCACGACCGAGACCGCGTAGCGCGGATTGTCGATGGGGGCGAAGGCCACGAAGAGCGCGTGGTCGCGCCGGTTCCAGGGAAGCTGCTCGTTGCGGATCACGCCGCGGGCACGTTCGGCCTTGGTGATGTTGCGGACCTGGGAGGTGCCGGTCTTGCCCGCCATCTTCCATTCCTTCATCGCGATGCGCGAGCCGCGCGCGGTGCCGCGCGAGGAGTTCACCACCGCGGTCATCCCCTTGCGCACGCTATCGAGATAGACCTTCTCGACGCCCAGATCATCGGTGACGCGGATCGGTTGCTCGACCCCGTCACGGGCGCGGATCAGACGCGGCTCGACCTTCTTCCCGCTGGCGATGCGCGCCGCCATGATCGCGAGATGCATCGGCGAGGCCAGCACATAGCCCTGACCGATGGCCGCGTTCGCGGTGTCGCCGATCAGCCAGTCCTTGCCGTAGCGCTCCCGCTTCCACTCCTTGGTGGGGGCCACGCCCTCCTTCACCGCCGACATCGGCAGGTCGGGCCGGACGCCGATGCCCAGACGCTTGGCCATGTCGCTCATCTTGTCGATGCCGACGCGTTGCGACAGCTCGTAGTAATAGACGTCGCAAGACTGCTCCATGCTCTTGGTCATGTTCACATGGCCATGGCCCGCGCCCTTCCAGCAGTGGAAGCGGCGGCCCGCGATCTCGACATAGCCGGGGCACCAGATGGTTTCCTCCGGCGTCACCAGCCCCGCCTCCAGCGCGGCGAGCGCGGTGACCATCTTGTAGGTCGAGCCCGGCGGGTAGAGGCCCTGCACGGTCTTGTCGGCCAGCGGGCGGTGATCGTCCTGCGTGAGGCGCTGATAATCGGCGACCGAAATCCCGCGCACGAAAAGGTTGGGGTCGAAGCTTGGTGCGGAGGCGCAGGCGAGCACGTCGCCATTGGTCACATCCATCACCACGGTCGCGGCGGATTCTTCTTCCAGCCGCTGCAGCGCATAGTTCTGCAGACGATAATCGAGCGTCAGCTGAAGGTTCTCGCCGGGCTGGCCGGGTTCGCGCGACAGCTCGCGCATCTCGCGCCCGGCGGAGTTCACCTCGACGCGCCGCTGACCGGCCGCGCCGCGCAGCACGCTTTCCTCTTTGGCCTCGATCCCGGTTTTGCCCAGCTGGAATTTCGGGATCAGCAGCAGCGGATCGGGGTCTTCCATCTTGCTCAGATCGTAATCCGAGACCGGGCCGACATAGCCGATCACATGGCCAAAATCCTCGCGGCGCGGATAGAGGCGCGACAGGCCGACATCGGGGCTGACACCGGGCAGCGAGGGGCCGTTTACCGCGACGCGCGAGAACTCGTCCCATGTCAGGCGGTCGGCCACCGTGACCGGCGTCGTCGGCGGGCGGCGGCGGATGTCGTGCAGGATGTCTTTCGTATCGCCATCGGTAATCGGGATCAGACGGCGCAACGCGGCCAGCGTCGCATCGACGTCATCGGTATCCTCGCGGGTGATCGTGACACGGTAATTCTGCTCGTTGCCTGCAAGCATGACCCCGTTGCGATCGAAGATCAGACCGCGCGCTGGCGGGATCAACCGGATCTTCACCGAGTTGCCCTCGGCCAGCAGCCGGTATTGCTTGGCGTCTTCGAGCTGCATCTTGCGCATCCGTGCCGCGAGCACGGCCACGACCGCCGCCTGCGCGCCGCCCAAGAGCAAGCCGCGTCGCGTGATGCGGCGGGTGCTGACTTCGGTCTCTTTCGGGGATCGTCTCATTCTGGGCCCCCTCACATTCGATGTCCGTAGGCGTCGACCTCGCCGGGTGCGGCGCGGCGCAGCCCGAAGGCCACCCGCGACACCAGCACCACCACCGGGTAGGCGGCCAGCGTAACCAGCATCTGGAACAGTTCCAGCCCGAGGCTCGGCTGATCGACCATCGTGACCAGCAGGACGATGCGCTTCACCGCCACCATAGCGATCAGCAGCCCCGCGACCAATGCCCATTCCAGCGCGAAGGGCAGATCACGCAGGCTTTGCTCGCGGCGGCGCAGGAATTCGGTCGCGCCGAGGACGATCAGCGCCCAAAGCCCGATGGGCCGCCAGAACATGATGTCTTCAAGCAGGAAGACCAGAACGATCAGCAGGGCCGGGGCGTATTCGGGCCGCCGCAGTACCCAAGCGAGCGTCAGGGCCAAGGTCAGGTCGGGGCCGGGCAGGCCGCCCGGCGAATGGTCGACCGGCATCAGGCGCACGAAGATCAGCACGAGGCCGATCACGACGAAGAGCGTGCGGTAGCTGAGGCGGCGGCGGGTGATGGGGTCGATCATTGGCTGCCCCCGTTGCCGTCCTCCGACCCGTCATCGGGTTCGAGCGCGCCCTCGGCGGCCTCCGAGCGCGCCTTCTCGGCGGCTTCCTGTTCGATGACTTTCGGGTCGGGCGCGATCAGCCCGCCTGCATTCTCGATCCGCTCGGCCGGGTGCGAGCGCAGCACGCGCAGGAAGTCGAGCCGCTCGTAATCGGCCGCGAGGCGCACGCGCAGCCGCTTGTCGCGGCCCTGGAAAACCTGACCGACCAGCAGTCCCGCCGGGAAGACCCCACCATCGCCCGAGGAGATCACGCGGTCGCCCGGGCGCACGCGGTCGGGATGTTCGAGGAAATCCACGAACGGGTAGGGGGAGTTGTCGCCCGCGAGGATCGCGTTCTGCCCCGAGGCCGGGATCGAGACCGGGATGCGGCTCGAGGCGTCGGTCAGCAGCAGCACCCGCGAGGTCGAAGAGCCCACGCCCGAGATCCGGCCCACAAGGCCCAGCCCGTCCATCGTGGCCCAGCCATCGACGATGCCGTCGCGCTTACCGACATTCAGCAGCACCGATTTGCGGAAGGGCGAGCCGCTATCGGCCAGCACGCGCCCCGACACGGAGGTCAGTTTCGGATCGAGCCGCACCTTGTTCTGCGCCAGAAGCTTCGCGTTTTGCTGCTCCAGCTGAACGGCGGCTTCCTTCCACGCCTTCATCTGCTGCAGCTCGCGGCGCAACTCCTGGTTCTGTTCGTAGATGCGGGAATAGGATTGGAAGCCCTCGACCATGTCGGTCAGTTTCGTGACCGGGGCCATCGCCCAATCGAAGCTGGGCACGAAGCGATCCACGAGGGCAGAGCGGAACCGCTCCATCCGCGGGCTGTCGATGCGCCAGACGAGGAAGAGCGCGAGCAATATGACGACAAGAACCGCAACGCCCAGTCGGCGCAGCGGTCCGATATAGTCTTGGTCGTCGCGATTTCTGGCCAAATCCGTCTCCGGTCAGATCACTGGCCGGGCGTGGTGCGATCCCGGCCCCGTCTCAGCTGTCGTAATCAATGACGTGGCGAAGCTGCTTTTCATATTCAAGCGCCTTGCCGGTGCCGAGGGCAACACAGTTGAGCGACTGATCGGCGATCGAGATCGAGAGACCCGTCTGCTCGCGCAGGGCCAGATCCAGCTCGCCCAGAAGCGCACCGCCACCGGTCAGCATCACACCACGATCGACGATGTCGGCGGCGAGGTCCGGCGGGGTCGTTTCCAGCGCCTGCATCACCGCGTCACAGATCGACTGGACGGGCTCGGACAGCGCCTCGGCGACCTGCGCCTGGGTGATTTCGGTTTCTTTCGGCACGCCGTTGAGCAGGTCGCGACCGCGCACGTGGAGCGACATGCCGCGCCCGTCATCGGGCATCCGCGCGGTGCCGATCGTGGTCTTGATCCGCTCTGCGGTGGATTCGCCCACGAGAAGGTTCTGGTTGCGGCGCAGGTAGGAGATGATCGCCTCGTCCATGCGGTCGCCGCCCACGCGCACCGAGCGCGCATAGACGATGTCGCCCAGCGAGAGGACGGCCACTTCGGTCGTGCCGCCGCCGATATCGACCACCATCGAGCCCGTGGGGTCGGTGATCGGCATGCCGGCACCGATGGCCGCTGCGATCGGTTCTGCGATCAGGCCGGCGCGGCGCGCACCTGCCGAGAGAACCGACTGACGGATCGCGCGCTTCTCCACCGGGGTCGCGCCATGCGGGACGCAGACGATGATCTTCGGCTTCGAGAAGGTCGAGCGCTTGTGCACCTTGCGGATGAAATGCTTGATCATTTCCTCGGCGCTGTCGAAATCCGCGATGACGCCGTCGCGCATCGGGCGGATCGCTTCGATCGAGCCGGGGGTGCGGCCGAGCATCAGCTTGGCGTCTTCCCCGACCGCCAGCACCTGCTTTTTGCCGTCCTTGACGTGATAGGCGACCACCGAGGGTTCGTTCAGCACGATCCCCTTGCCTTTGACATAGACCAGCGTGTTCGCCGTCCCGAGGTCGATCGCCATGTCCGAGGAGAAGATCCCACCAACCATATTACGCCTGTCCCATCCCAAATTTCTTAGAAACACCGCGACTCGCGCCAAGCCACGGCCCGCGCCTCGTATAGTCAAAGCGGCCCTTACGGGGAAGCGGATTTGCGCTGTCGGCAAGGCCCCCCTGCGGTTATCCGCTGAGGCTAGGCCAAGGGATTGACCTTTTTCAACATTTTGGACGGATTTCGCCCGGAAAAAGTGCTTGAAATTACAGATATGCGATACGTCACGAAATCGTGCTGAAATCGGGGAATTCGCGGGGGCTGGATTGAAAACGGGCAGCCCTTCGCGGGCTGCCCGAAAGCTGTGCAGTTTGTGGTCGCCTCAGAGCTTGTAGCTCACCGTTTTCACATCCGCGTCGGGCGCGGTTTTCTGGCTGCGGAAGCGCAGGCGGTTGAGCGCGCCGACATAGGCCTTCACCGAAGCGAGGATCGTGTCGGTATCCGACGCGGCCCCCGTGCCGATCCGCCCGTCTTCCTCGAGGCGCACCGAAACGGTCGCCTGCGCGTCGGTGCCTTCGGTCACGGCATGCACCTGATAGAGCTTCAGCTTCGCTTGCGTCGGGTAGATTTCCTTGACGCAGTTGAAGACCGCATCGACCGGGCCGTCGCCTTGGCACTTGCTGGATTTCTCCTCGCCGTCGACGAGCATCTTCAGCTCGGCTTCCTGACCGTCCGAACCGCAGACCACGCGCAGCCATTTCACCTGCAGGTAGTCATCGGCGGTGTTCGCGGCGCTGTCGGTCATCAGCGCGATCAGGTCCTCGTCGTAGATTTCCTTCTTGCGGTCGGCCAGCGCCTTGAAGCGGACGAAGACGTCCTTGAGCTGGTTGTCGCCCAGCTCGTAGCCCAGATCCTTGAGCTTCGCGCGCAGAGCGGCGCGGCCCGAGTGTTTGCCCATCGCGATATTCGCCTCGTTGAGGCCGATATCGGCGGGCTTCATGATCTCGAAGGTCTCGACGTTCTTCAGCACGCCATCCTGGTGAATGCCGCTTTCGTGCAGGAAGGCGTTCTTGCCGACGATCGCCTTGTTGAACTGCACCGGGAAGCCCGAAACCTGCGCCACGCGGCGCGAGATATTCATGATCTTCGTCGTGTCTATATGGGTCTGGTAGGGCATGATGTCCTGACGGACCTTCATCGCCATCACCACCTCTTCGAGCGCGGTGTTGCCCGCGCGCTCGCCCAGACCGTTTATCGTGCATTCGATCTGGCGCGCGCCCGCATCGACCGCGGCCAGCGCGTTCGCCGTCGCCATGCCCAGATCGTTGTGGCAATGCGTTGCGAAGATGATCTCGTCGGCGCCCGGCACCCGCTCGAGCAGCATCCGGATCAGGTCGGCGGATTCGGTCGGCGCGGTATAGCCCACGGTGTCGGGGATGTTGATCGTGGTTGCACCCGCCTTGATCGCAATCTCGACGACACGGCAGAGGTAGTCATGCTCGGTCCGGGTCGCGTCCATCGGCGACCATTGCACGTTGTCGCACAGGTTGCGCGCGTGGCTGACGGTCTCGTGGATGACGTCGGCCATCTCGTCCATCGTCAGGTTCGGGATCGCGCGGTGCAGCGGCGAGGTGCCGATGAAGGTATGGATGCGCGGCGATTTCGCGTGCTGCACGGCTTCCCAGCAGCGGTCGATATCGGGCAGCTTCGCGCGGGCCAGCCCGCAAATCGTCGAGAACTTGGCGCGTTTCGCTATATCGCTGACGGCTTCGAAATCGCCCTCGGAGGCGATGGGGAAGCCGGCCTCGATGATGTCGACGCCCATTTCGTCGAGCAGATCGGCGATCTCGAGCTTCTCGTCATGGGTCATCGTCGCGCCCGGCGATTGCTCGCCATCGCGCAGGGTCGTGTCGAAAATCAGAACGCGGTTTTTGTCGATCATGGTCTGGGCCATCTGCTAGTCTCTTTCGTCTTGGCTCTTAGCGTTACTTGGTCCCGAAGGCCAGCATTGCGCGGTGGCTTTCGGAAGTTGTCCGGGCGCTGGTTACCCCTGAGCGTTCGCGCCCGAAGGCACGCTCAGAGGCTGCTAAGAAGAAGGAGACCACGGGGCATCGCGCCTTGGGCGAGAGCCCCGGCTGCGGTGAGTTGAATATGCTTAACCCGTGTCATGAGGGGCACTATAGGCGCCAAGCGATAAATGAAAAGCAAAAAAGGAACCGCTCGCGGCGGGGGCGCGTAGCCGTTGGGCGCATATGACGGAGGACAAGGTGGCGGGTCAGGCAATCGTGATCGGAGATACGGGCGGGATCGGTTCGGCGATCCGGGCCGAGCTGGAAGCGCGCGGCTTCACGGTGACGGGGTTGTCGCGGTCGCGCGATGGATTCGATGTGACCGATGAGGGTTCGGTCGAGGCGGGGCTGCGCGGGATCGAGGGGCCGGTCGATCTGATCTTCGTGGCCTCGGGCGCACTTGGCACGCCGGAAAAGGCGCTGTCGCATCTGACGCCCGAGGAATTGCAGACCCAGTTCGCCGTGAATGCGATGGGCCCGGCGCTGGTGCTGAAACACGCGGCCCGCCTGTTGCCCCGCGACCAGCCCGCACGGTTTGCGGCGCTCTCGGCGCGGGTCGGCTCGATCGGGGATAACGGCTTGGGCGGCTGGTATAGCTATCGGACCTCGAAAGCGGCGCTGAACCAGGTGCTGCACGGCGCGGCGATCGAACTGGGGCGCTCTCACAAGCAGCTCGTGGTCGCGGCGCTGCATCCCGGCACGGTCGACACCCCCTTTACCGCCGATTACCCGCGCGACAAGCTCGCCCCGGAAGACGCCGCGCGCCGGTTGCTGGATGTGCTGGACGGGCTGACCCCCGCGCAATCGGGCGGGTTTTACGATTACGCAGGCAAGGAGATCCCATGGTAACCCGAAACGCCATCGTCACCGGCGCCGCACGCGGGATCGGCCGCGCGATCACCGAGGCGCTGCTGGATCGCGGCTGGCAGGTCGCGGCGCTCGATCTGGATATCGACCCGCTGGAGGCGCGCGAAGGCTTGCAGGCGATCCGCTGCGATCTAGGGAGCGAGGATGACATTCGCGCCGCCGTCGCGGAGGCCGGGTTCGAGACGCTCGATCTCTTGGTGAATAATGGCGGTCCGGCCAATCCCGAATGCGGACCGCTGGAGGAACTGACGCTGGAAGCGTGGCATAGGTGGATCGATCCGCATCTGACGGGCACGTTCCTGATGACGCGCGAGGCTCTGCCCGCCTTGCGCAAGGGTCGCGGCGCGGTGGTCAACATGGCCTCGACGCGCGCGCTGCAATCCGAGCCCGACACCTTCGCCTATGCGGCGGCGAAGGGCGGCGTCACCTCGATGACCCATGCGATGGCGGTGAGCCTCGGGCCGGAAGTTCGGGTCAACGCCATCGCGCCCGGCTGGATCAATTCGAGCGGCGAGGCCTTGAGCAAAGAGGATCACGCGCAGCATCCGGTGGGCCGGGTGGGCGCGCCTTCCGACATCGCCGACGCGGTGTTGTACCTTGCCGATGCCGGCTTCGTGACGGGGCAGGTGTTGGTCGTCGATGGCGGCATGACCCGAAAGATGATCTATGACTAAGCTGATCGCGGTGCTGGGCGACCAGCTGAGCCATGATGGCGCGGCTTTGCGCTGCGGCGACAAGGGCACGGATGTGGTGGTCATGGCCGAGGTGCGCGAGGAAGCGACCTATACCGGCCATCACAAGCAGAAGCTGGCCCTGACCTTCGCCGCCATGCGTCGCTTCGCCGACGAGTTGGAGCGCGACGGCTGGCATGTTCGCTATACGAAGCTGACCGACGACGACAACGCAGGCTCGCTGGTGGGCGAATTCGCGCGCCGCGCCGAGGAAGAGGGGGCCGAGGAGGTGGTGACGCTCGCCCCCGGCGAATGGCGTTTGCGTCAGGCCTTCGAGAGCGCGCCGATCAAGATCCGGCAACTTCCCGACGACCGCTTCATCTGCTCCGAGAAACGCTTCGCGGAGTGGGCCGAGGGGCGCAAGGAATTGCGGATGGAGTGGTTCTACCGCGAGATGCGCCGCGAGACGGGGCTCTTGATGGAGGGCGACGATCCGGCGGGCGGCGAATGGAATTTCGACAAGGAAAACCGCAAGCCCGCCCAGCCTGACCTGTTCCGCGAGCCCGCGCCGACCTTCCGCAAGGATGCGCTGGTGCAGGAGGTGCTCGAGATGGTCGAGGCGGAATTCCCGAACAATTTCGGATCGCTCGACGAATTCAACTGGCCGGTCAGCCGCGCGCAGGCCGAACGCGCGCTGGAGCATTTCATCGCCCATAACCTGCGCGATTTCGGGACCTATCAGGATGCGATGCTGGCCGAGGACCGGCTGCTGCACCACTCGATCCTGTCGTCGAGCATCAATCTCGGGCTGCTCTCGCCGCTGGAGGTCTGCAAGGCCGCGGAAGAGGCCTACAAGGCGGGCGATGCGCCGATCAATTCGGTGGAAGGGTTCATCCGGCAGATCCTTGGTTGGCGCGAATATATGCGCGGGATCTACTTCGTTGAGGGGCCCGATTATACTTCGCGCAATGCGCTGCACCACAAGCGCGACCTGCCGTGGTTTTACTGGTCGGGCGAGACGGAGATGGCCTGCATGAAGGCGGCGATCGGGCAGACCCGCGATCTGGCCTATGCGCATCACATCCAGCGTCTGATGGTCACAGGCAATTTTGCGCTGCTGGCCGGGATCGACCCGCGCCAAGTGCAGGATTGGTATCTCGCGGTCTATATCGACGCCTATGAGTGGGTGGAGGCGCCGAACACGGCGGGGATGAGCCAGTTCGCGGATGGTGGGGTGGTGGCCTCGAAGCCTTACATTTCCTCGGGCGCTTATATCGACAAGATGTCGGATTACTGCGCGGGCTGCGCCTATGATGTGAAGGCGAAGGACGGCGAGAAGGCTTGCCCGTTCAACAGCCTCTACTGGCATTTCCTTGATCGGCACCGGGAGCGCTTCGAGGGCAATCCGCGCATGGGACTCGTCTATCGCAACTGGGACAAGCAGAAGAAAGAGACGCGCGACGCCAAGCTGAAGACGGCGGAGGCACTGCTCGCGAAGCTCGACAAGGGCGAGGCGCTGTAAGCCAGCCTAGAAGAGCGGATCAGTTCGCGGAAGGCTCTGTCGCCGCCGGTTCGTTCGCCGGGGCCGGCGGGGTCTCGGTACTGGCATCGGGCGTGGGCTGCGTCGCGGGGGCGCTGGTATCCTGCAGCTTGTCATTCGACCATTCGCCGCTCGCGACCGTGCCGGAGGCATAGGTCATCGTGCCTTGCCCCTCGCGTTTGCCATTCGAGAAGCTGCCCACATAGGTGTCGCCATTGGCATAGGTCGCGCGGCCTTGGCCGTCGATCGCGCCGTTGCGCCATTCGCCCTCATAGGTAAAGCCGTCGGGCATGGTCAGCTTGCCGGTCCCGTCGCGCTGGCCGTTCTTGAAGGCGCCCTCATAGGTCGTGCCATCGGCATAGCGCGCGGTGCCCTGGCCCTCACGCTGCCCGTTCACCCAGTCGCCCTCGTAGCTGTAGCCGTCCGGGTAGGTCATCTTGCCCTTCCCGTCATTGCGCGCGTTCTTGAACTCGCCCTCATAGACGAGCCCGTTCGCGTAGCGCGCGGTGCCGGTGCCCTGAATGACACCATGCGCCCAGCCGCCCTCGTAGCTGGAGCCGTCGGGATAGGTGATCTTGCCCTGACCGTCGGGCAGGTCGTTCTTGAAACTGCCCTCATAGACCGAGCCGTCGGGGTACTGCACCTTGCCCTGACCCTCGATGCGGCCCTCTTTCCATTGGCCGGTATAGACATAGCCGTCCTTGCCGCGGAACGTGCCGGTGCCGTGGCGCTTGTCGAGCAGGAATTCCCCCTCATAGGTGTCGCCACTGGCATAGGTGACCTTGCCCGCGCCGTGCCGCTTGCCGTTGACCATCTGACCTTCGTAGACGTCGCCATTGGGTTGGGTCAGCTTGCCGCGACCGTTCATCTGGCCGGCCTTCCAGTCGCCGACATAGGTCAGCCCGTCCGCCATGGTGAGTGTCCCGGTGCCGTCGCGCTGGCCATGCGCCATCTGTCCCTCATAGGTGGAGCCGTCGGGATAGGTAATCTTGCCGTTGCCCTGCTTGACGCCGCCCAGCCAGTCGCCCTCGTAGCGATAGCCGTTCGCGCTCTCGAGCGTGCCCTTGCCGTCATGCATCGCGTTGCGGAACTGGCCCTGATAGACCGAGCCGTTGGCGTAATGCGCGGTGCCGGTGCCGGTGATCTGACCGTTGAGCCAGTCGCCCTCGTAGGTGCCGCCATCGGCGAAGGTGATCTTGCCCTTGCCGTTGGGTTTGCCGTGGTCGAACTCGCCCTCGTAGATCGAGCCATTGGGGAAGCGCGCGCGGCCCTTGCCCTTGATCTCGCCCATCACCCATTGGCCTTCGTATTCGTAGCCCGAGGGCAGCTTGTAGCTGCCATAGCCGTCCTGCTTGCCATCGGTGAAGGTGCCCTCGTAGAGCCCGCCGTCATCGTATTGCTTGGTGATGACCTCTTGCGCCGGCGCGATCTGCGCGGTCCAGCCGATCAGAACTGCCAATGTCGCGATGCGAAGCTGCGCGCCTGCCATGCGTGCCCCCTGATGGTGCTGCCTGTGCTCCGGTCTCGCGAGCGCGTGGATTCGCGCTCTGCCGTGCTTGGGGAAAGGTTAATTGCGCGGGGGTAGCCTGACAAGCGGGCAGGGGGCGGTGTTGGAGCGGTCGTGTCGGGGTGGGTGACGCGGCGGGTCACGGGAGGGGCGGCAAATGCAGGGCAGCCATCCCCTTTTCACCTCAGCGTTTTCTGCTAAATGAGAGGGCGATAACAGCCCCGAGGACGCTTATGGCCGATCGTTTCCGCCTCACCATGGCCCAGCTCAACCCCACCGTGGGCGCGCTGGAGGCCAATGCCGAGAAGGCCTTTGCTGCTTGGGAAGAGGGTAAGCGCGCGGGTGCCGACATGGTCGTGCTGCCCGAGATGTTCCTGACCGGCTACCAGACGCAGGACCTGATCGCGAAGCCCGCTTTCGTGCGCGACGCGGTCGCTGCGATGGAGGCGCTGGGTGCGCGGATCACCGATGGTCCGGCGCTGGGCATCGGCGGGCCCTACTGGACCGAGCAGGGGCAGTATAACGCCTATTGGGTCTGGAAGGACGGCGCGCTGGTCGCGCGGATGCTCAAGCACGATCTGCCGCATCACGGGATTTTTGACGAGTATCGCATCTATGATACCGGTCAGATCTCGGGGCCCTATGCGATCAACGGCGTGCGGGTCGGGACGCCTATCTGCGAGGATGCGTGGCACCCCGACGTGGCCGAGACGCTGGCCGAGACCGGGGCCGAGATCCTGATCGTGCCGAACGGTTCGCCCTATCACCGGGGCAAGCTCGACGTGCGGATGACCCATATGGTCGCGCGCGTGGTCGAGACCGGGCTGCCGCTGGCTTATCTCAATTCGGTCGGTGGGCAGGACGATCAGGTCTTCGACGGGGCGAGCTTCGTGCTGAACCGTCACGGGCAACTGGCCGCGCAATTCGCGCCTTTCGACGAGATCATCGACCATGTCGATTTCGAGCGCGACGGCGAAGGCTGGGCCTGCGTCGCGGGGCGCGACGATCCGCAGCCCTCGGAATGGGAGCAGGATTACCGCGCGATGGTCGAAAGCCTTGGCGATTACCTGCGCAAGTCTGGGTTTTCCAAGGTCGTGCTCGGCCTGTCGGGCGGGATCGACTCAGCGCTGGTGGCGACGATCGCGGCGGATGCGCTGGGGCCGGAGGCCGTGCATTGCGTGATGCTGCCCTCGGAATACACCTCGCAGGGATCGCTCGATCATGCGGCCGATCTGGCAAAGCGGCAGGGGATGCGGCTCGATACGGTGCGGATCGACGGGGCGCGCGATGCGGTCTCGGAGGCGCTTGCCCATCTGATGGAAGGCACCGAGCCCGACGTAACCGAGGAAAACATCCAATCGCGTCTGCGCGGTGTGATGCTGATGGCGCTGTCGAACAAGTTCGGCGAGATGCTTCTGACCACCGGCAACAAGTCGGAAATGGCCGTGGGCTATGCGACGATCTATGGCGACATGGCGGGCGGTTACAATCCGATCAAGGACCTCTACAAGACCCGCGTTTTCGAGACCTGCCGCTGGCGCAATACGAATTACCGCGACTGGATGAAGGGCCCGGAAGGCGAGGTGATCCCGCGCGAGATCATCGACAAGCCGCCCTCCGCAGAGCTACGGCCCGACCAGAAGGACGAGGACAGCCTGCCGCCCTATCCGGTGCTCGATGGCATCCTCGAAGGGCTGGTGGAGCGCGACGCTTCGGTCGCCGATCTCGTGGCCGAAGGCTACGAGCGCGAGACGATCAAGAAGGTCGAGCATCTGCTGTATATCTCGGAGTGGAAGCGCCACCAGTCCGCGCCGGGCACGCGCCTGTCGAGCAAGGCGTTCTGGCTGGATCGCCGTTATCCGATCGTCAATCGCTGGCGCGACCACGGCTGAGCGCGGCGTTCGCGCTGCCGCTCAGTCTGCGTCGCTCCACGTCAGACGTGCGACGCGGGGGCGGGTGACGATGAAATTGTCGAACGAGATCGCGTCGTGGAAGCCGACGAAATGCTTGGTCGGATCCTCGCCGATTGACGTCAGATAGGCCTTGTACGCTTCAGAAAGCTTGAAGGGGAGGTCATAAGCGTAGGAGGTCTCCACGATGAGCGCCTGATCGCCCGCCGCGAGGACCGGAATGCGATCCGCCTCGAGATCGAGCGCCTCCTGCGTGTAGCTTTGCGCCAGACCGGTCGCGTAGGAATCGTCCAGCTTCACCTTTTTTGCGTCGCTGCCTTCGGTGGGATCGTTGCAGGCGTGTCCCAGATCAAGCGGATCGTCCCAACAGCTTACCAAGGTCACACGCATCCAGCTACGCGACGGGTCGCTATTGCCGGTCGCGAAATCGTAGACCTGTTTGATGCCTGCGACGAATTTCGGACCGATTGGATCCCGTTCGCGCGAGATCAGGTCCGAGACCGTTACATTGGCCCGTGTCGCAGCGCCGCGAATTTTAAACACGTCATACATTTCGATCGACAGGATCAGCCAGCCCGACAGCATGATGAAGGCCATCAGCCCTTCGATCGGGATGGATCCGGTCTCGTCGTCGCGGAGGCGGCGGAGTAAATTGCGCATCTTTGCCATGACCATCGCTCAGGTCCCTCCTGCAGCAGAGGCGACCGCCGGTTCGATCACGATCGCGGTCGTTGCCACCAAGGCATAATCGCCATCCGCGCCGACCGGCGATGCTTCGAGGAAGGCTTGTGCGATGAAATCTTCCAGCAGCATCGGCTTTTCGCGCAGGCAGACCCGCACGAGGATCAGTTGATCCGGGGCGGCGGATTCCAGCGTGCCGGCGGGCGGTGGCTTGGTTACGTCCGAGAAATCCTCGCAGCGCACCGGGTGATTGGCGATCGAGGAGGTCCAGTTCGTCTTGTCGACCTGGAACATCTCGACCGAAACCCGGTTCATGCAGCTGCTCCCGAAGAAGCCCGCCTGTTTGCAGATTTCGTGGCGCAGCGTTTTCTCGTCGATGCTGGAGTAGTTCCCGATACGGATGATCCGGCTCGTGGCTTCGGTCGCGCGGGTCAGCAGCGTCTGCTTGATGAAGATCACGCCCAGCTCGATGCCGGCGAACATGAAGAAGATCAGGAACACGATCCAGAGCAGGGCGGGGATCGTCACCGCCCCGTCCTCCGCCTTCAGGAAGGCTCGTTTATGTGTCAGGCTCAGTGCCATGCTCTGCGCTCTCCGGTCAGTTCGTCAGGCGCAGGGTAGAGATCTGCGTCGCGATCGAGGAAAACGCATCCGCGAGATTGGCGGAGTCGACGTCATACTCGTAGCTCGGACCCGAACTGCAATCGGCGAGCGCGGTCTTGCCGCTCTGCGGTGCATCCACGGCCACGGTGAAGACGATGATATCTTTGCTTTTCCCGGCCTGGCACACGTCGTGCAAGTTCTTGTCCTTCTCCGAGAACATCGAGGAGATAGCCATCTCGTCATAGATCGAAGCCACGGATTCCTGCGGGTCTAGGCGCTGGCGCGGCGGCAGAAGGAAGGTCTGGATCACATATTGCAGCGTCCATCCTTTGCTCCAGACGGTGCGCCAGTCGATCGCATGCAGGTCGCGATGCTCGAACTGAGGCACGTCCTCGCAGACAGTGTCCCAGTAGTAGCCGTATCTCCAGTTGTATTTGAGCTCTTTGTGGCATTCCCTCGTGGTCGTGTAGGTGCCGATGTCCTCCGGTGCGTACCAGTTGCGATCGGCGAAGGAGTAGTAGGGCTTCTCTCCCTGATCTGCGCGGTCTTGCGAGAACCAGTACATTTTCGACATGGTCGTGCTGTCGTCATTGAAGGCCGTCGAACTGTCGACAGAGAACAGGCCGGAATCGCCCGTCCGATACTGCATCCGCGTCGAGAAGGTGCGTGTGTTCTGACCGTCGGTCATCAGGATCATCACCTTCATCGAGCGTTCATCGATGCTCTGACCGGTCGCGGGATAGGGCAGGGGGCGGTCGTCCACATCAGCGGAGATCGTCCCGTTTTGGACCAGGGCAGCCGAGACCGGTTTGGCCGAAGGGTCGAGCAGCGCGAAGCCCCAGCGAGCGCCGATGTCGATCGCTGTGTCACCTCCTGCACGCAACGACGCAATCTTGTTCACGACGTCGTTCTGGTTGTCCTCGAAGGCCATGACGTCGGAATAGCTGTGATCGTAGCAGTTCTCGCCGGAGTTGCTGAGGTATTTCCGGACATACATGTTCTGGCCGATGAAATCGTAGCTCCAGCCATACATGGTGCGCTGCAGGCCGGTGGTCGGCAGGCTCACGCTGTTGAACCCCTGAAGCTGCACGTCGGCGCAAGTGTTGTAGCTGTGATCGTTCGACAGATTGTACGCCGCCGCCAGATCGGGGCCGAGCGAGACCTGCTGGTTGTACGGCACGATCGAGATCGAAAGGCGACCGGCCGGCGCGCCGGGAGGCTGAACGTTGTCGAACATCTTGTTGGTGAAATTCGTCGCGGCATCGCGCAGCGAGGCGATCTTCGTCTCGCCATAGTAGGAGCCGGAATCCGTCTGGCCCATGGAGCCGGAGACGTCGAGCACCATCGAGATTTCGACATTGCCGATGGATTCCTCGGCTTTGGCTGCGGTGTTGGAGCGGAAGGAATCGACGCCGAAGCCGATCAGGTCACCGAAGATCGTCGGCATGTCATCCTGCGCGGTCATCGATACGCGGCGGTATTCCTTCTGCGCGCCCTCTTCGACCACGGGCTCGATATTGAGATAGTCGAGGCCGCTGGTGGAGAGGTAGTCTTTCGCCACGGTCGCGGGATCGAGCGTCTGATCCAGATTGGCGGCGGCGAGCGCGGCTCGGTCGAGCGAGCTTTGGATAAGCGTACGGCGTTCGTCTTGGCGGACGAAATCAATCGCAATGCCGCCAATGACCATCAGCACGATCAAAACCTGTAGGCTGAAGATGAAAACCGCTCCATCCTCGTCCTGCGCGAACCGCCCCATTCGGGCGCGCGCGGCTTCGATACGGCGTGCCAAGCCGTTTTGTTCGGTTTTGTCCCTCATCCCCGACCTCCTTCTCCTTGTCCCATGGCCTCGCCGCCAGCGGAGAAAACTCGTAAAAAATCTCCGGATGAAACTGCATAATTCCTGAGGCGAAATTAAGGCAAAACCTTGTCTAACTTCATGGAATTGTTGTGCTTTAAATGTGGAATGCCGCAGTGTGTGTGAGATAGTTTCCCAATCGGCCACCAATCTGAGGGGCTTCTGACGCTGGGTGCCGTCTTAGCGGCTGAGTCGTTTAAACTAGGTTAACTCGCCTCAAGGGGCGGATTTCTCACCTTCGGCTGACGCGAAGTTCTTGGCGCGCGCGAGGCCGAAAGCTGTGGGTAGCTCCGCGGGTCCCCTCGACTCTGCCGCACATGGAGACAATATAGAGAGGATGAGCCTGCCACCCGGATTTCTCGACGAATTGCGCAGCCGTTCCTCGATCGCTCAGGTCGTGGGGCGCAAGGTCATTTGGGACATGCGCAAGTCGAACCAGGCCAAGGGCGACATGTGGGCGCCGTGCCCCTTCCATCAGGAAAAATCGGCCTCGTTCCATGTCGATGACCGCAAGGGCTATTACTATTGCTTCGGCTGCCACGCGAAGGGCGACGCGCTGAGCTTCGTGCGCGAGACCGAGAATGTCAGCTTCATGGAGGCGGTGGAAATCCTCGCCCGTGAGGCCGGGATGCAGATGCCCGCGCGCGATCCGATGGCGCAGGAGAAAGCTGATCTGCGCACCGAGCTGGCCAATGTGATGGAAGAGGCGGTGAAGTATTTCCGCCTTCATCTGAACACGCAGGCCGGGAGCGCCGCGCGCGACTATCTGGCCGGGCGCAGCCTGAACAAACCCGCGGTGGATCGCTTCGAGATCGGCTTCGCCCCGCCCGGCTGGCAGGGGCTGCGCGATGCGCTCAAGGCCAAGGGGATTTCCGACGAGCTGATCAAAGGCGCGGGGCTTGCGAAGGACAGCCAGAAGGGGCGCGAACCCTTCGACGTCTTCCGCAACCGCATCATCTTCCCGATCCGCGATCCGCGCGGGCGCTGCATCGCATTCGGCGGGCGGGCAATGGATCCGAACGATCCGGCGAAATACCTGAACTCGCCCGAGACCGCGCTCTTCGACAAGGGGCGCTCGCTTTATAACCACGGTCCCGCGCGCGAAGCCTGCGGCAAGGGCGCGCCGCTTGTGGTCTGCGAAGGCTATATGGATGTGATCGCCATGGTCGAGGGCGGCTTCGGCGGGGCGGTCGCGCCGCTCGGGACCGCGATCACCGAAGATCAGCTGCGCCTGATGTGGCGCATCCATGACGAGCCGATCATCGCGCTCGATGGCGATACGGCGGGTCTGCGCGCGGCGCTGCGGGTGATCGATCTCGCGCTGCCGCTGCTGGAGGCGGGGAAGGGCGTGCGTTTCGCGATCATGCCGCCGGGGCTCGACCCGGATGACGTGATCCGCAAGCAGGGCCGCGAGGCGATGGAGACGATCCTCGCCGAGGCGAAGCCGATGGTCTCGCTGCTGTGGCAACGTGAGACCGAGGGGAAAGTCTTCGACAGTCCCGAGCGCCGGGCGGCCCTGGACAAGAGCCTGCGCGCCGCGATTGCGCGCATTCAGGATCCCTCGATTCGCGGCCATTACGGGGACGAGATCAAACGCCTGCGCTGGGAGCTGTTCGGCACCGGTCCGCACGCTGGCCCACAGGGCGGCGCGCAAGGATCCCGCGGGGGCTTCACGCCGGGCGGTTTCGGCCCCGGCGGCAAGCGTGGCAAGGGCCGCTTCGGTGCGCCGCCGCCGGCCTTGCCCGAGACACGCTCCTCGCTTCTGGCGACCGCGCCGAGCGACGTGGCCGAGCATCTGCGCGAGGCGATGATCCTCGGCATCTGCGTCACCCACCCGGCGCTGATCGCGGAATTCGAGGCGGAACTGGAGGCCGTGCCGCTGCGCGACGCGACGCATGATCAGCTGCGGCACCGGATGCTCGCCCATGTCGCCGCGCCCGCCCCGGAAATCGCGAAAAACCTTTACGCGGAAATGGCGGCCGACCTTGAAAAACTGTTGAACCTGCCCCATTTGCGCTCTGCCCCTCCGGTTCGCAACGCTGAGAACCTCGATTTGGCGCGGATGTGCCTGACCGAGGAACTGGCCAAGCTGGACGCCGCTCGCGCCGTGCGCGAAGAGGTCGCCGATGCGATGGAGGATCTGGCGGGGCTTGCCGACGAAGGCGTGACATGGCGTCTGGCGCAAGCAGCATCGCTTCGCCATCGCGCAGAGAGATCGAAACTGGAGGACTCCTCCGATATGGGCGAAGATCAAGCGGCGCTGTCCGCGACGCTTCAGGCCATGATCGACGGGGAAATCTGGCGTAAGAAACATTGAGCCGGATGGCTGCGGGCCAACGGATTACGGAAAAGCGAATTGTTGCGGACACATTCAGAATCAACTTTCTGTCCACAGCCCTCGCGCCCCTGTGATTCGCCGCCGCGATTCGATACACAGACGAGATATGATTCGCTTTCGTCATAGCTTGAGCCCAACCAAGCCCTGACCGAGGAGCCCACATGGCCGCCAAAGACATCGACGACAATAAATCCGACACCCCGAGCGACGACGCGACGTCCTTCGATATGAGTCAGGCCGCCGTGAAGCGGATGATCGCCGAGGCGAAGGAACGCGGGTTCATTACCTATGACCAGCTCAACAAGGTGATGCCGCAAGATCAGGTCTCCGGGGACCAGATCGAAGATGTCATGTCGATGCTCTCCGAAATGGGCATCAACGTCATCGAAGCCGAAGAGGCCGATGAGGAAGAAAGCAGCAGCCAGGGCGGCGAAGTCGCGACGACGGCTTCGGGGTCGCGCGAAGTCGCGGTCTCGACCACCAGCTCGGAAACGCTCGATCGTACCGATGACCCGGTGCGGATGTATCTTCGCGAGATGGGCTCGGTCGAGCTGCTGTCGCGCGAGGGCGAAATCGCCATCGCCAAGCGCATCGAGGCTGGTCGCAACACGATGATCGCGGGCCTCTGCGAGAGCCCGCTGACCTTTCAGGCCATCACGATCTGGCGCGACGAACTTCTCAACGAAGAAATTCTGCTGCGCGACGTGATCGACCTCGAGACCACCTTCGGCAACTCGCTCGAAGGGGTCGAAGGCGAAGAAGAAGAAATCGCACCGCCCACCGTCGGAGCCGAGGCGACGACAGAGGGCAGCAAGAAATCCGAAGATAGCGGCAATTCGGAGCCCGAGCTCGACGCGGACGGCAACCCGATCCAATCCGACGATGACGACGAGGACGAAGGCGCGAACCTTTCGCTCGCCGCGATGGAAGCCGCGCTGAAGCCGCGTGTTCTCGAGACGCTCGAACTGATCGCGCGCGACTATGCTCAGCTTGCCGAAATGCAGGACCTGCGGATGTCGGCGACGCTGAACGAGGATGGCTCCTTCTCGGTCACCGAGGAAGCCGCCTATCAGAAACTGCGCTCCGAGATCGTCGAGCTGGTGAACTCGCTTCACCTGCACAACAACCGGATCGAAGCGCTGATCGACCAGCTCTACGGGATCAACCGCAAGATCATGTCGATCGACAGCGGCATGGTGAAGCTCGCCGATCAGGCGCGCATCAACCGTCGCGAGTTCATCGAAGAGTATCGCGGCTACGAACTGGACCCCGGCTGGTCCGAGCGGATGCAGGCAAAGTCGGGCCGCGCCTGGCAATCCCTGTTCGAGCGTTCCGCCGACAAGGTCGAAGAGCTGCGCGGGGAAATGGCTCAGGTCGGCCAGTATGTCGGCGTCGACATTTCCGAATTCCGCCGCATCGTGCAGCAGGTTCAGAAGGGCGAGAAAGAAGCCCGTCAGGCCAAGAAAGAGATGGTCGAGGCGAACCTGCGTCTCGTGATCTCGATCGCGAAGAAATACACCAACCGCGGCCTGCAATTCCTCGATCTCATTCAGGAAGGCAATATAGGCCTCATGAAGGCCGTGGATAAGTTCGAGTATCGCCGCGGCTACAAGTTCTCGACCTACGCGACGTGGTGGATCCGTCAGGCGATCACCCGCTCGATCGCGGATCAGGCGCGCACCATCCGTATCCCGGTCCACATGATCGAGACGATCAACAAGCTGGTCCGCACCGGTCGCCAGATGCTCCACGAGATCGGCCGCGAGCCGACGCCGGAAGAACTGGCCGACAAGCTGCAGATGCCGCTCGAGAAGGTCCGCAAGGTGATGAAGATCGCCAAGGAGCCGATCTCGCTCGAGACGCCGATCGGCGACGAGGAAGACAGCCAGCTTGGCGATTTCATCGAGGACAAGAACGCCGTTCTGCCGCTCGACTCCGCCATTCAGGAGAACCTGAAGGAGACGACGACGCGGGTTCTGGCCTCGCTCACCCCGCGCGAGGAGCGGGTTCTGCGGATGCGCTTCGGTATCGGCATGAACACCGACCACACGCTCGAAGAGGTGGGCCAGCAGTTCTCGGTCACCCGCGAACGTATCCGTCAGATCGAGGCGAAGGCGCTGCGCAAGCTCAAGCACCCGAGCCGGTCGCGCAAGATGCGTTCGTTCCTCGACCAGTAATAGCATTCGATCAGGACGCCCCCGGTTTCGGGGGCGTTTTCATGTCATCCGGGGGAGGGGAGCATGAAAGTCTTCACTACGTTTGTGGCTGTAGCCCTTCTGGTCGCTGGGTCCGCCAGCGCCGCCGAGCGCGCGCAATTCTACATTCCCGACAAGCCTGCCAAGCTGGTCTATCTCTTCACCTGCGAAGGGGAGAGCCAGGAGGCGATCGCCGAGAATTGGGAGAAGGCCAAGGCCGTCTTCGCCAGCGATCATCAGGAAGAGGCTGCGCGTCTGGAGGCGAAAACCACGGCGCAGCGCGAGTCCGGCCATGCCCCGAGCCAAGAGGCGATCGACGCCCATAACGTCGAATTCAACGCGCATAAAGCCGCGGTCGAAGCCGATCTTGCTCCGCTGGGCTGCAAGATGAACGGTCTCGTTCACGTGCCGTGACGGAGGGCGGTCCGCTTGCATTGCTGCGTCAAGGCGGCGGCCCCTAAACCGCATATTTCGCACATTTCTTGAGCATTTCGGGGGGTGGAACGGCTTTTTCGTCCCTCAAGTTGCTGGAAAGTTTGAAATTCCCCTGATCGTGTTATCGTCACCTTACGGACAATTGGGGTGTTCGTTGGGGGGAGTTAAATGCGGCTGCGCAATTACGCGCCAGCCCTGCTGAAACCGTTCAATGACGAGTTAACGCGAAAGTTTCTGTTCGCTTTGCTTTTCGTGGATGCAGTGCTGCTGGCTATTTTCATCACTTACAACGTCTTGGGGCTCAATCATGGCGACGGGCTGATCGCCGAACAGTTCTGGCGGTTCGATATCGGTCTCGACCTCAGCTTTTCCGAGAATTTCGGGTTCTTCAAATGGACCGCGATCATGGTGTTCATGCTCGCGTCGTTCCTGAAAAAGCCCAACGCCATGAGCGTGTTCATATTCGCCGTCTTCGCCATTCTGCTTGCCGATGACAGCAAGCAGTTGCACGAACACGCAGGCCGATTTCTGAGGGAGGGGGTGTTCGCGCAAGTCATCGCCGATCCGCATGCCGCGCAGACGATCGGAGAGCTTGTGTATTTCGCTGGACAGGGCGTCGTTGTTGTCGCGCTTCTTTGGCTCGCTTATCGCTTCGGGTCGCCGGAGCAGCGCCTCTATGTGCTTCGCTTTTCCGCTTCGATCTTCGGTCTCATCATCTGTGGAGTGGGGTTCGACGCAATCCATAGCGTGTTCGAGGGCGCTCCGCTCTCATGGGTTCTCGGCTTGATCGAAGATGGCGGTGAGATCATCTTCGCCTCGATAGCCTGCGGCTACGGTTTCAGTTACCTGCTCGCGCAGTTCCAGAGTGCGGAGGTTTCCCACGCGTAGTGGTGGCCTAATTCGTGTGGCGCGCGTGGGCGAAAGGCGTTGCCTGTCGTCTAGCGGCGGTCCAAATTGAAGCGACCCAATAACCGGAGATACCATGTTTAAGTTTGCGCCTGCCTTGCTCGCCCCTCTCGTTCTCGCTGCCTGTCAGGTCGGCACGATGCAATCGGGCACACCGCGCATGGATCAGGCAGGCACCTGTTTCCTCTATGTGCAGGAAGAGGCAGGTGGCACCTATTCAGTGATCTCCGGCGTCGGCGACGGCACGCCGCAACCCAAGGCCATGGTCAAGCGCGGGCTAAGCGGCGTGCAGGCTGACGCGGCTTGGGCGAAAGAGCGCAAGATCATGGACATCAATCCCGAATGCCTCGCGATCGTCGCGACGGATCGGTCCGAGGCGCGTCCCGCGCCGAAAAGCTGATGCATCGCCGGTTCGAGATCGCAACATCGGGCCCGGGGCTTTACGAATTCACGCGTGACGTGGCGGCTTGGGTCGCGGGCGCCGATGCGGAGGAGGCGTTGCTCACGCTGTTCATCCGTCACACCTCGGCCAGTCTCGCGATCCAGGAAAATGCCGACCCGGAAGTGCGCACCGATCTGAAGGAATTCTTCCATCGGCTCGTGCCGCCCACGACCGATCCCAGCATGTCCTACCTGACCCACACCTATGAGGGCCCGGACGATATGCCGGCCCATATCAAATCGGCGCTTCTACCGGTCAGCTTGCAGATTCCTGTCATTTCGGGGCGTATGGTGCTCGGAACGTGGCAAGGAATTTACCTTTTCGAACATCGCAGCCGGGCGCATCGCCGAGAGGTCATGGCGCTCCTGCGCTGAGTCTCATTCGCCACAGGCAACCGCCACATCTGGGGTCGAAAGATTTTTCCTACCCAAACCATCGACGCTAGGCTAAGGTCTTGTGGATAAGAGGGGCATGCAGACCCTATCGTGAGGCGGGACAACGAACGGGGGAAAGCGAATGCGCTGCCCATTTTGCGGAAATGTCGATACTCAGGTGAAAGATAGCCGTCCGGCGGAAGATCACGTCGCGATCCGGCGACGTCGGTTCTGCCCGGCCTGCGGCGGTCGTTTCACCACTTACGAACGCGTCCAGCTGCGCGATCTCGTGGTGATCAAGACCTCCGGCAAGCGTGAGGATTTCGATCGCGACAAGCTCGAACGCTCGATCCGGATCGCGATGCAGAAACGCCCGGTCGAACCAGAGCGGATCGACCAGATGATCTCCGGCATCGTGCGGCGTCTGGAAAGCATGGGCGAGACCGACATCTCCTCGAAGGTGATCGGCGAGATCGTGATGGAGACGCTCGCGCGGATCGACACGGTCGGCTACGTCCGGTTCGCCAGCGTTTACAAGAACTTCCAGGAAGCGGACGACTTCGACAAGTTCGTCTCCGAATTGCGTCCGCCGGGGGCGGGCGACCCCGAGTGACCGAAGAAGACCGGCGGTTCATGTCGATGGCCCTGACGCTTGCGCGCCGGGGCCTTGGCAATGTCTGGCCTAACCCGGCCGTGGGCTGCGTGATCGTGAAAGAGGGCGGCGTCGTCGGGCGCGGCTGGACCCAGCCGGGCGGGCGGCCCCATGCCGAGGTGCGCGCGCTCGCGCAGGCGGGGGAGGCGGCGCGTGGCGCCACGGCCTATGTCACGCTCGAACCTTGCGCCCATTACGGCAAGACGCCGCCCTGCGCGATGGCACTGCGCGAGGCCGGGGTGGTGCGTGTCGTCTCGGCGATGGAAGACCCCGATCCGCGGGTTTCGGGCGGCGGTCATGCGATGCTGCGCGACGCGGGGATCGACGTGGAAACCGGGCTCATGGAGGCGGAGGCGCGCAATCTGCAGGCCGGGTTCCTGAGCCGCGTGACCCGCGCGCGTCCGTGGCTCGCGCTGAAGCTTGCGAGCAGTTTCGACGGGCGCATCGCGACCTCGACGGGTGAAAGCCAATGGATCACCGGGCCGCAGTCGCGCGCGCTGGTCCATGCGATGCGCGCCGAGTTCGACGCGGTTATGGTGGGCGGCGGGACCGCGCGGGCCGACGATCCGCTGCTGACCGTGCGCAGCTTCACGCCGCTGCGCCAACCTCTGCGGATCGTGGCCTCGGCGATGCTGGATTTGCCGCGCAATCGGCTTGCCGGGTCGCTGGACGTCGCGCCGCTCTGGCTGATCCATGGGGCCGAGGCTCCCGATGAGGCGAAAGATTACTGGCGCGAAGCGGGCGCGGAACTGATCGAGGTGGCCGAGACGAGCGGCGGCGGTCTCGATCCGCTGGCGCTGATGGAGGCTCTGGCCGGGTTCGGCCTGACCCGCGTGTTCTGCGAAGGCGGCGGCAAGTTCGCGGCCTCTCTGATCGCTGCGGGGCTGGTGGACGAGCTGATCGGCTTCACGGCGGGCATGGTGCTGGGCGCGGATGGTCGCGCCGGGGTCGGCGATATGGGGCTGAGTGCGCTGGCCTCTGCGCCGCGCTACACGCTGGTCGAAAGCCGCCCCATCGGCGACGACCTGCTTCACCGCTGGCGGCGCCAGAGCCACGCGTAGGACGCGAACACCCCCTGCAGCTTGGCGCCGATCCGGTTGAGCGGCCCACGGGGTAGGGCGCGGCCCTCGCTCAGGCGATCCAGCGCGACCTCGACCGGGCAGGGCAACCCGCTGACCGGGTCGAGATAGCGCGGATAAGCGATCAGCGCGGCATGGGTGAGCTGCAGCAGATCGGGGCGCGCCGTTCTGCGCGCCGGAACAGACCCGAGATCGCGCGTGAGCCCCCAGCCGGCATAGAAGGGTGTGCCGAGGGTGGTGACGGCCTTGCCGCGCAAGAGCGCCTCGAAGCCGAGGCCGGAAGTCATCGTCCAGACCTCGTCCACCGCTTCGATCAGTGCGGCCGTGTCGGCTTCGGGCAGGATCAGATCGGCATATGTTTTCGCCACTTCATCGGGCACGACGCCGGGACGCAGACCCGCGACGACATCGGGGTGAGGTTTGAAAAGGATAACTGCATCGGGATTTTCGGCCCGGGTTCTCTCCAGAAGCATCGCATTTGTGCAAGTCTCCCCCGCGCCTAGGCGAATTGAGGCATCGTCTTCGACCTGGCCGGGCACGAGGATCTTATGGCCTTGGGGCAGGTCGGGAAGCGCGCCGCCGAGATTGTATTTGGTCAGGCCTTCGGTCGTAATCCGTTGGATGAGCTTGCGCGCCCGCACCTCGCCGCCCGGCGGCAGAGGGCGCGCGATCAATGCCTCCAGATCGCTGGGCCGGGTCGGGTCGTAGAAGATGCCTGTGCGATCCGCGATCAGCGAGAGCGGCGGGACGAGTTCGGCGCCGAGACCCCGCGAGCGCAGAAACCCGTCTTCGACGCGGATCGGGTCGCGGTCGTCGTCTGGGGTCGCGCGCGTGGCCCAGTAGAGAAAGGGCCGAGCAGGGTCGGGTGTCTCGCTGAACCGCAGCGGCCCGTGGCGCCCGAAGAACTTGCGCAGGTGCGGGCGTTTCCACAGCGACATGCCGCCCGCGACATAGCCCTGCCGATCCTCGCGATAGGCGCGGGTTTCGGCCTCGAGCTGATCCACCGCCTCCTCGAAGCTGCACAGGCGCTTGCGGCAAGGATCGTACCAGATCGGCGCGAGGATATGCGACACCGCGAAAATCTGCGCGCGGGTCAGGTTGCGCGATCTGCGCGGTACGGGGCTTTCGTCCTGCGTGAGCCCCCAGCCCCCATAGAATGGTTGGCCGAAGACGCGCGGCTTGTGGCCTGCGAGGATCGCCTCGTAGCCCATGAGCGACGACACGGTATAGACCGCGATTGCGCCTTCGAGCAGGGTCCATGGCGAGACCGGCGCGTCGTAAATCTCGGAATTCTCATCGCAGTCTTCCGGCCCATAATGGCCGCCCCGCAACCCCGCACGGGTTTCCGGATGGGTCTTGATCAGGATGCGCGCGCCGGGGTTCTCGATCCGCGCATAGGCGAGCATTTCGCGGAACGTGGCGGCGCTCGCCCCGCCATGGGTGATCGAGGCGTCGTCCCGTGTCTGGTCGATCACCAGAACATAGCCCGGGTCGGGAACGGGCAGGTCCGGGTCGAAATCGTTGTATTTCGAGAGCTCCGAGGTTTTCAGCCGGGCGATCCCGTCGCGGGCCCGCTGCAAGACGGCGCTATCGTCGAGCGGCTCTGTCGCAAGGAGATGTTCGAGCCGCGAGGGCTGGGCGCTGTCGAAATGCACGCCTATCGGGTCGACGATCAGGCCGAGAGGCGGCGCGCCGGTTCGGCCCGGATGGATCGAGCGCAGAAACGCATCCTCCACCCGGATCAGCGGCACGTCGCGCTTGGCGGCCACCGCCTCACCGCGCGCCGCATAGGGCGAGCGGCCCCAGACCATCACGCCATCGTCGGGGCCGGGCAGGCCGAGGCGCGGCGCATGACCCGCGGCGCGCAAAATCTCGCGCAGGCGCGTCTGGCGCAGCACCCCGCCATTGTAGAAAAAAAGCCGCCGGGGGATCGCCCCGGCGGCCTTGTGGTCACTGTCGCGGGGCATCAGTTCCCGGCGAGCGAATTGAGCGTGTTCACCGTCCCGATCGGCTGGGTCAGCGCCGAAAGCGTCTTCTGCCACTGCACGAAGGGTGCCTCAGTGACATAGACGGTGTCGCCGTCGCGGATCGCGAAATCGCGCGCCATGAACATGCCGTTGGGCTGGGTCAGGTCGAGCACGTAGATCATGCGCTGATCGCCGATCAGATCGGAGCGCCCGAGAACCTTGGATGCGATCTCTGCCGGCTCGTTGCGCAGAACGAAGACGCCGGTCGGGTCGGCGAGGTTCGACTGCAAGCCGCCCACGGTGGCGATCGCTTCGAGCGCCGAGAGGGTCTGCGTCTCGAAGGGCACGCGCGATTGTGCGCCAGTCGCGCCGAGTGCGGTGAAGGCGCGCTGGTCCTTCTCGACCAGGATCACATCGCCGTTGCGCAGCGCGATGTCCATCTTCGGGTTTTCATAGAGATCTTTGAGCCAGACCGATTCGGAGCGGCTGCCGCGCTTGACGGTGACGCGGGCGACCTCGGCCGGGATGCCGACGCCGCCGGCCCGCGCGATCATCGCCGAAAGCGTCCGGGTCGGTCGCTCGATCGGGTAGACGCCCTGACCGTTGATCGCGCCCATGACCGAAACCGTCGCGCCATCGCCTGCCACGCGGGTCACGAGAACCTGCGGGTCCGGCGTTTGCGCGTCGAGCTTGGTGGTGATGATGCGGCGCAGCCCGTCGGGCGTGTTGCCTGCGGCTTTGATGCGGCCCGCATAGGGGACGAAGATGAAGCCCGCGCCATCGACCTGCACCTCTTGCAGCTGGGTCGCGTTGGCGCCCTTGCTGGCGAGCAGCCCGTCATCGACGTTTTCCCAGATCGTCAGCGAAAGCGTGTCGCCCGGGCGGATCGTATCGGAGCCGATCTGGCCGGCATTGATGAAACTGGACGTAAAGCCGAGCGCCGGTTGCACGGCGGTTGCGCGGGTGACGAAGTCGTTCACCTTGACGACGAAGGCATCGCCCTGGCGCATCACGGAGCCCGCGAAGAGTTCGCGCTTGTTGGGGCCGGAGCGCGGAAGACCACAAGATGCGGTCAAAAGCGTGGCGGAAAGGCCCGTCAAAACGGCCCTGCGGGAAGGGGTCATGGTCACTGCTCGAGCTCCTCGTTCGGGATGCTGCTTATCGTTTTGCGATCAAGCTACCGAAGTCTCGGGAAAAAAACGAGAAAAATTATCGCACCACCTGCAACTGTTGCCGTGGGGCCGCGTTGCCTGCGACCAGCGCGTCATAGGGGTCTTCGGCGGCCAGCATCATGTCGACCACCTGTCTCAGCAGGGCGCGGCGTCCGCGCGCGGAGTAGAAGCCGCCTGGAACCTGGCTCGTTTCCAGCAGGTAGTGACGGTAGTCGCGATAGGCGCGGCTGTCGGGCCGAGCCGGGCTTGCGAAGAAGGCCTCGAGCGGTTGCGCGGAGGTGAATTCCGGCTTGTCGAAGATGGCGCGACCCAGAGATTTCAGCGGCAGCCCGCGCCAGAGCGCCTGCTGTGCGGCGGTCGAATTCACCGTGACGGCGGAGCGCGCCTGCGCCAGAAGCCCGGCCAACTTGCCGCCGCGCACGAAATGCACGCGCGACGCCAGCCCGTGGGCGCGGGCCGCCTTGCGGATCGTGTCGCGGATGGGCGCGCGCCCGTCTTCGAGCGGATGGGCCTTGAAGACGAGGTGATGATGGGGCGGGGCACCTTTCGCGAAATTCTCCATCACCAGATCGATGAACTCGGTCTGGCTCGCGAAGGGCGAATGCATCCGGAAGCTGGAATCGTGTTCGAGCTGCAGCAGCACGAGATGATAGGGGAAGCCGCCATGCCGGATGCGCCGCGTCGCGCGTTTACGCTCCAGCATATGCAGCGGCATCAGCAGCAGGCGGCGCAGCCAGAGGCGGAATTCCTGAAACACCGTGATGTCGCGATGCGGGCGGAAGCGGCGATAGGGACCGGGGCGGAGCATCACGAAGAAATGGTATAGCGCGCCGTAGTAAACGTGGTGGCGCATATCGCCCCAGCGGGGCGGGGCGTCGGGAAACTCGATCTCGGATTGGGCAAGCGCGGTGCGCATCTGCGCCACCGACATCTCCATCAGCCGGGAATGCCCGTTCGAGCCGCCGCGCTCGTAGGTGACCCAATAGGGGCGAACGTAACCCTCTTCGAAGACATGCACGCAGAGGCCCATCGCCTTCGCGACCTCGACCGCCTGCGCATGGATCGGGCGGGTGTCGCCATAGAGCACGAGATCGGTGATGCCTTTCTCGGCGATCAGGGCGCGCAAGTGATCGGCCCAATCCTCCGGCGGGGCGTCGAAGCGCAGGTAGGAGGCGCGGTCGAACCAGAACACCTCATCCCCGCGGTTGAAGCCCACGCGCCAGACCGTCGCCCCCGCCTGCCGGAGCATCGCGCCAAGCTGATGAAAGAAGGGGCCGTGGGGCCCCTGCAGCATCAGGAAGTGGCGATTTTCGAAACGGTTCATCCAGTCGTGGGTCCTTGGCCTGCCTCCGTGATTGCGCAGGATGCGCGCGAAGTCACGGAGTTTGTGGGGTAATCCCTTAAATGTTGGACAATTTTAGGGCAGGCGCTGTGCGGGGCTGCGCAGAGTGTGACGGGACGGCGAGGCGCTCATCTCTTGCGAAGGCGCGCCCTGCGGGCTAGCTAAGGTCCGAAATCTGAGGGGATATGCCATGTTCACCGGGATCGTGACCGATATCGGAGAAATTCTGGAGCTGGAGCAGCGCGGCGATCTGCGCGCGCGGATCGGCACAAGCTATGACGTGGGCAGCATCGAGTTGGGCGCGTCGATTGCCTGCGACGGCTGCTGCCTGACCGTGATCGCAACCGGCACCGAGCCGAAAAACTGGTTCGACGTGGAAATCTCCGCCGAGAGCCAAGCCAAGACCAATATCGGCGGCCGCGGCAACGATGCCAGCGGCGGCTGGCAGGTGGGTAAGAAGATCAATCTCGAACGCGCGCTGAAAGTGGGCGACGAGCTGGGCGGTCACATCGTCTCGGGCCATGTCGATGGTGTGGCCGAGATCGTGGCGATGGTGGATGAGGGCGACAGCACGCGCTTCACCTTCCGCGCACCCGAAGCTCTGGCGAAATACATCGCGCCGAAAGGTTCGGTCGCGCTCAACGGCACCTCGCTGACCGTGAACGAGGTCGAGGGCGCGACGTTCGGCGTCAACATCATCCCGCATACCAAGCAGGTCACCAACTGGGGCCATGCCAAGGCGGGCGACCGGATCAATCTCGAGATCGACACGCTCGCGCGCTATGTCGCGCGGCTGCAGGAGTGGAACGCATGACCACCGACGGCAAACCCCTGACCCCGGTCGACAAATCCGGCACCCATGACGTGCCCGGCGAGGTCGAGGAAAGCCTGCGCCATGTGATCGCGCCCGCTGAGGACATTATCGCCGAGGCGAAGGCCGGGCGCATGGTGATCCTCGTCGATCACGAGGACCGCGAGAACGAGGGCGACCTGTATATTCCGGCCGAGAAATGCACCCCCGAGGCGGTGAACTTCATGGCGACCTACGGGCGCGGGCTGATCTGCCTGCCGCTCACCTCAGATCGCGTCGATCAGCTGGGCCTTGCACCGATGGTGCGCGCCAATTCGATGCGCCACGAGACGGCCTTCACCGTCTCGATCGAGGCGCGCGAGAACATCACCACCGGCATTTCCGCCCATGACCGGGCGCAGACGATCAAGGTGGCGATCGACCCGAGCAAGGGGCCGCAGGACATCGCTTCGCCCGGCCACATCTTCCCGCTGCGTGCGCGCGACGGTGGCGTTCTGGTGCGCGCGGGCCATACCGAAGCTGCCGTGGACGTGGCGCGTCTGGCCGGGCTCAAGCCCGCCGGCGTGATCTGCGAGATCATGGGCGATGACGGTCACATGCTGCGCCTGCCGGGGCTGATCGAGTTCGGCAAAAAACACGGGCTGAAGATCGGCACGATCTCGGATCTGATCGCCTATCGCCGCCGTCACGACAATCTCGTGCGCGAGGGCTTGCGTCAGATGGTCACGTCGAGCCATGGCGGTGAGTGGGAGATGCGTGTCTTCACCGACATGGCCGAGGGGGTCGATCACATCGTGCTGGTGAAAGGCGATATTTCCACGCCCGAGCCGGTTCTGGTGCGCACCCACTCGCTCAACATTCTCGACGACGTGTTGGGCATCGGCCCCGGTCCTGCCGACGAGGTGCGTCGCGCGATGGAGATCGTGGCCGAGGAAGGCCGCGGCCTCGTCTGCCTGTTCCGCGACCCCTCGAACCGCCTCCTACGCGAAGAGGATCAGGGACCGCGCACGATCAAGCAGATCGGTCTGGGCTCGCAGATCCTGTCCTCGATGGGGCTGCATGACATGATCCTTCTCACCGACAATCCGCAGACGAAATATGTGGGCCTCGACGCTTATGGCCTGCGCATCGTCGGCACACGCCCCATCACGGAGTAAGACATGGCCGGAATCTCGCATTACACGCTCGACCTGCCGAAATTCGAAAGCGCGCCGCGGCTGCTGATCGTGGTCGCGCCCTATTACAAGGATATCGCGGACAACCTGATCGCGGGCGCGAAGGCCACGGCCGAAGAGGCGGGCGCCCATGTCGACGTGATCGAGGTGCCCGGCGCCTTGGAAATCCCGACCGCAATCGCGATGGCGGCGCGCATGGCCGATTACGACGGGTTCGTGGCCCTTGGCTGCGTGATCCGCGGCGAGACCACCCATTACGAGACCGTCTGCAACGACAGCTCGCGCGGGCTGACGCTGATGGGGCTCGAAGGGATTTGCATCGGCAACGGCATTCTGACGGTCGAGAATTACGAGCAGGCGGCCGTGCGCGCGGACCCTGCCGATCAAAACAAAGGTGGCGGCGCGGCGGCTGCGGCCTTGCATCTCATCTCATTGTCGCGCAAATGGGCGCGCCGGACGAAGGGTATCGGGTTCAAACCCGCCGAATCCTTCCGTATCGCCGGCGACACTGACGGATCGAACAACGCATGACCGACGACGCCTCCTCCGACGCGCCCCAAGACGCACCGAAACCGCGCAAGCTCACCCAAGAGGAGAAGCGCCAGATGAAATCCGCCTCGCGTCTTTACGCGGTTCAGGCGCTGTTTCAGATGGAAGCGGCCGGGCAGGGCGCCGACAAGGTGCGCCGCGAGTTCGAGAATTTCCGCTTTGGCGCCGTGGATGAGGACGGCACCGAAATGGCCGAGGGCAATCTCGACCTGTTCCGCCGTCTGATCGACGATGCGGTGACCTGGCAGGCGAAGATCGACCAGGCGACCGACCGCGCGCTGGTGGCGAAATGGCCGATCGACCGGATCGACCCGGTGCTGCGTGCGCTGTTCCGCGCTGCCGGGGCCGAGCTGATCACCCCCGCGACGCCGCCGCGCGTCGTCATCACCGAGTTCGTCGACGTGGCCCGGGCCTTCTTCCCCGAAGGCAAGGAGCCGAAATTCGTCAACGCGGTGCTCGATCACATGGCGCGCGCGCTGCAGCCCGACGCGTTCTGAGCGCGCTCGCTCGCGACACCATGCCACGGGCAAACACCCGCTTATCTCGCAATCGCCGCCCGTTTCCCTGTTTGAAACTTGGGAATATGCACTAGATTGTGAGGTAAGCAGGAGGATTTTTCATGCCCGAACTGGTCCGGCTCTACATCAAGAATGTCGTCATCGGCTTCTTCATCGCGCTTGCCTTCGTTGGCCTTCTTCTCGGCTTCAATGTCGGCAATCTGCGCCACCTGATTTTCACGTCCGATATCGGCTATATCGCGATGGCACTGTTGATCGTGTTCAACACGATCGTTTTCTCCGGTGTGCAATTCGCGATCGCGGTCATGCGCATGGCCGAGGATGACGACAGCTCCGGCGGCGGCAAACGCGACGGCATCCCCACCGATATGGCGGCCGAGCATCTGGCGATCCCGGTTCCGGTCGATACGCCGAAATCGCGCCAGCAGATGCAGCTTCGCCGCTGACCGCATCCAGGTCCCAAGACGACAAAAGCCCCGACCGATCCGGCGGGGCTTTTTGCTGTCTTGCGATGGATGGAGTGACGGAAACCGCAGCAGACGTGTAGACGAGAGTTCCCGGAGACCTGAAAAGTCAGGTGGGCGCCAGATACCGAGGCCAGGACCCCGGCAGAGCCAGCTCCCTCAGGAATGGTATAGGCCACTGGAAAAGGGTCTTTCACAGAAAGAGCAGTAACCGTCAGACCCCCAGATAGGGGTGAAATCGGGTTCCGACAAGGGGGGAGAATGAACAGCGCGTCTCGCGCGCCCCAGGTGCGACGGGGAAGGTGCGTGTGCCGGACGACTGGACTTTTGTTCACACTTCGTTCATGTTTGTCCGCATGACGCAGATTCCGCTTTCCGAACTTCAGCCG
The DNA here is from genome assembly GCF_002020045.1 of Thioclava sp. F28-4. Lineage (NCBI taxonomy): Bacteria > Pseudomonadati > Pseudomonadota > Alphaproteobacteria > Rhodobacterales > Paracoccaceae > Thioclava > Thioclava sp. F28-4. The sequence continues at coordinate 348,210 of NZ_MPZQ01000002.1, read as the reverse complement.
GGGCAGGTGCTCGCGCGTGGCACAGCCCGCGCGCTGTCCGAGCTCGGGCTCGACAGTTTGCCGGAGATGGTGCTGCGCCCAAGGCTGCGCGCCGATCTGATGGCGATCGACCGGAAGGGCGAAATCTGGATCGTGGAGTGCAAGTCGAGCCGCGCCGATTTCACCTCGGATCGGAAATGGGACGGATATCTGGACTGGTGCGACCGCTATTTCTGGGCGGTGGACCAGGATTTCCCCACGGATCTTCTGCCCGAGGGAACGGGGCTGTTCATCGCGGATGGCTACGGGGCCGAGATGATCCGCGAGGCGCCGCTGTCCAAGCTTGCGCCAGCGCGGCGCAAAGCGCTGACGCTCGATTTCGCGCGCGCGTCGGCGCGGCGGTTGCAGCGGTTGTGCGATCCGGGCGCGATTCCGCCCGGATTTTGAGGCTCAGCGCTTCTTGCCCTTGCCGCCCTTGCTCATTTCGCGCGCGGCTTCGGCGGCGGCCTGCAGTTCTTCGGCGATTTCCATCGCCTCGTCGGGATCGAAATCGAGCGGCAGCTCGACGCCTTCGCCCTCGACATAGATCCGCACCATTCCGAGCGAGGTCGGGCCGATTTGCAGATTCGCGGAGATGTCGCTTTCCTTGTCGATGCTCATCGAAAACTCCTGAGAGGTTGGATGGAAAATGCACCTAACCCCCGCGACGTGCGCAGGCAAGACTTGGTGCGAATTTCTCGTCATCGGACACTTGCATTCCGCGCGCGAGGGGTCTAAATCCCGCGCCAGTGCCGCCTTAGCTCAGTTGGTTAGAGCGCTGGATTGTGGATCCAGAGGTCCCCCGTTCAAGCCGGGGAGGCGGTACCATCCCCCCCCTTCAAATCGGTTATCGGTGGTATTTCGCCTCGCGCGCTGGACTTTTCCGCGCAATGATCAATCTTGTTTTCTCAAACGCAGCGGAGGCTTCATGCCCGTTTACACAGATTACGAACTGCCAGATGCGCTGGTCAGCTATTGCGACAAGTCGAATGTCGCACTGACCATTGCCGCGGCTGATCGTGAGGATGTGCCGCTTGTCTACGTGAATCAGGCGTTTCTCAATCTGACCGGGTATTCCGCTGAAGAGGTGCTGGGGCAGAACTGCCGCTTCCTCCAGGCAGGGGCCGCGACCGAGGAAGAACGCTCTGCGATGCGGGAGTTCATCGACGACGAGGACATCTCCGCGGGCCGTTTCCGCGTCACCAACAGCCGCGCGAATGGCGAGACCTTCCAGAACTTCGTGTTCATGACACGTCTGCGCGAACCCAGTGGCGATACGCGCTTGTTCCTCGGGTCGCAGTTCGACCTCACTTCCGCGGCGGAACGTCAGAACGTGAAGGTCGACATCGCTGCGCATGACGAGAGCCTGCTGCGCAATGCCGACGATCTCGCCGCGATGTCGCGCGGTTTCGGTCTGGCGATGATCGGCTCTGCCAAGGTTCTGTCGGAGAGCCTCTCCACGATGGCCACGATTATCTACCGCGAGGGCTAAGAATGGCTGCGGCCACGGTTATGTGTTCAGTACTATGTCAAATGTTATTGCAGGGCTCTGAGGCTAGTGACACCGATCTCCGGATGAACTGCAAAGAGAACTATAGAGAAGGGCGCGCAGGCCGCGCCCTTTTGGACGCGCGCTGCGCGGATCGGCGGGCCGTGCAGTGACGGACGCCCCCGAGGATCTATACGTTGTCGGCATCGGCGCCTCCGCTGGTGGGCTTGAAGCGCTTCGCGATTTGCTGGAGCCCGCGCGGGTGGATGACCCCAGCGCCTATGTCGTAGTTCAGCATCTCGATCCGAACCACGAGTCGCTTCTGGCGGAATTGCTCGGCCGGTCGACCTCGCTCGAAGTGCTTCAGGCCGAAGATGGCGCGAAGCTGGAGGCCGGGCATGTCTACACGATCCCGCCGGGCTACGGGCTGGAGGTCGAAAACGGGCGCCTGAAGCTTTCGGAATTCGCCCAACCCCGCGGTCTGCGCCGTCCGATCGACGATTTCTTCGTGTCGCTGGGCCAGGATCTCGGGCGCCGCGCGGTCTGCGTGATCCTCTCGGGCACCGGCACGGATGGCTCCGTCGGGTTGCGGGCGGTGAAAGAGCATGGTGGCTTTTGCATCGCGCAGGATGCAACGGCGCGTTACGATTCCATGCCGAATTCTGCGGTCGCGACCGGGATGGTCGATGTGGTCAGCGCGCCCTCCGACGTGATCGCGCGGATCACCGAATTTCGCAATGTCGACCCGGATCAGGTGAACACGGCGCCACCGGTCTCTGGCACGCTGGATGAGATCTGCGCGGCGCTGAACCGTCTGACGGGGCATGACTTTTCGCAATACAAGCGCTCGACCCTCGAGCGTCGGATTCAGCGCCGGATGCAGGTCGTCGGCATTCTGCACCCGCGCGAATATCTCGAACGGCTCGAGCGCGAAGAGGACGAGCCTCTGGCGCTGCTGGGCGACCTGCTGATCAACGTCACCCGCTTCTTCCGGGACAGCGCGCATTTCGAAGCGCTCAACGAGACGGCGATCAAGCCGATGGTCGAGAAGGCCGATGATGGCGGCGCGCTGCGCATCTGGGTGCCGGGTTGTTCGAGTGGCGAGGAAGCCTACACGCTGGCGATGCTCATCGACCGGGCGATCCATGCGAGCGGCAAGGAGATCGATTTCCAGATCTTCGCCACCGATATCGACGAACGGATGCTCGCGATCGCACGTGAGGGGCGGTACCCGGTGTCGGTCCTGCTCGATCTGCCGGAAAGGTACCGCGATCTCTACACGATCGGGCGCGAGGGCAATTTCCAGATCACCGCCGCGCTGCGCGACAGGGTGCGCTTCTCGCCGCATTCGCTGATCAAGGACCCGCCGTTCTCGCGGCTCGATCTGGTGTCGTGCCGAAATCTGCTGATTTATTTCGGAGAGAAGTTGCAGGCGCGGGCCCTGCCGATCTTCCATTACGCGCTCAATCCGGGGGGCGTTCTCTTCCTCGGCCCATCCGAGACGATCGGGCGGCATGAGGAACTTTTCGATCCCATAGATGGCGCGATGCGCATCTTCCGCAGCATAGGGCCCCGGTCTCCTTATCCGACCGAACTGCCGATGCGCTCCGACCCTCATGCGCGACTTGCGCCACTCCGACCGAAGGCGACTGACAGAAGAACCAAAGACTGGAACACGACCTTGGCCAGTAATCGTATCCTCGATCTTTATGCGCCCGCGACGCTGAATGTCGATCGTGATGGGGCGATCCTCGCCGCGACAGGGCGCTTGGGCAAGTATCTTGAGATCGACCCGTCCGAAACCGGGCAGGGCTATGCGCAATCGCTCGCGCGCGCGGGCCTGCGCGAGGCGCTCTCCGCCGTGATCCGCGAGTCGGCGGAGCTTGGCACGCGCAAGATCGTGCGCGACGTCGAAGTGATCTCGGAAACCGGGCGGCAGCGTGTCGATGTGCTGGCCGATCCGCTCTCCGACGATACGCTGCTGATCATTTTCCGCGACCGTGGTCCGTTCGAAGCGCTGGACGAATATGATTTCGACGAGATCGCGCCGTCGGAAAGCCATGTGCAGGTGCTCGAGGCCGAGTTGCGCGCGACCCGCAACCGCCTGCGCACGACGGTCGAAGAGTTGGAGACCGCCAACGAAGAGCTGAAATCCTCGAACGAGGAAATGATGTCGATGAACGAGGAGTTGCAATCGACGAACGAAGAGCTCGCGACGGTCAATGACGAGCTCAAGACCAAGGTCGAGGAACTTTCGACCGCGAATGCCGATCTGCGCAACATCTTCGATTCCAAGCTGCATGCGCTGGTGACGGTCGATCGCAAGCTGCGCCTGCGCAACTTCACCGATGGTGCAAGCGAGATGATCCGGCTGCGCGGCAGCGACCGGGGACGTCCGCTCGACGACATTCAGAACCTGCTCGACACGCCCGAGGTGATGATCGAACTGATCAATGTGGTCCTTGAGGGCGAGTTGCCGCGACCGCGCCGGGTCAAGTCCACCGAACTCGGCAAGGTCTGGTCGCTCTCCGCGACGCCGTATCTGAATTCGCGCGGCGAGGTGGAAGGCGCGACGCTCGTCTTCACCGACATCACCGAGGCGTTGCGCCTCGAAACCGAGCTGACGTTGAAGGGCGAGCGGCTGCAACTCGCACTGGAAATCGCGCAGATCGGGGTTTGGTCGATCACTGAGCCCAATGGAGATGTCGAAGTCGACGAGGCTGTCGCAGCCTTCTTCGAATTCGAAGCGGCTGGCACCTATCCGATCGAGCGGTTCTTCGAACGCATCGCGGAACATGACCGTGCCCGTGTCGAAGAGGCGGTGCGCGAGGCCCGCGAGACTGGTTCCGAATTGGAAGTCGATTACGAACTCGACCTCCCCTCCGGCACGAAGCGCCATCTGCGCGCAACGGGTCGGACGATGGGCGAGGGGAATGAAAACCGCCTGCTGGGGCTCAGCGTCGACATCACCGCCGATGAAGAGGCGGCGCAGATGCGCGAGCTGATGCTGCGCGAGATGAACCACCGGGTGAAGAACCTGTTCTCCATCGTCTCGGGCATGCTGCGCATCGCAGGACGTTCGGCGGCCAGCCCGCGCGCGTTGGTCGAAGATGTGGGCCAGCGGATCAACGCGCTGGCGCGCTCGCATGATCTGGCACGCACCCGAACCTCTGGTGCGGCGATCCCACTGCGCGAGGTGATCGAGACGACTCTGGCCCCCTATGACGATCCGTCGAAATTCCTGATCGATGGGCCGGAGGTTGATGTGCCGACGCATCACCTGACGGCTCTTGCGCTGATTTTCCACGAATGGAGCACCAATGCCGCAAAATATGGGGTATTAGGGCCGCGAGAGGGTGATCTCGAAATCACATGGTCGATGGAAAACGACGATACCGTGATACTTTCGTGGAACGAGCGGTACCGTGAAGCGTTGCAACTCGACACCAACAAACAGGGCTTCGGCTCGACGTTGGTCGATATTTCCGCCAGCCAGATATCGGCGCGGGTCGACACGCGTCAGACACCGGAAAGCCGTTGCAACAGGATTATCTTCGCGCATGAAATCGATGGCGACGCTGACTGAGAAAGCACCGAGCGAGGTGCTCCTTGTCGAAGATGAAGCCGTCGTCGCGCTTGATTTTCAGTTCATGCTCGAGGATCTCGGGATGGAGGTCTGGGGGCCGTGCGCCACCGTGCGCGCGGGTCTGGATCTGGTCCGCGATCGTTTGCCGGGAGCTGCGATCCTCGATGTGATGCTGGCCGATGGCGAAGTCTACGAACTGGCCGATCATCTTCACAAGGCGGGCGTGCCGCTCCTGTTCCATTCCGGCCATGCCGAAGCCAATCAGCTGCGCGAGCGCTATCCCGGCGCGGCGGTCTGTCCGAAGCCCGCACTCCCCTCGGAGATCGAGGCGAAGCTCGCGAATTGGTTCATTCCGTCCGAGTGAGATCGTCGAGCTGGGACTGATCGATCCGTGCCAGCAGGTCGCGCGTGGCGTGGCTGACATGGTGGTCGCGGTGGCGCAGCGCATAGAAGGGCCGCGGCGCGAGGCGCAAATCCCAGTCCCGGACCGTTCCAAGGCTCAGTGACCGCGCGACGACATGGGCCGAGAGTATGGTGATCCCGGCCCCTGCCTCGACCGCGCTCAGCACCGCCTCGTTCGAGGGCAGGACCAGCGCCGCTGAGAGCGCGTGCGGCGCGACACCCAGATCGGCGAGGGCCGCTTCCGCGGTAGAGCGCGTGCCAGAGCCCGGCTCGCGCAGCACCCAACTCGCCGCGCTCAACGCCCGCGCATCCAGCTTGCCGGGGGGCGGCGCGGCGCTGACCAGCATCAGCCGATCCGCCCCGATCTGAACCCGCTCCAGCTTCGCATCCTCGACATCGCCTTCGACAAGCGCGAGATCGTGCAGGCCCGCGCGCAGACGCTCTGCCGCTTCCTGCGTGTTGCCGATCTCAAGCGTGACCTCGATCCCCGGGCGGGCTTGCCGGAAAGCGGCAAGGTAGGGCGGCAGCCAGTAGCCCGCGATGGTCTGGCTGGCGATCAGGCGGATATGCCCGCGTTCGAGGCCGCGGGTCTCGGCGAGCATCGCCTCCGCCTCGGCAAACCGTGCCAGCACCGCGCGCGCCTCGGGCAGAAAGGCGCGGCCTTCCTCGGTCAGTGAAATTCCCCGCCCGATCCGGTCGAACAGCTTGATCTCATGACGCGCCTCTAGTGCCGCAATGGCGGCTGAGGCCGTCGATTGCGTCATGTTCAGCCGGGCCGCGGCGCGGGTCATGTGCTGCTCTTCCGCGACCGCGACGAAAACGCGGAGTTGTTCGGGGGTCATGCGTGTCTCTGGTTCGAATGATCGATAAAATCGATCATATCGACAAAAACATTTCGTTTGAAGAATGAATTGGCGCGGGCAAATACAGGACAAGACCAGACGATAGGAGGCCGCCGTGCCGCACCATTCGACCCTTGCCTGCAGCCTTACCCGCCCGCGGCTTGCGCTTCGCGCGTTCGCGCCGGGACTTGTGCTAAGCGCCGCTGTCGCCGCGCTCGCGACCTTGGGGGGCGCGGCGGAACGCGCGCTGTTCGGTGCGGCATGGCTGGAGCCGCTGGTGTTGGCGATCCTCATCGGTGCGGTGGTGCGCTCCCTCTGGACGCCGCCTGCGCGATTCGAAGCCGGTATTCGATTTTCCGCCAAGACGGTGCTGGAGATCGCGATCGTGTTGCTTGGCGCCTCGGTCAGTGCGCAGACGCTTCTGTCGGTGGGGCCGGGGCTTCTGGGCGGCATCGTCGCGGTGGTCGCGCTGATGGTGCCCGCGGCCTACCTGCTGGGGCGGGCCCTGCGCCTGCCGGCCCGCATGGCGCTGCTGATCGCTTGCGGCAATGGCATCTGCGGGAACTCCGCCATCGCCGCCGTCGCCCCGGTGATCGACGCCGATAGCGACGATGTCAGTGCCGCAATCGCGTTCACCGCCGTGCTGGGCGTGGCGGTGGTGCTGTTGCTGCCCGTCGTCGGTCATGTCGGAGGTATGAGTGTGAACGGCTACGGCATCCTGTCGGGGATCACCGTCTACGCGGTGCCGCAGGTTCTGGCGGCCGCAGCGCCGATGGGGGCCGCGGCGATCCAGCTCGGCACGCTGGTGAAACTGGTGCGCGTCCTGATGCTGGGGCCGATCACCGTGGTTCTGTCGCTTCTCGCGCCGCATCTGCCGGCGGACGGGCGCTCTGTCACGCCGGAGGGACGTGTGCGGCGCGGGCTGATGCCGCCGCTCTTTATCCTCGGGTTTCTCGGGATGATCGTGCTGCGCTCTGCCGGGGCGCTCCCGGAGGCTGCGCTTGCGCCGATGGGGCAGGGGGCGTCCATTCTGACGGTGATCGCGATGGCGGCGCTGGGGCTTGGCGTCGATGCGCGGGCGGTGGCAGCCGCCGGGCCGCGTGTGATCGCGACGGTGACGCTGTCGCTGGTGATGCTGGTGGGCGCAGGTCTCGGGCTTGTGACCTTGCTTTCCGCCTGAGCGCGAACGCTGAATGACAGCGCGATCCGGGGCCTTTCGCAATTACGCACGCCCCCCTGTGCGGGCTGCCTGTGTTGATCCTCGCGACCGAGACGATATGTGGGATGGGACGAAAACGTTAGCAGGCTAACTTTATTCCCGAGGCCCCCATGTCCGACCGCGCCGCTCTTACATCCGCACCCACCGAAGCCGCCCGCCGCGACCGTGCCGAGTTGACGCGCACGATGATGCTGCTGGCGCGGTCGGTGCGCGCGATGTTCGACGCACAGGCGAGGGATATGGGGCTGACCTTCGCGCGGGCGCAGGCGATCCTTGCGATCTCCCGCGACGAGGGGCTGAACCAGACGCAGCTGGCCGAGACGCTGGCGATCGAGACGCCGACGCTGAACCGGACGCTCGACGGGCTGGAAAAGCTCGATTTTGTGGAGCGCCGCGCCGATCCCGACGACAAACGCGTCCGCCAGATTTTCCTCACCGAACATGCCCGCGCAAATGCCTCCGAGATCGAAACCTTCGTCGAGGCTCTGCGCGCCCGGCTCTACGACGGTATCGACGCCGAGGAGGTCGCCCGCGCCCGCGAGACGATGGAGAGGATGCAGGCCAATCTCGAAAGGATGCGCGGCGAATGAACTCCCAGATTCGCGACATCAACGGCCCGGACGCGAGTCCGACGGCTGCCGAACCGGTATCGCCGCGCGAGCGCGTGCGGCCCGAGGCGGCTCCGGTCAACGACGCCGAGATCGCGCAGAACGAGGCCGCAGAGGCTGAGACCGCCGAGACGGAGACCGCGCCCCAGCCCGCCGCGCCTGCGGAGCCTGACCATTCCACGCCCAAGCGGCTCGTCTATGCCAGCGCCGCCGTCTTCGTGGCGCTGTCGCAATCGCTTGCCACCGGCTTCGTCTCGGCCAACCTGCCGCAGCTTGCGGGCGATTTGCACGCCACCACGAACCACACCTATTGGGTGATGGCGGCCTTCATGGCACCGCGCGCCTCGATGCCGCTGATGCTGATCCGCATCCGCGACCAGTTCGGCTTGCGCCGCTTCGCCGAGGTCGGGATCGTCTGCTTCGTGCTGGCGATGGTGCTCAACCTCTGGGTGGACGATCTGCATTCCGCGGTCATCGTGGCCTTCCTGAGCGGCTGCGCCGCGGCCCCGTTGTCGAGCCTCGGCTTTCTTTACATGCTGGAGGCCATTCCCGCCGCTCAGCGCCTCAAGGTCGCGATCCCCGCTGTCCTGACGATGATCATGGTGGGCAGGCCGTTGGCGCGGGTGCTGCTGCCCGAGCTCACCGCGAATGCCAGTTGGCACGCGGTGAGCCTGTTCCAGATGGGCATGGCGCTGGTGGCGCTGGCACTGATCTTCGCGCTGCCACTGACGCCGCGCCCGTTGCAAAAGGTGCTCAAACCGCTCGATTTCGTCTCCTTCAGTCTGCTCGCGGTTGGCTTCGGTGCGTTCACAAGCGTCTTCATGTTCGGTGCGCTCGACTACTGGACGCAGACCGAATGGCTGGGCGTGGCGCTCGTCGCTGCGATCGTGATGGTCGCGGGCGCGGTGCTGATCGAAATGCAGCGGGCCAATCCGCTGATCGATTTCCATTGGCTGCTGAGCCCGCCGATCCTGCATCTGGCTGGCACGCTGTTGGTGTTCCGCATCGCGCTGGCCGAGCAGAACGCGGGCGCAGTCGGTTTCCTGCGCACGATGGGGCTGCAGCCCGGGCAGGAGCAACTGCTGTTCGGGATCATTGCGCTGTCGATGCTGGCCGCGACCGGTGTCCTGATGCTGACCAATAGCGGGGCGCGCGCGCCGCTGTTCCACGGGATCGCGCTGGTGCTGATCGCGGCAGGGGCGTGGCTCGACTCGCAATCGACCGCGCTCACCGGGCCCGAGCAGATGTATCTTAGCCAAGCGATGATCGGCTTTGCCGGTATCCTGTTCCTGCCGCCTGCGATGGCGAAAGGGCTGGGAGCTGCCTTCGCGAAGGGGCCGCATTACCTGCTGAGCTTCGTCGTGCTGTTTCTGGCCACGCAATCCATCGGCGGGGTCATCGGCTCCGGTCTGTTCCGGAGCTTGGTGGTCGACCGCACCGCCTATCACATGGCGCAGCTTTCGCCGCAGATATCGGCCGACAACCCGATGTTGAGCCAGACCCTCGCGCAGAGTGCCGCATCGCTGGGCAGCCAGACTGCGGATGCCGGGGCGCGGGCAGGGGCCGCGCTGTCCTCCGTCGCGTCTACGGTGCAGCAGCAGGCCACTATTCTCGCCTATGACGATGCGTTCCGCGCCGTGTTCTGGTTCGCGCTGGCGGCCTTGGCCGGACTGATCGCCCATGTCGCCCTGCGCCAAAGCTGGCCCCTCCCGCGCCTGCGCCTCACGCCCTCCACCCCTGTTTCCACGAGTTGATCCGATGTCACAGACCCGCCGCTATCTCGCTTCCGCCCTGATCCTTCTCATTGCGCTCGCCGGTGTCGCGACCGTGCTCTATGCATGGCGCCTGCCGCCGTTCCGTTCTGACGTCGCTTGGACCGACAATGCCTATCTGCAGGGCAAAGTTACGCCGATCTCTGCACAGGTCGCGGCCGAGGTCACGGCTGTGCCGGTCAGCGACTTCGCAGAGGTCAAGAAAGGCGACGTGCTGGTGCGTCTCGACGATCGCGCGCTGAAAGCTTCGGTGGAGCAGGCGCAGGCCGCGCTCGAGACGGCGAAAGCTGCGCAATCCAACGGGGCGCAGGCGGTGAATTCGGCGAAAGCTACGCTCGAGGCTAAGCAGGCTTCGCTCGCCTCGGCGAAAGCAGCGCAAGCCACGGCGCAGACAGCGCGCGACCGGGCGTCGAAGCTGACGAAGAAAAGCTATGTCTCGCAATCGGATGCCGATCAGGCGCAGCTTACGCTCGATCAGGCGAAGGCGGGCGTACAGGAGGCGCAAAGCGCCATCGACGTGGCCGAGCAGGCGGTGCAGACGGCACAGTTGAACAAACGCTCGCTCGCCGCGAAAACCGATGCAGCTCAGGCCGCACTCGATGCGGCGCAGGTGGCGCTCGATCACGCGGTGATCCGTGCGCCCGAGGATGGGCGGCTGGGCCAGGTCTCGGCGCGAGTCGGCAAATTCGTCAGCGCCGGGAGCACACTGGTCTCGCTCGTGCCCTCCGATCTCTGGTTGATCGCGAATTACAAGGAGACCCAGCTTGCCGGGCTGCAGATGGGCGAGCCGGTGACCTTTACCGTCGATGCGCTGGGAAAGACGCAGTTCAAAGGCCATATCGAGCGGTTCTCGCCCGCGACGGCAGGGCAGTTCAGCCTGTTGTCGGGCTCCAATGCGACCGGGAATTTCACCAAGATCGCGCAGCGCGTGCCGGTCCGGATCGCGATCGACCCCGATCAACCGCAGGCCCAACGACTGGCCCCGGGCCTGTCCGCCGAGGTCAGCGCCCCGCAGCACGGATCGTGATCCGCCGTAAGCTATGCGGAAGGCGCAGCGCGGCTATGTCGAATAAGCTGTTTCTGCGGCGCAGCATTTGTGCGAAAACGATTTCAACGCAGCGAGCAACTCGTTGCAACAGTTCCTGAGGCTCTCTCCTCCTCCCTGAGCCTCGGAAATTGGCGGTGGCCTCTCTCCTCCTCCCTGAGGTCACCGCCTCCTCCTCCCCTTAGATGACCGGCATGCGCCACCAAACGGCGCCGTTTTCAATCGTGAAAACGCGTTCGAGCTGTTGTTCGGCGCGACCACATGAAGGTCCGGTTGGAATAGTTGGTCAGCATGATTCCGGCGGCGAAGTGAAGCCGTCCGTCCTCGAGCTAAGGGGGCTGCGATTTGTGGCCGTCGTTTGGGTCGAGAGAGCACAGCTCTGGAGACGTCGCGTCGCCGCCGCGTGTTACCAAGCCAAGCAGACGACGATCTCACGGCCTGAGCGGCCAGAGAAACCTAAAACGATTCAGTTCTACTGAGAAAAGTGGCTGGGGCGGTAGGATTCGAACCTACGGTGCGCGGTACCAAAAACCGGTGCCTTACCACTTGGCTACGCCCCAACGTGGGGGGGTATGTAGCCAAGTGGGCGCGGGGCTTCAAGAGGAAAATCCGACAAATTTCGATTGCGCGTCGCGCGCCGCTACGGCAAGCGAGACGGCATGGAAAATTGCGATGTTTTAGTGTTGGGCGCAGGGGCTGCCGGACTGATGGCCGGGATCGAGGCGGCGCGACGCGGGCGCTCGGTGCGGGTGCTCGACCATGCGCGGCGCCCGGGCGAGAAGATTCGAATCTCTGGCGGCGGGCGGTGCAACTTCACCAACCGTCTGCTGACCCGGCAAAATGCGACCGAGCGATTCCTGTCGCGCAATCCCCGCTTCGCGCTCTCGGCGCTGTCGCGCTACACGCCCGCGGATTTCATCGCGCGGCTCGATGCGGCGGGGATCGCCTGGCACGAGAAGCATCTGGGACAGCTCTTCTGCGACGGGAAGGCCACGCAGATCATCGACCTGCTGCTGCGGGATCTGCGCGCGGCAGGCGGCGTGCTGTCGCTCGAGACCGAGATCGAGCGGGTGGAACGCGCGGGCGACGGCTTCCTCGTCACAACCTCGCAAGGCCCGATCCGCGCGGCTTCGGTGATTGTCGCGACGGGCGGCAAGTCGATCCCGAAGATGGGCGCGTCCAGTCTCGGCTACGAGATCGCGCAGAAATTCGGCCTCGATATCGTGGAGACTCGGCCCGCTCTGGTGCCGCTGACCTTCGCCGAGCAGGATCTGGCGCGCACCGCGCCGCTGTCGGGTCTCGCGCGGCCCGTCGATCTGCGCCTCGGCAAGACGCATTTCGCCGAGGATCTGCTGTTCACCCATCGCGGGCTGTCAGGGCCCGCCATCCTGCAAATCTCCAGCTATTGGCGCGAGGGCGACACGCTCAAGATCGATCTGGCGCCGGGCAATGACATTGCGGCGGCCCTGTCGGAGCAGCGCGACGCGGCGGGACGGCAGGCGCTGCACAATGCGCTCGCGCGGCATCTGCCCGAAAAGCTCGCGCATTTCGTGGTGGCGGAGGCGAAGCTATCGGGGCGGCTGGCCGAGCAATCGAACAAGGACCTCGCCAAGCTCGACGATCAGATCCATCGCTGGCAGGTGCGGCCGGTCAGCTCGGAAGGGTATCGCACGGCGGAGGTCACGCTGGGCGGCGTGTCGACCGATGCGCTCGATGCAAAGACGATGCAGGCGAAGCAGGTGCCGGGGCTCTATTTCATCGGTGAAGTGGTGGACGTCACCGGCTGGCTCGGCGGCTACAACTTCCAGTGGGCCTGGGCGTCCGGCTGGGCCGCAGGGCAGGTGGCCTGAGCGGCTGACCCTTCCTCTTGGGAAAAATATCCCGGGGGGCCCGAAGGGCGGGGGCAGAGCCCCCTCCCTCTTAAGTTATGTCGCCCTCCGGCGACGGAGGCAGAGCCCCCTCCCTCTTAAGTTATGTCGCCCTCCGGCGACGGAGGCAGAGCCCCCTCCCTCTTAAGTTATGTCGCCCTCCGGCGACGGAGGCAGAGCCCCCTCCCTCTTAAGTTATGTCGCCCTCCGGCGACGGAGGCAGAGCCCCCTCCCTCTTAAGTTATGTCGCCCTCCGGCGACGGGGGCAGAGCCCCCTCCCGGATCGATTTCTATGCCGTCAGGGCTTACCGCCCGACCGCCACGTAATCCTCGAAGCCCGCCTTCCTGACGTCCTTCTCGGCGTAGATGTTGCGCAGGTCGGCCATGCGCGCGGTTTCCATCGTCGTGGCGATCTTCTGCAGATCGAGCGCGCGGAACTCGTTCCACTCGGTCAGGATCACCACGCAATCGGCCTTCTCGGCTGCCGCATAGGCATCGTCCATCCAGGACACGCCCGGCAGCAGCGCTTCGCCCTCGCGCTTGCCCTGCGGATCGACCACGCGCACCTTCGCGCCGCCGCCCACGAGCGCGGGCACGATGGTCAGGGCAGGGGCCTCGCGCATGTCATCGGTGTTCGGCTTGAAGGTCACGCCATAGATCGCGATCGTCTTGCCGTTGACCGAGCCGCCGCAGAGATCGACGACTTTCTCGATCATCCGGCGCTTGATGTCGTCATTCACCTTGATCACCGTCTCGACGATCTCCATCGGGCAGGAATAGTCCTGACCGATCCGCGCGAGCGCCGCGGTGTCCTTCGGGAAACACGAACCGCCGTAGCCCGGGCCCGCATGGAGGAACTTGTTGCCGATCCGGCCGTCGAGCCCCATGCCGCGCGAGACCTGCTTGATATCGGCGCCGGTCTTTTCGCAGAGCCGCGCGATCTCGTTGATGAAGGTGATCTTCGTCGCGAGGAACGCGTTGGCCGCGTATTTGATCATCTCGGCAGTTTCCAGATCGGTGTAGAGGATCGGGAATTCGCGCAGGAAGAGCGGGCGGTAGATCTCGCCCATCACAGCTTCGGCTTTCTCCGAGGTGGTGCCGACGACGACGCGGTCGGGCCGCATGAAATCGTCGATCGCCGCGCCCTCGCGCAGGAATTCGGGGTTCGAGGCGACGTCGAATTCGATATCGGGGCGGGTCTTGCGCACGACCTCGGCAACCTGACGGTTGGTGCCCACCGGCACGGTCGATTTCGTCACGATCACCGCATAGCCGGTCATCGCGTTTGCGATCTCCTCGGCGGCGGCCATCACATAGGTCAGATCCGCATGGCCGTCGCCGCGACGCGTCGGCGTGCCGACCGCGATGAAGACCGCATCGGCACCGGCGACCGCGGCCTTGAGATCGGTGGTGAAGGTCAGGCGCCCGCCTTCCACGTTCTTCACCATCAATTCGTCGAGCCCCGGCTCGTAGATCGGCACGCGGCCACCCTCGAGCATTTCGATCTTCGCGGGGTTCTTGTCGACGCAAACGACCTCATGGCCGAAATCCGAGAAACACACCCCCGAAACAAGGCCAACATAGCCCGTGCCGATCATCGCGATTTTCATATTCTCGTCCTTGCCTGTGCTGTGTCGGTGCCTTGATTCCCGGGCGGCGAAATTGCAAGCCGGTTCCGGACAAGTTCTCGTAATTCTTCTCAGAATCCGCGTCGCTCCAGAAGCGCGGAATGGTAGCCTGTGCCGCGTTAGACACGAATTCTGGGCATTTCATGCAAGAAAAGTGCCAAAGTGCAACAGTCTTCGCCTCTGCGTGAATGGGCCGTGTATTTCACTCTTTGCAATCCCGGGAAGCTGTGTAAGTCTCGCCGGGAAGCTGCCAGAAAAGTCCGGCGGCTCCCTACGGTAATGACGGAGATTACTATGAAAAAGATCGCTACCATCGCCCTGGCCCTCGGCCTCACCGGTTCGACCGCTTTTGCTGGCGGCTACACCGCTCCGGTCGTCGAGCCCGAGCCCGTTGTGGTTGAGCAGTCGTCGTCCTCGAACGCCGGCATCATCATCCCGGTTCTGCTGCTGCTCGGCGTTGCTGTCGCAGCCTCGAACAACTAATTTCGGGTAACACCGAATTGGAAGGGGCCGGACGTACGCGTTCCGGCCTTTTTCATTTCCGGAGATACGGGGTAGGGCCTGACGCTCCGGGGACAGGAAAAACCCGCGCTTGGCGCGGGTTTTTCTTTTGCGGCAAGGGGCGGATTTGCCATGCGTCGAGCGCCGCTGCTGTGACCGGACGACAGGTCCCGTCATCTCGCGAAAAGCAAAACTGGACGTTGGGGGCATCCGCCGGGTAAATCCGCTTTGGACCGCGTGAGAGGGAGACCCGCATGAGCCAGAGATTTACCCGCCGTGAGAGTTTCGCCCTTGCCGCCGGTGCCGCCGCCTTGGCCGCGCCGCCTGTGCTGGCCGCAGAGCCCGAGGTCACGCTGCGCCTGCATCAATTCCTGCCGCTGACCAGCTTCGTGCCCGCCCATATCCTCACCCCTTGGATCAATGCAGTCGAGGAGGCGTCGCAGGGCCGGGTGCGCATCCAGCATTACCCCTCGATGCAGCTGGGCGGGAAGCCGACCGATCTTATCGATCAGGTCACTGACGGGGTTGTCGACATTGTCTGGACGCTGCCGGGCTACACGCCGGGACGGTTTCCGCGCACCGAGGTGATGGAGCTTCCCTTCCTGGTCGCCGAGGCCGAGGCCGCGTCTGCCGCGCTTTGGGAGCTGGCGCAGGCGGAGATGGTCGATACGGATTTCCGCGACATTCACCTGCTGGGGACCTGGGTGCACGGGCCGGGCGTGATCCACGCGAACAAGTCCGTGCGCGCGATCCCCGATTTCGAAGGGCTGAAACTGCGTGGCCCGTCGCGGGTGACGACGAAGCTGCTCGAACACTTCGGCGCGACGGCGATCGAGATGCCGGTCCCGGCTGTGCCCGAGGCGCTCTCTCACGGGACGATCGACGGGGCGCTCCTGCCCTGGGAGGTCTCGGCCTCGCTGCGGATCGGCGAGCTGGTCCATCACCACACGCAATTTGCAGGCCCCTCGATCTACACGGCGAGCTTCATTCTCGCGATGAACAAGGACCGCTACGCCGCGCTCGACCCCGATCTGCAGGCCGCGATCGACAGCGTCTCTGGCGTTGAGTTCTCGGCGCAGGCGGGACACCTGCAGCAGGCCGAGGATATCCCCTCGCGTCAGGCCGCGATGGATCTGGGCAATGAGATCATCACGATCCCGGCCGAGGATACGTCGATCTGGAAAGACGCCTCGCAGCCGGTGATCGACGCATGGGTTGCCGAGATGGAAGAGAAGGGGGTGCCGGGTGAGAAGTTGCTGACCTCTGCCCGTGCCTTGATCGAGAAACATTCGTTCTGAGCTCGGGTCGCGGTGAGCTGGTTCGTGGGCGCCGATCTGATCCGCATCGCGCTGATCGTGGCGGTCCCGGCGCTGGCGCTTCTATCTCTGTGACGCAGGGTCGCAAAAGAGCGGTGATTTCTGCGCGCTTCTGTGCGAGCATGAAGTCGAGGAGGACCGCCCATGACCGAGATTACCAGCGATTTCAAAGGGCAGACCGTGATCTGCACCTTCGAGATGACGCCCGCCACAGCCGACGAGTTGATGGAGAAGCTGCAAGCCGCCTATTCCGAGGTGATCTCGAAAGCGCCCGGTTTCATCGGCGCGGGCCTGCATATGAACGACGCGCGCACGCGGATCGCGACCTATTCGAAATGGAACGAGCGGGGCGACTATCAGGCGATGCTGCGCAGCCCCGAGATGATCTCGCGCAACCGCGTGATCTACACGCTGTGCCGCAACTTCGAGCCGGTGATGTACGAGGTTTCCGCCGATTTCTGACGGGCGGGCACGGGTATTTCTGCGCTGCCGAAATGGTTGCGCGGAGAGGGAACTTCATCGCTCGCCTCGCGTTGTTGTGAAAAGACATATCGGAGTGACATCATGGAAAGCGTTCTGCAAGCAATCGGCACGGTCGGGCTGATCTTTCTCGTGCTCGCAGGTCTTCTGGCGGGCTGGATCGCGAGCGTCGTCTCGGGTGGGCGTCACAAGGCCGCCTATCTGGCGATCGGCGTGGTCGGCGCCCTCATCACCCCCTTCATCGTCGCCCTTCTGGGCGGGGCGGTGCTGGCGGCGGGCGGGCTGCTTGCGATCATTGCCATCGCGCTTGTCGGCGCAGTCATCGTGCTGGTCATCGGCAAGATGATCCTCGACTGACGCAAGGCGCGCGCCTCAGGGCAAAGGCCCGCCGCGCGCCAGCCACCATCCCAGCTTCAGGTAGGCGAACCCTTCACGGGCGCGAGCCTTCGCGCTCGCCCGATGCGGCGGGCAGTCCGCGCGCGCCTGTAGCCCCATCTGCCGCGCGATCATCACTGCGCGCGGCGCGTGATAGGGGTCGGTGACGATGATCACCTCGTCGCTCTCCAGATGCGCCCGGGCGAAGCCGATATTCTCGTAAGTGCTGGTCGAGCGATCTTCGAGAGAGATCGCCTCAGCCTCCACGCCTTCCGCGCGCAAGATCCGGGACATCACCTCCGCCTCGCTCGGCGGATGCCGCCCGACACCTCCGCAACAGATCACCCGCTCCGCCGCGCCTGAATGCCAGAGCGATGCCGCGTGCCGTGTGCGCCGCTGCAAGCTGGGTGAGGGGAGGCCATCTGCCCAAACCGCTGCACCAAGGATCAAAATCGCTCTCATTTCGTTGAGCTAAAGGTCCACACTGCCGGCGACAAGGCTGGCAGTCGTGTTATGATCACGAAAAAGGGAGGTTAACATGCGTTTCATTTTTCTTGCCGCGCTGCTGGCTGCCGCGCCTGTTTTGGTCAAGCCCGCTTTCGCCGAGCCGGTCAATATTCGCCCCGACGTCATGTCCGTCACGGTCGACACTGCCAAGGGCCCGGTCGAGATCAAGCGGATTCAGGATAACGAGAACAAGCTGGAAGGCGATTGGGCCAAGACCTCGCGCCCCTGTCCGAGCTTCTGCATCCAGCCGATGATCCCGGCCCCCGGCGTGACCCCAGTGGGGGAGCTGGAGATGCTGGAATTTCTCAAGGATCCCAACGTGGTGGTCGTCGACGGGCGGGTGACCCGCGACTTCGAGGGCGGCGCGATCCCCGGTGCGATCAATATTCCCTATATGGAAGCCCCCGACCGTCTGGGCGAGCTTGGCTGTCAGCCTGATTTCGAGGGCTTCATCTGCGACGGCGAGGATGTGAAATCGGTCGCGCTTTACTGCAACGGACCGTGGTGCGGTCAGTCGCCCACCGCCGCCCGCCGCATGATCGAAGCCGGTTTCCCGGCGGAGAAGATCTATTACTATCGTGGCGGGATGCAGCAATGGCGGCTGCTGGGCCTGACGGTCAGCGGGGGCTGAACCTCAGTCTCCGGGCTCTGTGCAAGGGTAGGCCTCGCCATCGGGTAGCCGGCAAAGCGCGTCGAAGAAGCTGCTGGAAAGCCGATCGTAGCTGAGCATTCTGTGTTCCCGGTCGCGGGACTCGAGATAATCGCTGCACGACGCGAGGTAGTATAGCTCGCGTCGTTCGTCATTCGCGTACCACTGGGTGAAAGCGGCGCTGGCCGCGCTGATGAGGTCGCCCGAGCGGCCCATTTCTGTCTCGAAGGCTGCGGCGATGTCGTCCTGCATCGGCCATCCTGCAAGCGCGTCCCAGGCGTCGGGCATCCCGGCTTCGCGCAGATCCCAAGCCACAGCGAGGCTGAAGGTCGTCGCGTCCGCCTCCATCGCGAAGATCGCGCGGGCATTTTCCTTCATCGACAGGTTCGGATCGGGACAGGAGCCGTGGAATTTCTGCTCCAGATGACGCAATTCATGAATCAGAACTGCCTTTTGCAGGGCGGGTGCCATGTCGGTGGCGATCACGAGCCGGGAGGAGCGCGGCTCAAAATAGCCACGTGCGTCGTGCAGCGTGTCGGCGAGACACAGCTCGCCAGCGTCTTGAAAGAGCGCGACATGCAGGCTCGGCCAGCGGTCGAGGGCGGGGCGCAGCTGTGTGACCAGCGCTGCGATTTCGGGTGGCTTGTCGAAGGGTGGGGCGGCGCAAGTGAGGATTTGGGCGTGCGCCGGTCCGGTCATCACACCGAGCCAGGCGCTCAGGGCAATGTGCCGGGCGAGCCTCACCGCCCCTTCTTCCGCTTCACGCCCCCGCGCTGACCCGGCCGTCCGGCAGTCGACCGCCCCTGCGCCTTGACGGCGGCCTCGCTGGCCGCCTCCACCGCCGATTGCCGCGCGAGCGGGTCGTCGTGGACGGCGAGGTCCACCGCCTCCAGACGTTTCACCTCGTCGCGCAGGCGGGCGGCTTCCTCGAATTCCAGATCCTCGGCGGCCTTGCGCATCTTCGCGCGCATGTCATCCAGATGCGCCTGCAGGTTCGCACCGGGTTTGACCGCATCGACCTTGGCGGTGACGCGCGACATGTCGGTGTCGCCCTGATAGAGCCCGGCCAGAACGTCATCGACATTCTTCTTGATCGTCTCGGGCGTGATGCCGTGTTCCTCGTTATAGGCGATCTGCTTGGCGCGGCGGCGGTCGGTCTCGTCCATCGCGCGCTGCATCGAGCCGGTGATCCTGTCGGCATACATGATCACGCGGCCCTCAGAGTTCCGCGCGGCGCGGCCGATGGTCTGGATCAGCGAGGTTTCGGAGCGCAGGAAGCCCTCCTTGTCGGCATCGAGGATCGCGACCAGCCCACATTCGGGAATGTCCAAGCCCTCGCGCAGCAGGTTGATCCCGATCAGCACGTCGAAGGCCCCGAGGCGCAGGTCGCGCAGAATTTCGATCCGCTCGATCGTGTCGATATCGGAGTGCATGTAGCGCACGCGAACGCCCTGTTCGTGCAGGTATTCGGTCAGATCCTCGGCCATCCGCTTTGTCAGCGTGGTGACGAGTGTGCGATAGCCGCGCGCCGCGACGGTGCGGATCTCATCGAGCACATCATCGACCTGCGTCTCGACCGGGCGGATCTCCACGACCGGGTCCAAGAGGCCCGTGGGGCGAATGACCTGCTCGGTGAAGACGCCGCCGGTTTGTTCCAGCTCCCACGCGGCGGGGGTGGCCGAGACGAAGACCGATTGCGGGCGCATCGCGTCCCATTCCTCGAATTTGAGCGGGCGGTTATCCATGCAGGACGGCAGGCGGAAGCCGTGTTCGGCCAGCGTGAACTTGCGCCGGTAGTCCCCGCGATACATGCCGCCGATTTGCGGCACGGTGACGTGGCTCTCGTCGGCGAAGACGATCGCGTTGTCGGGGATGAACTCGAACAGGGTAGGCGGCGGCTCGCCCGGCGCACGACCGGTGAGATAGCGCGAGTAGTTCTCGATCCCGTTGCAGACGCCGGTCGCTTCCAGCATCTCCAGATCGAAATTCGTGCGCTGTTCGAGGCGCTGCGCCTCCAGCAGCTTGCCTTCCTCTTCCAGCTGTTTCAGCCGGAGCGCCAGCTCCTTGCGGATGCCCTTCGCGGCTTGCTGCAGGGTCGGGCGCGGCGTGACGTAGTGGCTGTTCGCATAGATGCGGATCTGGTCGAAACTGTCGGTCTTCGCGCCCGTCAGCGGGTCGAATTCGGTGATCGCCTCTAGCTCCTCGCCGAAGAAGGAGAAGCGCCAGGCGCGGTCTTCCAAGTGGGCGGGCCACAGGTCCACCGTGTCGCCCTTCACGCGGAAGGCGCCGCGCTGGAAGGCCGCATCGAGTCGCTTATATTGCTGCGCCACCAGTTCGTTGATGAACTTGCGCTGCTCGATCAGATCGCCGGTCTTGAGGTCCTGCGTCATCGCCGAATAGGTCTCGACCGAGCCGATACCATAGATGCACGAGACCGAGGCCACGATGATCACGTCGTCACGCTCCAGAAGCGCCCGGGTGGCCGAGTGGCGCATCCGGTCGATCTGCTCGTTGATCTGCGATTCCTTCTCGATATAGGTGTCCGAGCGCGGCACATAGGCTTCGGGCTGGTAGTAGTCATAATAGGAGACGAAATATTCCACCGAGTTGTCGGGGAAGAAGCTCTTGAACTCACCGTAGAGCTGCGCGGCCAGCGTCTTGTTCGGCGCGAGGATGATCGCGGGGCGCTGGGTCTCCTCGATCACCTTGGCCATGGTGAAGGTCTTGCCCGTGCCGGTCGCGCCCAGCAGCACCTGATCGCGTTCGAGCGCCTCGACACCGGAAGACAGTTCCGCGATCGCGGTCGGCTGGTCGCCGGCCGGGTCGAACTGAGTGTGCATCACGAACCGCTTGCCGCCTTCCAGCTTGGGGCGGGTGAGCACGTCGGGGCGTTCGGAGGGCAGATTGGTATTGTTGTGAGGCATCGCGCAGACCTTTTGCTTGCCCCCCAAAGTTGTCCTCTTTTCGTTCGCATTCAAGGGTTTGCGAGGGAGGTTGCGGGATGCTTAATGCGTCCCGTCGAATTGTTCATATTTAACAGTGTCTTGCGGTTCGCTTCGCCTTGAATTGGTGGCGGGCTGCGCGCATATTGCCCACGCAAGCAGCATCAGACTGCCGGCCGGCGCACCACCCCCACCCCTTGCTCCCCAGCCGGTCGGCAGTTCCTCATCTTATCGGTGCTCCCGGTGTCCTTGGGACAGGGCGGGCGGCGGTGTTCGCTCCGGGGCCGGCATGTCATGCACAATCGCCGCGCCTCTTTCGTCTTTGCGCTCCGGGGCTTGCGATTTGGCTCAGATGCACTAAGAAAAGCGAGAGGTATCGCAGAGGAGTTTGCCCATGCGCGCGCGCATCTACCAACCCGCCCGCAACGCCATGCAATCGGGCACCGCGAAGACGCGGTTCTGGTATCTCGACTATGTTGCCTCCGACGCGCGTGAGATCGACCCGCTGATGGGCTGGACCAGCTCCAACGACACGCAGGCCCAAGTGCGGCTGCGCTTCGAGACCCGCGAGGCGGCCGAAGCCTATGCCAAGGAAAAGGGCATCGATTACGTCGTGACGGAGCCGCATAAGCGCGCTCCGAATGTCCGCGCCCGCGGCTATGGCGAGAACTTCGCCACCGACCGCCGCGCGAACTGGACGCACTGAATATTTGCGATTTCGGCGAAAGCTTTCCCGGCTGAGGGAGAGTTTTCCGTATCGCGATCACCCGTTTTCCACGTGAATGAAGCTGGGGCGTCAGGCTGCGTTTCGGTTTCTTCCTGCGTTCCAACCTGTGCCACCGACGGTCTCGCGCAGGTTGGAGCGGGGCCCGAATTTCCGACGTAGCTCTGCGTTCCATCCAAAGAGCCCGTCGCTTTGTTCCTTGGCATTATCGCGCTCACGATTTTCGACGTTTGAGCAGAGTTTTTCCGAGCCTGCTCGCGCTCAGGAACGGTGATCTTTCCGCAGTGTTCTCTCTCTGCCGGCTGACAGTCGGCGCATGAAATGCAAGGAGAACACTATGACCTACACCATCAAGTCGATCGCTCTCGCAGGTATTCTGGCCACTGCCGCGCCCGTTGCGGCCCTGGCTCAGGCTGACGTATCCACCGGAACGGACGCTGGCGCATCGGTCTCGGCGCAGGCTGCAGGCGCTGATGTCGGCGCAAGCGCGGATATGGGCGCATCGACGGACGCCGCAACGACTGCGGGCTCGAATGGTGGAATGGGCCAAGATGGGTCGGTGAAGACCTATGGTCAGCTCGTCGCGGACCTTCAGGCCAATGGCGCTGCGTCCACCGACCAGTTCGCCGATTATGAAGTGGGAACCGATGGCGAAGCCAAGATCGTCGCTCTGTCAGACCTGAAGGGTAAAGGCGCAGAGAATGGCTCCGCGGCTCTCGAGAACGCAATGGGCGCTGACGTGGATGCCGATTACAGCCAGCTTCCGTCCAGCGTCTTCGACGGCACCGACTACACGTCCGAGGATGTCGCTGCCGCGTATATCAACGCCGAAGGCAATCTGATCGTCGTGGTCGACAACAACGCCTGATCACCTTCGACGATACATGATCCCGAAGCCCCCTGTCCTACGCGACAGGGGGCTTTTTTGTGCCTGACATCTACTGATAATGCAGTGCATCGATCGGATCGAGCCGGGCCGCCCGCCGCGCAGGAAAGTAGCCGAAGACCATACCCACCACGGCGGAGAAGCCGAAGGCGAGGGCGATGACGTTCAGGCTGGGCGAGAAGGGGATCGCCATGATCTGCGCCGCGACATAGGCGAGGCCGAGGCCGAAGAGAATCCCGATGATCCCGCCCAGAACCGACAGCACCACCGCCTCGACCAGAAACTGCATCAAAACCTGATGCGCCTGCGCGCCGACCGAGAGGCGGATGCCGATCTCGCGGGTGCGCTCGGTCACCGAGACGAGCATGATGTTCATGATGCCGATCCCGCCCACGAGCAGGCTGACCGCCGCGACGGAGGAGAGCAGGCCGGTAAGAACCGAATTGACCGAATTCAGCATCGAACTCAGCTCGGCCATGTCGAAGACCGAGAAGTCGTCGTCTTCGCCGATGGCGATGCGGCGGCGCTCGCGCATCAGGGCCTCGATATCGGAGGTCGCCCGCTCCACAGAGGCCGTTCGGGCCACCTGAAGCGAAATCGAAGAGACGTCCTGACTGCCCATCAGCCGCCTTTGCACCGTTCGGACCGGCATCAGCACGAGGTCGTCCTGATCCTGCCCGAAGGACCCGGCGCCCTTGGACTTCAGCACGCCGATCACCTCGCAGGAGATCGACTTGATGCGGATCTTCTCGCCGGTCGGATCGGTCGCGCCGAACAGGGTTGTCCGCACGGTCTCGCCGATGATGCAGAGATTGGCGCCGCTGCGATCCTCCGCCGGGGTGAAGCTGCGCCCGAGCGCGATCGTCCAGCCGCCGATCTCGAGATAGGGCGACGTCGTGCCGGTGATCGATGTCGTGCGATTGTTGTTGCCGAAGACCGCCGTGGCTGCGGTCGAGACGACAGGAGCGACCGCCGAGAGGCTGCTGAGGTCCTCCAGCGCTTCTGCATCCGAGAGCTTGAAGGGCGGGGCGGTATCGCGCGAACCGGGCCCCATCATCCGCGCCCCCGAGCGCAGGACCAGCACATTGGTCCCGAGCGATTCCACATTGGCCGAGACCTGTTCTGAGGAGCCTTGCCCGACGGTCACCATCGCGATGACGGCGGCAACCCCGATCACCACGCCCAACACGGTGAGAAAGGACCGAAGCGCGTTACGGATGATCGCGGTAAGCGCGAGGCGGATGGTTTCCCAGAGCATCACAGGGCTCCTTCGTGCATCTTTTCGTCGCGCACGACGCGGCCATCGGTGAAGACGACGAGACGGGAGGCATAGGCGGCCATGTCCTCCTCGTGGGTGACCATCACGATGGTCAGCCCGGACTCGCGGTTGAGGTCCTGCATCAGGTTCATGATCTCGACGCTGCGTTTGGTGTCGAGGTTGCCCGTGGGCTCGTCGGCGAGCATCACCATCGGCTCGCCCGCCAGCGCCCGCGCGATGGCGACGCGTTGCTGCTGACCGCCCGAGAGCTGCGAGGGCGTGTGATCCTCGCGCCCCTCAAGCCCGACCCGCGCCAGAGCCTGACGGGCCCGCGCCACACGATCGGCCTTGCGCATCCCCTTGTAGATCAGGGGAAGCTCGACATTTTCCAGCGCGGTGGTGCGCGGCAGGAGGTTATAGCCCTGAAAGACGAAGCCGAGGTAGTGCCTGCGCAGCAGGGCGCGCTGGTCGCGGTTCAGGGTCGCCACCTCGACACCGTTGAACAGGTAGTTGCCCGCGGTCGGCCGGTCGAGACAGCCGATGATGTTCATCGCGGTCGATTTTCCCGACCCCGAGGGCCCCATGATCGCGAGGAATTCCCCAGGTTCGACGCGAAGATCGACGCCATCGAGGGCGCGTACGAGGGTTTCGTCGTGGCCATAGTGGCGCTCGATCCCGCGCAGCTCGAGAAGCGGCTCACTCATTTCGATGCATCCCGCTGGTCGGTGATGACCTGATCGCCGACGGCCAGATCGCCCTCGGTGACGATCGTGAATTTGCCGTTCGTCGCCCCCGGCGTGACCGCCACTTCGACGGGGGTGCCGTCGCGCAGCACCCAGACGGATTTGCCGCTTGCGGTGCCGCTCTCCGAACTCGGGCGGCTTGGCATCACGAGGCCGATGAGCCCGCTTCCGCCATTGCCCGCATCTTCGACCTCTTGCGGGGGCGCGTAGCGCAGCGCCGCGTTCGGGACCAGCAGCGCGTCCTTGGCCTCGTCCACGGTGATCGTCGCCGTCGCTGTCATGCCGGGGCGCAGGAGAAGATCGGCATTGTCGACCGCCAGCACGCCCTTGTAGGTCACGACATCGTCGGTGGTCTCGGGGGCGTAACGCACCTGCGTGATCGTCGCCGGGAAGGAACGACCGGAATAGGCGTCGACGGTGAAGGTGGCGTCATTGCCGACCGCGACCTGACCGATATCCGCCTCGTCGATATCGACCAGCAGCTGCATCCGGCGCAGGTCCTCGGCCAGCGTAAACAGGGTGGGCGCGGACAGCGAGGCGGCCACGATCTGACCGGCCGAGACATTGCGGTCCAGAACGACGCCGTTGATCGGGGAGCGGATCACCGATTTCTCCAGATCGTCCTTCTCCAGGGCAAGGTTCGCCTCGGCCAGCGTCAGCGACGCTTTCGCGGCCTGTACCGCGGCCACGGCGCGATCGCGCTGCGCGATATAGGTGACGAAGGTGCTATGGGTCGAGACGCCGCGCCGGTCCAGCTCGGCCTGGGTCTCATAGAGCGCCGTCGCTTCCGTCTGGGTGGCCTCGGCCTGTGCGAGCTGCGCCTTGGCGGCGGCAAGCGCGGCTTCGGCATTGGCGACCTGCGCCTTGAATTTCGTGTCGTCGAGTCGCGCGAGGACCTGACCCACTTTGACCTCGTCATTATAGTCGACATCGATGCTATCGAGCGTGCCCGACAGCTCCGAAGAGACCTCAACCTCCGTCGTGGGCTGCACCGTGCCGGTCGCGGTGACCGTGACGGTCAGATCACCGCGCGTGACCTCTTGCGTCACATAGCTCGTGCCCGTGGTGTCGCTGGAGGGCGCGAGCCAAAGCCACGCGCCTATCGCGATCACGACAGCACCCGCGCCGAAAGCCCAGAGTCGCCAAGGGCGTCCACTCTTCGCAGTGGACAGCATTTTCTCGATTTCGTCGCGGCTCTGGCTTGGCATCGTTTATCCGTTCCGGTGTCTCTTCCCGCAGGGCAGGGCAGGTTTACTACGTGCCGGAGCATGAACCCCGTCGCGCGCTATGGCTTTGCTCTGGAACAAGAAAGGAAAAAGAAACGCGCTTGTGATCGCTGGGGCGATGAATTTGTGACCTGTCTTTACTCTCGACGCGGAAAGCCTGCGCAGGAGAGTGTCAAAGGACGGTGCGCGTGAGGGTCTGGATCACCGCCTGAGAATAGCCATCAGCTTCCACGGTGCTGAGCTCCAGATCGAAGCGGCTGCGGCTCCCGTCGGGGGCGAGGACCGTGAGATCGTCGATATCCGAGGCGCGCTCCATCTGGTGACGCGCATATTTCGCGCCACGCAGGTTCGGCGGCAGCTTCGCGTTGATGAGCCCCGCGATCTCGTCCGCGCCGGTCAGCACGCCGAAGGGAGAGGCGGTCGACCAGACCCCGTCGGGATGAAACAGCTTTGCGGCCGCCGCACCGTCGCGCCGGTCCACGCAATCCAGAAAGCGCATCAGCAGCGAGCGCTCGGAATGTCTGGCGGCGTAATGGGTGTGGAGCAGACGGTGCGCCGTCGGGGAATTCGGCGCGCCCAGTTCCGAGGCATAAAGCGCCTGCACATCCGCATTCTCATAGGAGCGGCGGCGCGGTGCCTTCGCATCGACGCTGTAGATCGCCTTGGCGCGTTTTTGCAGAATATGCGGGTCCATGGATTTCGGCTCGCCGCCGCCGCCGAGGCAGCCGCCGACGCAGGCCATGACTTCGATCGCGACATAGTCGTCGCGCCAGGCCTCGTCTTCCAGCATGCGCTGGGCCGAGGCGATCCCGTTGCACACGGCCACGGTGCCGACGCCGGGAATGGTCGCGGTCTTCACGCCCTCACGAACGCCGCGCAGCGCCTCCCATTCCAGCGGCAGGTCGTGCTCGACCCCTTTGAAATGCGCGGCCGTGCGGACCATCGCCTCCATGACCCCGCCGGAGGCGCCGAATATCTGGGCGGCTCCGGTGCTCTCGCCCAACGGGCTGTCGAATTGCCCATCCTCGGAGAGCGCCCCGAACGGAATCCCCCGCGACCGGATCATCCGCGCCAGCTCTCGGGTGGTGAGCACATGATCCACATCGCCAGAGACGCCGGGGCGCTGGGCCTCGTCCTTCTTGGCGGTGCAGGGCATCACGCTCACGACATAGGGCTCGGCTTTGCCGTCCGCGAAATCGGGCCCGAGGGAGCGTGAAAAACGGCCCCGTTTCGCGATCGCGCCATGCATCTGCTGGGGGGATTTGGTCGTGCTCAGATGCGGCAGAAGATCGGGGCGGTTCAACTCGACCCAATTCACCCAGCCCGGACAGCAGGAGGTGAACAGCGGGAGCTCCGTCCCGGCTTCGAGCCGCGACAGCAGTTCGGTGCCTTCCTCCATGATCGTGAGATCGGCGGCGAAATTGGTGTCGAACACGTAATCGAACCCCAGAAGCCGCAGCGCATTGATCAAGCGCCCCGTGCTGACGGTGCCCGGCTCCAGCCCGAATTCCTCGCTGATGGCGATGCGGGTCGCCGGGGCCACCTGAACCACGGAGACGCGCCGATGGGCGTCGAGCGTTTGCAGCACCGCGTGCCAATGCGGCGCCTCGATCAGCGCGCCAACCGGGCAGACAAGCGTGCACTGGCCGCAGGAAATGCAGTTGGTCTGCGACAGCGGCACGTCGAAGACGGTGACAGGGCGGCGGTCAAATCCGCGATTGGCGAACCCGATGACATTCTGGTTCTGCACGCTGTCGCCGCAGACCTCCGCACACAACCCGCATTCGATACATTTCGACAGGTCGCGCCAGATGCTGGGGGAGGTGTGATCGGTCGCGAGCTCTTCCGAGGCGGCAGGCGCCCCGGCGGGCATCTTCGGCCAACGCTCCTCCCACTGGTTCTCATGGACGAGACGCTGGAGCTGGCACGCCCCGTTCACCTCGCAGCGCATGCAATCATTGGGATGGCGCGCGAGCAGCCATTGCGCATCGGCTTTCCGGAAGGCCGCCAGCGCCTCGGTGTCCGTCGCCACCACATCGCCATCCTTTGCCAGCGTGCGGCAGGCCGGTTGCGGGTTCGGCGTACCGTCGATCTCCACGAGGCACATGCGGCACACGGCATGGGCGGGCAGGCCGGGGTAATAGCAGAGCGTCGGGATGTGGATGCCAGCCAACTTCGCCGCCTCCAGCAAGCTGGTGCCCTCATCGACTTCGACGTGCCGCCCGTTGATCGTAAGCGTGATCATGCGAAGGGACCTCCCGTCCTCTCAGTATAGCAGAGGCATGGCTCGCCACAGAAGTCCCGCCTTCGGCCCGCCCGCAATCGCGTCCTTTCCAGCAGTTTCCCAATTTTCGGGTCAGTCGTGCTACACTGAAAACCGATGGTGCTCGAAAGGACGGCGTAAATGGCCCGAGCCACCCGGATATTTCAGCCCGCCTCACACTGGGGTCTCGGCAGCTACTGGCAGGGCGAGTGCCCGCCATGGATCGCGCTCGTCGTAGTGCTGATCGGTGGGCGGTTGGCTGTCGCCGAGCTGTGGCAAGCCATGTCGTCGCCGCTCTCGATGCCGCTTTTCGCGTTGCTGTTCCTCGCAGATATGACACTGGCGCTGTGGCAGTTGGTGGGCGCGTGGCGCAGCCTGTCGCACTGGATCGACGCGCAGGCGCGGGGCCATGTGCTGCTCGCGGGGCGCGTGGCGGTGGTCGCGGTCGCGGTGGTGACGGTGACCCATGCGCTCGATCAGGCCGCGCGGCAGACCACTGCCCTGGCGCCGATCGCCTATGCCGGGCCGCAGCCTTTGGAGGTGCGCAACGGCGTCGCTTACCTGACCGGCGATATCGGCTACAATCTTCTGGCGCGGTTCGAGGCAACCCCGGCGAGAGGTGTCGCGGCGGTCGATCTCGACAGTGCCGGTGGGCAGGTTTTCGCCGCGCGCGCATTGGCGCAACGCGTGCTGGCGCGGGGGCTGAACACGCAGGTGACGAAACGCTGCTATTCCGCCTGCACGCTGATCTTCATGGCGGGCGCGCATCGCGATCTTGGGCCGGAGGGAAAGCTGGGCTTTCACGGCTATAGCTTGAAAGCCTATCCGCTGCCGATCGACGTCGCGAAAGAGGAGGCGATCGACCGGGCCTTCCTGCGCGATCGCGGCGTGAGTGCCAGCTTCTCCACGCGTGCTTTCGCGACACCGCACCGCGATATCTGGCGCCCGGACCGCGAAGTGCTGGCCGCCGCAGGTGTGCTGCGCGACTAAGGCTCGGCCTCGACGTCGCTCTGGTGCCATGCCGGAAATCCCGCTAATTTTCAGCCATGCGAACCTTCCTCTCAGCCCTGTTTTTCTGTGTCCTCGCGGGGGCGCTGAACGCGCAGCCTTTGCGGGCGATGATCGGGCCTCCGGCGCCCGATCTGCGTTGTACCGAGGACGGGCGCCGATGCATCGGGCTGAAAAACTATTTCGCCGATACCTGCGGGCTTATCGAAAACGCGGCGCAGGAGGCGGGGATCGACCCGGGCTATTTCGCACGGCTTCTCTGGCGCGAAAGCCGGTTCGATCCGGCGGCAATCAGCCCGGCGGGTGCGCAGGGGATCGCGCAGTTCATGCCCGGCACGGCGCGGCTGCGCGCGCTTGCCGACCCGTTCAACCCGGCCGAAGCGATCGAAGCCTCGGCGCGCTATCTGGCGGAGATGGCGACGCGCTTCGGCAATCCCGGTCTCGCAGCGATCGGCTATAACGGCGGCGAGGACCGCGCGGTGGGGTTCATCGCGAAGACCGGCGGGCTTGCGGGCGAGACCCGCGCCTATGTGCGCGCAATCACTGGCCATTCCGCGGAGGATTGGCGCGACGCCCCGCCCGAGGAGGTGGATTTCCGGCTCGACGGGGAGACGCCTTTCCTTGCGGCCTGCACCACATTGGCGAAGGGCAGGGCGATCCGGGAGTTCCGCGATCCTGTCCCGCCCTGGGGCGTGATCGTGGCCGCTGGGCGCACCCAGCGGTCGGCTGAGGTCTTCGGCAAACGGGCCGCCGCGCGTCATTCCGGCGCGATTGGTGACGCCAAGCTGCGCTTCGTGCGCGCGGTGATGCCGGGCTTCGGGCGGCGCGCGCAATACACGGCGCAAGTCCCGGCAGGTTCGCGCAAGGAGGCGCTGGCGACCTGCGAGAAAATCCGCGGACAGGGCGGGTTCTGCAAAGTCATCCGCAACTGAGGCGTTTTCGCGCTGGAGGCTAGCGCGCCCCGCGCCTAATCTGCCGCCGATACGGATGAGGACGCCCCATGGAAGACACGATCGAAATCGCGCGCGAAACCCCGCTGGGCGCGGATCTTGCAGAGCTTCACGCCCGCCACGCTGCGGCGATGCACGAAGATACGCCGCCCGAGTCGATCCATATGCTGCCGCCAGATGCGCTGGCTGCGCCCGGCATTTCCTTCTTCGTGATGCGGCAGGCGGGGCGCCCGGTTGGCATGGGCGCGCTGAAGCGCATCGCGCCCGATGAGGGCGAGATCAAATCGATGCATATCCTCTCCGAGATGCGCGGGCAGGGGCTCGCGCGGCGGATGCTCGAGGCGCTGATCGCGGCGGCGCGCGACGAAGGGATGGCGCGGCTCTATCTCGAGACCGGATCGCAGGACTCCTTCGCCCCGGCGCGCCAGCTTTACCTGCGTGCGGGCTTCGCCGAATGCGGGCCTTATGTCGGCTACCAGCCCGATCCGAATTCCGTCTTCCTGATGCGCGCGATCTGAACTTGCACCGCGCGCGCCGATCGCGCATTTAGGGGGCCACGCGGTCCCTTAGCTCAACTGGATAGAGCAGCTGACTTCTAATCAGCAGGTTCGGGGTTCGAGTCCTCGAGGGATCGCCAAAATCCTCGCTTATTGCGACGCGGCCTCCGCCTGCGACTTATTCTCTCTTATTGTCCGAAAACAAGGAAACGCGCTCTGAATCGCGGCAAGCTTCTTTTACGCCCGGATGTCAAAGACATGCGGCGGAGCTACCATGGAGGTTCAAAATGCGTATTTTTCTTCTTGTTCTCCCTGCGGCGCTGAGCGTTGCTGCCTGCAACCCGACGCCGGGTCCCTATGCGAACGGTCCCTATACCAGTCCGGGTCCCGGCCCGCGCACCACCTACAGCTATGACAGCATCGAATATGGTCGCATCGTTTCGGTGCAGCCGGTCACGATGCGCCGCACCACCGACGGCGACCAGATCGTCGGCGCAGTCACGGGCGGCCTCGTCGGCGCGGTGATCGGGCACCAGTTCGGCTCCGGAACCGGCAAGGACGTGATGACCGGCGCGGGCGCGATCGCGGGCACAATTATCGGCAGCAACGTCGCCAGCCAAGGCGGCACCTACACGTCCTATGCGTGGACCGTGCGGCTCGACAATGGTGGCTCGATTACGGTCATCCAAATGTCGAACCAGTTCCGCGTCGGCGACAGGGTGAGCGTCGTGCGCAGCGGCAATCAGGTCTATCTGCGATAGCGCCGATGGGCACAGGTTCGGGTGAGGGCGTGACGTCGTTTTGCGTCCTCACTTGGGCCTGATCCGAAGGGCGCGCAGCGCGTTCAGGATCACGGCGACGTCGATCGCCTCTTGCAAAATGGCGCCCTCCACCGGCGTGAGGTAGCCATAGGCGGCCGCGATCATGCCCAGCACCGAGAGGCCGATCCC
This sequence comes from Thioclava sp. F28-4, assembly GCF_002020045.1. Taxonomy (NCBI): domain Bacteria; kingdom Pseudomonadati; phylum Pseudomonadota; class Alphaproteobacteria; order Rhodobacterales; family Paracoccaceae; genus Thioclava; species Thioclava sp. F28-4. The sequence continues at coordinate 316,458 of NZ_MPZQ01000002.1, read as the reverse complement.
GGCGGCGACGCTCTCGAAGGCGATCCGCCGCGAGGATGCGGCGATTTCGATGCCCGCGCGCAGCTGATCGATCCGGTCGACGAGAAGCACCACATCCGCCGCTTCGGCCGAGGCGGCGGCCCCGCGTGCGCCCATGGCGACACCGACATCTGCCGCGGCGAGCGCGGGTGCGTCGTTCACGCCGTCGCCCACCATCATGACCGGCCCGTGTTTGCGCTCGGACAGCACGAGGAGAACCTTCTGGTCCGGTGTGAGCCCTGCGCGCAGCCCGTCGAGGCCAAGCCCCTCGGTCACGCGTTCGGCCACATCCGTCCGGTCGCCGGTGGCGAGCAGAATCCGTTCGATCCCCTCGTGACGCAGCCCGTCGAGCATGGCGCCCGCATCGTCGCGCAGCGGATCGGCCATCACCAGATGCCCGGCCATGCGCCCATCGACGGCGACGGCGACGAGAACCGCCCCGGCGGCCATCGTCGGGTGATCGCCCGGTTTGCGCCCGACCCGTGCCGCCACGAAGTCGTCGCCACCGACGATGACCTTGCGCCGCTCGACATGACCCACGACGCCTTCGCCCGCGATTTCCGCCACATCCGACGGGACGGGCAGGGTGAAGCCGCGCTCTTTCGCGGCGGTGACGATCGCTTGTGCCACCGGATGTTTCGAGGCCTGGTCGAGGGCCGCGGCAAGGCGCAGGATCTCGTCCTCCTCCATCCCGTCGTGGCTATCGATCGACACGATCTGCGGGCGGCCTTCGGTGAGGGTGCCGGTCTTGTCGAGGACCAGCGTGCCGATGCGCGCCATCGTCTCGAGCGGCCCCGCCCCCTTGATCAGCACGCCGTAATGCGCCGCGCGCGAGAGCCCCGCGACCAGAGCGACCGGCACGGCGAGGATCAGCGGACAGGGGGTGGCGACCACGAGAACCGCGACGGCCCGGATCGGGTCTCCGGTGAACCACCAGGCCGCGAAGGCGATGGCGATCGTGACCACGAGAAAGCCCAGCGACCAGCGATCCGCCAGCCGGGACATAGGCGCCTTGGAGGCCTGCGCCTCCTCGACCAGCCGGACGATCCCGGCATAGGTACTGTCCTTCGCAGGCCGCACTGCCAACAGATCGAACGCCTCGCCTGAATTGGTCGAACCGCTCATGACGTCGGCCCCATGCGCCAGACGCACCGGCAGAGACTCCCCGGTCAGCGCCGATGTGTCCAGAAAGGCCGTCTCGGAGGCTAAAGTCCCGTCCACCGGCACCACGTCGCCCTGATGGATCAGCAGGCGATCCCCGGGGGCGATCTCGTCGAGGGGAATATCCTCCAGCCCGCCGTCACGATGCCGCGTCGCGGTCCGTGGGACACGCGAGAGCAGGTCGTGCATTTCGCGCCGGGCGCGGCCCTCGGCGAAACTCTCAAGAAAGGTGCCGCCGGAATACATGACCGCCACGACCGCCGCCGCGAGCGTCTCGTCGAAGACGAGGGCGGCAGTCATCGAGAGCGCGGCCACGATATCCAGACCGACTTCGCCGCGCCGGAGGCTGCGAGAGATCTCGAATACAAGCGCGGTGAGGGTGGGCACGACGCCGACGGTCCAGCTGGCTTTCGCCAAGGCGTCCGCGCCAGCCGCCCAGAAGGCGAGGCCCACCACCAGTGCCGCTACGGCGAGCGCGAGGAGGGCGAGTTTCAGACGGTCGGTTCCGCGCTGTTCCATCCGGTCTGTGGTCCTTCTGCACGTCTCACGGTCGATGGCGCCTCACATCTCCAAAGCGTGCGCGCCGTCACCGTGATAGCGCATCCCGGTGATCGGTCCAGCCTCCAATTCGGTTTCGCGGGAGTGCTTCGCTCAGCGCAAAGGCGCGCGGCTGCGATCCGGGGTCAGAACAAGTGCAATCACTGCGATCAAACCCGCCGCGAGCATGTAGAGCGCAGGCGCGGTGATCATGCCGGTCGCGGCGATGAGGCTCGTGGCGATCATCGGGGTGAGGCCTCCGAAGATGCCGAGGCCGATATTGAAGGCGACGGAATAGCCTGACAGCCGATCCCGCTCGGGGAACATCTCCGCGAACAGGGCAGGGCCGGAGCCCAGCGGTACGGCCAAAAGCAGGAAGGTCACGGCATGTGCTACGACCACGGGCAGCAATGCGCCGCCCGACACAAGCATCCATTCGTGCAGCGGCCATGCGACCAGCGCCAGCAGCCCGATCGCCAGAGCGATCCAGACCCGGCGCGTCACCCACCGGTCGCCCACGATTGCCGCCAGCGGCATCGCGGGGATCACGAGCACCGTCATCGCGGTGTTGATCAGAAGGGCCGTGTCCCGCTCCATCAAGCCCTGACCCGACAGCCATTCCGGAAGATAGACGAAGGCGATGTAGTAGCAGGTGCCGTAACTGGCCGCGAAGGCCACCGCCAGAAGCGTTTCCCTGCGGTTCGTCGTGAAGGCTTCGAGCAGGGGCGATGTGTCGTCGCGCCCCTCCTGATGCTGCTGGAAATGCTCTGATGTGTGCAGGTTGCGGCGGATCAGGATCGCCACCGTGCCAAGAACCGCGCCGCCGAGGAAGGGCAGGCGCCACGCCCACTCCGCGAGCGTCTGAGCATCGAAGAGGTTCGTCACGAGCGCCGCCGCCCCGACCCCCAGAAGCGAGCCCGACATGGAGCCGATATTGGCCCAGCTGCCTGTCAGGCCGCGTTTCTTCAAGGGCGCGGTTTCGACGAGATAGGTCGCCGAGGACGAGAACTCCCCACCGACCGACAGGCCCTGCAACAGTCGCACCAGAACCAGAAGCGCCGGGGCCAGAACGCCGACCTGCGCATAGGTCGGCAATATGCCCAGAAACAGCGTCGGCATCGCCATCATCACGACCGAGATCTGCATCGTGCGTGCGCGCCCGTAGCGGTCGCCGAACCAGCCGAACACCGCTGCGCCAAGCGGGCGCATCAGGAAACCGGCCGCGAAAATCCCGTAAGTCGCGATCAGGCCCGCGGTCGGGTCGTTGGACGGAAAGAAGACCGGGGCGATGACGCCTGCAAGATAGCCGTAGAGCGCGAAGTCATACCATTCGACTACGTTGCCGATGAAACCGGCCATGATCCGATGCCGAAGCTCTGCCGGTTTTGCTGTGCTTCCGTCCGGTGCCATGGTCGAGCCTCGCGATTTTTCTGCTATCTCCGCGACATACGTAGCCTTTTCTTCGGGTTGGGCGCAAATCGCGACGCCTGAAACCCAAATCGCAGGGCCATCTCCGCGCCCGGCGGTCTCACGGCATCTGCGCTACCATGGTCAGATCGAGATCCAACGCCGCGACCAATCCTTCTGGCGTGAATTCGCGCGAGAAGCTGCCGCCAAGCGAGGTGGATACGGTAAGCCGGCAAAGCGAGGTGCCGAACCCTTTGTTTTCGTCCTTGCCGGATCCCGCTTCGGTGATGCCGGGCTCTTTCCATGCGAGCCTGAAGCGCCCGTCCTCGATCTCCGCGCTAATCTCGACGCCGTGGCCGCTCTGCGACAGGCCCCCATATTTCACCGAATTCGTCGCAAGCTCGAAAAGAACGAGCGTCAGGGGCGTGATCGCAGCAGGGCGCACCTGAATATCCGGAAGCGAGGTCTGAACGCTCGCCCCTTCGCTGAAGGGTTTCAGGATCGTGCTCACGAGATAGGAGAGCGGCATGCCATCGGGTTGTTCGCCCGAGGGGTCGTTCACGGTCATCGAATTGAGCGACGCGATCGCGTGAAGGCGGCTGCGCATCTCGTTACTGAGTTGCTCTGCGCTGTCTGCCTGCCGCGCGGCGACGGCAATCAGGGACGCGGCCACGGCGAAGGCGTTGCCGACCCGGTGGCGCATCTCGGACAGGAGCAGTCTCTGCTGCTCCGCCAGTTGATGCTGCAAGGTGATGTCGCGTGCGATCTTCGACGCGCCGACGACTTGGCCATCGGCATCGCGCACGGGCGAGACGGTCAGAGACACCGGAACGGGGCTGCCGTCCTTGCGCTGCCGGATCGTTTCGTAATTGGCGATCCGCTCGCCGCGCCGCAGACGGGCGATGAAATCGACCTCCTCATCCATCCGGTCGTCGGGAAAGATGATCGTGATCGGCTGACCGATGGCTTCTTTGGCAGTGTAGCCGAACAGGTTTTCCGCGCCGCGATTCCAACTCAGGATGATGCTGTTGAGGTCCTTGGTGACAATCGCATCTTCCGAGCCTTCCACAATCGCAGCCAAATGCTGTTGGATGCTTTCTGGTGAGTCCATGACAGGTCTGGCCTCCGTGCTCCTCGGGGGACACACATACTAAAAGGTGCATATCAAGTATAGCCCATCGCGGTCGGGGCGGGAGCGCACGCGATGGCATTGGAAAATCACGTCATTTCGCCGAGATCAGCGGCGGCGCGCTCACGGCCGTTCCAGAACGAAATCCGGAACGATGCCGCAGGAGGCGATGGCCGCCTGCGCGTCTTCGCCGCCGAAGAAACCGTATCCCGCGATCAGGGCAGAGCGGATTCCGGTCGCCTGTGCGCCGAGAATGTCGGTGTGCAGACTGTCGCCCACCATCAGCACGCGCGCAGAATCGACCGGACCGAGACGCGCGAAGGCGATATCGTAGATATTGTTGAAAGGCTTGCCGTAGAACTCCGGCGCCACACCCGTCGCATCGGCGAGCCTATGCGCGAAGTGACCCGGCTCCTGTGAGAACCCGACCTCACGGGGGGCGACGATATCGGGATTGCCGACCCAGACCGGGCGCGGGTTGTCGCGGATGGACGCTTCGAGCAGGCCCTGCCGCTCTTCGGTCCAGTCCGCCGCGCCGATCAGCAGGAAGCCTTCGGCGGCATCATAGGCGGCGCGGTCTTCAGCGAGCCATGTCACGTCGAACTGATCCAGCTCGTCATCGCCTGCCGTGTCGCTCGCCATCAGGCCCCATGCGCGGGGAGGGGCTGAGCGCAGCGCCGCGACAATGGCGGTGCGGCTGGTGACGACATCCTCGGGCGCGAAGGCATAGCCGAGCCGTGTGTATTTCCGCATCAGGCTGTCATGCGGAACACCGGCCGCGTTCGACACGACCATCACCCGCTTGCCCTGCGCTTGCAGCGTCGCGACGCGCTCGTGCGTGCCTTCGATCGCGGTCTCGCCGATATTGAGCACGCCGAACGCATCGAGCAGGAAGACGTCGAACAGATCGGCAAGCTCCGAGAGGTCGCGCGCCATCTGGCTGGTCGAGATCACGCCGGGGGAGGGCAGTCGGTGGCGCGCGCGCTCATAGGCTGCGAGCGCTTCCTGCGCTGTCATTGTCATCAGAGGGTCGTCCTTCGCGCCTGTGCCGATAGGGGCTCACTTATCACCACAGCGATAGCGATCACCAGCACGATCAGGTCTGCGGTGCGCTGGGCGACGCAGGGAGCTCTTGTGGGTGGCGTCACTTCGCGAGCAGAACCTCCACGTCGTTCTGACGCAGCGCCTCTTTCAGATCGGCGGGCGGCGCGCGGTCCGCCACCACCGAGGCGAGCGCGCCTAGCGTGGCGGCGCGGGTGAAGCCGTGAATGCCGAATTTCGACCCAAGGATCAGCAGCATTCCGGCCTGCGCCTGCGCGAGCATCACGCGTTTGATCGCGGCGAAGCCCGGAATGGTCTCGGACACGCCCTCGATCGAGAGCGCTGTGGCCCCGATCACCGCCCGGTCGACGTGATGGCGCGACAGGAATTCGAGCGTCTCTTCGCCCACGACCGCCGATTCCGTCGGCAGGTAATTCCCCGGGGCAAGGATCACCTCCGCCCCCTCGCTTCCGCCGAGAAGCATCGCGATGGGCAGCGAATTGGTGATGACGCGGCAGGGCGTGCCTGCCATGGCGAGAAACCGGGCCATCTGCTGCGTGGTCGAGCCGGAGTCGATCATCAGCGTTTCGCCGGGCGCGACCTGCGCGGCGGCCATGCGCCCGATCCGCTCGCGTTCCTGAAACTGGTCGCGTTCGCGCTCGTCCAGCGTCGGATAGTGCCCCGGATGGGGGCGCGAGGCACCGCCATGCGCGCGGTCGATCAGCCCCTTCTCTTCGAGCGCATCGAAGTCGCGCCGGATCGTTTCTGTCGAGACGCCGAACTGCGCCGCGAGTTGCGAGATGCGCAGGTGGGGGCGCAGCTTCAACTCGAACAGGATCTGCTCGCGCCGGTCGCGTTTGCGCAGTCGCTGTCCGTCTTGTTTCACGCTCGCATCCATCGCTTTTCCCGAAGGTGAGAAAACTCACCGAACTCTAAAATTGATGTGGCCTATGCCGCATAAATTCAAGAAAAATGTTGCGAAACCCACATTTTGATGCAGTTTAACGAGGTAGAACCGCGTGGTCGTGGAGGGCATCCGAAGCCAAACGCGGGATTTGGGAGAGCGCATGATCTATTTCCTGATCAATCTCGCGGGCGCGGTGGCGCTGCTGCTTTGGGCGGTTCGTTTGATCCGCACCGGGGTCGAGCGCGCCTTCATGGCCTCGCTGCGCCAGTTCCTGCGCCGCACGGCCGGGACGCGGATCAGCGCGATGGCCGCGGGGACCGGGGCGGCGATGCTGCTGCAAAGCTCGACCGCCGTCGCGATCCTGACTGCTGGTTTCGCCGCGAGCGGGACATTGGCTGCCGTGTCGGGTGTGGCGCTGGTGCTGGGCGCCGATCTGGGCTCGTCCATCGTGGCGCAGATCCTGCTCTCGCCGATCCACGTTCTCGTGCCCGCGCTGCTCGTGATCGGGGTGACGCTGTTTCTCAAATCGAAAGCCCGGCGGCCGCGGCAGGCGGGGCGCATCTTCGTGGGGCTGGCGCTGGTGCTGCTCTCGCTCGGCTTGATCGGCGAGGCGACGGCGCCCCTGCGCGACAGCGAACTGGTAGACGCGGTCCTGACCCGGCTGGGTAGCGATCTCGTCTCGGCCTTCGTCCTCGGGGCCTTGCTGACATGGGCGATGCATTCCTCGATCGCGGCGGTCTTGATGTTCGTGACCTTCGCGGGGCAGGGCCTTTTGCCGGGGACGGGCGCTGCGGCGATGGTGCTGGGCGCGAACCTCGGCGGGGCGATCATCCCGGTGATGCTGACGCTGTCGGCCGATCCGATCCCGCGCCGGATCATGGTTTCGAATTTCGTCCTGCGCGGGGGCGGCGCTGCGCTGGTTCTGATCGGTCTGATGGCCTTCCCGCATGCGCTCGATTTTCTCGGTGCGACGACGGCGCGACAGGTCATCAACCTGCATCTGGTCTTCAACCTCGGCGTCGCGATCCTGTCGCTTCCGCTCATCCCTGCGGTGCTGCGCCTTGCCGGGGCGGTCGTGGTCGAACGCAAGGATCTGTCGCCCACACGGATCACCGCGCTCGACCAAAAGGGCTTGGGCGATCCGGGCCATGCCCTTGGTAATGCCGCGCGCGAGTTGCTGCGCATGGGCGAGCAGGTCTTGGAGATGCTGCAACCCGCGCTCGGTCTTTTCGTTCATTGGGACCCGGAGGTCGCCGCCCGCATCAAGCGCAACGAAAACGAGGTCGACCGCATGCATTACGAGATCAAGCTCTATGTCGCGCGGCTGAATGAGACGCGGCTGAGCACCGAACAATCGCGTCGCGCGATGGAGATTGCGATGGTGGCGAACCATCTCGAGGATGCGGGCGATCAGATTTCGACCAATCTCGTCGATCTCGCCCAGCGCATCCACGAACGCGGCCTGACCTTTTCGGAAGAGGGGCGGCGCGAGCTGACCGATTTCCACGACCGCGTCACCTCGAACACGCGTCTGGCCCTGAACGTCCTGATGTCGGGGGAGATCGACGATGCGCGCCAGTTGGTCGAGGAGAAAGACCGCACCCGCGCCGCCGAGGCTGATTTGCAGGCGGCCCACCTTGCCCGGCTGCGCGCGAATAACAGCGCCTCTATCGAGACCACGAACATCCATCAGGAAACCGTGCGCGCGCTGAAGCAGATCAATACGGACGTGACCTATGTCGCCTATCCGATCCTCGAACAGGCAGGCGATCTGCGCGCGACGCGCCTGACCGGGTGAACCAAGCGGATCGGGATGTGGGGACGTGGTTGCTGTCTGAGATCAGCTTGCCTGCCCCGAGAGCTGCAACAGCTCCTCGCGAAGTCTGAGCGCGAGCGGAGACAGGGGCCGTCGGCGCAGGCCCAGCAGGTAATAGGACGACACCCGAAATTCCTGCTGGATGCGCAGAACCGCGAAGCCTGCGTTGACCGGGTCCCGGATCAGAAGCTGCGCGACCTCTTCCGAGACGGCGGCCACGGCGTCGCTTTGCGCGAGATAGGCGATGGTGAACAGCAGCGACGGGCTGTTCACGCAGTCGCGCGGCTCGGACAGGCCCAACGCCGCGAAGGCCTCGAAGGTCGCCTCCCGGATCGGCGCGCCGCGCTGCTGCAGGATCCATTCGTAATCCCCTAGTTCGGTCATCGTGACGAAGGGCGAGCGGGCCAGCGGATGATTGGCGCGCACGAGAAAGACGATTTTCTCGTCGCGCATCGGTGTGATGTCGAAAAGCTCGCTGTCGAACTCGGGCAGAACCCGGGCGAGGATGAAATCCATCTCTCCCGCCGCGAGATAACCCAACAGATCGCGTGACGGCAGAACCTCGACGGAGATGTCGCTCTCGGGCGAGGCGCGTTTGACGGCGCGGATCGCGGGCACGAGATAGCCCACCGCAGGACCGGTCACCGCGCCGATCCGCACGCGCCCGGCATGGCCGCTGCGCAGCGCCTCGATGTCGGAGCCCATGCTCTCGAGTTCGCGCAGAACGGCCCGGGCGCGGCGCAACACGGCCAGACCGATCTCTGTCGGCTCCATCCCCTTGGGCTGCCGGGTGAACAGCGGTGCGTCGACCCGGCGCTCCACCTCGGCCAGCATCCGGGACGCGGCCGGCTGGGTCATGGCGCAGCTTTCGGCGGCGAGCTGGAGTTGCCCGGACTCTGCTACCGCCCGGATGAGACGCAGCTGCGCAGGTTTCAGCATCAGGTGAGAAAGGGGCATATCACTTTCGGTATGCAGATTGCGTTGAATGTAATTTTATCATCATGCTCTCACATTGCTAGTGTTTCTCCCACGCCCGGTATCGGGCTGCGCGAGGAGGACAGACGGGTCGCGCACCGTCATAGGGAGGACACCATGAAAATCAAAACCGCCGCCGCAGTGCTGGCGATCGGCACCGCTTTGCTCGGTTCCGGGGCTTGGGCCGAAACCGTCGGCATCTCGATGCCGACCAAATCGTCGGCTCGCTGGATTTCTGACGGCAACTCGATGGTCGAACAGTTCCAGGAAGCTGGCTACGACACTGACCTGCAATATGCGGAAGACGATATTCCGAACCAGCTCGCTCAGGTCGAGAACATGATCACCAAGGGCGTGGACGTTCTGGTGATCGCGGCGATCGACGGAACGACGCTGTCGAACGCTCTGGCCAACGCGAAGGCCGCCGGTATCAAGGTGATCGCCTATGACCGCCTGATCCGTGACACGCCGGATGTCGACTATTACGCGACCTTCGACAACTTCAAGGTCGGCGTGGAGCAGGCCAATTCGCTGGTGCAGGGGCTCAAGGAGCGTTTCCCCGACACGAAGCCGTGGAATGTCGAGCTGTTCGGCGGCTCGCCGGACGATAACAACGCCTATTTCTTCTATAACGGCGCGATGTCGGTGCTGCAGCCGCTCATCGACTCGGGCGATGTCGTGATCCCGTCGGGCCAGATGGGCATGGACACGGTCGGCACGCTGCGCTGGGACGGTGCCGTCGCTCAGTCGCGCATGGATAACCTTCTGTCGGCCAATTACACCGACAAGCAGGTGCAGGGCGTGCTCTCGCCTTATGACGGGCTGTCCATCGGCATCCTGTCCTCGCTCAAGGGCGTGGGCTACGGCTCGGGCGACATGAAGATGCCGATCGTTACCGGTCAGGATGCGGAAGTGCCTTCGGTGAAATCGATCCTCGCGGGCGAGCAGTACTCGACCATCTTCAAGGACACCCGCGAACTGGCGAAAGTCACCGTGGGCATGGTCAACGCGATGCTCAAGGGCGGCGAGCCCGAGATCAACGACACCGAGACCTATGACAACGGCGTCAAGGTGATCCCGTCCTACCTGCTCCAGCCGGTGCCGGTGGACAAATCGAACTGGGAAAAGGTTCTGATCGGCTCCGGTTACTACACCAAGGATCAGATCGAGTAAGCCGGGCCTCCCCGCCTTGCCACTCGCTGGTCGCCCTTCGGGGCGGCCAGTCCCCCCACTCGATTTGACGCCGGAGAGGTCGGATGACCACCCTTCTTGAAATGCGCAACATCACCAAGACCTTTCCTGGTGTGAAAGCGCTCGACGACGTCTCGATCGCGGTCCGTGACGGTGAAATCCACGCGATCTGCGGCGAGAACGGCGCGGGTAAGTCGACCCTGATGAAAGTGCTCTCAGGCGTCTATCCCGCAGGCAGCTACGAGGGCGAGATCGTCTATGACGGCGCCGCTGCCGAATTCCGCGACATCCGCGACAGCGAAGATCGCGGCATAATTATCATCCATCAGGAACTGGCGCTCGTGCCGCTGCTGTCGATTGCCGAGAATATCTATCTGGGCAATGAGCGCGCCCAGAGCGGTGTGATCAACTGGCAGGAAACCTTCCAGCAGACCGAAGGCCTGCTGAAGAAGGTCGGGCTGCGCGAGGCGCCCGGCACGCTGGTCGACAGCCTCGGCGTGGGCAAGCAGCAGTTGGTCGAGATCGCGAAGGCGCTGTCGAAGAACGTGCGCCTCCTGATCCTCGACGAGCCGACTGCGGCGCTGTCGGAATCCGACAGTCAGGCGCTGCTGGATCTGCTGCTGGAACTGAAGGCGCAGGGCGTCACCTCGATCATCATCAGCCACAAGCTGAACGAGGTGAAGCGCGTGGCCGACAGCGTGACCGTGATCCGCGACGGCGCCACGATCTCCACCATAGACGCGCGCGGTGGCGATCTCACCGAAGACCGCATCGTGCGCGACATGGTGGGCCGCGACATGGCGCATCGCTTCCCCGACCGGACCCGTCGCGCGGGCGAGGTGCTCTTCGAGCTGAAGAACTGGAACGTGCGCCACCCCGAGCATCGCGACCGCCAGATGATCCGCGACCTGTCGATGCATGTCCGCGCCGGCGAGGTGGTCGGCATCGCGGGGCTGATGGGCTCGGGCCGCACCGAGCTTGCCATGAGCGTCTTCGGACGCAGCTACGGGCGCGACATCTCGGGCGAGGTGCTGATCCACGGCAAGCCCGCGGATGTCTCCACCGTCGACCGCGCCATCGCGGCGGGGCTCGCCTATGTCACCGAGGACCGCAAGAGCCTCGGGCTGATCCTCGAAGAGACGATCCAGCGCAACACCAGCCTCGCCAATCTCGGCGCGGTGGCGAAGAACGGCGTGGTCGAAGATTTCCGCGAGACCGAGGTGGCCGAGAAATACCGTCGCGACCTCAATATCCGCACGCCCTCGGTCTTCCAGAAGGTGATGAACCTCTCGGGCGGCAACCAGCAGAAGGTCGTGCTCGCGAAATGGCTCTTTACCGAGCCGGAGGTGCTGATCCTCGACGAACCGACGCGCGGCATCGATGTCGGCGCGAAATACGAAATCTACGGGATCATCAATGAACTGAGCGCGGCCGGGAAGGCCGTCATCATGATCTCTTCGGAGATGCCGGAACTCTTGGGCATGTCCGACCGGATCTACGTGATGAACGAGGGCAGCTTCGTGGGCGAGTTGAACGCCGACGAGGCCAGCCAGGAGCGCATCATGTCCTTGATCGTTAGGGAATAGGGAAAGTCATGGACCAGATCGAACAAGCGAATTCCGAGCCTTCGGGAGGCCTTGGGATCGGCGCCTATATCGCGCGCCACATCCGCGAATACGGACTGCTGTTTGCGTTGATCGCGATCATGCTGTTCTTCCAGATCGTGACGGGCGGCACGCTGCTCAAACCGGTCAACATCACCAACCTATTCCTGCAGAACAGCTATATCATCATCATGGCCTTGGGCATGTTGCTGGTGATCGTGGGGGGCAATATCGACCTCTCGGTCGGCTCGGTCATGGGTTTCATCGGGGCCTTCGCCGCGGTGCTGATCGTGTCGATGGACCTGCCGGTCGCGGTGGCGATCCCGGCGTGCCTCGTGATGGGCATGGCGATCGGCGCGGTGCAGGGCTATTTCGTGGCCTATTGGAAAATCCCCTCCTTCATCGTGACGCTGGCGGGGATGCTGGTGTTCCGCGGGTTGTCGCTCTGGCTACTCGAAGGCCAATCCATCGGCCCCTTCCCGAAATCGTTCCAGGCACTGTCGACCGGGTTCATCGCGGACCCGTTCGGCGTGGGCCGTCCGAACATGCTGGCACTGGCGGTCGGTGTCGCGGCTGTGGTGCTGCTTGTCTGGCTGGGCCTGCGGGCGCGGTCCCGCGATGCGCGCTACGGGATCGAGGGCGAACCGCTTGGCCTCTTCGTGCTCCGCAATGCGATCGTCGCCGTGGCGCTTCTCTTCGTGACGTGGAAACTCGCATGGTTCCGCGGTCTGCCGAACGTGCTGCTGTCGATGGTGATCCTGACGATCATCTATGTCTTCGTGACCGAACGCACCACGCTAGGCCGTCGGGTCTACGCGGTGGGCGGCAACTCCAAGGCGGCCAAGCTTTCGGGTATCCGCACCGAGCGGCTGACCTTCCTGACCTTCGTGAACATGGGCCTGCTGGCGGCGCTTGCCGGTCTGGTCTTCGCCGCACGTCTGAATACCGCGACCCCGAAGGCGGGCTTCGCGGTCGAACTCGACGTGATCGCGGCCGTTTTCATCGGGGGCGCATCGATGTCGGGCGGTTCCGGCAAGATCATCGGCGCGGTCGTCGGCGCTTTCATCATGGGCGTGATGAATAACGGTATGTCGATCCTCGGGATTGGCATCGATTACCAACAGGTCATCAAAGGGCTCGTGCTGCTCGCAGCCGTCTTCTTCGATGTCTACAACAAGAACAAGGAAGCCTGAGATGTTGCTCTCGCAATTGACCCTTGCCGACGGATCGCGCGCCGTGGCCGTGCGTGAAGACGGCCCCGCGCATCTGGTTCCGGGCGTCACCTCGACCCGCGATCTGGCGCTGGCCGCGATCGCCGCCGGGCACGATCTGGCTGCCGAGATCGCCGCGCGCGGGCAGGGGGAAGAGGTGGACCTGGAGGCCGCCTATGCCGAGGGGCGGATGCTGGTGCCGCTCGATCACCCCGATGCCGCGCATCTGCATCTCACGGGCACGGGGCTGACCCATCTGGGCTCCGCCTCCACCCGCGACGCGATGCATACCAAGGTCACCGAAGAGATGACCGACAGCATGAAGATGTTCCGCATGGGACTGGAGGGCGGCAAGCCCGCCGCTGGCTCGGTGGGCGTGCAGCCCGAGTGGTTCTACAAAGGCAACGGTCTGGCCGCCGTCGCGCCGGGCGCTGCGCTCACCTCGCCGGGCTTCGCGCTCGATGGCGGCGAGGAGCCGGAGGTCGCGGGGATTTACGTCATCGCGCCCGACGGTCAGCCGGTCCGTGTGGGCTTCGCGCTTGGCAACGAGTTCTCCGACCACGTGACCGAGCGCGGGAACTACCTGTGGCTCGCCCATTCCAAACTGCGCCCGGCGAGCTTCGGTCCCGAGATGCTTGTGGGCGATCTGCCGGATAGCGTCGAGGGCACCAGCCGCATCCTGCGCGATGGTGAAACGCTCTGGGAAAAGCCGTTTCTCTCAGGCGAGGCGAACATGTCTCACACGATCGCCAATCTCGAACATCACCATTTCAAATACGCGCCCTTCCGCGATCCGGGCGATGTGCATGTGCATTTCTTCGGCACCGCGACGCTCAGCTTCGCCGACGGGATCAGCGCCGAACCGGGCGACGTCTTCGAGATCGAATGCCCCGCGTTTGGCCTCGCGCTACGCAATCCGCTCGCCCGCAATTCCGACGCGTTGGCCCCCGTGGCCGTCGCCAGCCTCTGAGGTCCGATATGGCTTTCACTCCCGCCCCTTGGCCCCGCAAACTGCGTTCGCAGGAATGGTATGGCGGCAATACGCGCGACACGATCTATCACCGCGGCTGGATGAAGAACCAAGGCTATCCGCATGACCTGTTCGACGGGCGCCCGATCATCGGCATCCTCAACACATGGTCCGATCTGACGCCCTGCAACGGCCACCTGCGCGAGCTGGCCGAGAAGGTGAAGGCGGGCATCTGGGAGGCCGGCGGCTTCCCGGTCGAAGTGCCGGTCTTCTCGGCCTCGGAGAACACGTTCCGCCCGACTGCGATGATGTTTCGCAACCTCGCAGCGCTCGCGATCGAAGAAACGATCCGCGGCCAGCCGATGGACGGTGCGGTGCTTCTGGTGGGCTGCGACAAGACCACGCCATCCCTGATGATGGCGGCGGCGAGCTGCGATATTCCGTCCATCGTCGTGACCGGCGGGCCGATGCTGAACGGCTATTTCCGCGGCGAGCGCGTGGGCTCCGGCACGCATCTGTGGAAATTCTCCGAAGCCGTGAAGGCGGGGGAGATGACGCAGGAGGAATTCCTCGAGGCCGAGGCCTCGATGTCTCGCTCTTCGGGCACCTGCAATACGATGGGGACGGCAAGCACGATGGCGAGCATGGCAGAGGCACTCGGCATGGCGCTTTCCGGCAACGCCGCGATCCCGGCAGTGGACAGTCGCCGCCGGGTGATGGCGCAGCTTTCGGGCCGGCGCATCGTGCAGATGGTGAAGGACGATCTGAAACCCTCCGACGTCATGACCAAGCAGGCTTTCGAGAACGCGATCCGCACCAATGGCGCGATTGGCGGCTCGACCAACGCGGTGGTGCATCTTCTGGCGCTGGCGGGGCGTGTGGGCGTGGATGTCACGCTCGATGACTGGGACCGTTGCGGGCGCGATGTGAAGACCATCGTCAACCTGATGCCGTCGGGCAAATACCTGATGGAAGAGTTCTTCTACGCGGGCGGCCTGCCGGTCGTGCTGAAGCGTCTGGGCGAGGCGGGGCAACTGCACAAGGATGCGCTGACCGTGTCGGGCGGGGCGATCTGGGACGAGGTCAAGGACGTCGTGAACTGGAACGAGGACGTGATCCTGCCCGCCGACAAGCCGCTGACCGATCAGGGCGGCATCGCGGTGGTGCGCGGCAATCTCGCGCCGAAAGGGGCGGTGCTCAAACCCTCTGCAGCGAGCCCGCATCTGCTGACCCACCGTGGGCGCGCCGTCGTCTTCGAGGATATCGACGACTACAAGGCGAAGATCAACGACGACGCGCTCGATATCGACGAGACCTGCGTGATGGTGCTGAAGAATTGCGGCCCTAAGGGTTATCCCGGCATGTCTGAGGTAGGCAATATGGGCCTGCCGCCGAAAGTGCTGAAGAAGGGCATCACCGATATGGTCCGCATCTCTGATGCGCGGATGTCGGGGACGGCCTATGGCACGGTCGTGCTGCACACCTCGCCCGAGGCGGCGGCCGGAGGGCCGCTCGCGGTCGTGCAAAACGGCGACATGATCTCGCTCGACGTTCCGAACCGGAGCCTGACGCTCGAAATCTCGGACGCGGAACTGGCCGAGCGCCTTGCGAAGTGGCAACCGAGCCATGAGCGGCCGGAAGGTGGCTATGCCTGGCTGCATCAGGCGCATGTGATGGGCGCGGATACCGGAGCCGATCTCGATTTCCTCGTCGGCTGCCGGGGCAACCCGGTCGGAAAGGACAGTCACTGATGAAACTCGCGCTCGTCGGCATCGGCAAGATCGCTCTGGATCAGCACGTGCCCGCAATCGCTGCCAGCCCCGATTGGGAACTGGCCGCGACGGTCTCGCGGCATGGCACGGTCGAGGGGGTGCCCGCCTATACGCAGATCGAGGAGATGCTCTCCGCTCATCCCGAGATCGAGGTGGTGAGCCTCTGCCTACCGCCCGTGCCGCGCTTTCTGGCTGCGCGCGCCGCGCTGGACGCCGGGCGGCATGTGATGCTCGAAAAGCCGCCCGGGGCGACCTTGGCCGAGGTGCATACGCTCGAGGCGATGGCTTCTGCGCGGGGCCTCACGCTGTTCGCCACGTGGCATTCTCGCATGGCGCATGCGGTGGCCGCGGCCAAGGCGTGGCTGTCCGATCGCAAGGTTCAGTCGGGCCGGATCACATGGCGCGAGGATGTGCGCAAATGGCACCCCGGACAGGACTGGGTGTTCGAGCCCGGTGGAATGGGCGTCTTCGATCCGGGCATCAATGCGCTTTCGATCCTAACCGAGATTCTACCCGCGCCGGTTCACCTGACCTCGGCGGAGCTGGAGTTTCCCGTCAACCGACAGGCCCCCATCGCCGCGCGGCTGAACTTTACCGGCGCGATCGAGGCGGATTTCGACTGGCGACAGGAAGGCCCCCAGACCTGGGATATCGAGCTGGAAACCGATGCCGGGTCGATGGCGTTGCGCCTTGGTGGCAACGTCCTTGAGATCGGCGGCGCGAAAGCCGAGGGTGTCGAGAGCATCATGGAAGAATACCCCGCACTCTATGCCCGCATGGCAGAGCTGGTGCGGCAGGGCGCATCCGACGTGGATCTCGCGCCGATGGTGCATGTCGCCGACGCGTTCCTGCTGGGCCGCCGCACCGCTGTTGAAGACTTCGAATTCTGAAGGATACCAAATGACCTATACCCCGCATGGCAAGCATCTGATCGCAGGCGATTGGGTAAAGACCGAGACGCGTTTCACGTCTGACCCGGCGCATGGGCCCTCGCACGAGTTCTGCATGGGCACGGTCGAGATGGTGAATGCCGCCTGCGAAGCGGCCGAGGATGCGTTCTGGGACTATGGCTATTCGAGCCGCGAAACCCGCGCCAAGTTCCTCGAGATGATTGCCGACGAGATCGAAGCGCGCGGTGAGGCGATTACCGAAATCGGCACGCAGGAAAGCGGTCTGCCCGAAGCGCGTCTGAATGGCGAGCGCGGGCGCACCACCGGCCAACTACGGATGTTTGCGGAGCATATTCGCAAGGGCGACTATCTGGATCGCCGCCACGACAAGGCGCTGCCCGATCGCCAGCCGCTGCCGCGCCCCGATCTGCGGATGATCCAACGTCCCATCGGCCCGGTCGCGGTCTTCGGTGCGTCGAATTTCCCGCTCGCGTTTTCGACGGCGGGCGGCGACACGGCCTCGGCGCTGGCGGCGGGCTGCCCGGTCGTGGTGAAGGGCCATCCGGCGCATCCCGGCACCGGCGAGATCGTGGCCGAAGCGATCAAGGCCGCCGTCGAGAACTGCGGAATGCCCAAGGGCGTGTTCAGCCTCGTCCAAGGCGGCTCGCATGATGTGGGGCAGGGGCTGGTGCAGCACCCGCTGATCAAGGCGGTCGGCTTCACCGGCAGCTTGGGCGGCGGCAAGGCGCTTTACGACCTTTGCGCGCAGCGTCCCGAGCCGATCCCCTTCTTCGGCGAACTGGGCTCGGTCAACCCGATGTTCATGCTGCCGGAAGCGATCGCGGCGCGCGGCGAGGATCTGGGCGTGGGCTGGGCGGCCTCGCTGATGATGGGGGCGGGCCAGTTCTGCACCAATCCCGGCATCGTGGTCGTTCGGGAAGGCACCGAGGGCGAGAGTTTCGTGACTGCGGCTCTCGCAGCGCTCGAGGCCGGTGGCTCGCAGGTCATGCTGACTGACGGCATCGCCGAAGCCTATACCAAGGGCGCCGCGCGGTTCGAGGAGGCCGGAGGCGTTCAGCAATTGCTCACTCAGGTTTGCGACCGGCGCGAGGCGAAGCCCTACCTGTTCCGCGTCTCCGCCGCCGATTGGCTGGAGAACGAAGTTCTCTCTGAGGAAGTCTTCGGCCCGCTCGGGCTGATCGTGACGGTCAAGGATGACGACGAGATGCTGAAGGTCGCACGCAGCTTCTCGGGGCAGTTGACCGCGACGCTGCATATGGATGACGGCGATGCGGCGCTGGCCGGACGGCTGCTGCCGGTGCTGGAGCGCAAGGCGGGCCGGGTGCTCGCCAACGGTTTCCCGACCGGCGTGGAGGTCTGCGACGCGATGGTCCATGGCGGGCCTTACCCGGCGTCCACGAATTTCGGCGCGACCAGCGTCGGCACGCTCGCGATCCGGCGTTTCCTGCGGCCCGTTTGTTTCCAGAACATTCCCGAGAACCTCTTGCCCGAAGACCTGCAGGGGTGAGAGGCTTCCGCAAATTGCGGGAGGATTCATATGAGCGTGTTTGACGACAGGGTTTGCGAGCTGGGGGAGGGGCCGTTCTGGCATCCCGAGCGCAGCCAGTTCTTCTGGTTCGATATCCTGAACCGCAAGCTGCTGACGCGCGATGCCAACGGCCCGCTCGAATGGCAGTTCGAGGGCATGGCCTCGGCGGCAGGCTGGGTGGATCGCGAGCGGATGATCCTCGCGACCGAGACCGGCCTGTCGCTGTTCCACATCGGCGAGGGCACGCTCGAGCCGCTCGTCGAAGTGGAGGCCGACGATCCCGGCACCCGCTCGAATGACGGGCGGGCGGATCGGCAGGGTGGCTTCTGGTTCGGCACGATGGGCAAAGAGGCCGAGCGCGGGCGCGGCACGATTTATCGCTATTACCGGGGCGAGCTGCGCCGTCTCGTCTCGGAGATTTCGATCCCCAACGCGATCTGCTTCACGCTCGACGGTCGCACGGCTTACTACGCCGATACGCCCAGCCATAAGGTCTGGTGCCAGCCGCTTGATGCGGATGGCTGGCCCGAGGGCGAGAGCCGGCTGTTTCTCGACCTCTCGTCCGAGGACCTCTATCCCGACGGCGCGGTGGTCGATGCAGAGGGTGGCTTCTGGTGCGCGCTTTGGAGTTCGGGGCGGGTGGCCCGTTTCGATGCGGAAGGCCGCATGACCCATCATCTCGATTTGCCGGGGAAGAACAGCACCTGTCCGGCCTTCGGTGGCGCGGATATGCGCGACGTGCTGGTCACGAGCGCGCTGGAGGGCATGACCGACCCCGATGCGGATCAGGGGCTGTCCTATCTGCTGCGCGCGCCCTTCGTCGGTGTGCCCGAGCCGCACGTAATCTTGTGAGCCCCGCCGCGAGTCAGATCGTGCGGCATCCGCTCGCCGCACGTCGATTCTGAGTCGCGAGGGCAGGGCAATCTGGCCTTCGCGACCGCTTCGTGACACCGAAACTGTCACAAAAATCGCCTGCGGACTGTCATTTTCTCGGCGAAATTTACGTAAGGGTCGGCTGAAAACATCCATGCCTCGCGGCGTCGCGATTTCGGCGTGATGGCCAGGCGCGTGTGAAAGCGTCTTGTTCCCTGCCATTTCAGGGGCTTTCGCACAGCGGGGGTCGTGAGCCAGAAGTCCCTAAAAACGCCCGATTATCACGCTCTGTCACGCAATCGCGACTGTTACATAGCTGTCAAAAAGCCCCGTCATGAGTGCACCCAGCGGACGGGACGAGTTTCGTTACCGCGTTCATAGCATCCGAATTCTGACAGCGAGGACTGTTCAATGTTCATCACCCGCCTCACCCTCACCGCCGCGATCGCCGGTGCGACGCTGGCTTCGGCCGCCGCGGTGCAGGCCGCCGACATCTCCGGCGCCGGCGCGACCTTCCCCTATCCGATCTACTCGGCTTGGGCGAAAACCTACAAAGAGAAGACGGGCACGGGCCTCAACTACCAAGCCATCGGCTCGGGCGGCGGCATCAAGCAGATCGAATCCCGCACCGTGACCTTCGGCGCCTCGGACAAGCCGCTGGGCGGCGACGAGCTGAAAGAGAACACGCTGGTTCAGTTCCCGACCGTCATGGGCGGCATCGTCCCGGTCGTGAACGTCGACGGCATCAAGCCGGGCGAGCTGGTTCTCGACGGCGAGACGCTGGCGAAAATCTACGAAGGCAAGATCACCCAGTGGAACGATCCGGCCATCGCCAAGCTCAACGAAGGCGTGAAGCTCCCCGACGCGGCGATCGCCGTCGTCCACCGTTCGGACGGTTCGGGCACCACCTTCAACTACACCTATTACCTCGCCTCGGTCGACGAGACCTGGAAGAACGACATCGGCGTCTCGACCGCTGTCGAATGGCCGGTGGGTCTTGGCGCCAAAGGTAACCAGGGCGTGGCTGCGAACGTCGATCAGACCAAGAACTCGATCGGCTATGTCGAATATGCCTACGCGCTGCAGAACAACATGACCTACACGGACATGATCAACAAAGCAGGCAAGAAAGTCGCGCCGAAGGCCGAAGCCTTTGCCGCAGCCGCCGCCAATGCCGACTGGTCGAGCCAGCCGGGCTTCGGCGTCATCCTCGCCAACCAGCCGGGCGACAAGACCTGGCCGATGACCGCGGCGACCTTCATCCTGATGCACAAGGACGCCAAGGACGGTGCAGCTTCGACCGAAGCGCTGAAGTTCTTCGACTGGGCCTATGCGAACGGTGGCGATGCGGCGGCCAAGCTGGACTACATCCCGATGCCCGAAAACGTCGTGGCTCAGATCAAGAAGGAATGGGGTCAGATCAAAGGCAAGGACGGCAAAGCTGTCTGGTCGATGAACCACTGATCCTTCCTGCCATAAACACCTTCGGGGGAGGGCTGCATCTGCGGCCCTCCCTTTCTGCGATTTTGAGTGGAGTGCGCGATGACGGCGACAAGCGATTACGACAGAGGCGTGAAGAGCACGCGCCCGGTGGCCCAGTCCGACCGGATATTCGGCTCTTTGACGCTGGCCGCCGCGGTGGTGGTGCTGCTGGTTCTTCTGGGCGTGTTCGCCTCGCTCGTCATGGGGGCGTGGCCGGCGTTTAAGGAATACGGGCTGCCCTTCCTGTGGACCGCGAAATGGAACCCGGTGACCGACAAGTTCGGCGCGCTGGCGCCGCTTTACGGCACGGTCGTCACCTCGATCATCGCGATGGTCATCGCGGTGCCGGTGGGGCTTGGCATCGCGATCTTCCTGACCGAGACCTGCCCGCGCGTGCTGCGTCGCCCGCTGGGGATCGCAATCGAGCTGCTCGCGGGCATTCCCTCGATCATCTACGGCATCTGGGGCCTCTTCGTCTTCGCGCCCTTCATGCAGAGCTATATCCAGCCCTTCCTGATCGACACGCTGGGCCATGTCCCGGTGATCGGCGGGCTTTTCGCGGACCCGCCCTACGGGATCGGGATGCTGACCGCGGGGCTTATCCTCGCGATGATGATCCTGCCCTTCATCGCCTCGCTCGCGCGCGACATTTTCCAGACGGTGCCGCCGATGCTGCGTGAAAGCGCATACGGCATGGGCATGACCCGCTGGGAGGTGAACCGCCATATCGTGATCCCGCATGTGCGCACCGCGCTGGTGGGCGGCATCATGCTGTCGCTTGGCCGCGCGCTGGGCGAGACGATGGCCGTGACCTTCGTGATCGGCAACGCGCATCGCATCTCGGGCTCGATCCTCGCGCCGGGCACCACGATCTCGGCTGCCATCGCCAACGAATTCACCGAGGCCACGACGCCGATCTACACCTCGTCGCTGATCGCGCTGGGCCTCGTTCTGTTCATTCTCACCTTCATCGTGCTCGCTGCTGCCCAGTGGATGCTCAAGCGCATGAAGCAAAAGTCGGGAGCGTAAGACATGGCTTCGATGACCCGCAGAAAGACCGTCAACGCGGTGATGATGACGCTGTCCACGGGGGCGGCGGCGCTCGGCCTCTTCGTGCTGGCCGTGATCCTGCTCTACCTGCTCTACAAGGGGGCGAGCGCGCTGAACCTTTCCGTCTTCACCCAAGACACGCCCTCGCCGATGGAGCCGGGGGGCTTGCGCAACGCGATCCTCGGCTCGGTAATCATGTCGGCGATCGCGGTGGCGATCGGGACGCCGATCGGTATCCTTGCCGGGACCTACATGGCCGAATACGGGCGCTATGCGAAGCTGTCCAAGGTGATCCGCTTCGTGAACGACATCCTGCTGTCGGCGCCCTCGATCATCGTGGGTCTCTTCGTCTATCAGGTGCTCGTCGTCAGCCTCGGGCATTTCTCGGCGCTGGCGGGCTCGGTCGCACTGGCGATCCTCGTGATCCCGATCGTCGTGCGCACCACCGAGGACATGCTGCGCCTCGTGCCCGACCAGCTGCGCGAGGCGGGGCTTGCGATGGGCTGGCCGCGCTGGATCGTGATCCGCACGGTCGCCTACAAGGCGGCGATGGCGGGGATCGTGACCGGCGTGCTGCTGGCCATCGCCCGGATTTCGGGCGAGACCGCGCCGCTTCTTTTCACGGCGCTGTCCAACAACTTTTTCAGCCTCGATCTGACACAACCGATGGCCTCGCTGCCGATCACCATCTTCCAATTCGCGCTTTCGCCCTATGACAACTGGCAGGCCCTTGCCTGGGCTGGCGCGCTTCTCATCACCGTCGCGGTGCTGGCGCTGTCGATTGTCGCCCGCCTCGTCACCTCCAAGAAGGAGAAACACTGATGGATACCCTCACTCGCGAACGCTCTCCGATGACCTTCGACGGGGTCGATCCCGCGCCGAAACCGCGCATCTCGATCAAGAATCTCGATTTCTATTATGGCGATTTCAAAGCCCTGAAATCGATCAATCTCGACCTGCCCGAGAACCGTGTGACCGCCTTCATCGGCCCGTCGGGCTGCGGCAAGTCCACGCTCTTGCGCGTGCTCAATCGGATGTATGACCTTTATCCGAAGCAGACCGCGACGGGGGAGGTGCTGCTCGATGGCGAGAATATCCTTGGCAAGAAGGTCGATCTGAACCGGCTGCGCGCGAAGGTGGGCATGGTGTTCCAGAAACCCACGCCCTTCCCGATGACGATCCACGAGAATATCGCCTTCGGCCTACGCCTCGCGAATTACGCGAAATCCGAGATCGACGATCGGGTGCAGGCGGCGCTGAAGGGCGCGGCCCTTTGGGACGAGGTGAAGGACAAGCTGCAAAGCTCGGGCCAGTCTCTCTCGGGCGGTCAGCAGCAGCGTCTGTGCGTCGCGCGCACCATCGCAGTGGAGCCGGAGGTGATCCTGCTCGACGAACCCGCCTCGGCGCTCGATCCGATCTCGACCGGCAAGCTGGAAGAAACGATCCATCAGCTCAAGGAGCAGTTCACCATCGCCATCGTCACCCACAACATGCAGCAGGCGAGCCGCGTCTCCGACCGCACTGCCTTCATGTATCTGGGCGAGCTGATCGAAGAGGGCGAGACCGCGCAGATCTTCACCCGCCCGCGGGTGGAGCGCACCTCGGACTATATCACCGGGCGGTTCGGCTGACCGAACTGCTGCCTTGTTCTTGCAGGGACGTGGGCGTAGAACGCGCCCAGTAATCAGCGGAGTGGTGACATGGCTTTGAACAGACGGCGTCTTCTGCAACTCGGTGCGGCTTCGATGGCGCTGGCGGCCAGCCCGCGCGGTGCGATGGCCGCGTTCGATCCCAAGCCCACGGGCTGGCGCAGCTTCGAGCTGGTCACCAAGGTCAGCCTGCCCGGCGGTGGCGAGACGGCGCAGCTTTGGGTGCCGGTGCCCTCCGTGCATGGCGACGGCTGGATGAAGCCCGGCGCGGTGAACTGGGAAAGCGATGCGGACGAGGTGCAGATCGTGAATGCATCCGACACCGGCACGCCGATGGTGCATGCGGTCTGGGGCGCCTCCGACGGCCCGCGTACGCTGACCCTGACGACGCAGGCCCAGACGCAGGACTTCGTGGTCGATCTGAGTAAACCGGGCGACGTGGAACCGCTGGACGAGGTCGAGCGCGCGCGTTTCACCGCCGCGACCAAGCTGTTGCCGACCGACGGGATCGTGAAGCAGACCGCCGACTCGATCACCCGCGGGAAGACTGGCGATCTGGAGAAAGCTCGCGCGATCTACGAATGGATCGTCGAGAACACCGTGCGCAATCCGAAGACGCCGGGCTGCGGGTTGGGCGATATCGCCTTCATGCTGACGTCGGGCGACCTGTCGGGCAAGTGCGCCGATCTCAACGCGCTCTTCGTCGGGCTGTCACGGGCTGCCGGTCTGCCCGCACGTGATGTCTATGGCATCCGCGTCGCGCCCTCGCGCTTCGGCTACAAGAGCCTCGGTCTGAAATCCGACGACGCCACCGGCGCGCAGCATTGCCGCTCGGAAGTCTGGCTGAGCGGCTTCGGCTGGGTGCCTGCCGACGCCGCCGATGTGCGCAAGGTGATGCTGCAGGAAGGCGAGGGGCATCTGGGCCTCAAAGACCCCAAGGTGGTCGATGTGCGCGCGAAGCTCTTCGGCGCATGGGAAGGCAACTGGATCGGCTATAACTACGCGCATGACGTGGATCTGCCGGGATCGGACGGGCCCGAGCTGCCCTATCTGATGTATCCGCAGGCCGAGATCGACGGCAAACGCCGCGACTATCTCGACGCCAAGGACTTCACCTATCAGATCACCGCGCGCGAATTGTCCGCCTGAGGCGGTCTTTGCCCGTATCGGTGACAATCGCGCGCTTTCCCTTGGCGCCCTGCGGCGCTAAGGGCGTTTGCAGGAGGTGCGCCAGATGCGTGTTTTCATAAACGGGTTCGGACGGATCGGTCGCTCGGTGCTGCGCGCCTGGGCGGAGGCGCCTGCGCGCTGGCCGGGGCTGGAGATCGTCGGCGTCAACGATATCGAAGCGCCCGAGATGCTGGCTTACCTGTTCGAATATGACAGCGTCTTTGGCCCGTGGCGCGGCACGGTCGCGCTGGAAGAGGGGGCGCTGGTGATCAACGGCACCCGGATCGGGCTGCACCGGGCGGATGATATCTCCACGCTCGATCTGTCGGATGTCGATCTGGTGATGGAATGCACCGGCCGCGCCGACAGCCCGCAGATCGCGGGGCAGGGGATCGCGGGCGGGGCGTCTCGCGTGCTGATCTCGGGACCTGCGAAAGCCGCCGAGATCACCGTGGTTCTGGGCGCGAATGACGCGGCGCTGAACGGGCAGAAGATCGTCTCCAACGCCAGCTGCACGACGAATGCGCTGGCGCCGCTTGCACGGCTGATCGATGCGGAATTCGGGATCGTCACCGGCTCGATGACGACGGTGCATTGCTATACCGGCTCGCAGCCCACGGTCGACAAGCCGCGCGGCCCGATGGAGCGCTCGCGCGCGGCGGCGCTGTCGATGGTGCCGACGACGACCTCTGCGGGCAAGCTGATGGAAGAGGTGCTGCCCGATCTCGCCGGTCGCCTGATCGCGCAGGCGGTGCGCGTGCCCACGGCGTCGGTCTCAGCGGTCGATCTGGCGGTGACGGTGAAAAACCCCGCCACGGTCGAACAGGTCAACGCGGTGCTGCAAGGCGCGGGTGGCGTGATCGGCACGACCGGGAAGCCCCTCGTCTCCACCGACCTGCGTGCGCGCCCCGAGAGCATCGTCATGGCGCTGCCCGAGACGCACGCGACCCAGCACGGGCTGATCCGGGTCTTCGGCTGGTATGACAACGAATGGGGCTTCTCCAACCGCATGCTGGATATGGCGCTGCGGATGGGCTGACATGAAAAAGCCCCGCCGGAGGGGCGGGGCTTTCGATTTCTTGGGCTTGGGCTGCCGATTACTGGCGGTTGCCCATGAATTGCAGCAGGAACATGAACAGGTTCAGGAAGTCCAGGTAGAGCTGCAGCGCGCCGATGATGGCGGCTTTGCCCATGAACTCCGAGTCGCTGGCCGCAAGCTGCAGGTAGGTGTTCTTGATGTTCTGCGTGTCGTAAGCCGTGAGGCCCGCGAAGATCAGAACGCCGATCACCGAGATCGCGAAGGCCATCGCCGAGGAGGCGAGGAAGATGTTCACGATCGAAGCGACGATCAGGCCGATCAGACCCATCATCAGGAACGAGCCCATCGCGCTCAGGTTACGCTTCGTGGTGTAGCCGTAGAGCGAAAGACCCGCGAAGGAGATCGCCGTCACCAAGAAGGTCTGCGCGATCGAGATGCCGGTATAGGCGGCGAAGATGAAGCTGATCGACAGCCCCATAAGCGCGGCATAGACGAAGAACACGATCTGCGCCGTGCTGGTCGACATCTTGTTGATCATCGCACCGAAGGCGAAGACGATCGCCAGCGGAGCCAGCATCACAACCCATTTGAGGCCCGAGCCGAAGATCGCGGCAACGAGCGCCGGGTTCGTACCCACACCAAACGCCACGGCCCCGGTCACCAGCATCGCCAGCGACATAAGCCCGTAGACCTTGTTCATATGTGCGCGAAGACCCTCGTCAATCGCAGCCTGACGCGTGCCCGCCTGGGGGGTCCGCATCGTTTCGAAATCAGCCATCAGCACCTCCAACTATATCTCCCGGTCGTCCCTCGGACCGGTTTCGGTATCGATATTGGCAGAGCAGCCCCGAAATTCAAGATTTGGGGCCGCTCGAAAATGCCTCGTTTCACACTGTTTTCACGTCTTTTGTCTCAGCGGCCCGCGCGCCAGTGATCGGGGGCGTCCCAAATCCGGCGCCGTGCCTCGAATGCGGCCTCGGTCTTGCTCAGCCCGAGGTCGTCGAGAAGCCTTGAATCAAGGCGCTCGAGTGCCCGGCGCGACCGGTGATAGGCGGCCATGCGTGCGAGGGTCGCAAAGAAGCCGCGCCGGGCGGGACGGGCAGGGGCGCAGCAGGCGGCGTTGCGCCGGGTCAGGAAGGTCATCATCTCATCCTCCGTGGCTGATCGTTTCTGCCGAGAAGGATGGCGCAAGTTTATTGATGATGAAAACGAATGATTGTGCTAATAAGCATCACGAAACGTGATGGATAGTCCGACATGGCACAAAACCTCGATATTGCAGCGCTGCGGGCGCTGCTGACTGTCTCCGAGACCGGGTCGGTGACGCAGGCGGCGCGACTTCTGAACCTGACGCAATCGGCGGTGTCGATGCAGATCCGCCGCTTGGAGGAGGCGCTCGACAAGGTTCTCTTCGATCGGGCGAACCGCAAGATGGCGCTGACCCGTGCGGGGCGCTCGCTTCTGGACCACGCCCGCCGGATCTGTGCCGAGAACGATGCGGCGCTGGCGCGGCTGCGCGCGACAGATGCCGAGGTGACCGTGCGGTTCGGTCTGCCCTATGATCTGGTCAGCCCGCAAATGCCGGGCCTGCTGCGCGCGATGGCCGAGCAATGGCCGATGGTGCGCCTGCAGCTTGTCTCGCGCCGCTCGTCGGTGCTGCGCCGGATGTTCGATGCGGGGGAGCTGGATATTATCCTGACCACCGAAGACAAGCCCGGACACGAGGCCGAGGTGCTGGCTTCCGATGATCTGGTCTGGATCGGCGCGCAGCTCGGGCGGGCCTTTTGCGAGCGCCCGCTGATGCTGTCGATCGAGGAAAGCTGCGCCTTCTATGACGCGGCACTGGAGGCGCTTGAATCGGTCGGGATCGAGGCGAAATCCGCTTTCGAGGGACAATCGGACGAAATGGCAAGCGCAACGGTGGCGGCCGATATGGGCGTCGCGGTGCGTCTGTCGCGATATATCCCGCTGGGATGCGTGGCCTTGGGGCCCGAGAGCGGCCTGCCGGCGATCGGCCGCTCTCGCATCTGCTTCTATGACACGGGACGATTGACCGGCGACCCGGTCGATGCGTTTCGCGCCATGCTCCGGGAGGCTTATGCCTGAGCGCCGATCTCGATGACCAGCTTGCCGGTGGAGCGGCGCGCGCGCAGATCCTCCAGCGCGTCGGGGATCTGCTCCATCGGATAGGTCGCGCCGATATGCGGGGTGAGCCCGCCCTGAGCGAACCAGTCGAACAGCCGCGCCATCGAACCGGTCAGCACCTGCGGATCGAGCTTGAGATAGCCGCCCCAGTAAAGCCCGTGGATCGCGATATTCTTCACCAGCGCGTGGTTCAGCGGCAGTTTCGGCTGGCTGCCGCTGGCGAACCCGATCACGAGGTAACGCCCGCCGGGCTTCAGCGCGCGGAACGCCGCTTCGCCCGCCGGGCCGCCGATCGCGTCATAGACCACGTCGCAGCCGCCAAGTGCCTTGATGGCCCCCTTGAGGTCGTCGCTCTCGCTGTCGAGCGTCTCATCGGCTCCGGCGTCCCGCGCGATTTGCTGTTTCGCCTCGCCGCGCGCGCAGGCGATCACCCGCGCGCCCATCTTCTTGCCGATCTCGACCGCGGTGAGGCCGACACCACCAGCCGCGCCCAGAACCACCAGCGTCTCGCCCTCGGCAAGCGCTGCGCGCGTCTCCAGCGCCACATGGCTAGTGCCATAGGCGATCTGGAAGGCCGCCGCTTGCGCGTAGCTCATCGCGTCCGGCATTGGGGTGCAGCGGCTTTCCGGGAAATTGCCCGCCTCCGCCAGCCCGCCTTGGCCCGCAAAGACCGCAACGCGCGTGCCCGGGGCGAGGGTGCAGCCCTCGCCTGCCGCGATGACCTCTCCCGCGAGCTCCATCCCGAGCGTGAAGGGCGGGGTGGGGGTGTCTTGGTATTTCCCCTCGATCATCAGCAGGTCGGCGAAGTTCAGGCCGCAGGCCCGGATGGCCACCTGCACCTCGCCCGGCCCCGGCGCGGGCAGGGGGATTTCGGTCAGCTCGGGGCGTTGCCCGGGGGCGGTCTGAACATAGGCGCGCATCGAATGCTCCGGCAGGTTGTGTCTCGAGGCGGGTCGGCCAAGCGGGCGGACCCTTCGGCGTCCGTGATAAACCGCGCGAGAGATCAGGACCAGCCCGCACATTTGGCGCCGGAAGCGACCCCGCGGCAGGTCCGATCCGCGGGTTGACGCGCGAATCAATCCCTCGTGAAAGACCGGTTAGCGCCACCATCTTCCCCTACGGCACCTGAGTCGCTGATTTGCAAATCGCAAAACACGCGGAAGGCGAATAGCGGGCGACCTATCCTTTAGGTTAGGTGTGCTGCGGAAAGCCGCAAATTCCCTGTCTTTTTAGACAGGTTTGCGATTTTACCCGCGCAGGCCACACTCAGCGCACGGTAGTTTGCGGGTGAAATTGGCTTAAAGGGGAAAGAGTATGAAGCATCCGGTTGATGTCCACGTGGGCAAGCGGATCCGGCACCGGCGCTGGATGATTGGGAGGACCCAACAACAGCTTGCGGACAAAGTTGGGATCAAATTCCAGCAGATTCAGAAATACGAAACCGGGATGAATCGCGTCTCGGCGTCGCGTCTCTGGGATATCGCGGATGCGCTCGAGGTTCCAATTTCGTTCTTCTTCGAGGGGCTCGCGGATGACAGCGGGATGCAACCGGAAGTGGCGGGGGATATTCTGTCCGACAAGGAGGCGCTCGCGCTCGTGCGGTCCTACTACGCGATCCCGGAGGCACAGCGCCGCCGGCTGTTCGAATTGGCGAAGGTTCTGTCCGACGCCGCCTGAGCGCGGCGCGGACGAGTTTAGGCGCAACTGGCGACCGAATGTGGGGCGGTCGGCAGCTTGACCCGGAGAAGGGGGGCGGTTACCGCTCCCCTTATCTCATTTCTGGGGGTCGGTTGCGGTGACGGCACGGCCCGGGGAGGACACCGATGCTTGATCTCGATACCGACACCCGTGCGGCGCTCGCCGCGCTGGCCAATGACCTTGCCGATTGCGCCCGTCGCGAGACCCTGGCGCAGTTCCGGCCCGTGGGCGGGATCGGTGCGGATAACAAGCTTGAAGGCGGTTTCGATCCGGTGACCGAGGCCGACCGCTCCGCCGAGGCCGCGATGCGCGCCCTGATCGCGGAGCGCCGCCCGCAAGATGGCATCTACGGTGAAGAATATGGCGTGACCCGTGGCGAGAGCGGCCTGACCTGGGTGCTCGACCCGATCGACGGCACGCGCGGCTACCTGTCGGGCACGCCGACATGGGGCGTGTTGATTGCCCTTTGCGCCGAGGAACCGGATGGCCCCGGCGCGCCGATGATGGGCGTGATCGACCAGCCCTATATCGGAGAGCGCTTCACCGGCGGTTTCGGGCGCGCGACACTCGAGGGGCCACATGGCGGGCGCGAGCTTGGCGTGCGCTCCGGGCGTGGGCTCGACAGCGCGACGCTTTTCACCACCTTCCCCGAAGTCGGCACGCCTGACGAAGGCGCGGCCTTCGCGCGGCTGTCGCAGCAGGTGCGGCTGACGCGCTACGGGATGGATTGCTACGCCTATGCGCTGCTCGCTGCGGGGCAGATCGATCTGGTGGTCGAGGCGGGGCTGCAGCCCTATGACGTCGCGGCCCCGATCGCCGTGATCGAGGCGGCAGGTGGCCTTGTGACCAACTGGCAGGGCGGTCCGGCCCATCGCGGCGGGCAGGTGCTTGCTGCGGCATCGCCCGAGATCCACGCAGCCGCGCTCGACGTGCTGAACGGCTAACGTCTTCCTCTTGGCAAAAATATCCCGGGGGGCTTGCGCAGCAAGCGGGGGCAGAGCCCCCTCTCCCCTCAGTCCTTACGCTTGCGGAACAGCTTCTCGCGCCCGATCCGGTCCAGCAGTTCGCGCGTGGCTTCCGTGCCGAAATGCTGGCGATGGGCGAGGTCGGGCAGGCGGTTCGAGATCTCGCGACCCAGTTCCTCTGGAAGCAGCGAAAGCGTCGCCTCCGAGACCATCAGGCTCTCGACCGGGATGCCCTCGGCATAGATGATTTCGTGCCGGTCGAAGACCAGCGCGTAGTAATCGACGAAACCGCCCTCGCGCTGCCAGACATTCTCGCCATCGACGAGGTGCTTGGCCTGCACGAGGATTTCCGACGTGTCGCCCAGCTTGTGCACACCGCGGCGATAGAGGAACACGCGGTGATGGGGCGAGATCACCAGATCGCCCTCATTGCCCAGCACGCCCGCCGAAATGACGACCGGCGCGAAAGACCCCAGTGCGCGCATCGTCGCCTTCGCCACCAGCTTCACCGGCTGCGGGCCATTGTCGCGGGTCAGCACGCGCGCGCCCGGAGTGAGTTGCTCGATCGGCATCTGCGCGCCACCTGCCAGCGTGATCATCGTCCCGGTGGTGAAGGCCACGCAGACGAGGTCCGACAGCAGCGCCTCGCCGGGATCTTCGCTGGCTTCCAGCAGCGTGTAATCGAAGCGCGCCGCCATCGGTGAAAGCGGCAGAGCATAAAGCGCGCCCGTCGCGTCGTGGCGGATCATCAGGATATCGACCGTGTCGCCCTCGGGCGTGATCAGCAGGTGCCGCGCGATCAGCGCGAGCGCATCGCCTGGCGCGCCGATCTCGGAGCCTGTCGCCACGATGGGCGCGGCGCCTTGCTGGGCCAGCACGAGGCGGCGCGGTTTGGCGGCGCGATGAAGCTGATAGATGTCGCCGGGTTCGCAGTCTTCGGCAGGACCGAGCGCGTCGCCATGATTGGCCCCGGAAGTGACCCAGATATCCTCGGCCTCGAAGACGTGAACGATCTGGCTCGGGTTGGACACGCGCTCTACCTCGCCCTGCCGGGCCGTCTGAAACTGATGGATCGCATCGGCTTACCGCGTGCTGCTCCCGATGGTCAAGCGGCGACAGCGCGCTTGTCCTCCCCCGCGCGCAAGCTACTGTCCGATGCGAAGCTGGCAGGGCGGCGCGCGGCGTTTCGCGCGCGGGGCCCTGCCGGAGCACGCCGGAGAATGACAGCAAAGGAGAGGGTGCGATGGATCTTGGGATCAAGGGCCGCAAGGCGATCGTATGTGCGGGGTCGAAAGGGCTTGGACGGGGCTGCGCGATGGCGCTGGCGCAGGCGGGCGTCGAGATCGTGCTGAACGCGCGCGGCGCCGATGCGCTGGCCGCGACCGCGAACGAGATCATGGCTGCGACCGGGGTGACCGTGACGCCCGTTGCCGCCGACATCACCACGCCCGAGGGGCGTGCGGCGGTGCTGAGCGCGGCGGGCGAGGTCGATATTCTGGTGACCAATGCGGGCGGCCCGCCTCCGGGCAATTGGCGCGACTGGTCGCGTGACGATTTCATCGCGGCGCTCGACGCGAACATGCTCGCCCCGATCGCGATGATGCAGGCGGTTCTGCCTGCCATGATCGAGCAGCGCTGGGGGCGGGTGGTCAACATCACCTCGCAATCCGTGCGCGCGCCGATTGCGCAGCTCGGCCTGTCGAACTCTGCGCGCTCGGGCCTGACCGGCTTCGTCGCTGGCACCTCGCGGCAGGTCGCCGAATATGGCGTGAACATCAACAACCTGCTGCCGGGTCTGCACGCGACCGACCGCGCGGTGTCGCTCGATACGGCGGCGGCGAAGACGAAGGGCATCTCGGTCGAGGAGGCGAAAGCGCAGCGCGAAGCGACGATCCCGGTGCGCCGCTACGGCACGCCCGAGGAGTTCGGCGCGACCTGTGCCTTCATGTGTTCGGCTCATGCGGGTTTCATGGTCGGGCAGAACGTGATGCTCGATGGCGGGCTGAACAACATCTCGATCTAAGCCGGTCTGGCGGACCTGCCGGGCTTGCTTGGGGGGCGGGGGGCTGCTATCTCCCGCCCTGCATTGCCTGACACTTTCGGTCGAGATTTCGCTGCATGAGCGCACAATTACCCCCTCCGCGCCTCGAAGTTCGCGCGCTTGGCCGCGTGTTCGACGGGCGGGCCGTCGTCGATGACGTGTCCTTCGCGATCCCTGCGGGGCAGGTGACCTGTCTGCTGGGCCCCTCGGGCTGCGGCAAGTCGACGACGCTGCGGCTGATCGCGGGCGTCGACATGCAGGATACGGGCGAGATCTACGTCGATGGCAAGCTGATCTGCGACACGGTGTTCCGCATCCCACCCGAGCAACGCGCGATCGGGCTGATGTTTCAGGACTTCGCGCTGTTTCCGCATCTGACGGTGGCCGAGAATATCGCCTTCGGTCTCAAGGGCGACGCGGCGGCAAAGCGCGCCCGCGTGACGGAACTGCTCGAGAAGGTGCGGCTCACGCGGCATCGCGACAGCTATCCGCACGGGCTTTCGGGCGGCGAGCAGCAGCGCGTGGCACTGGCCCGTGCGCTTGCGCCCCGGCCGCGTATCCTCTTGATGGACGAGCCTTTCTCGGGACTGGACGAGCGCCTGCGCGACGATATCCGCGACGAGACGCTGGCGCTTCTGAAAGAGGAAAACACCGCCGTTCTGCTGGTCACTCATGAGCCACATGAGGCGATGCGGATGGCCGATGAAATCCTGCTGATGCGCGGCGGGAAAATCGTGCAGCGCGGTGCGCCTTATAACCTTTACAACGCGCCGGTGGATCGGGCGGCGGCGGCGTTCTTCTCGGATGTGAACGTGCTCAAGGGGAAGGTGCAAGACGCGCTGACCGTGACACCCTTTGGCGATTTCCTGACGCCGGGCCATGCAGACGGGACCGAGATCGATATCGTGATCCGCCCGCAGCATCTGAAGATCGATTTCGACCGGGCCGGACGCGGCCCGGCCCCGACGCCGCAGGACGGCACGCCCGCGCGTGGCGTCGTCGAACGTGCCCGCTTCTTGGGCCGCGAAAGCCTCGTCGAGTTTCGGATGGATTTCGACGGCACGATCCTGCGCGCCAGCGTCCCTAACGTCTTCCTGCCGAAGCCCGGCACGCCGATGTGGTTGATGATCCGCCGCGATCGTTGCTTCGTCTTCCCGGCGAAAGAGGCCGGCGCTTAAGCGCTCAGCGGTCTTGCCGGCCCGCGCGTCCGCCCCGGCGTTTGCGCAGTTGCGGCGCGCGCTCGGGCAGCTCCGCCATCACTTCGCGGCGCGCCTCGGGCGTCATTCGCGACCATGCGCCGATTTCTTCCATCGTGCGGTAGCAGCCGATGCAGATCCGCGCCTCGGGGTGGATCTGGCAGAGCTTGACGCAGGGGCTCTCGATCTCGGCGCGTTTCCAGATGCCGTCGCTGTCGGAAGGATTGTTCATGCCGCCCCCAGATAGCGCAGCCGATCCAGCGCGCCTTGCAGGATGAAGCTCGCCGCGACGTGGTCGATCGCCTCGGCGCGTTTGGCGCGCGACATGTCGGCCTCCAGCATTGCGCGTTCGGCGGCGACCGTGCTCAGCCGCTCGTCCCAATAGCCGATCGGCAGATCGGTCAGACGGCTGAGGTTGCGGGCGAAGGCGCGGGTCGATTGGCAGCGCGCGCCCTCGGTCCCGTCCATGTTCTTCGGCAGGCCGAGGATCAGGCCCTTCAGCTCGCGCTCCGCCACGATCTTCAGAAGCGCCTCGGCATCGACACCGAATTTCTTGCGTTTGATCGTCGAGAGCGGCGTCGCGACCGAGCGCAGCCCGTCGGACACCGCGACGCCGATGGTCTTGGTGCCCAGATCTAGCCCCGCGACCCCGCCCATGCGGGGGATCGCTTCGGCGAACTCTTCGATCGTCTCGCAGATCATTCCGCCACACCTGCCGATTTCGCCGCCGCCTCGACCTGAGCCAGCGCGTCCGGATTGTCGGCCAGCGCCTTTTGCGCCTCGCCCCAGGCTTCCTTGGCGCGTGCATTCTCGCCCAGCGTCGCGAGCGACGAGATCACGCGCGCCCATTCCTGCGGCGTGCCGCCGTCGGTGGTCAGCCGGTCAAAGAGACCGTCGACCATGCCCTGGATCATCTGCTGGCGCTCCTCGGGCGTCATCGACTGCGCGTCCTTCATCTGCTGGGCGCTCGGGCCGGGGAGGGCCGGTGCCGCTTGCGGTGCGCTTTGCCCCGCCGAGGCGCCACCCATATCCTTGAGCGCCTGACCGGCGGGCGCCTGATGGGCCGCGTCGATCTTCGCCATGTCTTCCGGGCGCGAGCCGAATTTGCCCTTCGCTTCGCCATAGATCGCATCGGCGCGGTCGACCTCGCCGATCATGCGCAGCGAGGAGATGAGACGTGCCCAATCATCCGCGCTGCCGCCTTCCTGCGCGAGCCGGTCGTTCAGCCGCTCCACCATCGAGCGGATCATGTCCTGACGGGCCTCGGGCGACATATCCGCCGCAGCCGCGACGTCGGCCTGCGACGGGCCGGGCGCGCCGCGCGGTCTGGGCGGGGTGTAGTCCTTCTCGCCCGCGAGCCATGCCAGTTCCTCGATGTTCTGCCGCATCATCGGCACCCAGGGGTCGCTATTCTCCGAGTTGCGCAATGCGCTGTCCCAGAAGCGGAACGCACGGTCGGCACGCCCGTTCTGCAGCATCATCAGGCCGACATAATAGAGCGACAGCCCATTCTTCGGATCCATCGTCAGTGCGGTCGCGAAGACTTTCTCCGCCTCGGGGGTGATCATTCCGCCTGCCGCCACGGCCATCATGTCGCCCAGCTCGGCGTAATCCTGCGCCGTCGCAGAATCCCCCTTGGTCGCGACGAGACGCTGCTGCGCCTTCCATGCGGCATCGAAGTTGCCCAGAGTCGCCTCGTTGCGTGCCAGCAGTTCGAGACCTTTCGGATCGTTGGGCTTTTTCGCCACGGCTTCGCGCAGCTTCTTCATCAGTGCGAGGAATTGCGGATCCGGGTTGGATTGGGGGGCGGTCGCGCGGGCTTTTGCCATTTTCTCGGCTTCGGCCTGCGAGGGGCGGCTGTCATAAAGCTTGTCGGCATCCGCAAGACGCACGCCGATAGGCTGGTCCTCGTACCCGTCCTGCCCCACGTAATCGTAAAGCGCGAATGCCCCGCCGAAAATCACGACGACGCCGAGCACGACTGCGATGGTCGCCCCTTTCGGCGCGCGGCCCAGATCGGAGCCTGCCTGTGCCTTGCGGTCGGCCTCGAGCATCCGGCGCGAAATTTCCAGCTTCGCGCGGTCGGCTTCCTCGCGCGAGGTGACGCCGCGTTCGACGTCGCGCTCCAGATCGCGCAGCTGGTCGCGATAGACCTGCACGTCATACGAGGCCGCAGGGGCCATCTCGTCCTCGCCGCGCCCACGCAGCAGCGCAAGGGCGAACAAAAGCGCGATGACCGCAACGAGCGCGGCGGCGATAATCCAGAACAGCATGGCGTCTCCTCATCCTTCGTTCCCCATTTAGGCGAGATGACGCCGCGCCGAAAGGGTCTAGCGCGTGAATGGAACTCGATGTCGCAGGCCCATGTCGCTTTTTTCCCTGCGATGCCGCAACAGGGGGGCTTTCGTCCGCCGCCCCGGTCCATCACAAAGGCGAAAGAGTCGAGACTGCTCGGAGGCGCGCTCATGAAACGCTATTCGATGTTTGCCGTTGCACGTGAGGCGATGCGCTTCCATCGCGGCTGGGAGCGAGCCTGGCGCTCCCCCGAGCCGAAGAAACGCTACAAGGTCATCGTCGTTGGGGCGGGCGGGCATGGCCTCGCCACCGCCTATTACCTCGGCAAGGTGCATGGCATCACCGATGTCGCGGTGATCGAGAAAGGCTGGCTGGGCGGCGGCAATACGGGCCGCAACACCACGATCATCCGCTCGAACTACCTGCAGGACCCCTCGGCGGCGATCTACGAGAAAGCCCGCGCGCTTTACGAGGATCTGAGTCAGGATCTGAACTACAACGTGATGTTCTCGCCGCGCGGCCTTCTGATGCTGGGCCAGACCGAGCATGAGGTGCGCGGCTACAAGCGCACGGTGCACGCCAACCGCCTGCAGGGTATCGACACCGAATGGATCGGGCCGCAGCAGGTCAAGGATCTCGTGCCGATCATCAATATCGACGGGCCGCGCTACCCGGTGCTGGGCGCTTTGCTGCAAAAACGCGGCGGCACGGCACGGCACGATGCGGTGGCCTGGGGCTATGCGCGGGCCTGTTCCGATATGGGCATGGACATCATCCAGAAATGCGAAGTGACCGGTGTGCGCACCGAAGGCGGCAAGGTGCAGGGCATCTCGACCAGCAAGGGCGAGATCGACTGCGAACAGCTCGCCATCGTCGTCGCGGGGCACTCCTCGGTCATGGCCGAGATGGCGGGCTTCCGTCTGCCGATCGAGAGCGTGGCGCTGCAGGCTTGGGTCTCCGAGCCGATCAAACCCTGCATGGATGTGGTCGTGATGGCCAACACCGTGCACGGCTACATGTCGCAATCCGACAAGGGCGAGATGGTGATCGGCGGCGGCACGGACGGGTTCAACAACTATACCCAGCGCGGCTCGTGGCACCATGTCGAGGAAACCACCCGTGCGCTGGTCGAGACCTTCCCGATCATCTCGCGCCTCAAGATGCTGCGCCAGTGGGGCGGCATCGTGGACATGACCGGCGACCGCTCGCCCATCCTGTCGAAAACTCCGGTCGAGGGCATCTTCGTCAATTGCGGCTGGGGCACCGGCGGGTTCAAGGCGATCCCGGGCTCGGGCTATGGCATGGCCGAACTGATCGCGCGCGGCCACTCGCCGCTGACCGACCAATTCGGGCTCGACCGTTTCAAGGAAGGCCGCTTCATCGACGAAAGCGTCGCCGCAGGGGTGGCGCACTGATGAAGACGACCTCCCTTTCGATCTGCTTCAAATCCCTCCCGGCGCTCTCCAGTAAAGAGGTGCTTCCCAAATGCTGACCCTCACCTGTCCCTGCTGCGGCGTCATTGCCGAGGAAACCGAATTCGCCCCGGGCGGAGAGGCGCATCTCAAGCGCTTCGGGCCGGGCTCGTCGGATGACGAGTTCGAGGGCTACCTGTTCGCCCGCAAGAACCCGAAAGGCGTCCATTTCGAACGCTGGCGGCATGCCTATGGCTGCGGCAAGTGGTTCCTGGCTGCACGCGACACCAACACGCTCGAGGTTTTCGCCACCTACAAGGTGCAGACCACCGAGCCCCCCGCCGATGTGATCGCGAAGATCAAAGCGAAACGCCCCGACTGGGAGGGCTATAAATGAGCACGCGTCTTTCCAAGGGTGGTCGTCTGATCGACCGCGCGAAACCGCTCGCCTTCACCTTCAACGGCAAGCCGATGCGTGGCTTTGCGGGCGATACGCTGGCCTCGGCGCTCTTGGGTGGCGGTCAGGTCATGGTGGGCCGGTCGTTCAAATATCACCGTCCGCGCGGCATCGTGGCGTCCGGCGCGGAAGAGCCGAACGCGCTCGTCGGTCTGGGCCGTAACGCGCGGTTCGAGCCCGATCAGCGCACGACCACGACCGAGCTGTTCGAAGGCGCCGAGACCACGAGCCAGAACCACTGGCCGTCGCTCGACTTCGATATCGGTGAGATCAACAACACCTTCTACAAATTCCTGCCCGCGGGTTTCTACTACAAGACCTTCATGGCGCCGCGGGCTGCGTGGAAGCACCTGTTCGAGCCCATCATCCGCAAATCCGCAGGTCTTGGCGGTGTGCCGAAAGAGGCCGACCCGGATCGCTATGAACAGGTCTATGCCCATTGCGACGTGCTTGTCGTGGGCGGTGGCGTGGCGGGTCTTGCCGCGGCGCTGAAAGAAGGCCGCGCGGGCAAGCGGGTCTGGCTGATCGAGCAGACCCCGAACTGGGGCGGGCGTACGCCGGTCGATGGCGGTCAGATCGACGGTCACGACGCGCAGACCTGGATCGACAGCGCGCTGGTCGAACTGTCCTCGATGGAGAATGTCACGATGCGCACCCGCCTGATGGCGGCGGGTCTGCACGATCATGGCTATGTCATCGGCTACGAGAACCTCGCCGACACCACCCCCGGCGATGGCCGTCCGCGCCACCGTCTCTGGCGCATCCGTGCGGGGCACACGATCACCGCGACCGGCGCGATCGAGCGTCCGCTGGCCTTCGCGGGCAACGACGTGCCCGGCGTGATGCTGGCCTCGGCGGTGCGCGACTACATCGTGAACTGGGCGGTTTCGCCCGGCGATCGCACGGTGCTCGTGACCAACAATGACGACGCCTACCGCACGGCGCTCGCGATCCTCGATGCAGGTCTGACAGTCTCAGCCGTGGTCGATGCGCGCGAGGAAACCCATGGCGCGCTGCCCGAAGCCGTGAAGGCGCGCGGCGTGCGTGTCCTCGAAGGGCGCGGCATCGCGAAAGTACTGGGCCGCAAGGGCGTCTCCGGCGTCGAGATCTGCGCACAGGCAGGCGAGGGCGGTGCGGTCGAGATGATCGACTGTGATTGCGTCGCGATGTCGGGCGGCTGGTCGCCGGTCGTGCACCTGTGGTCCCATTGCGGCGGCAAGCTGACTTGGGACGATGCGCGCGCGATGTTCCGCCCCGATCCCAACCGTCCGCCGACCGGCGCGGATGGGACCGGCATGGCGACGGTCGTGGGGGCCGCCAATGGCGATCTGACGCTCTCCGAGGCGATGGGCGGTCTGGGCATCGGTGCCGCTTCCGAGGAAGAAGCGCCGCTC
Organism: Thioclava sp. F28-4; assembly: GCF_002020045.1. Taxonomy (NCBI): domain Bacteria; kingdom Pseudomonadati; phylum Pseudomonadota; class Alphaproteobacteria; order Rhodobacterales; family Paracoccaceae; genus Thioclava; species Thioclava sp. F28-4. The sequence continues at coordinate 277,414 of NZ_MPZQ01000002.1, read as the reverse complement.
GCCCCGGTCTGGATGATGCCCGCAGGCGCGCCCGATGCGCTGCGCTTCAAGAGCTTCCTCGACTACCAGAACGACGTGAAAGTCTCCGACGTGCAAGTCGCCGCCCGCGAGGGCTACGAGTCGGTCGAACATACCAAGCGCTACACTACGCTCGGCATGGCGACCGATCAGGGGAAACTGAGCAATATCAACGGGCTCGCGATCCTCTCGGACGCGCTTGGCCAACCGATCCCGGCCACTGGCACGACCACCTTCCGCCCGCCCTACACGCCGATTTCGCTCGGCGCTGTGACGGCGGAGGCCAAGGGCGAGCTATTCCAGCCGCTGCGCCGCACTCCGATCCAGTCCTGGCACGAGGCCAAGGGCGCGCATTGGGAACCGGTCGGCCATTGGCGTCGCCCCTATTGCTACCCGAAATCCGGCGAGAGCCACCGCGACGCGGTCAATCGCGAGATCACCAATACCCGCAAGAATGTGGGCATGCTCGACGCCTCGACGCTGGGCAAGATCGTGGTGAAAGGGCCGGATGCGGGGAAATTCCTCGACATGCTCTACACGAACATGATGTCGACCCTGCCGGTGGGCAAATGCCGCTACGGGCTGATGTGCAACGAGAACGGCTTCCTGATGGATGACGGGGTCGTGGCGCGGCTCGACGAAGATACGTGGCTGTGCCACACGACCTCGGGCGGGGCCGATCACATCCACGGCTGGATGGAAGACTGGCTGCAATGCGAGTGGTGGGACTGGAAGGTCTATACCGCGAACCTGACCGAGCAATATGCGCAGATCGCCGTCGTCGGTCCGAAATCGCGCGAGCTGCTGGAACGCTTGGGCGGCATGGATGTCAGCAAGGAGACGCTGCCCTTCATGAAATGGACCGAGGGCAAGCTGGGCGCTTTCGACGCGCGCATCTTCCGGATCTCCTTCTCGGGCGAACTGAGCTACGAGATCTCGGTGCCCGCGAGCCAAGGCCTCGCGCTTTGGAAGGCGCTCATGGCCGAGGGCGAGGCGCTTGGCGTGATGCCCTACGGCACCGAGGCGCTGCACGTGATGCGCGCCGAGAAGGGCTTCATCATGATCGGCGACGAGACCGACGGCACGGTGATCCCGCAGGATCTGGGGTTGAACTGGGCGCTCTCGAAGAAGAAGACCGACTATCTGGGCAAGCGCGCGCAGGAGCGGTCCCACATGACCGACCCGAACCGCTGGAAGCTGGTCGGCCTCGAGACGCTCGACGGATCGGTCATCCCCGATGGCAGCCACGCGCCCGCCGATGGGTTCAACGCCAACGGTCAGCGCCACACGCAGGGCCGCGTCACCTCGACCTACTACTCGCCAACGATCGGCAAGGGGATCGCGATGGGGCTGGTGCTGAACGGGCCCGACCGTATGGGCGAGGTGATCGAGTTCACCGGCGAGGGCGAGGAAATGGTCAAGGCGCGGATCGTCGATCCGGTCTTCTACGATAAGGACGGGGAGAAGCAGAATGTCTGAGGCCGTCAGCGCCCTTTCGGGCCAGACCCACGAAGGTTTCGTCACCGTGTCCGAGGCCGGGCTGGTGGGCATGATCTCGATCCGCTCCGATCTGGAGGCCAAGGGGCTCGCTAAAGCGCTCAAGGCCGAGGGGCTTCCCGTCCCCGGCCCGCGCCGGATCGAAACCGCAAACGGGCGCTCGATCGCCTGGATGAGCCCGGATGAGCTGTTGCTGATCTGCGCTCATGACGAGGCCCCCGCGCTGACCGATCGGCTGGCCGAGGCGCTTGCGGCGGACCACGCGATGGTCGTCAACGTCTCCGACGCCCGCGCGATGTTTACCATTCGTGGGGACAAGGCGGATCAGGTGGTGATGAAGCTCTCGCCCGCCGATATCGCGACCCTGCCCGAAGGCGAGATCCGCCGCTCCCGCACAGCGCAAGTCGCAGCCGCGTTCTGGCGCTCCGGGGAAAGTGAAATCTCACTCATATCTTTCCGCTCTGTTGCCGGCTATGTTATGGGACTGCTTGAAGTTTCCGCCCGCGAGGGCAGCGATCTCTTTTAACATCCGGGCGTTGGTCTTGCATTAATCGGGCCGCTTCGTGCCCGATTAATTTGTCGAGGCCATATGTTCCGTCCATTTCTTTTCGCAGCTTTCGTCGTCTTTTCCGCTGGCCCGGTGCTGGCAAATCCCGAGCAGCCGAAGCTGCCGCGCGGGACGCAGGTGATGCGTTGCACCTTCGAGACCGGCCATCTGTCGAATTCGACACCCGGCGAGGTCGATCTGCTGAAAATCCCGGGCGGGGAATGGAAGGTCTACGACACGTTCCTCCATCATTTCGACTTGCCGTTGCAGCCGGTGCAGGTGCTTGTCGACAATCCAAAGCGCACGACGTTTGGCTGGAAGGTCGACAGGCTCAAGACCAAGCGCAACTACTACACCCCGCGCGTCGAGTTTCGCGTGACCCGTTTGAAGGCCAGCGGTAAGGCCTCGATCGCGGTGTGCCCGCGAGGCTATCGGTCTGAGACGGCTTGGGGCTCCTGCGACCCGATCCATGCGATCCGAGCCGGGGCAGGGGGCGCGGCCTCTTCGTCGTAGAATTCTGACAAGACATCGCAATCAGAGGCGGGCGCCCCTGAGCGTCCGTCATCTGTCGAACGCGCAGAGGGTGTTTGGCGGCACGTCTGGCCATTGCCGACCTCTGGATGCGCGCGGACACGTTTTGCGACGCCGCGAGACGGAAGTTCAGCCCTCTACGGTGACCCTCGTCCCTCGAGCTTCATGCGCGAGCTCGTCGCTCAGGGCACAAGGACGTCCTCGGACGCCGCCAAATCTGGGTGCTGCGTCCTGAGTGCGACGCGCGTTTCGCTGGCTTTGCGGCGCGCGGCTGTCAGCTCCGCCATCGCCTGTTGGTCGTCGATGCGCCCGAGATCGGCGCCGCCGAATTCATAATCGAACGGGACGTCGTGAAGCTCAGGATCAACCTGGAAAATAATATCGTTAACTGCAAAGCTGTTTTTGCGATAACCCTCTTCGATTGAAAGAGACAGGGATATCAGATGTCGACTGTTGAAGGGCGACATGAAGAAGTTTCGCGTAAGTGCCGGGAAAATGAGCCCGATTGTCGAGCTGTAGTATATTTCGAGGAACATGAGATCGACTTGGCGCTTCGCAGCGTTTTCGGGAAGCGTTTCGACCCAGTTCTGATACTCGGGAAGAAACGTCCTGTATGTCTTGCGGTCGAACGCTTTGCCCGGAACGATCAGCAGGCGTTTGACTTGCCAGCGTAGGTTATTTCTTCCGTCCTCGCCCAGCTTGTCGATGAACACGGCACGCAACAAGTCGGTTTGGTGGCCGCGCAGGATCACCATCCTATCCTCGAGGCATTCATGCAGCCCGTGAGCGACTTCTCGGGTCAGCTTTTTCTTGAACCCGAGCGCGGCATGGAATTCGGCTTCGAACCGCGAAACATCCTCTTCAGAGACCTTGATATTCCGCTTGTCGTGGATTTCATGGTCGACCTGCAGGACCTTCGCGAGTGTTCCAGCGATCGTTGCGTCGATCCTGCTCGCGTAATTATGGATATGGGTGAAAAATTGGTCGAAGCCCGCGAGGTTCGTGCGCGATATCGAAGCGAGCAAGCGGCTATCCTGCCCTCCCGATAACGGGAGCGCGGTTTTGAAATTGGCGTTGATCTCTCCGATAACCTTCGAGGTTCGTTGAATTATTTCTCCGTAAATATCGTCATGCGATCGATCTGTCGTGAAATCCTCGTCGCGCGGCCAAAAGCGAGTTTCGGAAAAGTCATTGAGATCGAGATAGAAATTCGGATTACCGCGACGGACATCCTTATCGTAAGTGTGGAACAGGCTGTAATTGCCTTCGCCGCGCTCGATGAGAGAATGGTCGTATAGCGGATGGGGTGTCGTATCGCGCTCGATGCAAAGGGCAAGGCTCGACGCGACCTGTCGCTCTTCACGGTCATAGACCATGCCATTCATACCGACTGCGTCACTGTAAAATCGCTTTGAATCGCCTTTGGCAATAAATACATTATACCGACCGGAAACGTAAAAGAGCCAGTCTTCGAAATCCTCAAAGAAGCTATCGCGATCCAAATCGAGTGACGGGATTTTATGGGTGCCCTTCACCAAGGTCTCGTTATCGACTCCGATACCGATGAAAAGGCCGATCGCACGGCCCTTGGCATCTTCCAGCTTCGAAACGCATACTCCGTCGCCGACACGAAGGTGCCAGCCGCCGAAACTGTAACGCTTCAGGATCGTGTCCGTAATCTCACGTTGTGTCAGGAGATATTGCCAGCGCGAAATTTTCTCGAAATTGATGCCTGCTTTCGCGCAGTCGGACTCCGCTCTAATCGTCGTCATTCACAAATCTTTCTGAAAATTATGAATAGATTAAGATGCTGATAAAAATCGTTACGATCCTATAATCCCGGACGGTCTTGTCAATGTTGCCCGTAGGGCGGTCGACAAGAAACAGGGGCCTCCGTGTTCCCAATGACGTTCTGGACCTGATCTTTCCAACAAATAAAAACGCGCGCCGGGGGCGGGGCCTCGGCGCGCGTTTTTGTTTTGGGGATCGCGGATTACTCCAGTTCGACCAGCAGATCCTTCGCGTCGATCTGGGCGCCCGGCGAGACATGGATCGCCTTCACCGTGGCTTCGCGGTCGGAATGAATGCCGGTCTCCATCTTCATCGCTTCGATGGTCAGGAGCATATCGCCCGGCTTCACCTTCTGGCCGACATTGACCGCGATCGAGGCGATCGAGCCCGGCATCGGCGCGCCGATATGGTTCGGGTTGCCCGCCTCGGCCTTCGGTTTCGCCGCCGTCGTCGCCTTCACCGCGCGGTTGGGGACGCGTACGGCGCGGGGCTGGCCGTTGAGTTCGAAATAGACCTTCACCTCGCCTAGCTCGTCGGTCTCGCCGGTGGTGAGATAGCGGATTTCCAGCGTCTTGCCGGGGTCGATCTCGGCGGAGATCTCGTCTTGCGGCTCCATCCCGTAGAAGAAGACCGGGGTGGGCAGGGTGCGCACCGGGCCATAGGCTTCGTGGCGGCTCGCGTAATCGGTGAAGACCTTGGGATACATCAGGTAGCCCGCGAGATCCTCATTGTCGATTTCGCGCCCGTCGAGCTGCTCGGAGACCTCCTTGCGGGCGGCTTCCAGATCGACCGGGGGCAGGTTCTTGCCCGGGCGCTCGGTCGAGGGAGCCTCGCCCTTGAGCACCTTCGCCACGATCCCCTCGGGCCAGCCACCGGGCGGTTGGCCGAGATTGCCGCGCATCATGTCGATGACCGAATCCGGGAAGGAGACATCCTTGGCCGGGTCGAGCACGTCTTCCTTCGACAGGCCCTGCGCGACCATCATCAGCGCCATGTCGCCCACGACTTTCGAGGACGGCGTGACCTTCACGATATCGCCGAAGATCTGGTTGGCGTCGGCATAGGCCTGCGCCACCTCGTGCCAGCGCTCTTCCAGCCCCAGCGAGCGCGCCTGCGCCTTGAGGTTGGTGAACTGGCCGCCGGGCATCTCGTGCAGATAGACCTCGGAAGCCGGGGCTTCGAGGCCGCTCTCGAAGGCCGCATATTGGTGGCGCACGGCCTCCCAATAGTTCGACATCATGCGGATCGCGTGGATATCGAGGCCGGTATCGCGCTCGGTATGGGCCAGCGCCTCCACGATCGAGCCGAGGCAGGGCTGCGAAGTGCCGCCCGAGAAGGCGTCCATCGCCGCATCCACCGCATCGACGCCCGCATCTGCCGCCGCGAGAATGGTCGCGCCCGCGATTCCGCTCGTGTCATGGGTGTGGAAGTGGATCGGGATATCGACCTCTTCCTTCAGCGCCGCGATCAGCTTGCGGGCGGCGGCGGGTTTCAGCAGGCCCGCCATGTCCTTGAGACCCAGCACATGCGCGCCCGCGGCCTCCAGCTCTTTTGCCATCCCGATATAGTATTTCAGGTCATATTTGGCGCGGTCCGGATCGAGGATATCGCCGGTGTAGCAGATCGTGCCTTCGCAGATCTTGCCGCTTTCGATAACCGCATCCATCGCGACGCGCATGTTCTCGACCCAGTTCAGCGAGTCGAAGACGCGGAACACGTCGACGCCGCTCTCCGCGGCCTGCTTAACGAAGAATTGCACCACGTTGTCGGGGTAGTTCGTGTAGCCCACGCCGTTCGAGGCGCGCAGCAGCATCTGCGTCAGGATGTTAGGCATCTCCTCGCGAATGTCGCGCAGGCGCTGCCACGGGCATTCCTGCAAGAAGCGGTAAGCCACGTCGAAGGTCGCGCCGCCCCAGCATTCGACCGAGAACAGATCGCTGAGGTTCGAGGCATAGGCGGGGGCTGCCTTGATCATGTCGATCGAGCGCATCCGGGTCGCGAGCAGCGACTGGTGGCCATCGCGCATCGTGGTGTCGGTCAGCAGAAGTTTCTTCTGCGTCTTCATCCAGTCGGCGACCGCTTTCGCGCCTTCCTTCTCCAGCAGGTTCCGGCTGCCCGGTTTTGCCTCATCCCTGAAGGCGGGCAAGCGCGGCGGTTTCGCCTCCGCATGGGGTTTGTTGCGGCCCGCGGTCTCGGGGTGACCGTTCACGGTGATATCCGCGATATAGGTCAGGATCTTGGTGCCCCGGTCGCGGCGCTGCTTGAAGTCGAACAGCTCCGGCGTCGTGTCGATGAACTTCGTCGTGTAGCTCATGTCGAGGAAGGTCGGGTGCTTGAGCAGGTTGATGACGAAGTCGATATTCGTGCTCACGCCGCGGATACGGAATTCGCGCAGGGCGCGGTCCATCCGGCGGATCGCCTGATCGGGATCCTGCGCCCAGGCGGTGACCTTCACCAGAAGCGAGTCGTAATAGCGGGTGATGACGCCGCCCGCATAGGCGGTGCCGCCATCGAGGCGGATGCCGTTACCGGTCGCCGAGCGATAGGCGGTCAGGCGGCCGTAATCGGGGATGAAGTTGTTTTGCGGGTCTTCGGTGGTCACACGGCATTGGAGCGCGTGGCCCGACAGTTCGATCTCGTCCTGAGATTTCGCGCGGGTGGCTTCGGCCAGCGTCGCGCCCTCGGCGATCTTGATCTGGGCCTGCACGATGTCGATGCCGGTGACCTCTTCGGTCACGGTATGCTCGACCTGAACGCGCGGGTTGACCTCGATGAAGTAGAACTTGTCCGAGTCCATATCCATCAGGAATTCGACCGTGCCGGCACATTCATAGCCGACCGCCTGACCGATCTTCAGCGCGAGCTGGCAGACCTCTTCGCGCTGCTCGTCCGAGAGATAGGGGGCAGGGGCGCGTTCGACGACCTTCTGGTTGCGGCGCTGCACGGTGCAGTCGCGCTCGTAGAGGTGATAGAGATTGCCATGCGTGTCGCCCAGCAGCTGCACCTCGACGTGGCGCGCGCGGATGATCATCTTCTCGAGATAGCCCTCGCCATTGCCGAAGGCGGCTTCGGCTTCGCGACGTCCCTCGCGGACCTTCTCGACCAGTTCCTCCTCGCCAAGGATCGGGCGCATGCCGCGCCCGCCGCCGCCCCAGCTGGCTTTCAGCATCAGCGGGTAGCCGATCTCTGCGGCCTCTTTCTTGATCGCGTCGAAATCCTCGCCCAGCACCTCGGTCGCGGGGATGACCGGCACACCGGCCTTGATCGCCACGCGACGCGCCGAGGCCTTGTCGCCAAGCGCGCGCATCGTTTCGGCCTTCGGACCGATGAAGGTGATGCCGGCGGCGTCGCAGGCTTCGACGAAATCGGGGTTTTCCGAGAGCAGGCCATAGCCCGGGTGGATCGCATCGGCACCGCTTTCCTTGGCGACGCGGATGATCTCTTCGATGGAGAGATAGGCGCCGACGGGCGAAAGGCCCTCGCCAATGCGGTACGCTTCATCGGCCTTGAAACGGTGCAGGCCCAACTTGTCCTCTTCGGCATAGACGGCGACCGTCTTTTTGCCGAGCTCGTTGGCGGCGCGCATCACTCGGATGGCGATCTCGCCACGGTTGGCCACGAGGATCTTGTTGAACATAGCGTTCTCCCTATTGTCGAAAGTGGCGCTACGGTAGCGTTGCCGCGCCGCAGCGCAAGGGCCTACCTGCAAAGTTGGGCAAATTTACTGACCAAACCGCTCGGGTTTGCAAAGTCACGCTACGCGACCACAGGCCTGTCCCGGCCCGTCTGGGATTGACTAGACCGGCGCTCTGGGCAAGGTGGGGCGCATGATCGATCTGCGCCCGGTTGGATATATCATCGGAATGCTGACATCCGTGCTGGGGCTGACGATGCTTATCCCGGCGGCGGTGGATTTGGGTTATGGCGCAGCGCATTGGCTGGTCTTCGTCGAAAGCGCGGTGCTGACGACGACGGCGGGCGCGCTGCTGGCGCTGGCCTCGCGCGACGGGTTGGCTCGGACGCTGTCGATCCATCAAAGCTTTCTTCTGACCTCGCTCGTCTGGCTGACGCTGCCCTTCTTCGGGGCGCTGCCTTTCATGCTGGGCGTGCCGCATCTGTCGCTGGTCGATGCCTATTTCGAGGCGATGTCGGGGCTGACCACGACGGGGACCACCGCGATCCCGCATCTCGACGGGTTGCCGCCGGGGGTGAACCTCTGGCGCGGGCTGCTGCAATGGCTGGGCGGTCTGGGGATCATCATCGTCGCGATGATCTTCCTGCCGGTGATGAAGGTCGGCGGGATGCAGTTCTTCCGCTCGGAAGGGTTTGATACGCTTGGGAAAATCCTGCCGCGTGCGATGGACATCTCGACCGCGCTGATCCGCATCTATGTCGGGCTGACCATCGCCTGCGCGCTGACCTATCTCGGCCTCGGGATGAAGGGGTTCGACGCGATCATGCATGCGCTCACCACGATGAGCACGGGCGGGTTTTCCAATTACGACGCCAGCTTCGCCACCTATAAGGGCGCGCCGGAATACGCGGCTTCGGTCTTCATGGCGCTGGCGGCGATGCCGTTCATCCGCTTCGTGCAGGTGATGCGCGGCGACACGATGCCGCTCTGGCGCGACCCGCAGGTGCGCGCCTTCCTGCGCTGGATGGGCTATGCGATCGCGATCATCGTGCTTTACCGCATGATCCGCCACGAGGCGTCCTTCTGGCCGACGCTGCGCGAGGTGACGTTCAACGTGGTCTCGACCTTCACCGGCACGGGCTATGCCTCGGAGGACGTGACCCAATGGGGGCATCTGGCCTTCACGATCCTGCTGATTTCCGGGCTGATCGGGGGCTGCACGGCCTCCACCGCCTGTTCGGTCAAGGTGTTCCGCTACCTGATCCTTCTCGAGGCGATCAAGGCGCAGATCCAGCGGCTCTACTCGCCGCACCGTCTGCTGAAGGTGCAATATGACGGCCGCCCGGTCGAGGATAGCGTGGTCAACTCGGTGATGGCCTTCTTCTCGCTGTTCATCCTGATTTTCGGGATGCTGATCATCGCGCTGACCTTCACCGGCCTCGGGACGGAGACGGCGATGACCGCCGCCTGGACTTCGATCGCCAATATCGGCCCCGCATGGGGGCCGGAGATCACCGCGAACGGCTCGGTCGCGGATTTCCCGGACAGCGCGAAATGGCTGATGAGCGCGGCAATGTGCCTCGGGCGGCTCGAACTGATGAGCGTGCTCGTGCTGTTGCTGCCGCGCTTCTGGCGCGGCTGATCACTTCCAGCAGGAAATCTGCACCACCATCCCGTCCGCGATCTGCTGCAGGTCTTCGGGGTCTCGATTGGCCGAGATGCCTGCGGCCTTCGGGGTGAAACCGTTGTCCGACAGGCCCGGCGCCATCGCCTTCGCCTGCAGCGCAACGGTCAGGTTGTCGGGCAGCACGCGGTTGGCATTGTCATTCGAAGGCAGCAACATCCCCACGACCGCGCCGGAGCCGTCGAGAACCGGCCCGCCCACGTCGCCCGCGCGGGTCTGCGCCTCGATCCGGGCCTGACTGTCTTGCCCTTCCAGCCCCTTGAGGGCGGAGAGCGTGCCGAAATTGAGCACCGGCGCGGAGAGCGCTTCGGGATAGGAGAAGCCCGCCACCGCAACCTTGCTCCCGGCCATCGGGGCATCGGGGTTGAACTTCGCGACTTCCTTCGGCGCCAGCGTGTCTTTCGGGGTCAGGACCGCATAGCCCTTGGCGCCGCCGTCGAAGCTGAGCGAGGCGGGGTGATCCTCGATGGTGATCCGCCCGCATTGGTCGAGCCCCTCGGCGGCGGTCAACACATGGCCATCGGCATCGATAAAGAAGCCCGAGCGCGAGAAGATCGGCGCGCGTTTCTCGATCCCCGCCATCAGGGCGGCCCGCGTCACCGACATCGGCTGGCCGAGCGTCGCGTCGAGCGACGAGGTGCCGATGGGCGTGAAGCTCTTTTTCATCGCGTCGAGCACGCGGGCCCGGCGCGTGTCGTCCCCGGCGGGCCAAACCAGCGTGAAGCCCTTGATCTGCCCGCGCGAGAGTTCCGCATGGGTGTAGGACTGCACAGCAGTGTTCTGGCCTTCGATGGTGAAGCTGTTGCCGCGAATGTTGCGCTCGCCTCCCGTCGGCACGATTTCGAGCGTCTGCATCGCGTCATAAAGACCACGCAGCCGCGCGGCGTCGCCGGGCTGGGAAATCAGCAGAACCTGCACGCCGCTGCCATCCTTGGGCGCGTAATTCACGAAGGGCGCATTGTAGCGGTCGAATTTCACCAGCCCCATCGGCAGGTCGATCCGGATGCCGGCCTGATCTTCGGTCACGGTCTGCAGCCCCAGCGCCGCGCGCTCGGAGGCGACCTTGTCCAGAAGCGCCGCCTGCTGGGTCGAGGACAGTACGCCGGTCGGCTCGTAATCGTTCTTCATCTGCCAGTCGGCGATCGAATTGCGGGTGCCGCGGCCGAAAATTCCGTCGATCGCGCCCTGATAGCTGCCTTCCCATTCCAGAGCGGTCTGGATGTCGCGCTTGGTCTGCGGATCGAGTGCGGCCTCCAACCGGCGCGAGTCCCGTAGCGTCTCGACCGGTTCGGGCGCGGGCGTGACCTCCTGCGGGGCAGGGGTGTCGGCTGTGGTTGTGGTGTCGGGGTTCACCGGCTCAGGCGCGGTGGCGGTGTCTTGCGCAGCGGTGTCCGGGGGCGTGGTCTGATCGCCCGTTTGCGCGGTCGCATCCGGCCCGTCCAGAGGCTCCACGTCGATCGGGGCGGGCATCGGCGCGCCGCGCACGTCGCTTTGCGTGTCGGCTTGCGGGGCGGGCTGTTGGGGCGCCTGCGGGGGGGCGTTCAGGGTCGCGCCGACCGGCCAGAATTGCTGGCGGAAGTTGTTGCCATCGGCCACGAAACTGTCGCGCGGGATCAGCCCCTCGCGGCGCAGAACCCGGCGGCGCGCATTCGCCTCGGCATCATCGGCAAAGGGGCCAAGCGCGATCGCATACCAGCCGGAATCGAGCCGAAAACCGGTCGTGTCGGGGAACATGCCTGCCCAGTCGCGGGCGCGCGCTTCGGCTTGGGCGAGCGAGCTTTTCGCCTCGATCTGCACCCAGACTTCGGCCCAGGCCGTGCCGGTCCAGATCATGCCGGTGAGGCTGGCTCCGACGACGATCGAAACTGTCCGTGAAATTGCCCGCATTGCTGCCCCCGTAAAATATGCTTTTCCCCCGACCTTAGCGAAACGCGGGCGGAGGTCACCCCCCAAACGCCCTCTTTTGAGTCATGAAATCCGCCGTTGTGGGGCGGGGGCCGCAGCATTGCATGTTGAGTTGCGCAGATCGTCCGCCCTAATCCTTGCAGGGCGTTGACGCCCCCGCGCCCCTTGCCTAGAGAGAAGGCGCTTCAACGGAAGGTGCGAAATATGGCAAACCCGGACGCCCCGAAATCCTTTCAGGAAATCATCCTGCGCCTGATGAGCTATTGGGCCTCGAAAGGCTGCGCGGTGATGCAGCCTTATGACATGGAAGTGGGGGCAGGCACCTTCCACCCGGCGACGACGCTGCGCGCGCTTGGCTCCAAGCCGTGGGCGGCCGCCTATGTCCAGCCCTCACGCCGTCCGACCGATGGCCGCTATGGCGAGAACCCGAACCGCCTGCAGCACTACTATCAGTATCAGGTGCTCATCAAACCGAGCCCGCCGGACCTACAGGAGCTGTATCTCGGCTCGCTCCGCGCGATCGGGATCGATACCGAACTGCACGATATCCGCTTCGTGGAAGACGACTGGGAAAGCCCGACGCTCGGCGCGTGGGGGCTTGGCTGGGAGGTCTGGTGCGACGGTATGGAAGTCAGCCAGTTCACCTATTTCCAGCAGGTCGGCGGCCATGACTGCAAGCCGGTCTCGGGCGAGCTGACCTACGGGCTCGAGCGTCTGGCGATGTATGTGCTGGGCATCGATCACGTCATGGACATGCCCTATAACGACCCCTCCGCGCCGATCGCGTTGAAATACGGCGACGTGTTCCGCCAGACCGAGCAGGAATATTCGCGCTGGAATTTCGACGTGGCAGATACCGAGACGCTGCTGCGCCATTTCGAGGATGCCGAGGCCGAATGCGAACGTATCCTCGCCTCGCCCGAGGCGGACGATGCGGGTCGCAAGATCATCATGGCGCATCCCGCATACGACCAGTGCATCAAGGCGTCGCATCTCTTTAACCTGCTCGACGCGCGCGGCGTGATCTCGGTCACCGAGCGTCAGGCCTATATCGGCCGCGTTCGTGCGCTGGCCAAGGCCTGCGCCGACGCTTTCGTGCAGACCGAAGCGGGCGGGGCGGCCACGAATGAAGCCAACGAGGCTGTCGCGTGAATGGTAAGCTCATCGGAGGCGGCATCGTGGTAATCGCGCTCGTCTTCGGCGCGGTGGTCTATTATTCGCAGGAATACGGTTATTACGACGAGATCGCGCCGGGCTCCGACGCGGCGAAAGTGTCGCTGATGGAGCTGGACGGCACGACGCAGGACCAGCTGCAGGCCGAAGGCTACAAAGGGATCGACGCGGACAGCTCGCCCCTGCGCTACCGGGCCTGCTTCGACACCGATCTGTCGATTGCAACGGCGACCGAGACCTATGAGGTCTACGACCGACCGACCCCTCTGATCGGCCCGAAATGGTTCGACTGCTATGATGCGAAAACCATCGGCGCGGACCTCGAGGCAGGCCGCGCGGTGGCCTTCCTGTCGCAACACAATATCCACCCCGGCGTTGACCGCGTCGTGGCTCTTTATCCCGATGGCCGGGCCTATGTCTGGCACCAACTGAACGACGAAGCGGAGAAATGACATGCCCGATCTTCTGATTGAACTGTTCTCCGAAGAAATCCCCGCGCGGATGCAGCCCAAGGCTCGCGAGGATCTGAAGAAACTGATCACCGATGGCGTCGTCGAGGCGGGTCTGACCTATGCCTCCGCCGGCGCTTTCTCGACCCCGCGCCGCCTGACGCTGACCGTAGAGGGGCTGACCGCGAATTCGCCGACCCTGCGCGAAGAGCGCAAGGGCCCGCGCACCGACGCGCCCGAGAAGGCGATCGAGGGCTTCCTGCGCTCGACCGGGCTGAGCATGGATCAGCTTGAGGCGCGCGACGACAAGAAGGGGCAGGTCTATTTCGCCGTGATCGAAAAGCCGGGCCGCCCCGCGACCGAGATCGTGGCCGAGGTGCTGGAGAAAACGATCCGCAACTTCCCCTGGCCGAAATCGATGCGCTGGGGCGAGGGTTCGCTGCGCTGGGTCCGCCCGCTGCATTCGATCCTCGCGATCCTGACCGACGAGGCCGGCGCGACCGTCGTGCCGCTCGACGTGGACGGCATTAAGGCCGGCGACACCACGCGCGGTCACCGCTTCATGGCGCCCGATGTGTTTCAGGTCTCGGGCTACGAGAGCTACGCCAAGCAGTTGAAGGCCGCCAAGGTGATGCTCGACCCCAATGAGCGTGCCGAGGCGATCGACCACGATGCCGCGCAGATGGCCTTCGCCAAGGGCTGGGAAGTGGTGCCGGACAAGGGTCTGCTGGCCGAGGTCTCGGGCCTCGTCGAATGGCCCGTCACCCTGATGGGCGAAATCGACGGCGAGTTCCTCGACCTGCCGCCCGAGGTGCTGCAGACCTCGATGAAAGAGCATCAGAAATTCTTCTCGGTGAAGAACCCCAAGACCGCCCGGATCGAAGGCTTCGTGACCGTCGCCAACCGCGAGACCGCCGATCACGGCGCGACCATCCTCGCGGGCAACCAGAAAGTGCTCTCGGCGCGTCTGTCGGACGCCAAGTTCTTCTGGGAAAACGACCTGCGCACCGTTCAGGCCCACGGTCTGGAAGGCATGGGCGCGGGGCTCGACGCCGTGACCTTCCACAACAAGCTGGGCTCGCAGGGCGACCGCATCCGCCGGATCGAAAACCTCGCGCGCGAAATCGCGCCCTTGGTCGGCGCCAAGCCGGACCTCGCCGCCGAGGCCGCCCGCGTCGCCAAATCCGATCTGCGCTCGGAAATGGTCTATGAATTCCCGGAACTGCAGGGCGTGATGGGCCGCTATTACGCGCAAAAGGCGGGGCTGTCGGAGGCCGTCGCCGATGCTTGCCGCGACCATTACGCGCCGCTGGGCCCGTCCGATGCGGTGCCGTCCGAGCCCGTCTCGGTCGCAGTCGCGCTCGCCGACAAGATCGACACGCTGACCGGCTTCTGGGCGATCGACGAGAAGCCGACTGGCTCGAAGGACCCCTTCGCGCTGCGTCGCGCGGCGCTGGGCGTGATACGGTTGATCTCGGCGAATGGCCTGCGGATGTCGCTTAAAGCAATTTTCGCGGCAGGAATTACCGCAGTCGACAAGGACCGAGAAAAAATGAAAGTGGGAGATATGGCGAATATCGGGGACACGCCGAGTATCGCCGGAATTGGCGCGCCCGCTCCCACTGACCGGTCAAATGAAGTCGCCGACCTCATGTCCTTCTTCCACGACCGCCTCAAGGTCCACCTGCGCGACGCAGGCATCCGTCACGACGTGATCGACGCCGTGCTCGCCATGCCGGGCAGCGACGATCTCACCCTCGTCGTCAAACGGGCCGAGGCGCTGTCGGACTTCTTCAAGACCGACGATGGCGAGAACCTGATTCAGGGTTTCAAGCGCGCGAATAACATCCTCACGCAGGCCGAGGAAAAGGACGGCGTGGAATACAGCTTCGGCGCCGATCCGAAATTCGCGGAGACGGACGAGGAAAAGGCCCTCTTCGCCGCGCTCGACGCAGCCGAAGCCAAGATCGCCCCGGCGATGGCAGACGAAGATTTCGCCGCCGCCATGTCCGCCATGGCCGACCTGCGCGCGCCGATCGACGCTTTCTTCGAGGCGGTGCAGATCAACGCCGACAACCCGATCTTGCGGCGCAACCGTCTGAACCTGCTTTCGCGCATCCGGCAAATCTGTCTCGATGTGGCCGACCTCACCAAGATCGAAGGCTGATCCTTCCCCTTGGTGTAAATATCCCCGCCGGAGGCGCCCCCACGGCGCCTCCTGTCGCAAGGCCGAAACAGGGCGGGCCAGTGACGCCACGTCTTCTGTCCGAATGTCACACTTGCGAGGGCGGGGAATCAGCCTATCCTGCGTCGAGAGAGAAGGCGCGCTGCAATGCAGAAACCCGTTGAAAACGCTGATTTTGTGACCCTTACGCCCACGGCGTCGGTCGATAAGGCGCGCCACGGCTGGCGCGCGAAATGCCTTCAACGGCTGATCCGGCTCGACCTTCCCGTCCCGAAAACCGTCGCTCTGCCCGCTGAAACCGTGCGCGCGATCGCGTCGGGACAGGTTTTCGACATGGCCGCGATCGCGGATTGCTTCGGGCCGCAGATGCTGGTCTCGGTGCGACCGAGCCCGGAAAATCCCGAATGGGGCGGGCCGGGCACGGTTCTCAATGTCGGCATGAATGACGACATGCATGCGGTGCTGTCGAACACGCATGGTAGCGAGGCCGCCGACGCGCTCTATCTGCGCTTCGTGCAGCTCTACTCGATCCATGTGGCGCGGCTCGATCCGGACATGTTCCAGCAGGAGCCCGGGCCGGGCGCGCTGGAAGCCGCGCTCGACGCCTATGAAGAGGAAACCGACGAGCGGTTCCCGCAATCGGGCGCCCAGCAGCTGGCCGAGGTGCTGCGCTCCATGGCGCGGGCCTGGGAGGGCACGACGGCGCGGCTGCTGCGGCAGGCCAAGGGCGCGCCGCCCGATGCGGTGCTGGGGCTTCTGGTGCAGGAGATGGCGCTGGGGATCGGGCCGGGCCTGTCGGGCTCGGGCACGATGCAATTCGTCGATAGCGTGACGGGTGCGCCGCAGATCACCGGGCGGTTCCGCGGCCAGAGCCAGGGCCGCACGAGCGCGGTCGAGACGCTCTATCTGACGCGCGACCCGCGCGGGGCCTCGCTCGAAGAGGCGGATGGCCGCGTCTTCGACACGTTGAAGGATTTCGGCGCGCGCTGCCGGGTGAAGCTGCGCGAAGAGATGCAGATCGAGTTCACCATCGAGAGCGGCAAGGTCCATGTGATCGACGCGGTGCGGGTGCCGCGCTCGTCGCGGGCTGCCGTGCGCATCGCGGTGGCGCTGGCCAATGACGATGTTATCTCTCGCGAGGATGCGCTGCTCCGCGTCGAGCCGCGCGCGATCACCGAGCTTCTGCACTATCAGGTCGATCCGCGTGCGCCGCGCGACGTGCTGGCACGCGGGATCGCGGCCTCGCCGGGCGCGGCAACCGGCAAGATCGTGTTCTCGGCCGCCGCCGCGCAGGCCTCTGCCGCGCGCGACGAGCCCTGTATCCTCGTGCGCCGCGAAACCTCTCCCGAGGATATCCGCGGGATGCATGCAGCCGTCGCCGTGCTGACCGAACGTGGGGGGATGACGTCCCACGCGGCGGTGATCGCGCGCGGTCTGGGCCTGCCCTGCATCGTCGGCGCCGAGATCGAGATCAACAGCCGCGAGCGCCAGTTCCGCGGCCCCAAGGGGCGGCTCTTCCGCGAGGGCGATACGATCACGCTCGACGGGACCAATGGCGAGGTGCTGGTGGGGACGGCGGAGATGCTCGCGCCCGCGCTGGATGACGGGTTCCGCACGCTTCTGAGCTGGGCCGATCTGGTGCGCGATATCGGCATCCGCGCCAATGCCGACACGCCGGAGGATGCGCGCACCGCGCTGATGTTCGAGGCCGACGGGATCGGGTTGTGCCGGACCGAGCATATGTTCTTCGACGAAGACCGCCTGACGGTGATGCGCGAGATGATCTTCGCCGACGGGCCGGAAGATCGCCGCGCCGCCCTAGACCGGTTGCTGCCGATGCAGCGCGATGATTTCGGGGCTCTGTTCGAGCTGATGAAGGGCGAGCCGGTCTGCATCCGTCTCTTCGACCCGCCGCTGCACGAATTCCTGCCGCATGACCGCGAGGGGATGCGCGAGTTGGCCGAGGCGCTGGACCGTCCGCTGTCCGAGGTCACGCGCCGGGTGGAGGCCCTGTCCGAGTTCAACCCGATGCTCGGGATGCGCGGCGTGCGTTTGGGCGTGACCGTGCCCGAGATCTACGACATGCAGGCCCGCGCGATTTTCGAGGCCACCGTGGAGGCGCTCCGCCGGGGCGCCGAGGTGGTGCCGGAGATCATGATCCCGCTCGTTTCCGCCTCGCGCGAGGTGGAGATCGTGAAAACCCGGGTCGATGCGGTCGCCGCCGCCGTGCGCACCGAGACCAAGGAAGATTTCACCTACCGCCTCGGCGTGATGGTGGAGACGCCCCGTGCGGCCCTGCGCGCCGGTGAGATCGCCGAACACGCGGCCTTCCTGTCCTTCGGGACCAATGACCTTACTCAGATGACCTACGGGCTCTCCCGCGACGATGCGGGGCGCTTCATGTCGACCTATGTGAACCAGCAGGTCTATAGCGAAGACCCGTTCCATATCCTCGACGTCGAAGGGGTAGGGGAGTTGCTGCTGATCGGGGCCGCGCGCGGACGCTCCGCCCGGCCCGATGTCACGATCTCGGTCTGCGGCGAACATGGCGGAAATCCCGAATCAATCGCCTTCTGCCGGGCGGCGGGATTCGATTATGTCTCCTGTTCGCCTTTCCGGGTGCCGGTCGCTCGTCTCGCCGCTGCCCATTTCGCACTCCTTGCGCCGCGCGGTCGATCTTTTCCCTAGAGGTAAGGTCACAGAAGCGAAAATTTGGCCGTTTTTCTCAAATACCATTGGCAAATCTTTGCGCGTCGCGATATGCGATTCGATAGGGACATCGCACGCAAATCACCGTGCATTTTGGCAAGAATCCGCCGTGACTCCGTAGGGGGTCGCGCATTTTTTCGTGAAAACCTAGACATGGATAGCTCGCTCGGGTAAGCGATGCGCCGTCGCGGCTCAATGGGGGGTGCGCGGCGATTGACCTTATCGGAAGAAAACCATGTCACTGCTGAAAAGCTGGACGGGGGGTGCTGCCATCCTCCTCGCCCTCGCCGGAGGCTTGCGTGCCGAAGTCACGGTAAGCCAGTCGAACGACCCCACTGAGGTCGCCGAACAAGGACTGATGTCGGTCCTGTGGACGGAGCGCTCCGCGATGAGCGCGATCGACAAACGACGCGTCACCGCGCTCACCATGGCGCCGGAACGCTCGAAAAAACATGCGACTCTGCCGGAAGTCCTTTCGGCCAAGTGGCTGTCCGCGCAACCCGCTGCCAAGGGTGGCGAGCAGTTCCAATGCCTCTCGCAGGCGCTTTACTTCGAAGCGCGTGGCGAAGGTGTGAAGGGCCAGCAGGCCGTCGCCGAGGTCATCCTGAACCGTGTCGACGATCCGCGCTTCCCCGGTTCGATCTGCGGCGTTGTCCATCAGGGCAATTCGCGCGCCTGCCAGTTCAGCTGGTATTGCGACGGTCGCTCCGACACCGTCCGCAACAAGGGCGCCTACGCCGAAGTCGCGAAAGTCGCCCGGGCGATGATCGATGGCGCGCCGCGCTCGCTGACCGATGGGGCGACCTACTTCCACACGCGCGCCGTGCGCCCGAGCTGGTCGCGCCGCTTCGCGAAAACCGCGTCGATCGGCCATCACATCTTCTACGCCAACCCGGTGCGCACCGCCTCGAACTGAGGCCGCGCTTTCAGGGGCCCGCGTCGCGGGCGGGCGATGAAATGACGGTTGAGGGTGGGCTTCGGTCCGCCCTTTTTCTATGTTCGACATGACTGAAAAATTCCCGAGGCGCGCATGAGTTCCGATATTTCCCTCGCCTTTTCGCATCCCGAAGCGCGGGCGGCGGCCTCTGCGCCGACCGACCCCCGGGATCGCATCTCGCTGCGCGACCATGTGGTGGAGGCCGATATCGGCGCCTTCCAGCAGGAGCGTGGCCATACGCAGCGCCTGCAATTCAACGTGGTGGTGGAGGTGCGGCCCACGCCGGAGCCGCTCGAGGACGACGTGGATCGCATCCTCTCCTATGACCGGATCACCGAGGCGATCGCGGCGGAATTGGCCGAGGAACGGGTGAACCTGCTGGAGACGCTCGCGGCCGGTGTAGCAGAGCGTATCCTCGCCAGCCCGCAGGCGATGCGCGTCTTCGTGCGGATCGAGAAGCTCGACCGCGGCCCCGGCGCGCTCGGCGTCGAGATCGTGCGCTCCCGTGCCTCCGTCCCGGTGAAAAGCGTCGATGAGAGCGGGGTGGAGGAAAGCTTGCACCCGGTCGTCGCCTATCTGTCGAACGCGGCCATCGACGCGCCGGACCTTTCGGCGCGGCTCGACGTGCTGCAGGAAACGGGCCATCCGGTGATCCTTGCCGTGGGGCTGCCCGACGGCGCCGTGCCCGAAAGCGGGCAGGGGCCCACGCAGCGCCGCATTGACCTTCTCGCGATCGAGCAGAACGCATGGCGGCTCGCGGCCCGCGATCCGCGCTGCGTTGTGGTGGCGACCCGCACCGAGATCGACTGGGCGATGCGCCATGGCCAGATGGTCGTCTGGGCGCCCTCCAAGATCGTGCTGGACGCGACCGACGGCCCGAAAAGCCCCGCGCGCGACGCAATGGCCTTGGCGCTGTGGCTGGCCGAGCAGATGGCCGCGACCCGGCTGGAAGTTCACGGGACTGTTTCAGCCCCGGCAGGAAGCCGCGTGCCGGTCGAGACGCGCCCGCTCTGAACGGCTTGAACTCTCGGGCGCAATCGGGTGAATGGTGCGCATGGAGAAGCTCTATTATCGACCCGTCGCCCGAACCGACTCCGCCCGTCCCGACACGGCCCTGACCCTCGCCGGGGGCTGGTGCTGGTTCGATGAGGTGGAGATTCTGCGCCGCGATGGCGAGCCCGAGATCATCCCCGCGGCTCATCTGCCCGAAGAGGTGATGGAGCGGCTCTGCACCCCGCGCACGCCGGTCGCCGGGATCACGCTCGATGCGCCGCGGATCATGGGCATCCTGAACGTCACACCCGACAGCTTCTCCGATGGCGGGCGCTTCGACGTCGAGGACGCCGCGATCGAGCGCGCGGTCGCGCTGCGCAAGATGGGCGCCGACATTCTCGATATCGGCGGCGAGTCGACCCGTCCCGGCGCTACGGAAGTCGAGGAAGACGAAGAGATCGCCCGCACCGCCCCCGTGATTGCCGCGCTGCGCGATGCCGATTTCGACGCGCCGATCTCCATCGACACCCGCAAGTCGCTAGTCGCGGATCAGGCGCTGGAGGCGGGGGCCGCGATGCTCAACGATGTCTCCGCGATGGAATTCGATCCGGCCATGGTCGAGGTGGCGCAGGTCTCCGGCGCGCCGATCTGCCTGATGCATGCGCAGGGCCTGCCCGAGACGATGCAGGACGATCCGCGCTACACGGATGTGCTGCTCGACGTCTACGACTATCTCGAAGACCGCATCGCGCTCGCCGAGGATTACGGCATTGCGCGCGAGGCGATCATCGCCGATCCCGGTATCGGCTTCGGCAAGACCGCGCAGCACAATCTCGCCCTGATCCGCGGTCTCAGCCTGTTTCACGGGCTGGGCTGCCCGGTCCTGCTCGGGGTGTCGCGCAAACGCTTCATCGGGGCCGTGGGCGGTGCCGAGGAGGCCGATAGCCGCGCCCCCGGTACTTTGGCCGTGACGCTCGCCGGGCTCGATCAGGGCATTCAAATTCACCGCGTCCACGATGTGGCCGAGATCGCCCAAGGCATCCGGCTCTGGGACGCGATCAAAAGAGGTTTTGAGGAATGAGCAGGAAGCTTTTTGGCACCGATGGTGTCCGCGGCGAGGCCAATTCCGGCAACATGACCGCCGAGATGGCGCTGAAACTGGGCGCCGCTGCGGGCCGCTATTTCCGGCAAGACGACTCGCGCGGCCACCGCGTGGTGATCGGCAAGGACACGCGGCTCTCGGGCTACATGTTCGAGAATGCGCTGACGGCGGGGCTGACTTCGACCGGGATGAACGTGCTGCTGCTCGGCCCGGTGCCGACGCCTGCCGTGGGCTACCTGACCCGTTCGATGCGCGCGGATATGGGGATCATGATTTCTGCCAGCCACAATCCGGCCAAGGATAACGGGATCAAGTTCTTCGGTCCCGACGGGTTCAAGCTCAGCGACGAGGCTGAGACCGAGATCGAGGCGATGCTCGATGCCGAGATCCGGCTCGCGCGGCCCGAGAATATTGGTCGCGCGAAGCGGATCGACGACGGTCTGGGGCGCTATGTCGAATATGCCAAGACCACCTTCCCGAAGCTGCGCAAGCCCGACCTGAAAGTGGTCGTCGATTGCGCCAATGGGGCGGCCTATCGTGCGGCGCCGGCGGTTCTGTGGGAGCTTGGCTGCGAAGTGATCCCGGTCGGCGTCTCGCCCGACGGGCGCAACATCAACGATGGCTGCGGCTCGACCCATGTCAGCACCTGCGCCGAGGCCGTGGTGGCGCATGGCGCCGATCTCGGGATCTCGCTCGACGGTGACGCGGACCGGGTGATGATCATCGACGAGACCGGCCATGTCGCCGATGGCGATCAGATCATGGCGCTGTTTGCGAAACGCTGGGCTGAATCCGGTCAGCTTTCGGGCGGTGCACTCGTGGCGACCGTGATGTCCAACCTTGGTCTGGAGCGTTTCCTCGAGGCCGAGGGGCTGCGGCTCGAGCGCACCAAGGTCGGCGACCGTTACGTGGTCGAGCGGATGCGCGAAGGCGGCTTCAACCTGGGCGGCGAGCAATCGGGCCATATCGTCATGACCGACTACGCCACGACCGGCGACGGCCTGATGGCGGGGCTGCAATTCCTCGCCGCGATGGTCGAGACCGGGCTGCGCGCCTCCGACCTCGTGCGGCAATTCGAGACCGTGCCGCAAATGTTGAAAAACGTAAGGTATCAGGCGGGGCAGGAGCCTTTGAGCGCCGATAAAGTTGCAAAAGCGATATTGGACGCGGAGACCCGTCTGAACGGTCAGGGCCGTCTTTTGATCCGCAAATCCGGCACCGAGCCGCTGATCCGCGTGATGGCGGAATGCGAGGACGAGGGGCTGCTGGAAGCGACCGTCGACAGCATCGTCGCCGCCGTCGAGGCCGAAACCGCGTAAGGGGCTTTGCCCCCATCGCCGTAGGGCGACAATCAACGGAGAATGAAGGGGCTCTGCCCCCGGCCTGCGGCCGTCCCCGGGATATTTTGAAAGAGCGAAGTAGAGGGGGCGTCGCGCCCCCTCTTTTCTTACCCGCCGAAGAGGCCCAGCCCCAGCCAGATCAGGGCGACCGCTTCGAACACGGTCCAGAGCACGCCGACCCAGCGCCAGAATGTCGGGCCGGCCTCCGCGCGCCAGACCGAGCGGGTCAAACCGATCAACACAGCGATCCGGTAGATCCCCGCGGCCACAGCGAAGCTTCCGAAGAACGCGCCAAGATGGCCCGGCGAGATCAGCGCGGTGAACAGCGCCAGGATCACGATCAGCGGCACCACCACCAGCGCGGGTCCGTAATTCCCGGCCCAGAACGTATCTCCCGGTGCGAGCCGCCCGGCGAAGAGATCGCCGAACCATCTCGGGGTGAAGAATTTTGCGCGCTCCTCGAAGATCGCTTCGAGTTCCTCGTGGTCGGGTTCGGCCATCTGCTTCCCTTTCAATTCGCGGAACTGTGACAAGAAACCCGTAGCCCCGCAAGGCGACGCGCTGCCGCGGTCAGCGTCTGGAGTGACCAAAACGTGACTGAACTTCAAGGCCTTCCGCCGCTTTGGAGCAATGGAGGGGCGATATTTACCGGAGGTGCGTCATGGACCAATCATCCATTTTTCCCACATCAGATTTCTGGCCGCTCGCGATCGGCTTCCTATCGCTCTCGATCAACTATTTCGTCCAGGGCGGCGCGGCCGTCGCGAACGGCCCGAGCTGGTCCGGCGACCCGCTGGCGCAGGAGCGAACCTTGGGGCTTTGGGGCATCTTTCTCGGCGGGTTCGGCCAACTTTTGACCGGCATCTACCTGATGATCGGCCTGACTTGGTTCCCGGTCTTCGCCAATGCCGCGCCGCTCTACATGACGGCTGTCGCCTTCTCGCTCTACGGCATCCACTGGTTCGTCATCGGCCTGCGTCGCTACACCCATTCCGATCCCGGGCCCGAGGCGTGGATGGCGATCCCGCTGTTCGGGTTGAGCGCGATGGGCACGATCTCGTTCTGGGGCAATGGCGACATTCCCGCTGCGATCCTCTTCATCGGCCTGATGCTGATTTATCTCGCCGAATTCGGCGCGCGTTGGACCAATAGCGAGACGGCGGAAAAGGCGGGCGGCGTGTTCCAGCTGCTGACCGGCGTGTGGCTCTTCTACCTCGCCTGGGGCGTGACGATGAACATGGCCAACGGCGCCAGCTACTGGGTGTAACCCCCGCAAAAAAGAACCCCCGGCGCATAGGCCGGGGGTCCTATCTCGTCGCTGTCGTGCAGATCAGTTGCGCGACTTGTCGACCATCTTGCCCTTGGAGATCCAGGGCATCATGGCGCGCAGCTTCTCGCCGACTTGCTCGATTTCGTGCTCGTCGTTGATGCGACGGGTCGCCTTGAAGAAGGGCTGGCCGACCGCGTTTTCCTGCATGAAATCACGCACGAATTTGCCGGTCTGGATGTCGGTCAGGACGTCCTTCATGCGCTTCTTGGTTTCCTCGTAGGGGAGGATGCGCGGACCCGAGACATACTCGCCATATTCGGCGGTGTTCGAGATCGAGTAGTTCATGTTCGCGATGCCGCCTTCATAGATCAGGTCGACGATCAGCTTCACTTCGTGGAGGCACTCGAAATAGGCCATTTCCGGCTCGTAACCGGCTTCCACGAGGGTCTCGAAGCCCATGCGGATCAGCTCGACGAGGCCGCCGCAGAGAACCGCTTGCTCGCCGAACAGGTCGGTTTCGCATTCCTGACGGAAGTTGGTCTCGATGATGCCCGAGCGGCCGCCACCGATGGCCGAGCAGTAGCTCAGCGCGATGTCCTGCGCCTTGCCGGTCGCGTCGTTTTCGACCGCGAAGAGGCAGGGCACGCCGCCGCCCTTGGTGTATTCGCCACGCACGGTGTGACCCGGGCCTTTCGGCGCCATCATGATCACGTCGATGCCGGGCTTCGGCTCGATCAGGCCGAAATGCACGTTCAGGCCGTGGGCGAACGCGATCGCCGAGCCGTCTTTCAGGTTGTCATGGACGTACTTCTTGTAGGTCTCGGCCTGAAGTTCGTCGGGCATGGTGAACATGATCACGTCACACCAGGCAGCCGCTTCCGCGATACCCATCACCTGCAGGCCTTCGGCTTCGGCTTTCGCTTTCGAGGGCGAGCCGTCGCGCAGCGCAACGGCCACGTTCTTCGCACCCGAGTCGCGCAGGTTCAGCGCGTGGGCGTGGCCCTGCGAGCCATAGCCGAGAATGGCGACTTTCTTGTCCTTGATCAGGTTCACATCGCAATCGCGATCATAATAGACGCGCATGGCGTTCCTCCTTTTTGTCTGAGGGTGAGAATAGGAGGTTCTGCGGAAATATGCGTTCAGAAGTTGAGCGTATCTGCTAAAGGGGATAAAAGTCATTCGCGTTCTTGGATAAATTCGGAAAAATCATGCAGATTGACGATACGGACCGACGGATATTGCGTCAGATGATGGCGGAGCCGGGTCTCCCCTCGGCCGAGTTGGCCGAGCGCGCGGGCGTCACGCCCGCGACCTGTTGGCGCCGGATCGAGAAGCTGCGCGAAGGCGGGGTGATCCGCGGGGAAGAGGCGCTGATCGACTGGCACGCGCTCGGCTGGGCGGTCGAGGTGTCCCTGCGCTTCACCTTGGATAAGACCAACCCGCGCGCTTTCGACGAATTCACCGCCGCCGCGCGTGAGGTTCCGGAAGTGATTGAAATCCAAAGCTTCCTCGGCTCCACAGATATGCGCCTGCAGGTCATCGCCCG
The DNA here is from genome assembly GCF_002020045.1 of Thioclava sp. F28-4. Taxonomy (NCBI): domain Bacteria; kingdom Pseudomonadati; phylum Pseudomonadota; class Alphaproteobacteria; order Rhodobacterales; family Paracoccaceae; genus Thioclava; species Thioclava sp. F28-4. The sequence goes on along the minus strand of NZ_MPZQ01000002.1, from coordinate 252,103 downwards.
CGACATGGCGCACTATCAGGAGATCTACCGCAACCGCATTCTGACCCTGCCGCATATCGCCGAACTCGACGCCCTGATGCTGATCTCGACGATCAAATCCAGTGCGGAGCTGCCGATATGAGCCTCGATCTCGACGATTTCGACCGCCAGCTGCTGCGGGCGCTGAGCCGCGATTCCACGCAGAGCGCGGGCGCGTTGGGGCGCAAGCTCGGGCTCTCTCAGCCCGCGACATGGCGCCGAATCCGCCGGATGCAGGAGGCGGGCGTGATCGCGGGGCGCCGCGTGATCGTCGATCCCGAGGCGCTCGGTTTCGGCGTGACGGTGTTTCTGGGCGTGAAGCTCGCCGCGAAAGGTCGCGTCAGCCTTGAGGATTTCGAACGCGCAGTGACCGCGATCCCGGAGGTGCAGCTCGTGCAGCACGTCCTCGGGCTCTTCGATTACCGGCTGCGCGTCACTGCGCGCGATCTGCCCGATTTCGAACGGGTTTTGCGGCGTCGGATCATGACCTTGCCCGGTGTCGGGCAGGTCGAGGCGAATGTGCTGCTCAACGAAGAACGTCGTCCCGGCCCCTTGGGGTGATTCATTCCAGTTGAAAAATTGGGCAAACTGCGCGTGAAATGGGCGCGGCTGCCGTTGTGCTTTGGTCAAAGCCAAATCTGCGCGAGCAAGGCATGGACCGCTCCGTTGGTGCGGTTTTGGATCGGGAGGGAGGGACCCATGTTCGACGCGAAAATTCAGACCAAAGCTGCGGTAGAGATGCAGCGTTCGCGCGGCGTGGCGCGGGCCGCTTTCTCCGGTGCACGGCTGACCGGCCTCCATCAAAGCGGGTCCGCAAAAGCCATTCTGCCGCGCGTTCCGGGCGCGGCAGAAGTGGTTTTCCTGAATACTTCCGGTGGCTTGGCCTCTGGGGACCGGCTTTCCTACAAGACCGATCTGAAAGATGGCGCGAAGCTCGTTGCGACGACCCAAGCCGCTGAGCGCGCCTATCGCGCGGATGGTGGTCAGGCGCAGGTCGAGGTGCATCACAATGTCGGTGCCGGGTGTCATCTCGATTGGCTGCCGCAGGAGACGATCCTGTTCGATCGCGCGAAACTTGCGCGCGACACGACGATTTCGCTGGCCGCCGATGCGTCCTGCTTGATGCTCGAGGCGGTGGTTCTGGGCCGGATCGCTATGGGCGAGCGGGTGCAGGACTTGCAGTTTTTCGACATGCGCCGGATCGATCGCGCCGGAAAGCCTGTGTTTTTCGAGCCCTTCTTGCTGAATTCGAACATTTTGGCCAAGGGCGCACGCAGTGCGGTTCTGGGCGAGGCGCGCGCTTTCGCGACGCTCGTCCTGTGCCAGCAAGGTGCGGAAGACGCGGTGGAGCCCCTGCGCGCGGTGCTCGACGAGCCGGGCGTCGAAGGGGCGGCTTCGGGGTTCGACGGGAAATGCGTCATCCGCCTTCTCGCGCGGGACGGTTGGCCGATGCGGCGACAAATTCTACGACTTTTCAATACATTGCGACGCGGTGAAGCGGCGCCGCGCGTGTGGCAGATCTGAGGGAATACGATGAACCTGACACCGAGGGAAAAGGACAAGCTGCTGATCAGCGTTGCTGCGATGGTTGCGCGCAACCGGCTGGAACGCGGCGTGAAGCTCAATCACCCGGAAGCCATTGCAATCATTTCGGATTTCGTCGTCGAGGGGGCCCGCGAAGGGCGCTCCGTCGCCGATCTGATGGAGGCGGGGGCAGGGGTGATCTCGGCCGATCAATGCATGGAGGGCATCCCCGAGATGATCCATTCCATCCAGGTCGAAGCGACCTTCCCGGACGGAACCAAGCTCGTCACCGTCCACCATCCGATCCGCTGAGATAAGTTCAGCTTATACAGACCGATCCGAAATAAATTTTTCTAATGAAAGGCCGTCCGATGAAACTTCTAGCTGCTCTCGCCGTCCTCGCGCCCACTGCCGCGCTGGCCCATCCCGGCCACAGCGCGGGGAGCACATGGTTCTTCCACGACGGTCCGCTGATCGGGCTGCTTGCGCTCGCAGCGGTCGCCTATGTCGGGCCGGAACTGGCGCGCGCGCTGCGTCGCAACAAGGAGTGAGCCGATGATCCCCGGAGAAATCCTGCCCGCGGCGGGCGAGATCACGCTGAATGAGGGCTGCGAGGCGATCACGCTGATGGTCGCCAATACCGGCGACCGCCCGGTGCAGGTCGGCTCGCATTACCATTTCGCGGAGACCAATCCGGGGTTGGAGTTCGACCGGGACGCCGCGCGCGGCTACCGTCTGGACATCGCGGCCGGAACGGCGGTGCGGTTCGAGCCGGGCCAGAGCCGCGAAGTGCGGCTGGTGCCCTATCGCGGCTCGCGTGAAGTCTATGGATTCAATCAGAAAGTTATGGGGGCGCTCTGATGCCGGCCACGATCTCGCGTAGCACCTATGCCGATATGTTCGGTCCCACCACCGGCGACCGGGTGCGGCTCGCCGATACCGATCTGATCATCGAGGTCGAGCGCGACCTGACCACCTATGGCGAGGAGGTCAAGTTCGGCGGCGGCAAGGTGATCCGCGACGGCATGGGGCAGAGCCAGATCTCCCGCGCGGGCGGCGCGGTCGATACGGTCCTCACCAATGCGCTGATCGTGGACCATTCGGGGATCTACAAGGCGGATGTCGGCCTGAAGGGCGGTCAGATCGTGGCGATCGGCAAGGCGGGCAATCCCGACACGCAGCCGAATGTCGACATCATCATCGGGCCGGGGACAGAAATCATTGCCGCGGAAGGGAAAATCCTGACCGCTGGCGGGTTCGATGCGCATATTCACTTCATCTGCCCGCAGCAGATCGAGGATGCGCTGGCCTCGGGGATGACGACGATGCTGGGCGGCGGCACGGGCCCCGCGCATGGCACGCTCGCCACGACCTGCACGCCGGGGCCGTGGCATATCGCGCGGATGCTGCAGAGCTTCGACGCGCTGCCGGTCAACCTCGCGCTGTCGGGCAAGGGCAATGCTTCGCGCCCCGAGGCGCTGGTCGAGATGGTCGAGGGCGGCGCCTGCGCGCTGAAACTGCACGAGGATTGGGGCACGACGCCGGGCGCGATCGATTGCTGCCTGTCGGTGGCCGACGACATGGATGTGCAGGTGATGATCCACACCGACACGCTCAACGAGAGCGGCTTCGTCGAGAATACGCTCGCCGCGATCAAGGGACGTACGATCCACGCCTTCCACACCGAAGGCGCGGGGGGCGGCCACGCGCCGGACATCCTGAAGGTGGTGAGTGCGCCGAATGTGATCCCGTCTTCGACCAACCCGACGCGGCCCTATACCGGCAACACGATCGAAGAGCATCTCGATATGCTGATGGTGTGCCATCACCTCGACAATAAGGTGCCCGAGGATGTGGCCTTCGCCGAAAGCCGCATCCGGAAAGAGACGATTGCGGCCGAGGATATCCTGCATGACATGGGCGCGATGTCGATCATCAGCTCGGACAGTCAGGCGATGGGGCGCGTGGGCGAGGTGATCATTCGCTGCTGGCAGACGGCGGACAAGATGCGCAAACAGCGCGGGCGGTTGCCGGAAGAGCAGGGCGACAATGACAATGTGCGGGTGAAGCGGTTCATCGCGAAATACACGATCAACCCAGCGATTACCCACGGGATGAGCCAGCATATCGGCTCGATCGAAGTGGGGAAGCGTGCCGATCTGGTGCTGTGGAACCCGGCCTTCTTCGGCGCGAAGCCCGAAATGGTGCTGATCGGGGGCTCGATTGTCTCGGCGCAGATGGGCGATCCGAACGGCTCGATCCCGGCACAGCCTTTCTATACGCGCAATATGTTCGGGGCGCTGGGTGGCGCGCGGCACGCGAGTTCCGTCACCTTCGTCAGTCAGGCGGCGCAGGCCAACGGGCTGGCGGCGAGCCTTGGTCTGCAAAAGCAGACGCTTGCCGTCGAGGGTACGCGCGGCATCGGCAAGGCGCAGATGATCCACAATGCGGCGACGCCCGAGATCGACGTGCATCCCGAGACCTATGAGGTGCGCGCGGATGGCGAATTGCTGACCTGCGCGCCCGCGGAGGTTCTGCCGCTGGCACAGCGTTACTTCCTCTTCTGAGGATGGCGTCAACCGCCGGATACGAGGCGCAGCCCCACGTTGACGGGTCTGTCCCGAACGAGTTCGGGCAGGCGGTTCCGCGTCGGATCATGCGGTCGGGTCTGCAGCGTGCGGGTCACTTTCTCGCGCTGAAAGGCCGGGTCGGAGCGGATTTCGGGCGGCAGCAGGCGCGGCTCCAGCACCTGGCGGCGGCTGGTGACGATCTCCACCTTCGTCCAGCGGCCGAGACAGGGCATGTCTGGCTGGGTAAGATAGGCCTCGCGCAGCTCTGCCTCGCGGCGTTTGAGTTGTGCGATCTGCGCGCGGATCTGGGCCAGCTCGTCCGCGGGAGTGCGCGGTTCGAAGCAATGGTGGAACATTGAAAGACTCCTTTGCTGCGGAGCAGTCTGCGGTCGGAGGTTTGAGAAAGCGTTAAGGGGAGCCGAGAGAATGAGCGATTATCCGAAGGCCGAAAAAGTAGCGCCGAAAGGTGCCTGGCAGGCGGCGGTCGACTATGTGGCGCTGGATTACGAGGGGCGTTTCCTGCGCCGCAAGCGGCTGGTTGCGGGCGCGGGCGCGGGATTTCTCGTGGATCTGCCGGAGGTGACGAACCTCACGGGCGGCGAGGCCTTCGTGCTGGAGGACGGTCGCTTCATCGAGGTGCGCCCGGCGCTGGAGCCGGTGCTGGTAGTGACGGGCGATCTGACGCGGCTGGCCTGGCATATCGGCAACCGTCACACGCCCTGCCAGATCGAGGCGGAGCGGCTGGTGATCCGCGCCGATCATGTGCTGGAAGCGATGCTGAAGCAGTTGGGCGCGGAGGTGTCGCCCGCGGTCGAGACCTTCCAACCCGAGGGCGGCGCCTATGGGATGGGGCGCACGATGGGGCATGAGCACGGGCATTCGCATGGTCATGGGCATTCCCATTCGCATGACCACGACCATTCGCACAGCCACGACCATCATCACGACCATGCCTGATCCGACCGCCTCCCTCTCGCTGATGCAATGGCTCTCCCCGGCCTTTCCGACCGGGGCGTTCGCCTATTCGCATGGGCTGGAGCAGGCGGTTGCGGCGGGCGAGATCAGGGATGCGGCGGGGTTCGCCATTTGGCTTGGGGACGTGCTGGAGCATGGCGCGGGCTGGTCCGATGCGGTGCTGCTGGCCTGCGGGCTGCGCGGCGGCGATCTCGACGAGCTGGACGCGCTGGGGCGCGCGATGGCGGGTTCGGCGGAGCGGCTGCGCGAGACGGCAGAGCAGGGGGCGGCCTTCACGCTGGCGCAGGCGGGGTTGCGGGGCGTCGAGCTGCCGCCGCGGATCTTGCCGGTCGCACTGGCCGAGGCGGCGCGCGATCTGGACATGCCGGCCGCGCAGGTGATTTCCCTCTTCCAGCATTCTTTCGCGTCGAACCTCGTCTCTGCGGCGATCCGGCTTGTCCCTTTGGGGCAAATCGCGGGACAAACGGTTCTGAGCGGCCTGCACGGAAAAATCGCCGAGATCGCGGCACGCGCGGCGCAGGCGGAACTGACTGACCTGAGCTTCAGCGCCTTTCGCGCCGAGGTTTCGGCCATGAAACACGAGACGCTCGATGTGCGTCTCTTCAAGACTTGAGGTGAGGATATGGGCAACGGACCTTTGCGCGTGGGAATTGGCGGACCGGTGGGCGTGGGCAAGACCACGCTGACCGAGCAGCTGGCGCGGGCCTTGGCGTCGCGCGTGTCGATGGCGGTTGTCACGAACGACATCTATACGCGCGAGGATGCAGAGGCGTTGATGCGCGCGCAGGTGCTGCCGGGCGAACGGATTCGCGGCGTCGAGACGGGGGGCTGCCCGCATACGGCGATCCGCGAGGATGCGTCGATCAACCTCGCGGCCATTGCCGATCTGACCGCGAAGCTCCCCGATCTGGAGCTGGTGCTGATCGAAAGCGGCGGCGACAATCTGGCGGCGACCTTCTCGCCGGAGCTGGCCGATCTGACGATCTACGTGATCGACACGGCAGCGGGGCAGGATATCCCGCGCAAGCGCGGTCCGGGGCTGACGAAGTCCGATCTTCTGGTGGTGAACAAGGTGGATCTCGCGCCTCATGTCGGCGTCGATCTGGCGCAGCTGGAGGCCGATACGCAAAGCGCGCGCCGGTCGAGGCCCTATGTCATGGCGCGGCTGCGCCAAGGCGCGGGCATCGAGGAGATCGTCGCATTTCTCGAGCGCGAGGGTGGTTTGGCGCTCAAACCGATTCCAGCGTGATCACGAAATAGTTGCCCCTTTATTGGGCGAAAACTCACATTTTGTGCGAAAACTTCGGCAGACCCGCCCATTCGGCGGGTTTTTTGCTGCGTGGTGCCGGAATTTTTTGCCGCGTCGCAGCATGAGGGCTTGGATATCGGAGGCGCCCGGCTGTGCGCCCTGGTCGGAGGAATGGCCTCGACCGTTGCCAATAGTGGAGGTTCGGCACCTGCAGAATGAGCTCATCAAGGGCCGCGCAGGGTCGACGCTAACGAGGGAAATGAAATGATCAATCGGCGTAAACTCATGATGTCTGCGGCTCTGGCCGGGGCCATGTCGATGAGCGGGGGCCTCGCCTTCGCGCAGGAGGACGACAAGATCAAAGTTGGCGTTCTGCACTCGCTGTCGGGCACGATGGCGATCTCGGAAACCACGCTGAAGGACACGGTCCTGATGCTGGTCGAGGAGCAGAACAAGAAAGGCGGCATCAATGGCAAGATGCTCGAGGCGGTCGTGGTCGACCCGGCCTCCGACTGGCCGCTGTTCGCCGAAAAGGCGCGCGAGCTGATCACCGTGGACAATGTCGACGTGATCTTCGGGTGCTGGACCTCGGTGTCGCGTAAATCGGTGCTGCCGGTCCTTGAGGAACTCAACGGGTTGCTGTTCTACCCGGTGCAATACGAGGGCGAGGAAAGCTCGCGCAACGTGTTCTACACCGGTGCGGCCCCGAACCAGCAGGCGATCCCGGCGGTGGATTACTTCCTCGAAGAACTTGGCGTCGAGAAATTCGCGCTGCTGGGCACCGACTATGTCTATCCGCGCACCACGAACAACATTCTTGAAGCCTATCTGCAGGACAAGGGCATCGCGAAGGAAGATATCTTCGTGAACTACACCCCTTTCGGTCAGTCGGACTGGTCGAAGATCGTCTCCGACGTGAAGGCGCTGGGCGCGGACGGCAAGAAGGTCGGCGTGATCTCGACGATCAACGGCGACGCGAATATCGGCTTCTACAAAGAGCTCGCAGCGTCGGGCATCACCGCCGAGGACATCCCCGTCGTGGCCTTCTCGGTCGGCGAAGAGGAACTGTCCGGTCTGGGTGAGGCGGATCTCAAGAACCTTGTCGGTCAGTTGGCCGCGTGGAACTACTTCGAGAGCGCCGACACGCCCGAGAACGCGGCCTTCATCGAGCAGTGGCACGCCTTCACCGGCGACGACAGCCGCGTGACCAACGACCCGATGGAAGCCACCTATATCGGCTTCAACATGTGGGTGCAGGCGGTCGAGCAGGTCGGCTCCACCAATGTCGACGAAGTCATCGCCGCGATGCCGGGGCAGGAGTTCCCGAACCTCACCGGCTCCACCGCGAAGATGCTGCCGAACCACCACCTGACCAAGCCGGTCCTCATCGGCGAGATCATGGAAGACGGTCAGTTCGACATCATCTCGCAGACCGATCCCGTGCCGGGCGACGCCTGGACCGACTTCCTGCCGGAATCGGCGGTGCTCAAGTCGGATTGGCCGGGTCTCGATTGCGGCATGTACAACACCGAGACCGAAACCTGCGTTCAGAAGAAATCGAACTACTGATCGTGTCTTGGCCGGGAGGGGTGCGCCTCTCCCGGCCGTTTCATCCTAAGGGGACGGGATGCGCAAGTTTTTGATCGCGCTCGGGATTGTTCTGGCATTGGCTCTGCCGGGGCTGGCGCAGGACGCGGGCGACGCGCCGCAGGCGGAGGCCACGCAAAGCGAAGCCACGGGGCTGCGCGCCGTCCTTCAGGACTATGCCAAGCAGATCGCCAAGCCGTCGCGCCGCACGATCGGCCCGGTCATCGAGGCGGTCGCCGGTTCGGGCGAGGGGGCCTCGCGCTTCCTGCAGGCCTGGTCCGACAAGCGCGTGGGGCTGCGCGAAAGCGACGGCGCCTTCTTCATCGTGAAGAAATCCGGCAGTGAATACGAGCTGAGCGATCCGGTCACCGGAGAGCCCGCCGGCACGGCGCCGAAATCCGACATCAAGGAAGTGAAGCCGAATTCCGGCGTGCGCGCCGAGATCGGCGTGGCGCTGGTGCGGTTTCTCCTCAGCGATCCCGATCCGAAGAAACGCCGTGAGGCCCTGACCGCGATCGACCGCAATGGCGAGGCCTCGCATCTGGAGCCTCTGCGCGCCTCCATCCCCGACGAGCCCGATCCCGCGATCAAGGCCGAAAAACAGCGGCTGGAACGCCTGCTGACGATCCGCTTCGGCAAGGATGCCGCGGAGCGCGTCGCGGCGATCGACAGTTTCGGCGCCGATCTGGGGCTGGATTTCCGCGCGACGCTGAACCCGCTGGTGGCGACGACCCGCAAGGTGTTCGAAGGCGCGCCCAAGGGCAATGTCGCGGAAACGCTCAAGCCAGGCCGCGATCTCCCCGAGCATGAGGCCTATGCGATGCTGGTGTCGGCCGATCTGGCGCCCGCGCGGATTTCGGCCTCGGAAATGCAGCAGGCTTTGGCTGCGCATGTCGAGAACGGTCAGGTGGGTGGGCTGCCGCTGGCGGCAATGGCCGATCCGGCCAAGCGCGAAGAGGCCTATGCGACGCTCGCCGCCGCCGGAGAGGTGCCGACGCGGCTGACCGATGCAGAGGCTGAGAAACTCGTCGCCGATCACCAATTCGCCGATATCTATGCCGAGCCGGACCCGGAAGTGACCACCGCCGCCGAGGCCGCGCTGACCCGGGTGAGCCGTACGGTCGCGGGGATGCAGACGGTCGATCTCGGTCTCGATGCGCTCTCGCTCGCCTCGATCTATTTCCTCGCGGCCATCGGGCTTGCGATCACCTTCGGGGTGATGGGCGTGATCAACATGGCGCATGGCGAGTTCATCACGATGGGGGCCTATACAGGCTATGTCGTGCAGCTCTTCGTGCCCGACTATACGCTGTCGATCCTGATCGCGCTCCCGCTGGCCTTCGCGATCACCTTCGGCGCGGGCGTCGCAATGGAGCGGTTGGTGATCCGGTACCTTTACAAACGTCCGCTGGAGACGTTGCTCGCGACCTTCGGTATCTCGATCGCGCTGCAGCAGCTCTTCAAGAATATCTTCGGCACGCAAGCGCGTCCGCTGACCTCGCCGCCCTGGCTGGAGGGGGCATGGACGCTCAACGACGTGGTGTCGATCAGCTATATCCGCATCGCGATCTTCGTGCTCGCGCTGATTTTCCTCGCCCTCTACCTCTGGGTGATGCGCAAGACCCGCCTCGGGCTGGAGGTCCGCGCGGTCACGCAGAACCCGTCGATGGCGGCGTCTATGGGCATCAACCCGGATCGCATCAACATGCTCGCCTTCGGTTTCGGCTCTGGTATCGCCGGGATCGCGGGCGTGGCCATCGGGCTTTTCGCGAAAGTCACCTCCGAGATGGGGCAGGACTATATCGTGCAGAGCTTCATGACGGTCGTGGTCGGTGGCGTCGGCTCGATCTTCGGCACGCTGGCGGGCGCAACCCTGATCGGCGTGCTGCAAAAGGGGATCGAATGGCTCAACCCGTCGAACACGCTCGCGGCGCAGACCTACATGATCCTCTTCATCATCATCTTCATCCAGTTCCGCCCGCGCGGCATCATCGCGCTCAAGGGCCGGGCCGCGGGGGATTGAGCATGGCACACACCCTTTTCCCTTCCTCTTGGTCCAAATATCCCGCGGGGGTGCGGGGGTGCGAAACCCCCGCCGCAACCTCGGAGGTCCGCGCATGAAATCCGGATTTCTCGCCAAGAACCCCTCCGTCTTGTGGTTCCTGCTGCTCCTTGCGGTCTTCACGCTGGGCGTCACGTTCCTCTCTCACGCCTACGGGCCGGGGGCGATCTCGACCTCGATGGTCAAGACGCTGGGCAAGACGCTGTGCCTGTGCCTGATCGCCATCGCGATGGATCTGGTCTGGGGCTATACGGGCATTCTCTCGCTCGGCCATTTCGCCTTCTTCGGTCTGGGCGGCTACATGATCGGCATGTGGCTGATGTATGAGCGCACCCGCGACATCGTGCTGAAATCCGCGGGTGAGTTCCCGATGACCCCGCAGGAGGTCAATGACGCAATCGGCACGCAGATATTCGGCGTGGTGGGTGGATCGGACTTGCCCGCGATCTGGACCTTCGCGGGCAACCTGCCGATGCAGCTTTTGTTCGTGGTGCTGGTGCCGGGGCTCTTGGCGCTGATTTTCGGCTGGCTCGCGTTTCGGTCACGCGTCACGGGCGTGTATCTGTCGATCCTGACGCAGGCGATGACGCTCGCGCTGTCGCTCTACCTCTTCCAGAACGAGAGCGGGCTGCGCGGCAATAATGGTCTTTCGGGGCTGCAGAACATTCCGGGCGTAAGCGCGGGGCAGGACCATCTGTCGATCTGGTTCCTCTGGGCCTCGGCTCTGGCGCTGGGGCTGGGCTATATCGCGGCGTCGCTGATCGTGTCGGGCAAGTTCGGCTCGGTCATTCGCGGCATCCGCGATGACGAGGCGCGGGTGCGCTTCCTCGGTTATTCGGTCGAGGGCTACAAGCTGTTCGTCTTCACCCTGACAGCGGTGATCGCGGCCATTGCGGGGGCGCTCTATTACCCGCAGGCGGGGATCATCAACCCGGGCGAGATGGCGCCCATCGCGTCGATCTACCTCGCGGTCTGGGTCGCGATTGGCGGGCGCGGGCGGCTCTACGGCGCGGTGATGGGGGCGGCCTTCGTCTCCATCGTCTCGAGCTGGTTCACCGGGGGGCGTGTGCCCGATCTGCCGCTGGGTTTCTACACGATCGACTGGGTCGATTGGTGGCAGGTGCTGTTGGGGCTCGCCTTCGTGCTGGTGACCTTGTTCGCACCGAAGGGGCTGTCGGGGCTGCTCGACCTGTTCGAGGGCATTCGCCGCCCGAACCGCCATGGCGCGCCGCTCGGGCCCGACAAGGGCTCCTTCCGGGAAGAGGAGGCGCAGGAATGAATGTCGCGATCAAACCGGGGGCGGGGGCGCAGACCCTGTTGGAGGTCTCGGGCATCTCCGTCAGCTTCGACGGGTTCAAGGCGATCAATAATCTCAGCTTCAATATCGGCCCGACCGAGCTGCGCGCGGTGATCGGACCGAACGGGGCGGGCAAGACGACCTTCATGGATATCGTGACCGGCAAGACCCGGCCCGACGAGGGCTCGGTGCTGTGGGGGGAAAGCTCCACCAACCTGCTGCGGCTTAACGAGGCGAAGATCGCGCGGATCGGGATCGGGCGGAAATTCCAGAAGCCCACCGTGTTCGAGGATCAGACCGTCACCGAGAACCTGATGATGGCGCTGAAGGCCAATCGCAGCCCCTTCGCGGTGCTGGGATGGAAGGCCGGCGATGCCGATCGCGCGCGCGTCGAAGAGATCGCAGTTCAGGTGGGCCTCGCCGATCAACTGCCGCGCAAATCGGGCGAGCTGAGCCACGGGCAGAAGCAATGGCTAGAGATCGGGATGCTCTTGGCGCAGGAGCCGAAGCTGCTGCTGGTCGATGAACCCGCCGCCGGGATGACCTTGGCCGAGCGCGAACAGACGACTGCGCTGCTGGTCGATTTGGCGCGCGATCATGCGGTGGTCGTGGTCGAGCATGACATGGAATTCGTGCGCCGTCTGAACTGCAAGGTGACGGTGCTGCATGAGGGGTCGGTTCTGGCGGAAGGCTCGCTTGACCATGTGACCGCCGACAAACGCGTGATCGAGGTGTATCTTGGCCGCTGATCTGACAAAAACCGCGATGCTGAAGACCGAGGGGCTGACGCTCCATTACGGGGGCAGCCAGATCCTGCACGGGATCGACATGGTGGCGCGTGCGGGCGAGGTGACCTGTATCATGGGCACAAACGGCGTGGGCAAGACCTCGCTGCTGAAAGCGATCTCCGGGACGCATCTGCGCTCGGGCGGGTCTGTCACGCTCGATGGCGCCGAGATGGGCCGGGTGCCGCCGCAGGCAATGGCGAAGGCGGGGCTGGGCTATGTGCCGCAGGGCCGGATGATCTTCCCGCTGCTGACGGTGCGCGAGAACATGGTGACTGCTTTCGCCTGCCTGCCGAAATCCGAGCATGTCATTCCGGATGAGATTTACGAGCTCTTCCCGATCCTGAAGGACTTTCTCAATCGCCGGGGTGGGGACCTCTCGGGCGGGCAGCAACAGCAACTGGCGATTGCCCGCGCGATGCTGATGAAGCCGAAGCTGCTGCTGTTGGACGAGCCCACCGAGGGCATTCAGCCGAATATCATCCAGCAGATCGGGCGGGTGATCTCCTATCTGCGCGAGAAGGGCGATATGGCGATCGTGCTGGTCGAGCAGTATTTCGACTTCGCGCATGATCTGGGCGATAGCTTCTACGTGCTCAAGCGCGGCGCGGTCGCGATGGAGGGGACGAAAGAGACCCTGACGCGCGAGGCTTTGCGCGAGGTTGTCAGCGTCTGAGGCGAAGGGTGCGGCCCGCTCCGCGCCTTCGCGAGGTTCATGCCTCATCGCTGTCCGTTGCCTGAACACGGCTGCGAGACCCTGTCTTTTATCTAATTGCCCGACTCGCCCCTTTGGGCGCATCCTTTCCGCAAGGTCAGGTCTGTTTGGACGTAAGGCCGGACCTCAGGGAGAGACGCGCCGGGGAGGGGCGCGTCTGTTAGGGGAGGGAGAAACCCATGAAACGCGTTCTTATTCTGGCCGCGCTTGGCGCGCTGGCCAGCTCTTCGGCTGTTGTTGCTCAGGAGGTTTCGGTGGAGCGGGGCAAACTGGTCTCGATCATCTCGGGATGCCACGACTGCCACACGGCCGGGTACAACGAGTCCGGCGGCAAGATCGACCCGGAGGCGGCGCTCAAAGGCGTGCCACTTGGCTGGCAGGGGCCGTGGGGCACGACCTACGCGGTCAATTTGCGCCTTGAGATCAAGGACATGGACGAGGACGGTTTCGTGGAATACGCGAAGACCTTCGACGCCAAGCCGCCAATGCCGTTCTACAACGTGCATGCGATGCCCGAGAGCGATCTGCGCTCGCTCTACCAGTATATCAAATCGCTCGGAGACCCGGGGGAGCCGATGCCCGAGGCCTTGCCGCCCGGGGAGGCCCCCACGACGCCCTATATCGTGATGGCGCCGCCGATGATGCCGAACTAGGGCGGCGCGGCTTGCGCCATCGGCCCCTATGACCGGCGTCATTTTCGTGATCGCCGCTTGCCTGCTATCCTGTCAGGGAAGGAGGCGTGATGATCCGAGCCATCGTCATAGGGCTTGCGCTGTTATGTCCGGCAGCGGGCGGGGCCTGTCCCGCGCCGCTGCCGATGTCCGTGCCCGATGCGGTGACGGAAGCGCTCGCCGAATGGATCGAGGCGCATAGCGACTACACGGTGCCGCAGGGCGCGCCTGCGATCTTCATGTGCCAGAGCGGGGAGGTCATCACCTATGAGGGGCACGATCTTCTGGTCGATTCCGATCTGCGCGCGGCCTATGATCTCGTGGAGGATCGAATCTTTCTCGTCGGACCTTGGTCCGAAGACGATCCGATGCAGCTTTCCTCGCTGTTGCATGAGTTGATCCACCGCGCGCAGTTCCATGCGCGCGACTGGCCCTGTCCGGCGGCGGCCGAGCCGGAGGCCTACCGTTTGCAGGAGGCGTGGCTGGCCGAGCGGGGAATCGATCCGGGCTTTGAATGGGTCGAGATTTACCTGCATGCGCGCTGTCCCTCGGACCGTCACCCGTAGGGCACGCATCGCGAGATCGCAAAAGGTTCCCAAGATTACATTCCTGTAAGCGGATTGTCGCCAACCCGCTGATGCGCGACGAAATTCTCCTTCGGCGAAGGGGGTATTCGGGGCTATGGAGGAGGTAACGAAGACGCAACAATTCGACATCGACAGTGATCGCCCATGCTCTCTATCTCTGACCTTGCGGGCCGTGCGGCCCCTCTTTCGCTTGTTCTGATCGCGGCTCTGACCGTCTCGGCCTGCACCCCGACCACCGGCGACCGGATGGGCTTTGCCAGCGCGCGGGATCAGGCGGGTGCGGTCAATCTCGAGCGCCGCGCCTATGCGGTCGAAGTCGCCAAGCAGATGCGCGCCAAGCGCCAGCGTGTCTGGTGTGTGCCGTTTGCGCGCAACGCCTCGGGGATCGACATTCGCGGCAATGCCAAGACGTGGTGGTCGCAGGCCAAGGGGCTCTATGCGCGCGGTCATCAGCCGAAGGTCGGTGCGGTGATGGCGTTCTCGGCGACCGGTCGTAATCCGCTGGGTCATATTGCGGTGGTCTCGGGCGTCGACTCGCCGCGTCAGATTCGGGTCGATCACGCGAATTGGGAGCGTAACAAGGTGTCGCTCGACATGGTCGTGGTGGATGTCTCGGAAAAGAACGACTGGAGCCGCGTGCGCGTCATGAGCAATCCCGGCGCGCTGGGCCGCGTCTATCCGATCACCGGGTTCATCTCGAAAGGCTGAGGCCGGAGAGGGCGGGGGCGCTCAGCCCTCGCTGGTCAGCCGCTCGGCCTTTTTGCGCACCAGCACGCTGCGCAGGTCGTGCATCGTCAGCAACAGCGTATCCGTAATCTCTTCGAGCTGCGCGTCGGTCGCTTTCGACTGCGCCCATTGCGTGACGAGATTGAGGTGATCGACCGCGCGCAGGATGTCGTCGACATCGCGCTGGGCGAGCACCTCGCGGCGATGCGCCATCCACGCCTCGATCTCGGCGCGGTCTTCCTCGGTCAGAACCCGGTCGCCCTGCGGTTTGATCTCGCCATTGCGGATGTTGATATTGGCGATCGGGTCCATCTCGATCCGGCGCTGACGGTTCTCGGTATCGACGCGAAACACCGTCGCACCGTTTTCCTTCACCCGGAAGTAATACTCGGGCAAGTCAGTCATTCGCCAGTCTCCCTCGGCCGTTCCGCCTTATGACAGCCCTTCGCAGAAGGCCTTGATGCGGGCGCAGGCCTCGGTCAGGGCCGCGTCCGATGTAGCGTAGCTGATGCGGAAATTCGGTGAAAGCCCGAAGGCCGCGCCGAAGACCACCGCGACGTTGTTTTCCTCCAAGAGCGCATTTGCGAAATCCTCGTCGCTCTCGATCTTGCGCCCGCCTGCGGAGGTCTTGCCGATGCAGTCCGCGATCGAGGGGTAGACGTAGAACGCGCCCTCGGGCGTGGGGCAGGAGATGCCGGGGCAGGCATTGAGCCCGGCCACCACCAGATCGCGCCGCCGCTTGAAGGCGGTGCGGAAGGTGTCGATGAAATCCTGCGGGCCGTTCAGCGCCTCGACGGCGGCCCATTGCGAGATCGAGCAGGGGTTCGAGGTGGATTGGCTCTGCACCTTGCGCATCGCCGCGATCAGCTCTTTCGGGCCGGCCGCGTAGCCGATCCGCCAGCCGGTCATCGCATAGGCCTTGGAGACGCCGTTGACCGTCAGCGTGCGATCATAGAGTGCGGGTTTGACCTGCGCGGGCGTGGTGAATTCGAACCCGTCGAAGGTGAGGTGTTCATACATGTCATCGGTCATCACCCAGACATGCGGATGGCGCACCAGCACCTCGGTCAGCGCCTTGAGTTCCTCGCGCGAATAGGCCGCGCCCGAGGGGTTCGAGGGCGAGTTGAAGAGGAACCACTTGGTGTTCGGCGTGATCGCGGCTTCCAGCGCCTCGGGGCTGATCTTGTAGCCCATCGCGGGATCGCCCTGAACGAAGACGGGCGTGCCGCCGCCGATCAGCACCATATCCGGGTAGCTGACCCAGTAGGGCGTGGGGATTACCACCTCGTCGCCGGGATTGAGCGTCGCCATCAGCGCGTTGAACAGCACCTGCTTGCCGCCCGAGGAGACGGAGACCTGCTCGGGCGTGTAGCTGAGGCCATTCTCGCGGGCGAACTTGGCGCAGATCGCCTGTTTCAGCTCGGCGATGCCGTCCACGGCGGTGTATTTGGTCTTGCCTGCGTCGATCGCGGCTTTCGCGGCGTCCTTGATCGACTCGGGCGTGTCGAAATCGGGCTCTCCCGCCGAAAGGCCGATCACATCGCGGCCTTCGGCGCGCAATTCGGCCACCTTCCCGGTCATTGCGACCGTCGGCGAAGGTTTCACCCGTGCAAGCGTGTCGGAAAGGAATGCCATCGCGTCGCCCTTGATTTGTAACTCGTTCGGCAAACTTCTAGGCTCGGCACCAGAAGCGTTCAAGCGAAAGCGGGAGAGAGACATGGTCGACGATTGGTATGGCGAGGCGAGCGCAACGTTCGGCGACCGGCTTGCGGGCGCGCGCGAAGCGGCAGGGTTGAGCCAGGAGGATCTGGCGACGCAGCTGGGCGTCCGGCTCGAGACGCTGCAGGCTTGGGAAGAAGATGTGCTGGAGCCGCGCGCGAACCGGCTGCAGATGCTGTCGGGGATGCTCAACGTGACGCTGATGTGGCTGCTGACCGGATCGGGCGAGGGGCTTGACGGCCCGCCCGAACAGGGAGAAGAGGCAAAGGCGGAACGCGCCCTCGTGCGCGAAATCCGGGAAGTGCGGTCCGGGCTCGAAGATCTCGATGTGCGGCTGGCACGGCTCGAGAAGCGCTTGGTGGCAGGAGAGAGTTGATGACAGAGACGCGAGAGGCGCGGCTGAAACGGATGAAGATGCGCAGCTGGCGGCGCGGGATCAAGGAAATGGACCTGATCCTTGGGCCTTACGCCGATGCGTGTCTGCCGGAACTGGATGCCGCCACTCTCGATCTCTATGACCAGTTGCTCGAAGAAAACGATCAGGACCTGTATCCGTGGGTCTCGGGCGCGCAGCCTTGCCCGCCGAAATACCTCGATCTGCTCTCCGAAATCGGGAAATTCGCGCGCGAGCGCCACATTGCGAAAACCTGAAAACGGCGCGGAAACCCCTGATTGCATAGGGTTTTGGGCGAATTTTCTGAGAATTCGGTCCGCTTAACGGTATCTTTGCAATTTCCCGCCACTGTCTTGCGTCAGGGGCAGCGAAACTGGCGGAGAATGCTATGACCGTGCAGAAATCTGCAAGCGACATGACGCCCGTCCCGGCAACGCCGGGGCTGATGGCGGGATATCTGGACAGCCTTTCGCTGCTGGAGCGGCTGCACCGCTTGCTGCTCGACGTCATCAAGGACGAGTTCGAGCGGCTAGGCATCCTCGAGATCAACCCGGTGCAGGCGCTTTTGCTGTTCAACGTGGGCGAGAACGAGGTGACCGCGGGGGAGCTGAAGACCCGCGGCTATTATCAGGGCTCCAACGTCTCCTACAATCTCAAGAAACTGGTGGAGGCGGGCTACATGCACCACCAGCGCTGCGAGATCGACCGCCGCTCGGTGCGGGTGCGCCTGACCGCGAAGGGGCGCGAACTGCGCGAGAATGTGGCGACCCTGTTCGAGCGCCACGCCTGCGGGATGGAGACGCGCGGCGTCATCACCTTCGACGCGATGGAGGAGATGAACCACACCCTGCGCCGGATGGAGCGCTACTGGACCGACCAGATCCGCTATATCTACTGACCTTCGGGCGGGTCGCGTTTGCGCGATGACGCTTGGTCTTTCTTGCCGCAGCGGCGTGGGGCGTGCTTCCTTGCCGTGACGACATGCGGCGAGGGGACGCGCGATGAAACAGCTTGGACAAAAGGCGATGCGGGGGGCGATCCGGGTTGGCATGGCAGCGGCGCTGCCGATCGCGGGGCTCGCATGGTGGAAGCGCGACGAGATCGCCCGGCTGCGCGCGGTGAACCGGCTGTTCGAGCCCGACCGGATCGTGGGCAATTTCTCCAACATGCCCGCGCTGTTCCATTCGCGCGAGATTGCACGTGGCGACGGGCCGGTGTCGGACTTGCCGCGCGACGTGGAGGATGCGCTGCCCGAGGGAGTCGAAGATTGGATCGAGCGGCGCTGGGTCACCGCGCTGGTGAAGCTGCGCCACGGCCAGATCACCCATGAACGCTATTTCCGCGGCACTGCGCCGGAAGATCTACGCATCTCCTGGTCGATGGCGAAGAGCTTCCTCTCGGTCACGCTGGGTATCCTGCACCATCAGGGCGTGATCCCCGATCTCGACGCGCCGCTCACCCGCTTTGCGCCGCAGCTGAAGGGCTCGGGCTATGCGGGCGTGACGATCCGCGATGCGCTGGTGATGTCTTCGGGCGTGGCCTTCAACGAGGACTATCTGGATTTCCATTCGGATATCAACAAGATGGGCCGTGTTCTCGCGATGGGGCGGTCGATGGACGCCTTCGCCGCTTCGCTCAAGATCCGCGAGGCGGAGCCGGGCGCGCGGATGCTCTATGTCTCGATCGATACGCATGTTCTGGGCATGGTGATCGCGGGTGCGACCGGGGCCGATCCGGCGGAGGTGATGCGCGAGTTGCTGATCGCACCGATGGGGCTGGAGGCCGCGCCGGTAATGTTGACCGACGGGCTGGGCGTGAGCTTCGTCCTTGGTGGGCTGAACCTGCGGACGCGGGACTATGCGCGCTTTGGCCAGATGTTCCTGCAAAAGGGCTTCTGGAACGGGCGCCAGATCGTGCCCGAGGACTGGGTTACGCAATCGACCGCGCTGCAGGCGCCGAAGGGCGAGGGATACGGCTACCAATGGTGGGTGCCCGTCGACACGGCGGATCATGGCGGCGACTATTTCGCGCGCGGCATCTATGGCCAGCATATCTATGTCAGCCCCGCGACCGACACGGTGATCGCGATCAACGCCGCCGACTGGCGTTTCAAGGAGGAGGGCGTCGAGGAGGAAAACCTTGCCATGTTGCGCCGCATCGCAGAGGTTTCCTGACAGGGAGGGCCGCGCGATGCAGATGTATGAGGCGATCAACGTGCTGGGCGGCGCCTTGCAGCCCTGTTCGCTCAAGCCCCGGACCGGGTTCTTCCGCGATGGCAGCTGCAACACCTGCTGGGAGGATAGCGGCTCGCATACGGTCTGCGCGGTGATGACAGCGGAGTTTCTCGCCTTCTCGAAATATCTCGGCAACGACCTGAGCACGCCGCGCCCGGAATATGATTTTCCGGGGCTGAAACCGGGAGACCAATGGTGCCTGTGCGCCTCGCGCTTCTTGCAGGCGGTGCAGGAGGGTTGCGCGCCCGAGGTGATGCTGGCCTCGACGCATCGCGATGCGCTGCGGGTGGTGCCCTTCAAGATGCTGGCCGATCATGCGGCCGAGAAGAAGGGCGGGAAGGGCTGAGTTTCAACCCGTCGCGCCGCCCACCGGCACCCAGAGCACATCCTCGATCTTCGGCGCGCCGGTCGCGAGCATCACCAACCGGTCGAAGCCAAGCGCGATGCCCGACGCCTCGGGCATGATCTCGAGCGCTGCGAGGAAATCTTCGTCGATCGGGTAACGCTCGCCGTAGAGTTCTTCCTTCAGATCCATATCGCCCTCGAAGCGGCGGCGCTGTTCGGCCGGATCGGTCAGTTCGCCGAAACCATTCGCGAGTTCGACCCCGCAGGCGTAAAGCTCGAACCGTTCGGCGACGCGACCGTCATCCGGGGCAGGGCGGGCCAGCGCGGCCTCGGCCAGCGGGTAGCGATCCAGAATCGTCGCGTGGCCGTGGCCCAGATGCGGCTCGACCGTCGCGACTAGCAGTTTCGAGACGATATCCGACCAGCTATCCGCGTCGGCCACCGCAAAGCCGATCGCCTCGCATTGCGCGCGCAGGGCTTCCGCGTCGGTCTTCGCCCCGTCGCAGGTGGCGAGCAGATCGATCCCGGCATGGCGCTGGAAGGCGTCCGCGACCGACAGGCGCTCGGGTTCGGCGAAGGGGTCGCATTCGGCGGGGCCATAGCGCAGCACCGACGATCGCGCGGCCTCGGCTGCCAGCCGCAGCATCGCCGCGCAATCGGCCATCAGCGCGGTATAGTCTTCGCCCGCGCGATACCACTCCAGCATGGTGAATTCGGGCGAATGGCGCTTGCCCGCCTCGCGGTTGCGCCAGACATGGGCGAAGGCGGCGATGCGCGGCTCGCCCGCGGCCAGCAGTTTCTTCATCGCGAATTCGGGCGAGGTGTGCAGATACATCCGCCGCGCCGCGCCGTCATTGCCGATCATGTCGGTGGCGAAGGCGTGCAGATGCGCCTCGTTGCCGGGGGAGACCTGCAAGGCACAGGGGTCGACCTCGACGAAATCCTCTGCCGCCAGCCAGCCGCGGAGCGCCGCCTGAATGCGGTTGCGCGCGAGAAGGGCGGGGCGGCGGTCGGCGTGGCGCTCGGGCGTCCAGAACGGGGGCATGACAGGCCTTTCAGGCTGGAAATCGGGGCGCAAATGGTTTAGGCGCTCTGCAATCCGGGCGCCAGAGCCTGTTTTATCCGAATTCAAAGGGGTCCTTTCATGGCGAAAGTCATCGCTTCCTCTGTCCGCAAGGGCAACGTGCTTGAAATCGACGACAAGCTCTACGTCGTGATCACCGCGCAGAACATCCATCCCGGCAAGGGCACGCCTGTCACGCAGGTCGATATGCGCCGTATCTCGGACGGCACGAAGGTGTCGGAGCGTTGGCGCACGACCGAGCAGGTCGAGCGCGCCCATGTCGAAGAGCGCGAATACGATTTCCTCTACGAGGATGGCGAAGGCTATCACTTCATGGACCCCGAGACCTACGAGCAGCTCGCGGTGCAGGATGACGTGATCGGCGACGCGAAGGTGTTCCTGCGCGACGGTATCCGCGTCCACCTCAAGACCTTCCAGGAGAACGCGATCGCGATCGACCTGCCGCAGAAGGTCACGGTCGAGGTGGAAGAGACCGAGCCGGTCGTGAAGGGTCAGACCGCCTCGTCGAGCTACAAGCCCTCGATCTGCACCGGCGGGATCCGCGTGATGGTGCCGCCGCATATCGGCGTGGGTACGCGCATCGTGATCAACACCGAAGACACCACCTACGTGGAGCGCGCGAAGGACTGATCCGCGCCGCGATCTTTTGCAAAAGGCGCCCTGCGGGGCGCCTTTTTTGTTTGCGGATTGGGTGGGTCAGGCGGGGCGCTGCGTAGGGCGCGCGGGCCAGACCTCCAGCAGCCCTGCGCCCAGCACGAGCGCGCCGCCTGCAATCTCCAGCGCGGCGAGCCGCTCGCCCGCGATCAGTGCGGCGGAGACGGCGCCCACCAGCACCTCGCTCATCAGCAATATCCCGATCCGCGCCGGTTCGAGCCGTACGGTCGCCCACATGAGCCCGGCCGTCGCTGCGCCCCACCAGAACACCCCGGCGGCACCGATCAGCCCAACCGACTCCGCCCAATCGACGCCGCTTGCGGGCAGCGGCGCAAGGAACGGCGCGAGGCAAAGCGCGGTGAGTGCCGCGCCGGCCGCGAAGACGAAGGTGGCGGGGCCGGGCGAGAGCGTCGATCTGGTGCGCATCCCCGTTGTCGCGACCGACCAGATCACGCCGCCTACAAGCGTCATCCATTCGCCCAAGCTGCTCGGTAGGGGCAGGCCGCCGCTCGCGCCCAGCATCAGGCCGAGCCCCGCGAGGCCGATGAAGATCGCGGCCAGTCGCAGGCGCGAGACCGGCCAGCCGAGCACGAACCGCCCGATCAGCACCGACCAGACCGGGGTGAGGAACCACAGCAGGATCACCAGCGCGACGCGGCCGTAGAGAAAGCCGATCGAATAGAGCGCAAAGGCCGCCCCGCCAAGCGCGACCGAGATCAGCGCCGCGGGTGTGGCGGCGGCGAGTTCGCAGCGCTTGGTCCAAGCGACGGGCGCAAGGGCCACGCAGGCGACCAGGGTGATCGCGACGGTGCCCCAGGCTCCCGCCAGACCGTGCCCGTCCAGCGCGCGCACCGGGAGCCAGTATAGCCCCCAGAGCGCGCCGGTGATCAGCGTGATCGCGCTGGCGATGAGGGTGACACGGGCCTCGCTCACCCTTTGATCCGCTCGATCCACGCTTCGAGGGCGGCCAGCGCCTCGGGTTCGTCGAGGAAGGGGATGTGGGCGCGGTCGGCGACGCGGGCATAGATCATGTCCGGGCGTCGGCGCTGCATCTCTTCTGCGGTGGCGTCGCTCAGCAGATCGGAATTCACGCCGTGGATCAGCGCCAGCGGCAGCCCCTCGGTGGCTTCGAAGAGCGGCCAGGCTGGCTCGAGGCCCTTGAAGGCGCCGATAAACGCCTCGCGCAGGGCCGGGTCGTAATTGATCTTCAGGCCGTCCTCGGTCTCGACGTAATGGTGGCGCACCTCCATCGCCCAGCGGTTCGGCGGCACCTTGTCGAAGCCGATCATCGCCTCGGGCAGCTTCTCGGCCATTTCCGCATAGCTCTTCGCCGCCGGGTTGCGCCCGATATAGTCGAAGATCTTGTTCAGCCCCTCTTCTTCGAGGACGGGGCCGATATCATTCAGCGCGAGCCCGGTCAGCCGGTCTTTCGCGGTCAGTGCAATGAACATCCCGACGAGGCCGCCGCGCGAGGTGCCGAGGATCGCGGCCTTCTCGAGACCCAGATGATCGAGCAGTTGCAGCGCATCCGCCGCTTCGCGCGGCACGGTATAGGTGTCCCCGCCGGACCAGTCGCTCTCGCCGCGCCCGCGGTAATCCATGCAGATGAACCGCACGCCCTTGAGATGCGGCGCGACATAGTCGTAGTCGTGGGTGTTCCGCGTCAGCCCGGACAAAGCCAGGATCGGAATGCCGCTGCCACTGTCGCTATACGCAATCTTCGCGCCATCATCCGCGGTAAAGAACTCCATCACGCCACTCCTCTCTGGATTGCTTGTCTGTCAGCGATCATAGTGCCTTAGAGGGAGATCGCCATGGCTGACACGCTGGATAGATTACACGAAAAACTGAGCGCGCTCGAAGACGAGATCGAAGCGGAATGGGAGCGCAGACGGGACAAGATGGCGTTCCGGCTCGACCATAACCGGGTGGTCTTCGAGGCAGGCGTGCGCGATGCGCATCGGCGCGCGCGGGTGGGGCTGTTTCGCTTCCTGTCCTATGCGCGCCCGATGGTCATTCTGACCGCCCCGGTGATCTATTCGCTGATCGTGCCCTTCGTGCTTCTCGACCTCTTCGTGAGCCTCTATCAGGCGATCTGTTTTCCGATCTACCGCATCGCCAAGGTGAAGCGCGCCGATCATATCGTGGTCGACCGTCAGCATCTGGCCTATCTCAACGCGCTGCAGAAGCTGAACTGCGTCTATTGCGGTTATTGCAACGGACTTCTGAGCTATGCCTACGAGATCGCCGCGCGGACCGAGCAATATTGGTGCCCGATCAAGCACGCGCATCGGGTGAAGGGGCCGCATCTGCGCTACCGCGATTTCGTGGAATACACGGATGCGGAAGGGTTTCAGGCGCAGACGATGCGGCTGCGGCGCGCGCTGCGCGAGATGGACGAGTGAGCGCGGCTCAGAGGTGGTCCGGCACCGCGCGCAGGTCCGTCAGGATCGCCGCGGGTTTATAGGGCAGCCGCTCGACCGGGGCGCCCGCGCGGTTGACCCACAGCACGTGGAAGCCCGCCTTGGCCGCGCCCGCCGCATCCCAGCCATTCGACGAGACGAAGCAGGTCTTCTCCGGTTCGACGCCCATCTTCTGCGCGATCATCTCGTAGACGGCGGCGCGGGGTTTGTAGTGGCCGATCTCATGGATCGAGAGCACCTCGTCGAGTAGATGGCCCACGCCCGCCGCATGGACCGCAGCCCCCAGCATGTCCGGCGCGCCGTTCGACAAGATCGCACGCCCCACACCGCGGTGGTGCAGCGCGTCGAGCATCTCGGGCACTTCGGGGAAGGCGGGCAATTCGCGGTAAAGCGCCATCAGCCGCTCGGCCAGATCGGGATCGTCGAGGTCCTGCGCCGCCATCGCCCAATCGAGCCCGTCGCGGGTCAGTTGCCAGAAATCGACGTAATCGCCCATCACTTCGCGCAGCCAGCTATATTCGAGCTGCTTGCGGCGCCAATCGGCGGCAAGGCGCGGCCAGATCTCGGTCAGGCGCGGCTCCTCGGCGGCCAGATTGCGCGCGGCGGCGTCGACGTCGAAGAGCGTGCCGTAGGCGTCGAAGACGCAAAGCTGAATGGACATGATATTTCCTCCCGAGCCTCACCCTAGCGTCGGCGGGGCCAGGTGCAAGGGTCAGTAGATGTCGCGCGAGGCTTGCGTCGCGGCGCGCAGTCCTTCGGCCAGACGCTCGGCAAAGCCGTTGTCGCGCAGAGTGGTCAGGCCCTTCGCTGTCGTGCCCGCGTAGTCGATCATCTCCTGCACATGGGCCTGAGGGGTCGGGCCCTCGGCCATCATCTGCCCGGCGGAGAGGAATAGCTGGCGCACGGCGCGATCGGCGATCTCGGACGGAACGCCCTGATCTTCGGCATGACGCGCCATCGCGGCGGCGCAGGCCGCGATGAAGCCCGGCACTGGGCCGGTCATCGCGGTGAAGAGGTCGATCTGAGGCTCGTCGTGCAGCTCGTCCGTCTGCCCGCAGGCCTCAAAAATGGCGCGAGTGCGGGCGCGGTCGTCCTCGGTCACGGCATCGCTCGCGATCCATGGGCTATAGGCGAGGCCCATCGCGGCAGCCGGGCTCGACATGGCGCGGATTACACGCGGGCTGGCGCTGATGCGGGTGAGCTCGGCCAGTGGCACGCCCGCCATGACGGAGATCACCAGCTTGTCCTTCGCGTCGATCCTGAGGTCTCGGGCAGCGGCGGGCGGCACGCAGAGGATCACCACGTCGCATGCGTCCGCCAGCGCCTGCGGATCGGTCAGGACGTTCTCCGGCGGGAAGCCGTCAATGTCAGGCCGCGCGCCGGAGCGGTTGGCCATCAGAAGCGACTTGGGCTCCGCGCGCCAGAGCGCCTCGGCAATCGCTGCGCCGAGCATCCCTGAGCCGATGATGCCGATAGAGAAATCGAGTGCCATGCGCGCCTCCCTGCGTGTTCGCGAAAGACTAACGCGGGGCAGGGGATGGGGGAAGGGATGGCCGCCCGCTTCAAACAAGAGACTGCGCCCGGAACGCGGCGAAGCCGCAGGGCGCGCGGCGGCCCGTCCCCGCGGGCTGGCGCCTTGGCCAACCGCGCGAAACGCAGCCATGTTCAAGGTATGTGGCTTGGGTAAAGCGCTGCCGCACAGAGCGTGAGCCGCGCCACCCCACGGGCCGGCGCGCGCCCTGCTTGCGATTGGCTGAGCTTACAGGTTCTCCGCAGCGGGCATGCCCATGACGTGATAGCCGCTATCGACCGAGATGATCTCGCCGGAGGTGCAAGCGCCGTACTCCGAGAGCAGATAGACAGCCGTGCCGCCGATCGCTTCCAGCGTCGCGTTATGGCGCAGGGGCGAATTGTGCTCGGTGTGGCGGAAGGTCTTGCGCGCGCCGCCGATCGCGGCACCGGCCAGCGTCTTCATCGGGCCGGGCGAGATCGCGTTCACGCGGATGCCGTCGGGGCCCAGATCGGCTGCCAGATAGCGCACCGCCGATTCCAGCGCCGCTTTCGCCACGCCCATCACGTTGTAATAGGGCGTCACGCGCTGCGAGCCCATATAGGTCAGCGTGATCATCGAGCCGCCTTCGTTCATCAGTTCCGAGGCGCGCTTGGCCACGTCGATGAAGCTGTAGCAGGAGATCGTCAGCGAGTTCTTGAAGTTCTCGCGGGTGGTGTTGATGAACCGGCCCGCAAGCTCGCTCTTGTCGGAATAGGCGATGGCGTGCACGACGAAGTCGATCGAGCCCCATTCCTCTTTCAGCTTGGCGAAGGCGGCGTCCATCGAGGCGTCGTCATTCACGTCCACATCCAGCAGGAATTTCGAGCCCACGCTTTCGGCCAGCGGTTCGACTCGCTTGCCGAAGGCTTCGCCCTGATAGGAGAACGCCAGTTCCGCGCCTTGCTCGGCCAGTGCCTTCGCGATCCCCCAAGCGATTGAGCGCTCGTTGGCGACCCCCATCACGAGGCCGCGCTTACCCTTCATCAGTTCCGCCATTCCCGTCCCTGCCGCCGTTTCTGTCGCCGTTTGTTCTTGCCGTTAGTCTCGATACTTGCTCATCACGAGCGACGCGTTGGTGCCGCCGAAGCCGAAGCTGTTCGAAAGGACCGAGTCGAACTCGACATTGTCGATCCGCTCCATCGCGATCTCTTCGGGTTTGATCTCCGGGTCGAGCTCGGTGATGTTGGCCGAGGCCGTGATGAAGTTGTTTTCCATCATCAGCAGCGAATAGATCGCCTCATGCACGCCGGTCGCGCCGAGCGAGTGCCCGGTGAGCGATTTGGTCGAGGAGATCTTCGGCACGTTTTCCTCGCCGAAGACGCGGCGCACGGCCTGCACTTCGGTCACGTCGCCTGCGGGCGTCGAGGTGCCATGCGCGTTGATGTAGGAAATCTTGCGGCCTTCCGGAAGGGTGCCGACCGCGAGCTTCATCGACCGCTCGCCGCCTTCGCCCGAGGGGGCCACCATGTCGTGGCCGTCCGAGGTCGCGCCGTAGCCGGTGACTTCCGCGTAGATCTTCGCGCCGCGCGCCTTGGCGTGCTCGAGTTCCTCCAGCACGACGACACCGCCGCCGCCTGCGATGACGAACCCGTCGCGGGTCGCGTCGAAGGCGCGCGAGGCCAGCTCGGGCGTGTCGTTATATTTCGACGACATCGCGCCCATCGCGTCGAACAGACAGCTCAGCGTCCAGTCCAGTTCCTCGCCGCCACCGGCGAAGACGATGTCCTGCTTGCCCATCTGGATCAGCTCGGTGCCGTTGCCGATGCAATGCGCCGAGGTCGAGCAGGCCGAGGTGATCGAGTAGTTCACGCCCTTGATCTTGAACGGCGTCGCCAGACAGGCCGAGTTCGTCGAGCTCATGCAGCGGGTGACCATAAACGGCCCCATCCGCTTGGGCGAGCCCTTCTCCATGACGATGCGATGCGCCTCGAAGAAGTTCGAGGTGGACGGACCGCCCGAGCCCATGATCAGGCCGCTGCGCGGGTTCGAGATGTCGCTCTCTTCCAGACCGCTATCGGCCAGAGCCTGCTCCATCGCGATGAAGTTATAGGCGGCACCCGGACCCATGAAGCGCAGGTTGCGCTTGTCGATATGGTCCTCGAGCGTGATCTTCGGCTGGCCTTTGACTTGGCTGCGGAAGCCGCGCTCGGCGTAATCCTCGGCGAATACGATGCCGGATTTACCAGCTTTGAGGCTGGCGGTGACTTCTTCGGCATTGTTGCCGATGGGCGAGACGATGCCCAAACCGGTGATGACGACGCGGCGCATGCGGGCCTCCTGTCTTGTCTGTCTTTGGGGGTCAGCTCTCGGAGAGCGCGACCTTCATGTCCTTGACCTCGTAGATCACGTCACCGTCGGCCTCGACGATCCCGTCGGCGACACCCATGGTCAGGCGACGGGTCTGAATGGCCTTGGTGAAATCGACCTTGTAGGTCAGCATTTTACGATCGGGGCGGACCATGCCGGTGAGCTTAACCTCGCCCACGCCAAGCGCATAGCCGCGACCCTGCCAGCCACGCCAGCCCAGGTTGAAGCCGGTCAGCTGCCACAACCCGTCGAGGCCGAGGCAGCCCGGCATGATCGGATTGCCGGGGAAATGGCATTCGAAGAACCACAGGTCGGGGGTGATGTCGAACTCGGCGACCACATGGCCCTTGCCGTGCTTGCCGCCATCGCCCGAGATGTCGGTGATGCGATCCATCATCAGCATCGGCGGCGCCGGAAGCTGTGCATTGCCGGGGCCAAAAAGCTCCCCGCGTGCACATTTCAGAAGATCTTCTTTCCCGAAGCTCGTCGGAAACCCAGCCATCGGCGCTCCTTCCCGGTTTTGGCGTGCTTTTGCATCCCTCTATCACCGCGTGGCCGCGTGGCGCAAGGGCGACGGTGACAGGCCGCGCCCCTGCGCGGTCGCATTGAAACCTGAGTGGAAAAGTCTCATATAGGTACCGAGGAGACATGACATGGCTGTGACGAATTCGACCGAACAGCGCCGCGGGCAGGACTGGCTGAGCCGTGGCGGGCTGCGCCCCACCCGTCAGCGACTGGCGCTGGCCACATTGCTCGTGGGCGATGGGGAAAATCGTCATGTCACGGCCGAAAGCCTCTATGCGGCCGCCTGCGATGCGGGCGAGAAGGTCTCGCTCGCCACCGTCTACAACACGCTCAAGGCGTTCTGCGACGCGGGGCTGATGCATGAGATAACGGTCGACGGCGCGCGCAGCTATTTCGACACGCGCATGGACGACCACCCGCATTTCTTCTGGGAAGACGACAACCGCCTGTCGGATGCCCCGGCCGAGGAGTTGAAACTCGCCTCGATCCCGCAGGCCCCCGAAGGTGCCGAGATCACCCGCGTCGACGTTGTGATCCGCGTCCGCAAGGCCTGATTGCCGCTTCCTCTTGGTGAAAATATCCCGGGGTGAATGGCCGTAGGCCAGAGGGGCAGAGCCCCTCGACACGTCAGTCTTGTCGCCCTCCGGCGACGGAGGGGCAGAGCCCCCAAACCTCATGGCAGGATCGCAAGCCAGCCCCAGATCGTCAGAATCGACAGCGCCGTCGCGATCAGCACGGCCGAGGCCGCAACTCTGCGCGCCACCCCGTAGATATTCGCAAAGAGATAGGCGTTGACCCCCGGTGCCATCGCCGCCGTCAGCGTGGCCGACCGCAGCGCGGTCGTGTCCACCTTGAAGGCGAAATGCGCGAGGCCATAGGTGATCGCCGGATGAAGCAGCAACGACAGGCCGGTGACCATCGCGATCGCCTTCGCGTCGCCCTCGGGACGATAGCGATAGAGCACGCCACCCAGCCCGAACAGGGCCGCAGGCAGCGCCGCGCGCGCCATCATATCCATCCCCTCGCGGATCGGATGGGGCAGGGGCTGGCCGGTCAGCGTGGTGAGAATCTTGATCGCGAAGCCCGTCAGGATGCCGATCACCAGCGGGGTCCGCAGCACGCCGATCAGCGCGTTGAGCCCGACGCGCCCGAGCGACGTGCCGGTGCCCGACGAGCGCACCATCTCCATCGCGAGGATGCCGATCGTATAAAGGAAGGGCGAATGGACCGAGATGATCGCGAAATTGCCCGACAGCGCATCGGTGCCATAGGCGCGCTCGGTGATCGGCACGCCCAGCAGAAGCGAATTCGAGAACAGGCAGGCGAAGCCGATGGCGACGCTCTCAGGGCCGTTGCGGCCTATCATGCGCGCACCGGTGATGCCGATCGCGAAAGAGATCAGCGCGCCTGCGTAGAAAGCCGCCATCATCGCCCAGTTATAGCTCTGCGTCAGGTCGAGATTGGCAATCGAGCGCGCCAGAAGGACCGGCACCGCGAAGTTCTGCGCAAAGCGCATCAACCCGTCGACCGCGCCTTCGGAGAACAGCCCGCGCCAGGCTACGACATAGCCGAAGCCGATCACCAGAAAGACCGGCAGGATGACGTCGATCAGAACGCTCATCAGAGGCCGAAATCCAGAACCATCCCGTCATGGGCAGGGCGAATGTGATCCGGCGTTTCCTCGGCAACGGCGTCGTGGTCGAGGTCGATATGCATGTTGGTCAGCACCGCGCTCGCGGGCTGCGCACGCTCGATCCATTCCAGCGCGCGGGCCAGATGCGCGTGGGTGGGGTGCGGCGTGCGGCGCAGCGCGTCGAGCACCCAGCAATCGAGGCCTTCGAGATAGGCCCACGCCTCTTCGGGAATGTCCGAGACGTCCGGCAGATAGGCCAGCCCGCCGATCCGGAAGCCGAGCGCGTCGATATTGCCGTGCTCGACGCGGAAGGGCTGAAACTCGATCGAGCCGCCCGCGCCGGTGATCTGGAAGGGCCGCTCGCGATGGATCGATTTCAGCTCGCAGATCGGTTTGTAATTGCTGTCCGAGGGCTGGACGAAGGCATAGGCGAAACGGTCGAGCAGCGCGGCCTCGGTATCGGCATCGGCCCAGACGGGCAGGCGGGTGCGCATGTTGAAGACGATCTGGCGCAGATCGTCGAGCCCGTGGACGTGATCGGCATGGCTATGGGTGTAGACCACCGCATCCAGCTCGCCCACGCCCGCGGTCAGCAGCTGCTGGCGCATGTCGGGCGTGGTGTCGATCAGCACCCGCGTGGTGCCCGACTGGGCGACCCGTTCGACCAGCATCGAACAGCGCAGCCGGTGGTTCTTCGGATTCGCCGGGTCGCAGTCGCCCCAATTGTTGCCGATGCGCGGCACGCCCCCCGAGGAGCCGCAGCCGAGGATCGTGAAGCGCATCCGACTCATGCAGCGATGCTCCCCCGCTCGCCATGCTCGGCGGCTTTCCAGAACAGGCGGTCGAAATTGGCCTGCGTCGCTGCGGCGAATTCCTCCAGCGGCAGGCCGAAGACATCGGCGCCGACCTTGGCGGTGTGCGCCGTGTAGGCGGGCTCGTTGCGCTTGCCGCGATAGGGCGGCGGCGCGAGATAGGGGCTGTCGGTTTCGACGAGGATCCGGTCGAGCGGCGCGGCGGCGAAGATGTCGCGCACCTCCTGGCTTTTCGGGAAGGTCGCGATGCCGGACATCGACAGGTAAAAGCCCAGATCGACAGAGACCTGCGCGAGGCGCGGCCCCGACGAATAGCAATGCATGACGCAAGTATAGGGCTTGGCCTTCATCCCCTCGGTCAGGATCGCTTCCATGTCCTCGTCGGCATCGCGCGAATGGATGATCAGCGGCAGGCCGGTTTCCTGCGCGGCTTCGATATGCAGGCGCAGAGAGGTTTTCTGCACCTCGGCACTCTCGGCGGTGTAGTGATAGTCGAGCCCGGTCTCTCCGATGCCGACGAATTTCGGGTGTTTGGCCAGTGCCACCAGCTCGTCGACAGTGGCCATCGGTTCTTCGGCGACGCTCATCGGGTGGGTGCCTGCGGCGTAGAAGACGCCGCGATGCGCCTCGGCGATGGCCCGCACGGAGGGCTCGTTCTTCAGCTTGGTGCAGATCGTCACCATCCGCGTCACCCCGGCGGCATTGGCGCGGGCGATGATGTCGTCGCGCTCACCGTCGAAATCGGGGAAATCGAGATGGCAATGGCTGTCTGTGATCTCGGGCGGGAGGGTCAAAATCGGCTCCTTTCGCGCCGCATCAGGAGGCGGCGGCTGTGATCTCCAAGACGATATCCATCACGAGCGCGGCAGGGTCAAGGTTGACCGCCCGACCGTGGGCGGCGCGCGCGCCCATGCTCTGATGGAGGGCAGCCCATTTCATCGCTGCCTGATCGTCAGGCGACAATCGTGCGAGAAGCTGCGCCTCGCCGGGCGCAGCTTCGGGATGGGCCGGACCCATCACGCCCGCGCGCGCGGCACGCGAAAGGAAGAGGTCGATCAGGTTGAGGACGAGGATGAAGCGGTTTTCGTTCGCCTTGCCGACACAGCTTTCGGCCAGCGCCAGCGCGCCCAGACGGTCGAGCCGGGGCAGGGTACCCATCAGGTCGACGAGCTTGGCATAGGTCGTCATGCCGTCCTGATTGATCAGGCGGATCGCGGCGCCGACGGAGCCGCCCGACAGCGCGGCCAGCGCGTGGTGGTCGAGATCCGGCGGCTCGCCCTCCTCTTCGGCGGCGGCAATGGCGGCTTCCATTTGATCGGGTGTGAGCGTGCCCAGCCGCAATTCGCGACAGCGCGATCGGATCGTCGGCAGGAGCCGCGCTGGCTGATGCGCGATCAGCAGGAAGGTCACGCGCGGCGGCGGTTCTTCGAGCAGTTTCAGCACCGCGTTGGCGGCCTGGGTGTTCATCTCGTCGGCGGCGTCGATAATCACCACCCGCCGTCCGCCCTCGGCAGCAGACAGATGCAGGAACGAGCGCAGCTTGCGCACCTCATCGACGCGAATGTCCTGCGACAGCGCGGATTCGGTGGCGTTCGCGCCGCGCTTGAGCACGAAGATGCCGGGCTCCGATCCGGCGTGGATGCGGCTGAGCGCCGGGTGGTTCGGATCGGGATCGAGGCTGGTGGGCTGTTCCGGCTCGCCGAAGAGACCGGGGCCGTCGTCCTCGGGCCGGGTCATCAGGAAGCGCGTGATCCGCCACGCGAGCGTCGCCTTGCCCACGCCGCGCGGCCCGGTCAGCAGCCAGCCGTGATGCAGCCGCCCCATGTTGAACGCGTCGAGGAAGTCCTCTTCGGCCCGCGTCTGACCGACCAGACGCAGCGTGTCGCGCGGGTGTCGCGCACCGGGCGCAAGGGTTGGATCGGGAAGGTCGGCGAGGCTCATGGCGGCACTCTAGTTGCGCGCGCGGGCGGTTTCCAGCGGGGTTTTTGCGGAAGGCTGTTGGCGCGGGGCGACCGGCCCCGGGCCGCGTCCGACCGGCGCTTAGCTCTGCAGTTCAGCCTGCACGGCACTCAGCACATCGGCGGCAATCGCGTCGGCCTCGCGCGCGCCGTCGATTACCCGGAAGCGGGGCGCGAATTCCTTCGCCAGCGACAGGAACCCCGCGCGCATCTTTTCCTGCAGCCCGACGCCGAAATCCTCAAAACGCTCCTCGGTGCCCTGACGCCCCTTGGCGCGGGCGAGGCCGGTCGCGGGATCGATGTCGATCAGGACGGTCAGGTCCGGCTCGCGCCCGATCATCAGGGTGTGGAGCTGATCGACCACTGCGCGCAGATCGCCGCGCGAGAGGCCCTGATACATCCGGGTCGAATCCGCAAAACGGTCGCAGATCACGACCTTGCCTGCGGCGAGCGCCGGTTCGATCACGCGCTCCAGATGGTCGCGGCGCGCGGCGGTGAACAGAAGGATCTCTGTCTCTGCCGACCAGCGGTCCGGATCGCCCTCAAGCACCAGACGGCGGATTTCCTCGGCCCCCGGAGAGCCGCCGGGTTCGCGCGTCAAAACGACCTCGCGCCCCGCGTCCCGCAGGGTTTCGGCCAGCATCCGCGCCTGTGTGGATTTACCCGATCCGTCGATCCCCTCGAAGCTGATGAACATGCGCGCTTAGCTGTTCACCCGTTCCATCGCCGCCTCGAACGCCTTGCCCGACAGCCGCGCCAGCGCCGCTTTCACGCGCACGACAAAGCCGCCTTTCTTGACGTCCTCGGTGGCGACGAGCGGCACTTCGTTGGCATTGTCGAGACCCGGCACGGTGATCACCAGCTTGCCGACTTCCTGGCCCTGCTTGATCGGTGCCTGCAGCGGGCCTTTGAACACGGCCTCGGCGGTTACTTTGTCCTTCGAACCCGCGGGAACCAGCAGCGACAGATCGGTTTTCGGCGCGAGGCCGACCGTGGATTTGCCGCCCAGCCAGACCGGCGCTTCGGCGAGCTGGGTGCCCGCCTTCGCCACGTCCTTCATCACGAACTGACGGAAGGCCCAGTTCGCGACCGCTTCGCCTTCCGACCGGCGCGACTGCTCGGAGGGCATGCCTGCCAGCACGAAGACGATGCGGCGTTCGCCCATCACGGCGGAGCCTACGAGACCGTAGCCCGCTTCCTGCGTGTGGCCGGTCTTCATGCCATCGGCCTTCCAGTCGGCGGCGCGGATGTCCAGCAGAGGATTGCGGTTCTCGGCATTGGCCGGGGCGCGATCCTTATAGTTGAAATGGGTCTCGCTGAAGAAGTGATAATATTGCGGGAAATGGGTGATGATCCGGCTCGCGACGATGCCGAGATCATGGACCGACATGCGCTGGCCGGGGTCGGGCCAGCCGTTCGAGTTGGCGAACATCGAGTTCTTCATGCCCAGCTCATGCGCGCGCTCGGTCATCAGGTCGGCGAAGGAGGACTCCGAGCCCGCCAGCCCCTCGGCCACCACGACGCAGGCGTCGTTGCCCGAGTTGATGATGATGCCCTGGATCAGATCGCGCACGGTGGGGCGGTCGGTCGTATTGAGGAACATCGTCGAGCCGCCCATCGACTGCGCGTGCTCCGAGACCGGGAAAGTCGTGTCCATCGTGACCCGGCCGTCTTCCAGCGCCTCGAATAGCAGATCGAGCGTCATCAGCTTCGACATGGACGCCGGAGGCAGCGGGATATCCGCGTTCTTCGCCATCAGGACGGTCTTGGTCGACAGGTCATAGACCCAGGCGGCATGGGCCTTGGTGTCGAAGGCGGCGGCGGGCAGGGCGAACAGGCAGGCTGCAAGCGTGGCGGCGATCAGGCGAATGAAGGTCATATCTTCTGCGTAGTCCTATTTCGAGACGGGGTAGGCATCGGGATAGCCCAGCCCGTGAATTTTGGTCTTGAGCGCGTCGAGGTCGGATTTCGTGGGCGCAGGGCCCGCGATCACGCGCCAGAAGGTCTTGGAGTGGCTCTGTTCCTTCTTGATCTCGGCGATGACGCCCGCCTTGGCCATCTGGCTCTGGGCGCGTTTCGCATTCGCCTCGACAGAGAAGATGCCGATCTGGATATAGCCTGCGCCGGTGCTCATTTTCGGCGTGCTCGGCTGCGGAGCTGCCGAAGCCACCGGGGCTGCGGGGGCGGGCGCCGGGGCAGGGGCCGCACCGATTGCGGGCTTGACTGGTTTCGCTGCGGGCTTCGGCGTGCCTTGGGCCTTCGCGATTCCGGCCGCCGCGGTCGAGGTTACCTCGTCGAGCGATTTCTGCTCCACTTCTTCAGGTGCCGCGATCACCGGCTTGTCGACGAGTGGCGCGGGCTTGTCTTCCTTGACCGGCACCGTCTCGCGGCGCAGCGCCACGACGGAGAGCTCGGTCGGCGCGCCTGCCAGAAGCCCCAGCGCATCGGCCGCGTCAGAGCTGACCTGCAGCTTCGGGCCGGGATTGTCGGTC
The DNA here is from genome assembly GCF_002020045.1 of Thioclava sp. F28-4. Taxonomy (NCBI): domain Bacteria; kingdom Pseudomonadati; phylum Pseudomonadota; class Alphaproteobacteria; order Rhodobacterales; family Paracoccaceae; genus Thioclava; species Thioclava sp. F28-4. Next base: position 217,205 of record NZ_MPZQ01000002.1, on the reverse strand, counting down.
TCGCGCTTGAAAAGCGCCCCGATCACGAATTTGCCGTTCGACGGGTTGCGGATGATCACCCGCTCGGGGTCTTTCACGTTCGGATGCGCGACCCAAACGCCGCCCAGCGAGGGGCGCCCGTCCCACAGGCCCTTTTCATCTACAGAGAAGACCTGCGGCGCTTCGACGTCGCGCTCGATCATCTTCTGGCCGTTTTCGGTGACGGTCTCGGCGTCGCCGGGGCTTGCGGTCTCGTCCGCAGGCTTTTTCTTGAACATCCCGAACGGGGAGCCACCGCTTTCCTGACAGCCTGCCAGCGCGATCCCCGCGCCCAGCATCAGGGCAAAGCCTGTCACCCGCTTGCGCGTCATCTTCTTCTGCTCAGTCATCCTGTGCCCCTTTTCGCGCGGTTTGCCCGCCTCTTGCCTGCGCGTCTGCACCGCTTGCGCCATGCGTTACGCGCGATCCTAGCGATTTGCAGAGCCCGTGAAAAGCTGCCCCAACGCCCACGCGCGGAAAACGGCGCGCAAGACTTTCAGAATCGCGTGAAGCGGTCTAAGCGAAACCCGTCGGAGGAGTGGCAGAGTGGTTTAATGCACCGGTCTTGAAAACCGACGTAGGTGAAAGCCTACCGTGGGTTCGAATCCCACCTCCTCCGCCAGCGCGTCGCTTCCATGCCCAAGAACGATCCCGTCGCATGCCGGCAAAGCCTCCACCCGCAGGGGATGACCGCTCCTTCTCAGGACATCGCAGCTTCAGGGAAGGCGAGACCTGCCTGAGCATCCGGGTTGCGCTCAATTTGCGGGCAGTCTGCTTTGGGAACAGCTTCAATAACGTGCATGTGTGGGCTTGAGACGGGGGCGGTCATGGCGAAGTAACATGTCTATTGACAGGTTCGTGAACGATTCCCTAGCGTGAGGTAAGCGCCGAGCAAATGTGCTCGTCATGGCGCGTTGAACCCTCAGATATGTCGGCAATTCCGCCTCCAAAGCAGTTTCTGCTTCTGGGGGTTTTTGTCGTTGGAAGATCGAAAATGACACGTCTCGACCTACAGATCGGCCTGCTTTTCTCGACCACCGGCGCATACGGTAGAGTCGCGCATACGCAGCTCAACGGCGCGCAGCTTGCCTGCGACGAGATCAATGCGGATCCGAGCGCGGCGGTCACGTTCCATCCCATCCATATCGACCCCGAGAGTGATCTGCACAAATACGCGCCGGCGGTGCAGAGCATGTTCGACCAAGGCATCCGCCATATCTGCGGGTGCTACACCTCGTCGAGCCGCAAGGAAGTGATCCCGCTCTTCGAGAAGCATGACGCGCTGCTGTGGTATCCGACCCATTACGAAGGCTTCGAGAGCTCGACCAACGTCATCTACACCGGTGCGGCCCCGAACCATCACATGTCACCGCTCATCGATTTCCTCTGCGCCCGCTTCGGTCGCCGCGCCTATTGCATCGGCTCGAACTATATCTGGGGCTGGGAAAGCAACCGGGTGATGCGCGAAGAGCTGCAGCGGCGCCGCGGCGAAGTGGTGGCGGAGCGGTATCTGCCGGTCGGCGAGACCGATATGGCCGCCATCATCGAGGAGATCCTCGAGACCAAGCCCGATTTCGTGTTCAACGCGCTGATCGGCGAGTCCTCTTACGCGTTCTTCCGCGCCTTCCGGGAGACCTGCGAGGCGCGCGGGATCGAGCAGACCACGCGCTTCCCCATCGCGAGCTGTAACCTGTCGGAGCCCGAGCTTCGCGCGATCGGCCCGGTAGGGGCGGATGGGCAGATCAGTTCCAGCGTCTATTTCTCTTCCCTCGCAGGCGAGCGCAACACGCGCTTCGTCGAGGCCTATGGCAAAGCCTTCCCCGAGGGACCTGTCGTTTCCGCCGAAGCCGAAGCGGCTTATGTCGCCATTCATATGCTCGCGAAATCCATCGCCGATGCGGGCACCGCGTCGGTGGGGGCGGTTCTCGAAGCGGCTGCAGGTCAGGTATTCGACGCGCCGCAGGGCCGGGTCACGATCGACCCCGAAACCTACCACGCCTCGCTCACGCCCCGCATCGGGCTGTCGCGCGCCGATTTCGAGTTCGACATCCTGCTCGAAGCGCCCGAACCCATCGCGGCCGACCCTTACCTCGTCTCCTCGACGACGACCTTCGAGCCGGCGGAGCGGCGCAGGAACGTGAGGGTCGTACAATGAAGACACCCCGGATCGCGCAAAACTTCCGCGGCCGCAGGGCCGTCATCTTCACCACCGAGGGCCGCTCGCTGGGTATTCTCGAAACGACATTGCGTCGGCTGGGGCTGGAGCCGGATACCCGTCCCGTCTCGCCGCGCCAGGTTTTCGAACTGCCCGAAGACCTGAGCCCGGAGTCCGACCTCGTCATCATCGACGGCGACCTGAACCTGCCGCAGGCTTGGCCCGAGAGTTTCAACCTGTCGCCCCAGCATGCGCCGTGTCCGACGGTCGGGCTGGTCGGCACAGAAGCGCCGAGCCGTCTCAAGGCGATGCTCCAGCTCGGGGCCGCGTCCTTCCTGCAAAAACCGATCCATAGCGGGGCCGTCTATTCCGCTCTCTATCTGGGCGTGAACGCGTTCGAGCAAATCGACGGCCTCAAGGCGAGCCTCGACGATATGGGCGAACGCCGCCGCAAACGGATTTACGTCATCAAGGCTGTCGCGGCGCTCATGCGCCAGCGCGGGCTTAACGAAGATGCCGCATATGACCTTCTGCGAAAGGACAGCATGCGCGCGCGCGTCAGCGTCGAGGACCACTGCGAGTCCCTGATGCTGGCAAACCCGGACAGCGATCTCGATCGCGCTGAAACGAAAAAGAGGTGTCAGGCGCGCTAGCCCAGCAAGGCACCCAGGAAAACCTCAACAAGGAGTTGAAAATGACCAGGAAACTGATCAGCACCGCTTCGGTGCTCGCTACCCTATTGTCTTTTGCAGGGCCCGTGATGGCTCAGGACGCCGAGCCGATCAAGATCGGTGTGCTCGAAGACCAGTCGGGGGATTTCGCCCTCGCGACCATCGGCAAGGTGCATGGCATCCAGCTGGCCACCAAGGAAATCAACGACGCGGGAGGTATCGCCGGTCGTCCGATCGAGCTGGTGACCTACGACACCCAGTCGGACAACACGCGCTATCAGGAATTCATGCGCCGCGTGCTGCAGCGCGACAAGGTGGACGTGGTCTTCGCGGGTTTCTCCTCGGCCTCGCGTGAAGCCTACCGCCCGATCGTCAACCAGTTCGACGGGCTGGCCTTCTACAACAACCAGTATGAAGGCGGCGTCTGCGACGCGAACATGATCGTCACCGGCGCGGTGCCGGAGCAGCAGTTCTCGACGCTGATCCCCTACATGATGGAGAAGTACGGCAAGAACGTCTACACCATCGCCGCCGACTACAACTTCGGTCAGATCTCGGCCGAATGGGTGCGCAACATCGTCAAGGACAATGGCGGCGAGATGGTGGGCGAGGAGTTCATCCCGCTCGGCGTGTCGCAGTTCTCGCAGACCATCCAGAACATCCAGGCCGCCAAGCCCGACTTCGTGGTGACGCTGCTCGTGGGCACGGCGCAGTCGTCCTATTACGAGCAGGCCGGTTCGGCGAATGTCGACCTGCCGATGGCGTCGTCCGTGAACGTGGGCCAGGGCTACGAGCATAAGCGCTTCACGCCCCCGAGCCTGAAGGACATGTATGCGACGGTGAACTATGTCGAGGAAATCGACACGCCGGAAAGCAAGGCCTTCGTCGAGAAGTTCCACGCGATGTTCCCCGACGAGCCCTACATCAACCAGGAAGCCGAGAACTCCTACGCGGCGGTCTATCTCTACAAGGAGATGGTCGAGAAAGCCGGCGGCTCCACCGCTCTGGAAGATGTGCGCGCTACGCTCGCCGATGGCAACCTGTGCTACGACGCGCCCGAGGGCGAGATGTGCATCGATCCGAAGAGCCAGCACACCTCGCACACGATCTATCTGGCCCATGTGCTCGAAGATCACTCGATCGAATTCCCGAAGAAATGGGATGACATCAAGCCCTACTGGCTGGGCGATGTCGGCTGCGATCTGACCCAGAACGACCCGAGCGACCAGTACACCCCGTCGCACCTGCCGACGGAGTAATCCGACGCATCGCGGATGCGGGGCCGCGTGGCTCCGCATCCGTCCCCTCCCGGATTTTCCTGCCCGGATTTCCCTGAACGACGGCCACCAAGAAAGGGACGGTCTATGGAGTTCCTCTACTCTCTTTTCAGCTTCTTCTATCAGTTCGGAGACGCGTTCGCCTTCCTCGTGCTCAGCGCCTGCGGCCTCGCGGTGATCTTCGGCATGATGGGCGTGATCAACCTCGCGCATGGCGAGTTCATCCTCTGCGGCGCCTATGTCTCGACGAGTGCCACCCATATGGGCGTTCCCCTTCCGATCGCGATCGCGCTGGGCTCTCTGGCCGCCGGTATCGCCGGGATGATCGTCGAGGTCGTGGTGATCCGCCCGCTCTACAAACGTCCCCTCGATACGATCGTGGCCACCTGGGGGATCTCGATGATCGTCACCCAAGGCACGCTGATCGTGCTGGGCACGACGATGGCGGGCAGCGGCACGCCCTTCGGCAGCTTCACCGTCGGCGACTATTCCTATTCGATCTACCGCATCGTGCTCGTGGTAATGGCGCTCGCGACGCTGGCCGCCTTGTGGCTGATGTTCACCAAGACGCGCTTCGGTATCCTTGCCCGCGCCACGATCCAGGTGCCGCATGTGGCCGAGGCGCTCGGGGTCAATACCAACCTGATCTACAGCCTGACCTTCGGTCTGGGCGCGGCGCTCGCGGGGCTTGCCGGTGGGCTTTACGCGCCGACGATGACGCTCGTGCCGACGATGGGGGCCGCCTTCATGGTCGAGGCTTTTGTGACCGTCGTCGTGGGCGGTGCAGACATCTTCCTCGGGACGGCGCCTGCCGCGGTCGTGCTTGGCTTCATCAAAGCGTCGCTGACCTCCTGGCAGGGCCAGCTTGCCGGTCAGATCGGCATGCTCATCGCCGTCATCATCGTGATCCGCATCCTGCCGCGCGGCATCAGCGGCAAGATCCTGAAAGAAAGGGCCTGACGTGAGCAGCGCATCCCGTTTCACCTCCATTCTGAAGCTCATCGAGGGGCCGCAAACCCTCGGCAAGGGACCGAAATTCTGGTCGGGCTTCACTGTCGTCCTGCTCGCCGCCTGCGCCTATCCGGCCTTTGCGGACAGCTACGACGTCGGCAATAACGTCTACTTCTTCAACTGGCTCTTCATGGCGATGGGGCTGAGCCTGATCTGGGGCTATGGCGGGGCGCTGAGCTTCGGCCAGACTGCCTTCTTCGGGGTCGCGGGCTATGCCTACGGGGTCCTGACGATCAACCTCGGCGATGCCTACGGCCTGACGCTGCTCTCGCTGGTGCTGGCGGTTGGCCTGAGCGCACTTTTCGCGGCGATCCTTGGCTACTTCCTGTTCTTCGGGCGTATCAGCGGCGTGTTCCTCGGCATCGTGACGCTGTCGGTGACGCTGGTGCTCGAGCGCTTCATGGCGCAGACGGCGGGGCCCGAATGGGCGATCGGCAAGGCGCGTCTGAACGGCTTCAACGGCATGGGCGCGATGCCCTCGCTGACGATCCCGTGGCCGGGCGGCAATATCGTGCTCTATCCGGACGTGACCCTCTATTACGTCACGCTGGCGCTGCTGCTGGTCTGCTATCTCGGTCTGCGCATCCTCGTGAATTCGCGCTTTGGCAATGTCATCGTAGCGATCCGCGAGAACCCGATGCGCGCCGAGATGCTGGGCTATGACGTGCGCAAGTATCAGCTGGCGACCTTCGTGATCGGCTCCGCGCTCGCCGGGCTGTCGGGCGTGCTCTACACCTCTTGGGGCAATTACATCACGCCCGCCTCGATGGGGATGACGGCGGCCTCGCTGCCCATCGTCTGGGTCGCGGTCGGCGGACGCACGGACCTCACGACCACGATCATCGGCACGCTCGCGGTGCTGATGGTGTTCCAGTCGCTCACGATCTACGGCAGCCAATACGCGCTGATCGTGATGGGGACGCTCTTGGTGATCACCGTTCTGATCGCCCCGCGTGGCATCGTCATCGCGCTGCTCTCGCCCTTCATGCGCCGGAAATCCAAACTGGAAGGAGAGCGGTGATGGCCATTCTCGAAACACGCCAGCTCAACAAGCATTTCGGCGGGCTCCACGTCACGGGCAATGTCGATTTCGCGCTTCAGCCCGGAGAGATGCACTGCCTGATCGGTCCCAACGGGGCGGGCAAGAGCACCTTCTTCAAGCTGATCCTGGGCGAGCATCTGCCCGATAGCGGCGCGATCCTCTATGACGGCGAGGAGATCACTCGCGCGAAACCGTTCGAGCGCATCCGCAAGGGGATCAGCGTTAAGTTTCAGGTGCCCGGCATCTTCAAGGAACTGAGCGTCCAGCAGAACCTGACGATCGCGCTTCAGCACCATGTCGCGCCCGAGATCCTGCAAGAGGAGATCGACCGGCTGCTGGAGTTCCTCAAACTCTCGCAGGACCGCAAGCAGCTCGCGGGCAATCTCAGCCACGGTCAGAAACAGTGGCTCGAGATCGGCATGGCTGTCGCGCTGAAACCGCGCCTGCTGCTGCTGGACGAGCCGACCGCCGGGATGACGCCCGACGAGACCTTCGCCACCGGCGAGATGCTTCAGGAGCTGAACCGCGAGGGAATGACCCTGCTGGCGGTGGAGCACGACATGGCCTTCGTGCGCCAGATCGCCCACCAGGTCACGGTGCTCCATTTCGGCAAGATTTTCGCGCAAGGCACCATCGACGAGATCACCGCCGATGAACGTGTCGCCGCCATTTATCTGGGAGAAGTCGATGCGTAAGGATGTCCTTCTCGACGTGATCGAACTCAATGCAGGCTACGGCGGCAAGCCGGTGCTGCAGGGCGTCGATTTTCAGGTCCGCGAGGGCGAGATCGTCGCCGTGATCGGGCGCAACGGGGTCGGCAAATCGACCCTGATGAAGACGCTGATCGGGCTTTTGTCGACCGACAAGGGGTCGATCAACCTCGACGGCGCGTCGATCGATCTGCTCTCGGCGCATAAACGGGCGCGCAAGGGCATCGGCTATGTGCCGCAGGGCCGCGATGTCTTCCCGCGCATGACCGTGCTCGAAAACCTGCTCGTCGGTGAAAGCATCGCGGGCAAGTCCACACCGGGCAAGGTCGAAGAGATCTTCCGCTATTTCCCGATCCTCAAGGAGCGTGCCGATCAGCGCGCGGGCACGATGTCGGGCGGTCAGCAGCAGCAGCTCGCCATCGGGCGCGTGCTGATGGGCGATCCGTCGATGATCCTGCTCGACGAGCCGTCCGAGGGGATCCAGCCGAACATCGTGCAGGACATCGCGCGCATCATGGTCGAGCTGAACCGCGAGACCGGCGTGACCGTCGTTTTCGTGGAGCAGAATGTCGACATGATCCGGGCGATGGCGCAGCGCTGCTACGTCATGGACAAGGGCCGGATCGTGGCCGAGCTCGACCGCGAGATGCTGCAGGACCGCGACACGATCCGACGATACCTGTCGGTCTGATCTCCCCGGAACAATCATGGAATTTGCAAGTAAAAGGAGCAACTTATGAGCTGGTTTGAAGAATCCATCATGGCGCGCAAGGGCGTGGCGAAAGGTCAGACCCTCGAGAAACGCACGATCACCGAGGCAGAGCAGGGAAGCTATCCCTACATCTACACCGCCGGGATCGAGCCGGTCCTGACCGTCGATCCGGGCACCGTCGTCAGCGCCGAGACCCATGACGCGTTCGAAGGCGCGATCAAGTCGGAGACCGACAAGCCGACCGAGATCCTGAACTTCCCGTTCCTGAACCCGCAAAACGGCCCGATCTACGTCAACGGCGCCGAGAAGGGCGACACGATCGCGGTCTATATCGAGAGCATCGTGCCGCGCGGGCCGCAGCCGCGGGGCACCACGGTGATCATGCCCGAATTCGGCGGTCTGGTTCCCACCTTCGAGACGGCGCTCCTGACCGCGCCGCTGCCCGAGGTGGTGCGCAAGCTCGACATCACCGTCGAGGAGGGCACGAAGTGGAACGACAAGATCAGCCTGCCTTACGAGCCCTTCATCGGCACGATCGGCACGGCACCGATTGCCGAGGCGATCTCCTCGCTGGTGCCGGATTATTACGGCGGCAACATGGACCTTCCCGATGTCGCGCCGGGCGCGGTCGTCTATCTGCCGGTGCAGACCGAGGGCGGGTATCTGTTCCTCGGGGATTGCCACGCAGCCCAGGGCGACGGTGAACTTTGCGGCGTCGCGGTCGAGCACCCGACCGTCACCACCGTGCGCATCGACCTGATCAAGAACTGGACGATCAGCACGCCGCGTCTGGAGAACGAAGAGTTCTACATGACCGTCGGCTCGGCACGCCCGATGGAAGACGCCGCGCGCGGCGCATACCGCGAGCTGATCCGCTGGATGGCCGCCGATTTCGGCTTCGACGAGATCGACGCTTACATGCTGCTGACCCAATGCGGCCGCGTGCGCCTCGGCAACATGGTCGACCCGAAATACACGGTCGGGGCTTCGGTCCTGAAGTCGATCGTCGGCATCGCCGAATGAGCTTAGGGCCGCGCCCCTATCCCTTGTTGCGCGGTCTTTAACCTGTCGCCTCTGCCTTCGAGGGCAGCTTCTTGGGTGGGGGCGACCTTTTTCTTCCCGGCTTCGACCGTCCCTGCGGCCTCAGCGGTTCGCGCCACGGGTCGAGCTTTGTCACTTTCGATCCACCCCGCCCGGCTCCGGCTCGGGCGATGGCGGCACCATGCCCGCCAAACGGAAAAGGAGTCTCTCATGTCCGCTCAAACGAAACCCGATCTGCCCGATCTCGGAACGCTCACCGTCGCCGCCGTTCAGGAGGGGCTGGCTTCGGGGGCGTTCACCGCAGAGGCGCTGACCGAAGCCTGCATCGCTCAGGTCAAGGCGCTGAACGGCAAATACAACGCGATCATCTTCGAGAATGACGCAGCCCTCGAGACCGCCCGCGACATCGACCGGCGGCGCGCGGCGGGCGAGGCGCTGGGTCCGCTGGCCGGGGTGCCGATCGTCGTGAAGGATCCGATGGACATGGCGGGCATTCCCACCACGGCGGGCTGGCGGCTTCTCTATTCCGGGACCGGCGGCGTCGATCTGATGCCCGAACGCGACAGCCCCGTGGTGGCCCGGATGCGCGCAGCCGATGCGGTCATCCTCGGCAAGACCAACGTGCCGATCCTCAGCTGGACCGGGACGCATGCGAATGACAGCTGGGCCGGCCCCACGATCAACCCCGCGATTGAAGACCGCGCCCCGGGCGGGTCGAGCGCAGGCACGGCGGCGGCGGTCGCTACCCATATGTGTGTGATGGGGCTGGCCGAGGAAACCGGCGGTTCGATCCAGAACCCGGCCTCGGCGCAGGGGCTTGTGGGCATCAAACCGACCATCGGGCTGGTGCCGAATGCCGGGGTCGTGCCGCTCTCGGGCAATCGCGACGTGGTCGGGCCGATTGCCCGCACTGTCACGGATGCCGCCCTCGGCCTCGATGTCCTGGCGGGGTTCACCACCGAAGATCCCAAGACGCTGGCTTGCGTCGACAAGATCCCCGAAGGCGGCTACGCCTCGGGCCTGTCGAAGGACGGCCTGAAGGGCAAGCGGCTCGGGCTGTACGGGCCGGGCTGGCGGAAGAACGAACTCTCGCACGAGGCGTCGGATCTCTATGACCGCGCGAAGAGCGAGCTCGAAGACCTCGGCGCGGTTCTGGTCGAGGATCCCTTCGCAGGCACCGATTTCGCAAGCTACCGGGAGATCACGCCGGGCACGCCTTTCTTCGACGGGCGCGGGCTGGAATCCATCCCCTATGACATGACGAAATATCTCGAACGGCTTGGCCCGAATGCGGCGATCAAGACCTGGGAGGAGTTCGTCGAGGCCACGAAGGAGGAAAACGTGCTCGCGAAGGGGGCGATCCTCGGCTTCCTCAACGAGCTGCCCGATTTCGTCGAGGCGGTGAAATCCCCGACCACGCCGCCCGCGCTGCCTGCGTTCACGGCCCTGAAGCGGACCTATCTGCTTCTGATGGAGGAAGTCTTCGCGCGCCATCAACTCGACGCGCTCGTCTATCCGCAGATGCTGTGTGAATTGCCGGGCCTGCATTCGGGCGACGCGATCCTCGAGACCACCGTGGGGGAACTGAACATCGCCGGTATTCCGGGCGTCACCGTGCCCGCGGGCTACTACGCCTCTGGCGCGCCGTTCGAGCTGATCTTCCTCGGCCAGCAGTGGAGCGAGCACGCCTTGATCCAATGCGCCTATGCCTACGAGCAGGGCACGCTGCACCGCAAACCTGCGGTCTGATCGGGGCTAATCGGCGTCACAGCACCTTCTGGCCGTTGCGGTGTGAACTCGGCTTTTGCCCGAGCGCGCGCCGCAGCGGCCCTTTTTCCCGCGCCTGACGAAGATCAAGGCGCGGGCTGTGGAATCGTGTTTCTTTCCATCTGCGCAGCGAATGGCGCGCTAGCGGTGTGCGGCACGCGCGCTGCGACAACACCTCCGTGTTTACCCACAATTCGAGAGGAAGAGTTCGATGGAAGACGACAAGAAGCCCGAGCGCACCGTTTGGGAAGAAATCGAGGTCGCTGGCAACCAACTCGTCGATCGCGTCAAGGAATTGGCGCAGGAGGGGAGCGTGCGCCAGCTGCGTATCAGCTCCGCCGGCGGGGACCCCTTCGTCGAGGCGCCCCTCAATCTCAGCCTCGTCGTCAGCGGGGTCGTGGTGCTCGCCGCGCCTTGGCTGGCCGTCCTCGGCGTGATCGCCGGATTGGCCACCCGCGTGAAGGTCGAAATCGAGCGGGTCGAGGAACCCGGCGACGACGATAAGAAGGACGAGTAGGCCCCGGGCCGGGCGGAGCGGGAGCGCCATCAGCGTGGGGCTTGCGCTCCCACCCGGATATCCGGATCCAACGCCTCAGGACGCCGGGATCAGCACGATCTTCCCGGCGTGGTGTTTTTCCTGAAACACTTTTTGCGCCTCGACGATCTGATCGAGCGGGTAGGTGGCGGCCAGCAGGGACCGGATTTCGCCCTTCTCGACATAGGCGATCAGGTTGCCGAAGATGGGCTCGTCCCATGCGGTGCAGCCGATCAGGGTGATGTCCTTGAGATACAGGTCGCGCATGTCGAGCTCCACGACCGGTCCGGCAATCGCGCCCGATGAGGCATAGCGCCCGCCGCGTCGGAGCAGTTTCAGCATCGTGCCGAATCCCGGCCCGGCGACGTTGTCGATCACCACGTCCACGCTGTTCTCGCCGATCGCCGCTACGGGGTCGTCCTCGCGGCAGAGCACTTGGTCCGCGCCGATCTCCAGCACCATCTCGCGCTTGGCGGCGCTGGTGATGGCGACCACCTCCGCGCCGCGCCGTTTGAGGAGCTGGACCAGCGCCGAGCCCACGCCGCCCGAAGCGCCGGGCACCAGCACGCGCTCGCCCGCGGTGACGCCTGCGCGGTGGATCATGTTCTCGGCGGTGCCATAGGCGCAGGGCAGGGTGGCGAGTTCCGCGTCGCTCCAGTCGCTGTCGATGGCGAAGACTTCGTCCGCGGGCACTTTCACATATTGGGCGAAGGCCCCGTCGAAATTGGAGCCGAGCCAGACCGTGTCCATTGAGGAGAAATCTTTCTCGCGCATGCAGGAGCGCACCAGAACGCGGGTGCCGATCAGAGCCGCATCGCCACCGTCGCCCACCGCGACGACCCGGCCGCAGCAATCGGTGCCTTGGATCAGAGGGAAGGGAGTGGCCCCGCTCCAGCCGCCATCGGCATGCTCGGCGTCTTCGCGCGACTCCTGCGTGCCGGATTTGACGTCAGAAGAGTACCAGCCCAGCCGCGTGTTGATGTCGGTATTGTTGATGCCCGCCGCGAGCACCTGCAGCAGCACCTCGCCGGGCCCCGGTTCGGGCATCGCGACCTCGCGGTAGTCGAGCCGCTCGTAGCCGCCCGTTCCCGTCGTGACCGCGGCCATCATCGTGACTTTGGGCCTGTCGCTCATGCTGCTTTCCTCTCGAAACCGATCCGTCTGAGGAATGAGTTAGGGCGCGGTCGGGATAAACCGAGCCGCGCCCTGATATTGAGCCACGGAGCTTGATCGGGCCCGCCTCAGCGCGCCACGCAATCCGCGAAGTAATATGTCTGGCCGTCCTCGCCGGTCTCCGTCACGAGGCCGTGGATATCGGTTTCGAAGCCGGGACATTCGCGGGCGAATTCGCGGTTGAAGCGCAGGTAATCCACGATCTTCGCGTTGAAGACCTCACCCGGGATCAGCAGCGGAATGCCCGGCGGGTAGGGGGTCACGAGGCTCGTCGTTATCCGGCCCTCCAGCTCGTCGATCGAGACGCGCTCGGTCTTGCGCCGCGCGATATGCGAGAAGGCCTCCGACGGGGTCATCTCGGGGTGATGGTCGGTCAGGTAGATCTCGGTCGAGAGCCGCGCGACGTCGTATTTCGCGTAAAGCGAATGGACGTGCTGGCTGAGATCCTTCAGGCCCATGCGCTCGTAACGCGGGAACTTCGCCGAGAACTCCGGCATCACGCGCCATAGCGGCTGGTTCTTGTCGTAATGGTCCTTGAACTGCTGCAGCGCCGCCAGCAGCGTGTTCCAGCGGCCCTTGGTGATGCCGATCGTGAACAGGATGAAGAAGCTGTAAAGCCCGGTCTTCTCGACCACGACGCCATGCTCGGCGAGGTATTTCGACACGATCGAGGCGGGGATGCCGCTGTCGTCGAAACGCCCCTCGATATCGAGGCCGGGGGTGATGATCGTGGCCTTGATCGGGTCGAGCATGTTGAAGCCCGGCGCCATGTCGCCAAAGCCGTGCCAGCTATCCGAGCCGGTGGTTTCGACACCCTCGGCATCGGTCTTCTTGAGAACCCAGTCGCGGGTCGCGGCCATCCCGTCGCCATCGGCGCGGAAATCGGTCGGGCCCCAGACCTGGAACCACCAGTCCTCGGGGCCGTATTCCTCTTCGACCTTCACCATCGCGCGGCGGAAATCGAGCGCTTCGACGATGCTTTCCTCTACCAGCGCGGTGCCGCCCGGCGGTTCCATCATCGCCGCCGCCACATCGCAGCTTGCGATGATCGAATATTGCGGGCTCGTGGAGGTGTGCATCAGGTAGCTCTCGTTGAAGAGATGCCGGTCGAGCTTTTCTTCCTTGCTGTCCTGCACCAGCACATGGCTCGCCTGCGAAATCCCGGCGAGCAGCTTGTGCACCGACTGCGTCGCATAGGTGATCGACTTGGCGGTGCGCTCGCGCTTGCGGCCCATCGCGTGATACTGGCCGTAGAACGGGTGGAAGGCGGCATGGGGGATCCACGCCTCGTCGAAATGCAGGTTGTCGACCCAGCCGTCGAGCATCCCCTTGATGACTTCGGTATTATAGAGCACGCCGTCATAGGTCGACTGCGTCAGTGTCATGATCCGGGGCTGGACATTGTCGGTGTCGTAATCGGCCAGTAGCGGGTTCGCCTTCATCTTGGCGCGGATCGCCTCGGGCTCGAATTCCGAGCGCTGGATGGGGCCGATGATGCCCCAGTGGTTGCGCGTGGGCTTGAGGAAGACCGGGATCGCGCCGGTCATGATGATCGCGTGCAGAATCGACTTGTGGCAGTTGCGGTCCACGACGACCACATCGCCCGGCGCGACCGTGTGGTGCCAGACCATCTTGTTCGAGGTCGAGGTGCCGTTGGTCACGAAGAAGCAGTGATCGGAATTGAAGATCCGCGCGGCATTGCGCTCGGAGGCGCCGATCGCGCCGTTATGATCGAGCAGCTGGCCCAGCTCCTCCACCGCGTTGCAGACATCGGCGCGCAGCATGTTTTCACCGTAGAACTGGTGATACATCTGGCCGATCGGCGATTTCAGGAAGGCGACGCCGCCCGAATGGCCCGGGCAGTGCCACGAGTAGGAGCCGTCCTCGGCATAGTCGAGAAGCTGCTTGAAGAAGGGCGGCTGGATGCTCTCGAGATAGCTTTTCGCCTCGCGGATGATGTGCTTGGCGACGAATTCGGGCGTATCCTCGAACATGTGGATGAAGCCGTGCAGCTCGCGCAGAATATCATTGGGCAGGTGGCGCGAGGTCTTGGTCTCGCCATGCAGGAAGATCGGCACATCGGCGTTCTTCCAGCGCACTTCCTCGATGAAGGCGCGCAGTTTCTCGACCGCCGGGTCCAGTTCGGGACCGGAGGAGAATTCTTCGTCGTCGATCGCCAGCACGAAGGCCGAGGCGCGGCTTTGCTGTTGGGCGAATTGCGACAGGTCGCCGTAGCTGGTGACGCCGAGCACTTCGAACCCGTCGGCCTCGATGGCTTGCGCGAGTGCCCGGATGCCGAGACCGGAGGTATTCTCGGAGCGAAAATCCTCGTCGATGATGACAATCGGGAAGCGAAATTTCATCAGGGGGGTCCTCTCTCGGGCCTGTCTGGGTCGGGCGAATGGGGCGCGTGCGCCGCGCCCTGTTCATTTCAGCCGAATATAGGCAAGGTCAAGCCCGTGCGGGAGACCCTCCCGCACGGGCAAGGCCGGATCAGCTCTGGATATGGGCGAAGCCCTTGCCGAGGATCGGGCCGGTCGGGCGCCCCGTGGGCGAGCCGCCCGCGGGTTCCAGCGTGATCTCGTAGAGCTGCTGCGGCGCGGGAGCGGGCAGGTCAGGGCCGGTCAACACCGCAGGCGCCACCCGGTCGAGCGTGCCGAGCGACACCGGGCCCGTTTCCGGCGAAGGAAGGGTCCAGGCCTGAATGGTCTTGTCGGAGGGCAGCGTCACATCGGCTACGAAGCGGATCTTGGCGTCGCGATTGCCGTAATCCTCGATCACGGCTTGCGGCTCGCCCGATGCGTTCATCAGAACAGCGACCACGCGCGGCTCAGGCGTCGGGCGCAACGTGCCTGTGCCCAGCCCCACCGCAAGGCCGATGATCCCCGCCGCGATCAACCAGCGCCGCTTCGGGCGCGGGGCTTGCGGCAAGTTGTCGGCTTGCGGTGTGACCGGCGTGATCGTCACCCCCCGTGGGGCCGCGTCTTCGCGCGCCGGTTCCGCCGCGATGCGTTCGCGCAGGCGATCCATGAAATCGTCGGGAAGCTCGGCCTTGGGCGCGGAGAGGTCGAGCGGGAGCAACCCGTCGCGCAGCGCCGCCACGCGGGCCTCCAGCGCAGGGTCGCGCGCCAGCAGTTCCTCGAACAACTCGGCTTCGGTTTCTCCGAGCAGGCCAAGGACGTAATCATCTGCGATGGCGTTGAGGTCGGTCCGGTTCAGGCTCATGACAGGCACTCCCTCAGGCTGGCCAATCCGCGCCGGATCCAGCTTTTCGCCGTCCCCAGCGGCACCGATTGGCGCGCGGCGATCTCGCCATGGCTGAACCCGCCGACATGGGCAAGCAGGATCGAGTGGCGGCTGGCGGGGTCGAGCGCCTCCAGGCAATCGCGCAGGCGGCTGGAGCCTGCGAGCATCTGCCAGCCCTCTTCGGGCACGCTTTGCTCGCGCGCATCCTGCAACGCCCCCAATTCCTCGGGCGAGAGCAGGCTCAGTCGTTTGCCGTCGCGCAGAATGTTCAGGCAGCGGCTGCGCAGGACGGTATAGACCCAGCCCTTGGCCGAGCCGGGATTGCCGCTGAATTGCCCGGCCTTGCGCCAGATGCGCACCAGAGCCTCCTGCAAGGCTTCCTCGGCTAGATCGGTGCGGCCCAGGATGCGCTTGGCCACGCCCAGCATACGCCCGCCTTCCAACGCCACCAGCCGCTCAAGCGCGCCCGCATCGCCCTCGGCGCAATCGTGCAGCGCCTGCGCCACGGGGCAGCTTTCCGCTTTCGTCATAAACGCTCCCATGTTCCGCCTGCCGCGCGGCGGTCTCTCCCGGACCAAGTTCTTCACGATTTTCTCCCGTTTCCAAGCTCTAGACCCGCGAAACAGTCGATTGGATGAAAATAATCTTGGATTTTGGTCGAAAAGCGTGGCGCTCAACGCAATTGCCGCGCGGCTTCGGCGATCATCTCTTGCGTATGGAGCACCCGCGCCGGGGCGCTGCGACCGCGCCGGGAGGCCAGCCACAGTTCGTGCCAGCGACGCTTCGGTAGAGGGACGACAGAGAGCTGCGCCTTGTCCGCAAAGGCCTCGACCCCACTGCGCGGCAGGAGGGTGTAGCCGATCCCCTTGGCTACCGGGGCAGGGATCTGCCCAATCTGGTTGACCGAGCCGCGCAGGCGCAGCCGGTCAGCGCCGGGATAGTCCTCGGGGAAGTTCAGCTTCAGCAGGTCGTCGGCATAGGCGTAGCCGTCTGGATGGGCGATGAAGCCGTGCGCGTCGAGATCGGCGAAGGTGGCGGGCGGCGCGGCCCCGGCAGGCAGCAGGAGGCACAACTCTTCGCGCCCGATATGCTGCGCCTCGAGCCGCGCGTGATCCGGGTCCGTGCCGAGCACGCCGAGGTCGAACCGTCCCTCCAGCAGTCCCGCCAGAATATCCGCCTGTGGCGCGGCCTGCAGATGGACGCTCAGCTCGGGCGCGCTTTGCATCCACTCCAGCAGGATCGGGTAGAGCAGCATCGCGAAACTGCCTGAACAGGCGATATGCACCGGCCCCGCATCCCGGTCATCGGTCTCGATTGCGTCGCGCAGGCGTTTCTCTTCGGCCCGCCGCGACAGGCCGAGCGCGAAAACCGCCTCGCCCGCCGGGGTCAGCGTGAAGCTCTTGCCCTGCCACGTGATCAGCTTTTGTCCGACCTGAGCTTCCAGCTTCTTGAGGTGCTGGCTCACGCCCGGCTGGGTCATGTGCAACCGTTCCGCGGCGCGGGTGAAATGCCCGGCCTCGCAAAGCGCGGTGAAGGTTTCGAGCCAGGTTGCGTTGAGCATGAGGGATAACAGATTGTTATTGTTCAGATGAAATATGATAATTTCACATGAAAGGTGTGGCAATCCATATCGCTGTCATCGCAACCTGAAAGGAGCCTTGAGATGGCAACCACCCCGCGCACCTTCTCCCATATCGGCCTGTCGGTCCCCGACCTTGAGGCTGCCGTGAAATTCTATTCCGAGGTTCTCGGGTTCTACGTCGTGATGGAGCCCTCCGAGGCCGTCGAGGATGACAGCGCCATTGGCGTGATGTGCACCGATGTGTTCGGGCCCGGCTGGGGCTCGCTGCGGATCGCGCATCTGTCGACCGCCGATGGCATCGGTATCGAGATCTTCGAGTTCCCTGGCAATTACGCGCCCGAGGACAAGCTGGAACACAAGCGCCACGGCACCTTTCATTTCGCCGTGCAGGACCCTGATGTGGAAGGGTTGACCCAGCGCATCGTCGACGCCGGCGGGCGGCAGCGGATGCCGATCCGGGAGTACTTCCCCGGCACCAAGCCTTACCGCATGGTCTATGTCGAAGACCCGTTCGGCATCGTCTTCGAGATCTACAGTCACAGCTATGATCTGACCTATTCGGCGGGCGCCTACGTCTGATTTCTCACACCGGCCCCGTCACTCATGGGGCCGGTGTTTCCTTTGCCTCGCAGGGGCCGCGCACGACCTCGCGGAAAAATTTGGGGGTGTCCGCAAATCGTGTTGGTTCGCCGCATGTTCGCCGCTACGACCAGGGCAGAGGGTCCTTTGGTGGACCATCGACAATGAACACTGATGACCCGGAATGCGCCTCTCGGGCATGTGGTCTGCGACGGCACGGAACGACTTCCCGCAATCCTTCAGGCATTCTCCCCGGCTTCAAGCCGCCCGATGATCCGGTCCAGATTCGCGGCGGCCTCCTCGCGGGTCACGGCATAGCCGTAAGGCTCACCCTCCTCGACGCCCCAGGGCACGAGGATATCGAAGTCGATCTCCTTCAACAGCGCGAGGCTGCTCAGATAGGCCGCCCGATCGCTATCGCCGAGGAGAACCGCCTTCCACTCCCCACCTTCGACCCAGAGGCTGTCGCCCGGGAAGAGGAGGCGGTGCTCGCCATTGTCCCAGAGAAACATCGTGGTTCCGGCGGTGTGGCCCGGCGTCGGGATGATTTCCAGGTCATCATCGATCATCTGGCGTTCCGAAAAGGTACCGGCGATCGGCATGTCGACCCTGGAGCGGTCCGCCTCGTTGATCCAGACGGGCACATCAAGGCGGGGCGCGCCAAACATCGCCTCGTGATGGTGGTTCATGAGAAGACGCCAGGGCCGCCCCATCTCGCGTATCTCGTCGGCAGCTTTGCTGATCCCCGGGGCGTTGTAGAGGATGACGTTGCCCTGCGGCCTCTCGAGCACGAAGGCGCGGACCACGACGCCTTCGAGGAAAGGCAGCGGTGCGCTCGGTGACCCGTACAACCCTCGGATCGTGGATTGCAGTCCTCGGGAGGTGTCGTCGAAGGTGAGATCATCCGTCATCGGTCGTTCTCCTTTGCTTTCGGCCATTCAGGTCATGGCGTCCGGTGCGTGCGGCGTCCGCCGCTGGCGGCGCGGCTGAGAGGTGCGCCTCGATGCGGCGGAGTGCCTGCGTCGTCGCGGCGATCTTGTCACGCTCCAGCCCGACACCACTCAGGGCCGCCGCCCAGTGCTCGCGCATGCGAAGGCTGTTCTTCTCCGCCAGTTCGGTTGGGTGCAGATGCGCGATGCGCGCGTCTTGCGGATCGCTCCGCCGCTCCAGCAAGCCCTTCGCCACCAGGCCCTTCAACACGCGTGCAAAGTTGCTGGTCGGTAGTCTGCAGGCATCTGCGGCTGCCCGGGCAGATACCCCGGGGTTTCGCCCCACGAACCGCATCACGCTGATCTCGATCGGGGTGCAGGGGCCCGGTTCGAGATCGAGCGGCGCCGGGAGCCGCCGCGCCAGCGCGTGGACGAGATCAACCAACTCGTAAAGCTCCGTGGATCGTCCTTCACCCATGTTCCCCACCGAATGTTATTATCAGATAGCTGTCATTTAATAGCTAATGGTGCAACGTCAAGGACGCCCTGCTTTCAAGCGGGTCCAAGTGAGAGGAGTCCTGTGCACGGAAAGGGTGACCAACACGATTTGCGGCCGCCCCAAAAAAATTTCGATTTCCTGCATCCGATCCGCATCTGGCCGGGTCTAGGGGGGCATGGACGGCGCGAAAGGCGCTTGCCGCGAACAGGGAAACGAAAGGAATAACCATGCTGAAACTGACCCTCTCGACCGCTCTCGTCACCGCAATGGGCGCAAGCAGCGCACTGGCGGCCTCGGCTATCGGCCTCGTGGGCGACAAGACGCTCGTGATGTTCGACACCGACACGCTCGAAGTCACTGGCACGATGGATGTCACCGGCACCGCGAAGCTGCACGGGATCGACCTGCGCCCGTCGAACAAGACGTTGGTCGCGGTGGATGCCGATCAGGCGCTCTACACGATCGACATGGAAAGCGGCGCTGCGACGAAAGTCTCGCAGATGGACAAGATGCTGCCCGTGGACGGGCCGGTGATCGTCGATTTCAACCCGAAGGCCGACAAGCTGCGCTTCATGTCGGGCACCACCAATCACCGCGTCAATGTCGAGACCGGCGAAGTGACCGTCGATGGCAGCCTCGCTTATGAGGAAAAGGACATGCATGCGGGCGAGGCCCCGGCGATCGCAGCCGCTGCCTATGCCAACAGCTACGGGATGCCCGACAGTACCGCGATGTATGACGTGGATTCCACCATCGTCGCGCTGATCCAGCAGACCTCGCCCAATGACGGCACGCTCGCCGCCATCGGCAAGTTCGGCATCGACATGCCGGGCGAGGGCTATGCGTTCGACATCCAGACCACCGAAGACATGAAAAACACGGCGTGGCTCGCCACCGGGAACATGCTCTACACCGTCGACCTCGAGAGTGGTGAGGCGATGGGCAAAGGCATGGTCGAAGGGGTCGGCGGCAACATCCGTGACTTGACGATCCTGCCGGCGATGTAAGTGGGGCGCCGGTTGTGGCCGGTTCGTCAAGACGAGGCCACCCGGAGTCCCCCGGGTGGCCTCACCAATTCGGGTGCAGATCACGCGCGAAACCGCCGCAAGCGGGCGCGCGCAGGCGCAGGCTGAAGTAAACTATTCTTTCCAAACCCTTAAAATTCACGTCGCCGTGCCCCAATTGTGATCAATTCCGATCCCATTCCCGAGAAGGGCGAGCGCAGATGACAGATCCTAGAAAAAGACTGAGCGCGGCCGAGACCAAGGGCCTGCGCACCGCCAAGGAATTGGAGGGCCATCTTGCCTGGCTCGACACGATCACGCCGGCGGCGCTGGGCGTGCTGGCGATTGCCTCGGGGATCTACACCTATCTCGGTGTGTCCTCGATCCTCGAGGATAACGGCGCGATGAGCTTCTTCGCGGCGCTGGCCTATTCCATCGCCGTCTCGGTCGGGATCTTCGTCTTCTGGAGCTACATGCTGCGGCTTTTGCCCGCGATGCGCACGGCGAGCGGCTTTGTCGGGCTGACGGTGTCGACCATCGTGGGCTCTCTCGCCATCGTCGCGATGTCGAGCTGGCTCAATGCGGCGGCTCTGGCGGGGTCGGCGGCGGTGGAGCAGCATCTGGACACCACCGTGCGCGACTACCAGTCCGCGCTGGAGCAGGCTCATGATATCGCGCTCTCGGCGCAGGCGCTGGGCCGCGAGGTCGAGCGTGCGCGCGCCGCCTTCGAGGCGCTGGCGGATCAGGAACAGTCGGGCCAACTTTCGGGCACGGCAGGGCGGGGCGCGGTGTTCCGCGTGCTGACCCAGAAGACCGAGGAACTGGCCAATCTCGAAGAGCAGATCCGCGCGCAGCAGCCGCTGATCGACGACTCCTTCGAGACCGGCAACCAGATTCTCGGGCGGATGCGCGCGCTGATCGTGGCGCCCGGTCCGGTGGAGAAACGCTCGGTCGAATTCGCCGAGCAGAGCGTGCGACTGGCGGGCGTGATCGCGCGGCTCGATCAGCTTTCCGTCGCGCCATTGGTGGCCCGCGCGGCGCAGGATTTGCCCGCCTCGGTCGTGCTGCCGGAACTGGACGGGCGCACGACCAATGTCCGCGATGCGCAGTCGTCGACCATCGATTCCGTGCTGGAAGCGCTCGATCAACGGGGCCGCACGTTGGAGCGCGCCGCCGACGAGGTTCTGGCCCGCGATCCGCCGATCCAGACCGCCTATAACCCGATCACCAGCGCCGAGGCCGTGATCCGCTACGCGGGCAGCTTCGTGCCTTCCTGGGCCGGGGCGATTGCGATCGACCTGCTGCCCGCCGTGCTCGTCTTCGTTCTGGCGGTGACGCAGGCCGCGATCCGATCTGGCCGCGACGGGCTGCCGATCGAGGAGACGCTGACGCTGGCCGATCTGAAGGCCGCGCTGAACGCGATGCGCGATGTCGAGCAGACGATGGGTGGCGCGGATGCCGAGATGCTCAAGCGGGTGTCCGAGAAGGTCGATCCGCCTGCGCCCGCGGATCCGCCGCCGCGCCCTGCGGAGAGCTGAGCGATGCGCCTGTCGCTTCCGCGCTTTGACCGGTTCGACGTGCGCCGTTGGCTGCGCGTCGTGTTGCTGGTGCAGGTCGGCATCGCCGTGGTGATGATCGCGGGCGACTGGCTGGGGCGCTATCGCCCGCAGCCGCCCTCCGCCGTGCCGGAGATGACCACGCCGGTCGCGCCGGGCGATCAGCGCCGCCGCTTCGATCCCGCGCGCCCGACGCCGCGCCGCGATGCGCCCGCGCTGCCGCCGGGGATCGAACTGCCGTCGAACTATCCCGACCGGCTGACCTTCGAGCGCGAAGAGGTCGAGGGCATCGGCTCGGTGCTGCTGCTAAACGGGGCCATCGCGCCGGGCGATGCGGATCGGCTGGAAACCTATCTCGCGGGTCTCACCGAAGGCGACGCGCCCGAGGAGGCCCCGGCGACGATCGCACTCAGCAGTCCGGGTGGCGAAGTGACCGAGGCGCTGGCGATTGGCCGCGTGCTACGTGAAGCCGAGAAGAACACCGTGATCCTGCCCGGCATGGCCTGCATGTCGGCCTGTCCCTATGTTCTGGCTGCCGGCCAGGAACGTCGTGTCTCGCCCGACGGATATGTCGGGATGCACCAGCACTATTACGACGAGAACCTCTACATGCCCGCCTATTTCGCGGTCGAGGAAATCCAGCGCGGGCAGGGGCGGACGATGGAATATCTGATCGACATGGGCGTCGATCCCGGCGTGATGATCTATTCGCTGACGACGCCGCCGGAGGATATCTACATCCTGCTGCCCGAGGAGCTTCTTGACAGCCAGCTCGCGACGGCGATGCTCGAGTGATCCGGCCCGGCGACACGGCCTGACGACGTTGGGTCAATCCGCGATCCCGGCCTGCGTCTGCGCCTGAACACGAAAACTTCGTCTACTTCTGGTTGACGGCAGGATTTAGCCGAGTAGAGAGGCCATCGCGATTTTGTGCTGGCGTTTGCAGTGCGTGATCCGACACAACAAAGAAAAACAACGTGGGTGCACGATGCGCCCCGACTCCTGAGCAGAAGCGAGCTACCCTCGTGTCAGATACCCTATCTCCGACCGGGCAGAAGCCTGCGCCGGTCTCGGTTCAACCTTTCCAGTTCCGCGGTCTGTTCCTGACCGCCATCGCGCTACGGCTCGAGACAGACGCGCCTGATGACGTGTTCTATGCCGCGCTCGATGCGCAGCTTGCGAAGACGCCGCATCTGTTGGCTGGAGCGCCGATGGTGCTCGATTTCGCGCAGGTGCCGGAGTTCTCGAAACCGGCCGACGTGCGCGACATGATCGACAACCTTTTCGCACGCGATCTGCAGATCTTCGGGGCGCAAAACGCCACCGAGGCGCAGCTAAACGCCGCAAAAGGCTACGGAATTATTCCGATCAAGGTGGGCCGCGAAACCGCGATGCCCGAGCCGAAGCCGCAAAAGCCGCAAAACCCGCAGCCCGCGGCGAAGCGGGCGGCCCCGCCGGTCCCGCGCAACAAGGTCGTGCAGACGCCGGTGCGCTCGGGCCAGATGATCGTGGCCGAACATGGCGATCTGACGGTGATCGGCTCGGTCGCGTCCGGCGCAGAACTGGTCGCGGCGGGCAACATCCACGTCTACGGCACGCTGCGTGGACGGGCGATGGCAGGCGCACATGGCGATGAGAGCGCGCGCATCTTCTGCCGCCAGCTCGACGCTGAATTGCTCGCGATCGCGGGCCTTTACAAAACGAGCGAAACCATCCCCGCGGAGCTTCGTCGCAAGCCCGTGCAGGTTTTCCTCGACGATGACAAACTCTGTGTGGAGGCGTTCGAATGACGCAACTCAAGGACGATTCGCCGCTCGGCAAGGTGATCGTGATCACCTCGGGCAAGGGGGGCGTGGGCAAGACCACTTCCGCCGCCGCAATCTCTGCCGGTCTCGCCAAGCGCGGCCATAAGACCGTCGTGATCGATTTCGACGTGGGCCTGCGCAACCTCGACATGATCATGGGCTGCGAGCGCCGCGTGGTGTTCGACTTCATCAACGTCATTCAGGGCGATGCACGGCTCAAGCAGGCGCTGATCAAGGACAAGCGGGTCGAGACGCTCTCGATCCTGCCGACCTCGCAGACGCGCGACAAGGATGCGCTGACGCAAGAGGGCGTCGAGAAGGTGCTCGACGAACTGCGTCAGGAATTCGATTACATCATCTGCGACAGCCCCGCCGGGATCGAGCGCGGCGCGCAGCTCGCGATGTTTTTCGCCGACGAGGCGGTCGTCGTGACCAACCCCGAAGTCTCCTCGGTGCGCGACAGCGACCGGGTGCTGGGCCTTCTGTCGTCCAAGACCCGCCGCGCCGAAAGCGATGGCGAGCCGGTCAAGGCGCAGGTACTGCTGACCCGTCACGACCAGTCGCGCATCGACAAGGGCGAGATGATGACGGTCGAGGACGTGCTGGAGCTTCTGGCGGTCCCGCTGATCGGTATCGTGCCCGAAAGCACCGCCGTTCTGCGTGCGTCGAACACCGGCATGCCGGTCGTGCTCGACGAGCCGTCGAGCGCGTCGGCTGCCTATGACGACGCGGTCTCGCGCCTGCTGGGCGAGGATATTCCGATGCGCATTCCGGGCGAGAAGCGTCCCGGCTTCATCGGTCGTCTCTTCGGGCGGTCCGCATGAGCCTGTTCGGTTTCTCGCTCAAACCCCGCCGCGCGAAATCGGCGCAGACGGCCAAGGACCGTCTGCAGATCCTTCTCGCGCATGAACGCGGAAGCGGGTCGGCGCAGGCCGACTACCTTCCCGATCTGCAACGCGACATCCTCGCGGTGATCCGCAAATACATGCAGATCGAAGAGGATGGCGTCGATATCCGGATGGAGCGCAACGACGATATCTCGAGCCTCGAGATCAATATCGAGATGCCCTCGGATTCGGAGAAAGCCGCCAAATCCGCGAAGTCCGCGAAACCGGCCGCCAAGTCGGCTGCCCGGAAGTAAGCGTTACTAGAGATGCTCCGGCGCGGCGGATTGGCTGCGCCGGAGAACGCTTTGCCGATGGCCCGCGTGCCAGAGATAGAGCGCCAAGCTCCCGATCACGATCGCCCCGCCTGCCAGCATCGCGCGGCTCGGAGCCTCACCCGTTCCCCACCAGACCCAGATCGGCCCGAGGATCGTCTCGAGCAGCATCAGCAGGCTGACATTCGAGGCCGAGGTGTAGCGCGAGGCGAAGGACAGCGACATGAACGAGATCGGCAGCACCACACCGCCCGCCAGCGCGATTGCCCAGATTTGACCGCCCGTCACGGCCGCACCTCCCGTCCAGAGCAATGCTGAAAGTCCGGCCAGCCCGGCCCCGGAGCCGACGGCAAGCAGGATCGGCAAATGCGGATTGCGCCGGATCGTGACGAAAGTCGTCGACAGGCTCAAAGCGACCCCAAGCCCCGCAAGCGCGCCGTAGATCGAATTGCCGCCCACGCTCGCCGGGGCAGGGCCGAAGACGGCCAGACCGATCCCGCTGAGAACGGCGGCGATCGCGAGCCATGTGGACCAGTGGGTGTTTTCACGCAGGAGCAGCCGGGACAGCAGCGCCGCGAAGACCGGCACGGTCGAAACGCTGAACAGCACGACCGACACCGGGGCGGCGGCGATCCCCACGGCAAACAGCGTCATGTTCGAGAAATGGCAGGCGACCAGCACCAACCCCGCGCCGCTGGCGAGCGCGCGCAAGTCCCGCTTCAGGTGTCGTCTGCGCAGGGTGATGGAGGTCAGCCACATCGCGCCGCCCATCAGCAAGCCGCGCCACATCACCATCTGCGCGCCGCTCATCTCCGACCAGCGCATCAGCAGCGTGTCGGGCGAGATTGCCAGCGCGCCGAACAGCGCGAGGAATATCCCGAACATCGGATGTCTGGTCATGATGGGGCTCCTTTCGCGCGGACCGCGCGTCTGGCGATCTCTAGCGGTCCGCGCGCGCGGTTCCAAGGCCGGGCAAGAGAACACCGGCCCGAGGGAAGCGGGCCGGTGTCCCAGATCGCAAGGATTTTGGGAGATCAGTTCGGCAAGGCTCCGCAGAACCCGCCGCTTGCGACCTGACCGGATCCGAAGGCAAAGGCCGGTGGGGCTTGGTAAGGATTGAGCGGCGCCCCGATCAGATCGGCGCCGATCAGAAGAAGCAGCCCCGCGAGGGCGGTGAAGGCAGTCGCTTTCCGGGTCATGCGCGTGCCTCCAATCCAAGGCGGGGCCGTAGCCAGATGCCCAGATAGGCGCCCGCGAAGGCGGCGGCGAACCAGACCCAGCCATGCAGGCTGCCGGTCGAGATCCCCGAGAAGAAGGCTCCAACGTTGCAGCCGAAAGCCAGTCGCGAGGAATAGCCCAGCAGGAAGCCTGCGATGATCGTCGCGGCCCAAGCGCGGGCCGGATAGCTCGGCAGTTTCTGCGACAGCCCGCCCTGACGCCAAGCGGCGACCCCGAACGCGCCCGCGATCAGGCCGATATCGGTGAGCGAGGTGTAGTCGGTCAGCAGGCTCTCCTGCACGCGGGTGATCGAGCCGGGGGCCGCATAGAAGGCCGATTGCGTCAGGTCGAAGCCCATTCCGTTCACGCCTTTGGCGACCCAGAGGCCCAGCCCGTAGACCACGCCCCACGGTTGCCCCGCGACCAGAAGGTTCGCGATGGCGAGGGCTGCGAGGACGAGGGCCGCGATCACATAGCGCCGCGGCAGGCTCCGCGAGCCACGCTTGCCGAGGAAGAAGACCGTGGCCGCGACCAGCCCGAGAAGAACCAGCGTCACGGTCAGCCCGCTCGTGCCGCGCAGCGTCAGGATCGGCAGCGCGCCGAGATTGGTCCACCAGATCAGCCCATAGGCGCCGAAGAAGCTGCCGATGGCGAAGAACGGGAGCGCGAGCAGTCCGATCGGGTTGCCCGAGCCTGCGTTCACAAGCGTGCCCGAGCCGCAGCCCATCACGACCTGCATCGCCGCGCCGAAGACAAACGCGCCGCCGACCATCGCGAAGCCGATCGGGGCCTGCGCGCCGGTCAGCTCGCCCGGATGGCTCGAGATCGCCGGGATCGCGACGATGGACACCAGCGCGATGGCCAGAAGCTGCGCGAGGATGCCCGCAGGCTCACGCCGCACGATCATCGCGCGCCAAGGGCCCGCAAAGCCGAAGCGCAGCCCTTCCAGCGCGATACCGAAGCCCAGCCCGATCACCAGCATGAAGCCGTAGCGCGCGCCGCCGAACAGCGCGAGGGCCGCGACCGCTGCAAGGGCTGCGAGGATCAAAGCACTGCGCCGGGCGATTCCGCCCGACGCTGCCTGCCGTTCAAGAATGGCAGTGTTCATCATCAGCCTCCGGTGAGCTGGTTGAGCAGGTTGCGCAACAGGCCGGGCGTGTTCGCCATTTCACCATCGGTCTTGGAATATTCCACCATCGACCCGGGATAGAGCTTCACGTTCTCGATGCCTGCGAGCTCGGACATGGCGAACCAGTCGGTCGCCGCCCAGTGCCCGGTATTGCAGAAGGACACGACCTCTTCGCCGTCCTTGATGCCCAGCTGCTCTTTCAGAGCGGCCGCATCGGTTTTCGCGTCGATGACCGTCGCGCCCGAGCGGAAAAACTTGGTGTAGGGCAGGTTCTTGGCGCCGGGCAGGGTGCCGGGACGCGAAGCGGCGGAGTGCGCTTTCTTGCCCTCATAGAAGGCGGGCGGACGCGCATCGACGAGCACAGCCTTGCCCTTGCCGTTGACGACATCGCTCACGGCGGGCGTCTCCGCCGTCCAGCGGTCATTCCACGTCAGATCGAGATCGGTGGGCATCAGGTTCTCGGTCACGTCCGACATCGGCAGGCCCGCATTGGCCCAGGCGGTCGTGCCACCGTTCAGGATCGACAGATCGGTGAAACCGGTGCTTTTCAGCGTCCAGTAGACGCGTGCGGCGGCGCCGAAGTCAGTGTCGGTATCGCCCTGCGCGATGATCACGATGGGGCGGTCGGGCTCGAGGCCGATCTGCTCGAAGGACGCCTGCAGCTTCGTGATCGGCGGCACTTGGCCGGGATTGTTATCCGGGCCGCGGAACAGCGAATAGGGTGCATAGACGGCTCCGTCGATATGGCCTTTTTCGTAGCTGCCGGTGCGAATGTCGAGCAGCACCGGATCGACGGTGTCGATCTCGGCGTTCAGCTCGCTCGGGGTGACGAGTGGGCCGAGATCGCTGGCCATCGCAGAGCTGGCGGCGAAGAGAGCAGCGCCGGTCGCGACGGCTGCGGAAATACGTGCGAGACGGGTCATGGGTAACCTCGCTGGTTAAGGATTTTGTCCCAAATTGTTCAGGATTTTCGTGATGGCAAGCTTAAGCGGTTCACTGCTTCTATTGCGCGTGGGGAAAATATTCCAAATTCGTGATTGCTCGTCAGATATGTGTCCCTTTCCGTGTGGTGGGGTGGACGCGCGGTCCATCGCGGCGCTGAACCGCACGACCGCGTTTTTATTCGCAGCGGCACGCCTTTCGGCCGCGATATCGGGGTTCCGGCGGCGCGGCTGCTCTGTGTTGCGAGAATCGCCTGCCGCACCCCCGGGTTGGCAGTCGCCGCCCGATGCCGTTAAGGATTGGGCAAGATGCGCGCCTGGGGAGGATCAACGTGAGCAAATTATTCGTCGGTGTCGATGTCGGAACCGGTTCGGCGCGTGCAGGGATTTTTGATCGGGAGGGCACGCTTCTCGGCGTCGGCAAGCACCCGTTGGAGATGTGGCAGGACGATCATGGCCATGTCGAGCAATCGAGCGCCCAGATCTGGCAGGCGGTTTGCGATGCGGTGAAAGGGGCCTTGGCGGCCTCGGGGGTCGACCCGCGCGATGTGGCCGGGATCGGGTTCGACGCGACCTGTTCGCTCGCCGTGATCGGCCCGGAGGGTGGGCTGCCCGTGGGCGATGCTGATGCGCCCGAGCGCGATGTCATCGTCTGGATGGATCACCGCGCCCGCGATCAGGCGGCGCGGATCAATGCGGGCGATCACGACGTGCTGCGCTATGTGGGCGGCCGGATCTCGCCGGAGATGCAGACGCCGAAACTGATGTGGCTGCGCGAGGAGCGCCCCGAGATCTACGCGCAGGCCGTGCAATTCTTCGATCTCGCCGATTTCCTGACATGGAAGGCGAGCGGCGCGCTGGAGCGCTCCGCCTGCACGGTCACCTGCAAATGGACCTATCTTGCGCATGAGGGCCGCTGGGATCCGGACTATTTCCACGCGATCGGCCTTGGCGATCTGGCGGAGGACGGTTTCGCGCGGATCGGCGCGCGTATCGTCGATCCGGGCACGCCGCTTGGGGAAGGGCTGACCGAGGCAGCCGCCGCGCAGATGGGCCTGACGCCCGGAACGCCGGTCGCGGCCGGTCTGATCGACGCCCATGCTGGCGGGATCGGCACCGTGGCGGCGCAGGGCGGGTCGGGCGATCCGGCGCACTGTCTGGGCTATGTCTTCGGGACCTCCTCCTGCACGATGACCTCGACGCGCGAGCCTGCCTTCGTGCCCGGCGTCTGGGGGCCGTATTTCTCGGCGATGATCCCGGGGATGTGGCTCAATGAGGGCGGCCAATCGGGCGCGGGGGCGGCGATCGCGCAGCTCGTGCAATTGCATCCGGCAGCAGCGGAGGCGCGTGACCGGGCGCAGGCCGCGGGCAAATCCGTGCCGGAATTCCTTGCCGATCTCGCGCTCGAGGCGGCGGGTTCGCCCTCGGAGGTCGCAACGCTCGCCGACGGACTTCACGTTGTGCCGGAGTTCCTCGGCAACCGCGCGCCCTTTGCCGATCCCGATGCGCGGGCGGTGATCGTGGGGCAGGGGATGGAGACCGGGCTGGACTCGCTCGTGGCGCTTTATGTCGCGGGGGTGTGCGGGCTGGCCTATGGGCTGCGCCAGATTATCGAAGTGCAGGCCGAACATGGCGCGCCGATCTCGGAGATTTCGATCTCGGGCGGGGCAGGGGCGCATCCCGTCACCCGCCAGATCATTGCGGATGCGACCGGGCGCGACGTCGTGGTCACGCGCTGCGAGGAACCGGTGCTGCTGGGGGCTGCGATGCTTGGCGCGGTCGCGGCGGAGGGCTTCGACGATCTGCAAGGCGCGATGGGGGCGATGTCGCAGGTCGCGACCCGGTTTGCGCCCGCAGGCGGTGCGGTGGAGCGTTTGCACGCGGCGCGGTTCAGCGCCTTCCTGACGCTGCAATCGACGGCGCGATCCGTGCGCGAGACGATGGCCAAGGCGGCCGAGTGACGAGATTGGGTAACAAGGTGTGACGCTGCGGCGCAGTCTTGGTTGGAATGCAGTGCTTGCTTTCGCAGGTCCGGTTTCGGACACTCTGCGGATTATAGAATGCGTTTCGAAATCCAAATCTTGAAAGCCAAATCGTGACCAGACCCAGCCGCCAACAAGAGCGGATCGACCAGATAACCGCCTTGCTCGATGTCTCGCCTGCCCTGCGTTTGCGCGACCTGTCCGAGCAGATGGGCGTGACCGAGATGACCCTGCGGCGCGACGCGGCGCAGCCCGAAGCGGGGTTTGCCTGCCGGGGCGGCTATATCGTCACCACCCGCACGACCGAGCATTACGACTTCGACGCGCAGATGAACCGCGCCATCGACGCCAAGCGCGCGGCGGCGGGTCATGCGCTGGAGCTGGTGCCCGAGGGGGCTGTCGTGTTCCTCGATACCGGCACCACGCTGCCCCATCTCGCGCGGCTTCTGGCGCAGGGCAAAGCGCGGCGAATCATCACCCATTGTCTGACCACGGCGGAGATCCTGCAGGGGCGCAGCAGCGTCCCGGTCGAGTTTCTGGGCGGCGAAATCAAGTCGAGCACGCGTTCGTGTCATGCCGGAAATCCGCAGGACCGATTGGCGCCTTTGGGTGTTGATGTGGCGTTCCTGTCCGCGGGCGGGCTCGATTCCGACGGGGCGCTGAGCTGTTCGCACGAGTACGAAGTCCCCCTGAAACGTGCGGCGATAGAGCTTTCAAAACAATGTTTTGTGGTGATGGACGCCAGCAAGATCGGCCAGCGAAAGCCCGTCGTTTTCGCGACTCTCGACGAGGTTTCGGGCGTCGTCACCGAGGCCGGACTTCTCGCTGCAGCGCAGCTTAAGATGTAGTTGACACTTCTCTTCACGATCTAGATGGTCCCGAGTTATGTTGCGATCGTAACATTACTTGGAGGGCCGGTTTCGGCATGTGCCTGGACCGGGAATTGCGGACGAGGAGGTCCGCTTGAAGGGAGAATTATCATGAAGTTCGGATTCATTCCGGCGGCTGCGCTCGCGATTGCTGTCGCTACCCCCGCGCTCGCTCAGCAGGTTGTCGATACGAGCAACGTCGACAAGGAAATGCTCAGCTCCGACAAGACCTATCACATCGCGACCGTTGTGAAGGTGGACGGCATCGCGTGGTTCGACCGGATGCGTGACGGCGTGAAGCAATTCGGCGAAGACACCGGCAGCGACACCTGGATGGTCGGCCCCTCGCAGGCGGATGCGGCCGCGCAGGTGCAGCTGATCGAGAACCTGATCGCGCAGGGCGTGGACGCGATCGCCGTCGTGCCGTTCTCGGTGGAAGCGGTCGAGCCGGTGCTCAAGAAAGCCCGTGATCGCGGTATCGTCGTGGTCAGCCACGAAGCCTCGAACATCAAGAATGTCGATTACGACATCGAAGCCTTCGACAACAAAGCCTACGGCGCGGAGTTGATGGACCACCTCGCCAAGCAGATGGGCGAGAAGGGCAAATACGTCGCCACCGTCGGCTCGCTGACCTCGAAGTCGCAAAACGAGTGGATCGACGGCGCGATCGAGCGTCAGAAGGAAGCCTATCCGGACATGTCGCTCGCGACGGATCGTCTCGAGACCTACGACGACGCCAACACCGACTACAACAAGCTGAAAGAGGCGCTGACCGCGCATCCCGACATCGCCGGTGTCGTGGGTGGTCCGATGCCGACCTCGGCAGGTGCCGGTCGTCTGATCGCCGAAGGCGGTCTGCAGGGCAAACTGCATTTCGCGGGCACCGGTCTTCCGTCGGTCGCGGGTCAGTACATCTCGCAGGGCGATATCAGCTACATCCAGTTCTGGGATCCGGCGGTTGCTGGCTATGCGATGAACATGATCGCGCTGGCCGAGCTGAAAGCGCGTGATGCGGGCAAGGACCATGCCGACATCAAGGCGGGCACCAACCTCGGTCTCGAAGGCTATACCGATCTCAAGGAAGCCGATAGCGCGGACGCGAAAGTGCTCTACGGGGCCGGCTGGGTCGGCGTGACCAAGGACAACATGGATCAATACGACTTCTGATCCCTGACGGTTCTCAAGCTCGGGTGGCGCGCGCGGTCGCGCCACCCGTTGCCGACCTGCCTGCGAGGAGACCCCCATGGCCACCGCTCCCCTGATCGAGCTGCGCAACATCTCGAAGCGCTTCGGCGGCGTGCGCGCGCTCGATGACGTGTCGCTGACGCTCGACGCTGCCCGCATCCACTGCCTCGCCGGCGAGAACGGCTCGGGCAAATCCACCCTCATCAAGATCGTCTCAGGCGTCTATCAGCCCGACGAGGGCGAGATCCTGATCGACGGCAAACCGGTCGGTAAGCTCGACCCCGCGACCTCGATCGCCCATGGCGTGCAGGTCATCTACCAGGATTTCTCGCTGTTCCCGACGCTGACCGTGGTCGAGAACCTCGCGCTCAACACCTTCCTGCGCGAAGGCAAGACCCGGATCGACTGGACCCGGGCGCGCAAGATGGCGCGCGACGTGCTGGCGCGGCTCGATGTGACGCTCGACCTCGATGCGACCGTTGAGACGCTGCCCGCCGCGGGCCGTCAGATCGTGGCGATTGCGCGTGCGATGCTCGCCGATGCGCGGCTGATCATCATGGACGAACCCACGACGACGCTGACGGGGCGCGAAGTCGAACGCCTCTTCCGCATCGTGCGGGATTTGCAGGCCGACGGCATCGCCACGCTCTTCGTCAGCCACAAGATGCGCGAGATGCTGGAAATCTCCGAGCGTCTCACCGTCTTCCGCAATGGCAAGAAGGTCACCGAAGGCCCGATCTCGGATTATGACGAACGCTCGATCACCCGGGCGATGACCGGGCGCGATCTGCATCAGGGGCATTTCATAGCCCCCGATGTCAGCGGACGCGAACCGCGGCTGGAGCTGCGCAACGTGACCGTCGGCGACAAGGCGCAGGGCATCAACCTGACGCTGATGCCGGGCGAGATCGTCGGCATGTCCGGCCTGATCGGCGCAGGCCGCAAAGCCATCGCGCAGGCGATCTTTGGTCTGCGCGGCGATATGTCCGGCGAGATGCTGGTCGACGGCAAACCCGTGATGCCGAAGAACGTCCCCGAAGCGATCGCGGCGGGCATCGCCTATGTGCCCGAGGATCGCCTGTCGGAAGGGCTGTTCCTGACCCGCTCAATCCGCGACAACGCCATCGTCTCCTCGCTGAGCCGTTTCGCGCCGCATCTGTGGCTCGATGCCGAGAGGGCGGGGGAGGAGACCCACAAGATGTTCGGCGAGATGGCGATTTCGGCGCCCGGGATCGACGTGCCGGTGGGCACGCTCTCGGGCGGGAATGCGCAGCGCGTGATGATCGGGCGCTGGCTGATGACCGATGCGCGCGTGCTGATCCTGAACGGCCCGACCGTAGGTGTGGACGTCGGCTCGAAAGAGCAGATCCACGGCATCATTCAGGACCTGACCCGCAATAACGATCTGGCGGTGCTGATGATCTCGGACGACCTGCCGGAGCTGGCGGCGAACTGCAATCGCGTGCTGTGCATGACCGAGGGCCGCATCACCGGAGAACTGGCGGGCGACGCGCTGACCGAAGAGGCGCTCGACGCGGCGCTGTCCAATGAGAAACAAGGAGAGCCCGCATGAGATTCCTGCGCAGCTCCGACGCGATCATTCTGGCGATCCTCGCGGTCGCGATGATCTTCATCGGGTTGGTGAACCCGGCCTTCTGGCAGATGTCCAACCTGTTCAGCCTGCTCAAGGAAAACGTCGTCATCGGCATCATGGCGCTTGGCGTGCTGCTGGTGATGATCTCGGGCGGGATCGACGTGTCGTTCACCGCCTTCGCGGTCGCGGGGATGTATCTCGTGGTCCGCTCGATGGTGGCGCTCGACTATAACGGGCTGGTGCTGCCCTTCGCCTCGGCGATCATAATCGGCGGGCTTCTGGGCCTGATGAACGCGGGCATCATCCACAAGTTCAAGATGATCCCGCTGATTGTGACGCTCGGCACCGCGTCCGTCGTGCGCGGGCTGGTTCTCGGCCTCGTGGGCACATCGAACGTGAACATCAACAAGATGCCCGAGGCGCTGGTGAATTTCGGCAAGACGGACCTGTTCGTGCTCGAACGCGCGAACGGCTCGACCTACGGGCTGACCGCGATGATCGTGATCTATCTCGGCCTCGCCGTCGCGCTGCATCTGGTGCTCAAACACACGATGATCGGGCGTTCGGTCTATGCCTATGGTGCGGACCCGGAGGCGGCGAAACGCGTCGGCTTCTCGACCGGTCGCACGATGATCTTCGTCTATGTCACGGCGGGCGCGTTGGCGGGCTTTGCGGGTCTGTTGCACAGCTCGATGATCTGGCTCGCCAATCCGCGCGACTTCGTGGGGCTCGAGCTCGACGTGATCGCGGCGGTCGTGCTGGGCGGCGCGTCGATCTTCGGCGGGCGCGGCACGGTGCTTGGCACGGTGCTGGGGGTGTTCATCCTCGTGATGATCCAGAATTCGCTGATCCTGATGGGGATCGATACGACTTGGCAGCGGGTCGTCGTGGGCGCGATGCTGGTTGCGGCTGTGACCGTGACGGCGCTGCGCGACCGCCGGGCATTGGTGTGAGGCAGGGGAGATGATGATGAGCGAGACCAAGACCAACGCCACCTCCCGGCCCGGCCTGCGCGGCTGGCTCAAGGGCGAGGCGGCACAGACCAACGTGATGCTGGCCGTGACCTGCGTTCTGGTGCTGATCGCGATGACGGCGCTGCGGCCATCGATGTTCCTGTCGTCTTATAACTTCGAGTCGATGGCCTTCTTCATGCCGGAACTCGGCATCCTGTCGATCGCGATGATGATCGCGATGCTGACCGGGGGGATCGACCTGTCCATCGTGGGCGTCGCGAACCTCGCCGGCATCACCGCGGGCACGCTCTTCGGCGCGATGGCCGGCGATGGCGGTTCGGGCGCATTGGGCCTCGGCCCGGTGACGCTGGGTGTGAGCGCGGCCCTGATCGTGGGGCTGCTGGCGGGGCTGCTGAACGGCTTCCTGATTTCGGTGCTGAAGATCACGCCGATCCTTGCGACGCTGGGCACCGGACAGGTGTTCATCGGGATGTGCCTCGTGCTGACGGGAGGGCCTGCGATCGTCGGCTTCCCGCCGGGGTGGAACGCGATCGGCAACGGCAAACTGCTGGGCATCCCGGTGCCGCTGGTGATCTTCGTGCTGGTCTGCATCGCGCTGTCGCTGCTGCTCGCGCGGACCTCCTTCGGGCTGCGGCTCAAGCTGATCGGGACCAACCCGAAAGCTGCGGTCTATGCGGGCGTGAAGCGCGGCCAGATGATCCTCTATTCCTATATGCTGACGGGGATGCTGGCCGCGATGGCGGGGATCCTGCTGTCGGCGCGGACCAATGCGGCGAAGTCGGATTACGGCGCGTCCTACCTGCTGCAGGCGGTGCTGATCGCGGTGCTGGGCGGGACCAACCCGGCAGGCGGTCGCGGCAATGTGCTGGGCGTCGCCCTTGCGCTGATCTCGCTGACGCTGTTGTCCTCGGGCTTCCAGATGATGCGGGTCTCGAACCACCTGATCGATTTCGTCTGGGGCGCCTTCCTGATCGGGGTCATCGCCCTCAATTCCTGGCGCCGCCGGAAAGGAGCGTAAGATGAGCGTGATCATTCCTCTCCCGCGTGAGCGGTTCGGGCTGGCCCCGAGCGTGCTCGCCAAGACCGACAGCTTCACCGTCACCGGCTGGCGCACCGCGCTTGGCATCGAGATGATCGGCGTGGACACCCCGCGCGGCCGGGTCGAGATGCTGCCTTACATGGGCCAGATGCTCTGGGACGCGGTGTTCGACGGCGTGCGCCTGACGATGGACAGCGCTTTTGCCGAGCCGCGCCCCGCGCAGGTGATCGTCGAGACCTATGGCTGTCTCGCCTATCACTCTGGCTTGCTGCGCAACGGTTGCCCCGGTCCGCAGGACGACCATCCGCTGCATGGCGAGATGGCCTGCGCCACGATGGACGCGGCCCATCTGGAGATCGGCGAAGACGGGCAGGGCGCGTTCGTGCGTCTTGGCGGTCATGTCGATTACATCCGTGGCTTCGGCCCGCATTACCGCGCGATGCCCTCGATCACGGTGCGGGAAAACACGCTGATCGAGATGGCGATGGCGGTCGAGAACCGCTCGGCCCTGCCGATGGACCTGATGTATATGTGCCATGTGAACTTCGCCTTCGTCAAAGACGGGCGCATCCATCAGGCAGCCCCTTTCACACCCGAGCGCACCCGCGTCCGCCGCGACGTGCCCGCCCATGTCCAGCCGACGAGAGCCTATACCGATTTCATCGAACGGCTCGCCGAGGTGCCCGAAGACAGCGCCACGCTGGACGCGCCCGAGAAATGGAACCCCGAGCAGGTTCTCTATATCGAGCGCCCCGCAGCCGATGCATCGGGCGAAAGCCATGCGCTTCTGGAGCGGCCCGCGGGCGACGGTTTCTCGATGAGCTGGCGGCCCGATCAATTCGACCACCTCGCGCGCTGGATCCTGAACGGCGAAGATGCCTCGGTCGCGGCCTTCGCGCTGCCGTCCACCTGCGAGCCCGAGGGCTACACGGCGGAGAAGGCGAAGGGCCATGTCCGCAGCCTCGCAGCCGGAGAGACCGCGCATTTCGCGACGCGCTTCGGCTATACTGACAAGGCCGAGACTACCGCGCTCGCCAAGACGATTTCCGACCTGACGGAGAAAGAGAATGCCTGAGAAGATAGCCGTCGTCGGCTCGAACATGATGGATCTGGTGACCTATATCGACCGGATGCCGGGACGCGGCGAAACCTTGGAGGCCCCCGATTTCGCGATGGGGTTCGGGGGAAAGGGCGCGAACCAGGCGGTTGCCGCCGCGCGTCTGGGCTCGGATGTGGCGATGGTCACCTGCGTGGGCGATGACGGGTTCGGCCCGCAGGTCCGCGCCAATCTGGAGACTAACGGGATCGACACGACCCATGTGCGCACCGTCGAAGGCTCGGCCTCGGGCGTGGCGCCGATCTTCGTCGAGCGCGATGGCGAGAACGCGATCCTGATCGTGAAAGGCGCGAATGCGGCGCTGGCGCCTTCGGATGTCGATGCGGCGGCCGAGACGTTGCGCGCAGCCTCCGCGATCCTGATGCAGCTCGAGGTGGATCTGGAAACCGTCTATCACACTGTGGCTTTCGGGGCGCGCGAAGGGGTGACGACCATCCTCAATCCCGCACCTGCGCATCCCGATTTGGATATCGCGCGGCTCGACGGGCTCGACTGGTTCTGCCCGAACGAGAGCGAGCTGGCGATGCTCTCGGGTCTGCCCACCGGCACCGATGACGAAGTGATCGCCGCCGCGCGCAGCCTGATCGAACGCGGCATCCACAACGTGGTGGTGACGCTTGGCGGGCGCGGCGCGCGTCGGATCACCGCGGACACCGTCGAAGAGATCGCCCCGGTTTCCGTCAGCCCGGTCGACACGACTGGCGCGGGCGACGCTTTCATCGGCAGCTTCGCGCATTTCCTCGGCCAAGGAATGGAGCCCACCGCGGCGCTGACCCGCGCCGCGCGCTATGCCGCATTGTCGATCACCCGTCGCGGCACGCAGACCAGCTACGCGACGCCCGCCGAATTCGACGACTTTCTTTCCGAGCATGGGCTCGGCTGACTTATGCTGATCTTGTCCCGATCGCGCACGCCCGGGAATTATTCCGGACGTGGCGGCGAGGCTGTGACGAGTCCCGATTTAGGAGACACGCAATGAAGACCGAAATGAAAACCGAGACGCGCGCGGAAGGGGCTTTGGTGCCCACCGCGGCTGCGGCGGGGGAGCATGCGCGCAACCCCGGCATGGCGCTCGATGTGGGCATGTTCGAAGGCCACCGGGTGAACCGCGCCGCCGCCGAGCGCCGCTGCGCGACGCTGACGACCCGGCGGAGCGTGAAGAAAGCGCATCAGGCGGCGTGGCTGGTCAACGCGGTGCGCTGCGTCGATCTGACGACGCTTGCGGGCGACGATACCGAGGGCCGGGTGAAACGGCTCTGCGC
The DNA here is from genome assembly GCF_002020045.1 of Thioclava sp. F28-4. Taxonomy (NCBI): domain Bacteria; kingdom Pseudomonadati; phylum Pseudomonadota; class Alphaproteobacteria; order Rhodobacterales; family Paracoccaceae; genus Thioclava; species Thioclava sp. F28-4. Next base: position 179,424 of record NZ_MPZQ01000002.1, on the reverse strand, counting down.
GAAGGCGCGCAAGCCCTTGGCTTCGCATATCGAGGCGGGGCTGGGCCTGAGCGCGGGCGAGCTGACCGTGGGCGCGGTCTGCGTCTACCCGACGATGGTGCCCCATGCCGTCAAAGCGCTGGAGGGGACGGCGATCCCTGTGGCTTCGGTCGCGACGGGCTTCCCGGCGGGTCTGATGCCGCTGCATCTGCGGCTCGAAGAAATCCGCTGGGCGGTGGCGCAGGGCGCGGCCGAGATCGACATCGTGATCAACCGCGAACTGGCGCTGACCCGGAACTGGCAGGGCCTGCATGACGAGATCGCGGCGATGCGCGAGGCCTGCGGCGACGCCCATATGAAGGCGATCCTGGCCACCGGCGAGCTGGAGACGCTGAACAACGTCTATTCCGCCTCGATGGTGGCGATGCAGGCAGGGGCCGATTTCATCAAGACCTCGACCGGCAAAGAAAGCGTCAACGCGACGCTGCCTGTCAGCCTGACCATGCTGCGTGCGCTGCGCGATTACGGGATGGCGACCGGCCACCGCATCGGCTTCAAGCCCGCAGGCGGGATGAAGCAGGCGAAAGAGGCACTGGCCTGGCAGATCCTGATGAAAGAAGAGCTAGGCCGCGACTGGCTCAACCCCGACCTGTTCCGCTTCGGCGCAAGCTCGATGCTGGGCGATATCGAGCGCCAGCTGGAGCATTACGTCACCGGCCGTTACGCCGATAGCAGCCGTCACGCGCTGGCCTGAGGAGAGACAAAATGACCATTCAGAACATCCTCGAAACGATGGAGTATGGCGTGGCCCCCGAAGACGACAGCCAGGCGCGCAAATGGCTCGCCAAGCATGAAGGCGGCTTCGGCCATTTCATCGACGGTGCGATGACCAAGCCGGGCGATCTGTTCGAGGTCCGCGACCCGGCAAGCGACACGGTGCTGGCGCGCGTCACGCAAGGTTCGGCGTCGGACGTGGATGCCGCCGTCGCCGCCGCGCGCAAGGCGCAAAACGGTTGGGCGAAGCTGTCGGGCCATCAGCGCGCGAAGCACATTTACGCTTTGGCGCGCCATATCCAGCAGCACTCGCGCCTGCTCGCGGTGCTGGAGACGCTCGACAGCGGCAAGCCGATCCGCGAGAGCCGCGACATCGACATCCCGCTGGTCGCGCGCCACTTCTACCACCATGCGGGCTGGGCCGAGATCCTCGAGGACGAACTGCCGGGCCATTCCGCTCAGGGCGTTTGCGGCCAGATCATCCCGTGGAACTTCCCGCTGCTGATGCTGTCGTGGAAGGTCGCGCCGGCGCTCGCCGCTGGCAATACGGTGGTGCTGAAGCCCGCCGAATATACGCCGCTGACCGCGTTAGCCTTCGCCGAGATTGCGCAGGAATGCGGCATCCCGAAAGGCGTGATCAACATCGTCACCGGCGACGGCGAGACCGGCGCTGCCATTGTCGGCCATGAGGGGATCGACAAGCTGGCCTTCACCGGCTCGACCGATGTGGGCCGCATCCTGCGCGAACGCACCGCCGGGTCCGGCAAGGCGCTGACGCTGGAACTGGGCGGCAAATCTCCCTTCGTTGTCTTCGAGGATGCCGATCTGGACGCCGCCGTCGAAGGCGTGGTGGATGCGATCTGGTTCAATCAGGGTCAGGTCTGCTGCGCAGGCTCGCGCATCCTCGTGGCTGAGGCGGTGGCCGAGCGGTTCGAGACGCTGCTGCGCGCCCGGATGAAGACGCTGCGCACCGGCGATCCGATGGACAAGAGCACCGATATCGGCGCGATCGTGCATCCCTCGCAACTCGCGCGTATCCGCGATCTGGTCGAGAAGGGCGCAAGCGAGGGGGCGACGCTGACCCAAGGCTCCGCGCCGCAGGGCTGCTTCTTCCCGCCGACGCTGGTGACGGATGTGGAGCCTGCGAGCGTTCTCGCGACCGAGGAAATCTTCGGCCCCGTGGTCACGCTCACCACCTTCCGCACGCCGTCCGATGCGGTCGCGCTGGCCAACAACACGCGCTACGGGCTGGCGGCCAGCATCTGGTCGGAGAACGTGAACCTGTGCCTCGACATCGCGGGGCAGGTGAAAGCCGGGATCGTCTGGATCAACTCCACGAACATCTTCGACGCGGGCGCGGGCTTTGGCGGCTATCGCGAGAGCGGCTTCGGCCGCGAGGGCGGGCGCGAAGGCATGCGTGCCTATCTGCGCAACCCGGCGGCGGCAACCGGCAAGGGTAAGGGCACGACGCCCGCCGAGCTGGAGACCGGCCCCGCAGATACGATCAAGGGCGGCGAGATCGACCGCACCGCGAAGCTCTATGTCGGCGGCAGGCAGGCGCGGCCCGATAGCGGCTACAGCTATCAGGTGAAGGGCGGCAAAGCGGTCGTGGGGCTCGCAGGGCTCGGCAACCGCAAGGATATCCGCAACGCGGTCGAGGCGGCGCATAAGGCCAAGGGCTGGGGCAAGGCCACGGGCCATAACCGGGCGCAGGTGCTCTATTACATCGGCGAGAACCTCTCGGTGCGCGGCGCGGAATTCGCCGCCCGTCTCGAAAGCTTCGGCGCCTCGCGCAAGGCCGCCGAGGCCGAGGTCGAGACGGCGGTCGCGCGCTGCTTCTGGTATGCAGCCCAGGCCGACAAGTTCGACGGCGCGGTCCATGCGACCAAGTCGGACTTCGTGACGCTGGCGATGAACGAGCCGATCGGGGTGATGGGGCTGGTGGCCCCGACCGCGCAACCACTTCTGGGGGCGATCTCGCTGGTGCTCCCCGCGATTGCGATGGGCAACCGCGTGGTGCTGGTCCCGAGCCAGACGCATCCGCTGGCCGCGACCGACCTCTATCAGGTGCTCGACACCTCCGACGTGCCGGGTGGCGTGGTCAACATCGTCACGGGCCCGCGCGACGAGTTGGCGAAGACGCTGGCCGCCCATGATGGCGTCGATGCGATGTGGTATTTCGGGAATGCCGAGGGCTGCCAGATGGTCGAGGCGCAAAGCGCCGGGAACCTCAAGCAGACCTGGGTCGAAGCCGATGACGCACGCGACTGGGGTGCCCGTGCGGGGCAGGGGCGTCTGTTCCTCGACCGCGCGACGCAGGTGAAAAACATCTGGGTGCCCTACGGCGCGTGAGGCCTCTGACAGAGCATCGAGAAAGCGGCGCCGAGAGGTCAGGCCTTCTCAGTAAATGGTGCGCGTGAGAAACGTGAAGGCTCGAAGCGCAATGGTCGCTTCGAGCCCGAACTTGCATGATACGACGTTACGCGGGAAGGTCAGCTTTGGCGCTGTTGGGCTTCGATCGCGCTCATTTCAGATGCCACCGCAGGACCGCCGCAATGCTGAACTCTTCCATAGAAATTGGTGATTTCCGCATCTCAGAAGCAGATCAGCTCGGAGTCATATTCTTAGAGGCCGTGCGCGAAGGAGCTAGGGAGTTCTATAATTTTGAGCAGCGGCGGGCTTGGGCGTCGGGGCCGCCTTCTGGACCGAACTGGGCATCACGCCTGACCGCTCAGAGAACTATGGTAGCGCGTTTGGCAGGCCAGCCCGTTGGCTTCATGACTTTGGACGATGATGGCTACATAGATCTTGCTTTCGTCGCGCCCGGCCACCAACGACAGGGCGTCGGTGGATCTCTCTATGCCCGGATCGAGGCAATCGCACGAGACGGCAAGATAGCACGCCTTCACTCCCATGCGAGCTATCTTGTCCGAGGCCTTTTTGAGCAGCAGGGGTGGGACGTGGTTCGCGAGCAGAAGATCGAAAGGGCTGGCGTTACATTGACGAACTTCCTGATGGAAAAACGTCTCCATTATCCAGCCCGGCGCACTGGCATTGCTGCGCGTTCTGACGAAAGCAGACCGTGAGGACCGAGCGGCGAGGTTACGCAGCGTCATGCTTAGCCGACATCCGCCGCAGACGGCTCCCGAAGATCTTGTCGGGAGCTGCTGATCGACATGGCGTCGCGCCTACAAGGCGTACGGCTCCACGATGCACCATCTACTGCAAAGGGTTGGCCCCCGAAACGGGCCGCTTTTTCATGCGGGATCGACGCGCGCATAGCCGCGCCAGGCGACAAACGCAAACACGCGCGACCAAACGGCGCGTGATAGAATCTCTTTTAAATCAGGGGAGTATTGGCAGTCCGTAGGGGAATCGAACCCCTCTTTCCAGGTTGAAAACCTGGCGTCCTAACCGATAGACGAACGGACCGCACAACGCTCATTCAGGGCTCGGAAGTGGCAGTCCGTAGGGGAATCGAACCCCTCTTTCCAGGTTGAAAACCTGGCGTCCTAACCGATAGACGAACGGACCACTCTTAACCTTCCGGGCATACCTGCCTAAGGTGGAGCGGTGTTTAGGCCAGAGAACCGTGACTCGCAAGAGGGTAATTGCGGAATTTCGGAAAGTTTTTGCCCCTCCGTTACGGCAGGTTGGAAGCTTTGGAATTACAGTCCTTTTCCGCGTGCGGTGGCGGGGTAGCGGTTACGCTTCGGCGGCGTCTTCGAGGCGCAGCTGCACCTTGTTGCGCCCGCCCCATGTGTTGATCTCCAGCCGCCCGGCGAGGTGGAAGCGCTGCGCGCCCGGCTGGCTCAGCGCGGGGCCGAGCGGGCCGTCGAAGGCGCCGAAGCAGATCGCCTCGATCCGCCCGCCCATACCGTCGCCGAAATTGAAACGCAGGTGGCTTTCTCCGATCCGGCGCGCGCCCACGACCTCCATATCTGCGAAGGCGAAACGCGGGGCAGGGGCGCCCTGGCCGAAGGGGCCTGCGCGGTCCAGATCTTCGATTAGCTGCGGCGTCGCGGCGCCCGGCATCAGCATCCCGTCGAGGCGCAGGTCGCGCGGTCCGATTTCGCCCGCGCCCTGTTTGGCCAGAAGCTCCGACAGGCGCGCCATCGCGGGCTCCAGCTTGTCTTCCTCGACCGTGAGGCCCGCGGCCATCTTGTGCCCGCCGCCTTTCAGCAGCAGTCCCTCGGCAGCGACGCGTTGGATCGCGGCCCCGATATCGACACCCGCGACCGAGCGGGCCGAGCCTTTGCCAATCCCGCCCTCCACGCCGATCACGACCGAGGGGCGGTTGGTCGCCTCTTTTAGCCGCGCGGCCACGATGCCCACGACGCCCGGATGCCAGCCCGCACCCGCGGCCCAGACCAGCGGCGCATTCAGCCCGCGCTCCTCGGCCTGGCTCAGTGCGGCTTCACGCACGGCGTTCTCGACCTCTCTGCGCTCGGTGTTGAGCTGGTCGAGCCGGTCCGCAATGGATTGCGCCTCGTGCGGGTCGGTTGTCGACAGTAGCCGCGCGCCCAGATCGGCTGCGCCGATCCGTCCGCCCGCATTGATCCGCGGGCCAAGCACGAAGCCCAGATGATAGGCGGCGGGCGCGCGATCGAGCCGCGCCACGTCCGACAGCGCCACGAGGCCGGGCCGTTCGCGCCGCGCCATGATCTTGAGCCCCTGACGCACCAGCGCCCTGTTGCAGCCCGTGAGCGGCGCGACATCGGCCACAGTCGCCAGCGCGACCAGATCGAGAAGCGTCATCAGCGGCGGGCCTTGCACGCCTTCGTCACGCAGCTGCCGGTTCGCCTCCACCAGCATCAGGAAGACGACCGAGGCGGCGCAGAGATGGCCAAGCTCGCCGGTCTCGTCCTGCCGGTTCGGGTTCACCACGGCCAGTGCAGGGGGCAAGGTCTCTCCGCCCAGGTGGTGGTCGAGAATGACGACATCGGCGGGTTTCGCGGCGGCCACGGGCTCGTGGCTCAGCGTGCCGCAATCGACGCAGACGATCAGCGGATGCTCGGCGCCGAGACTTTCCATCGCGGGCACGTTCGGCCCGTAGCCCTCGTCGATCCGGTCGGGAATATAAAGCGTCGCCTCGCGCCCCATCGCGCGCAGCCAGTTGATCAGCAGCGCCGCCGAGGATCCGCCATCGACGTCGTAATCCGCGAAGACCGCGATCTTCTCGCCGGACTTCACCGCTTTCAGGAACCGCGCGGCTGCCTGCTCCATGTCGCGCAAGGATCGCGGATCAGGCAGCAACTCGCGGATCGTGGGCTCGAGGAAGCCCTCGCTCTCCTCCGGCGTGACGCCACGCGCGACGAGGATGCGGGCGAGCGGTAGGGGCAGGCGCGTCTGCTGCGCCATCGCCTCGGCCAGCCGGTCGGCCTCGGGTGTGGGGCCGATCCAGCGGCGGCCTGTCAGGGATTGCTCGACGGAAAGGAAACTGCTCATGCCTTCGGGTGTAGCCAAATCATGCGAGCCCTGCCAGCCACTATGAAGCGGAGCTTGCTCGGGCCGTCACTCAGGCCGTCACTCGGGTATGTCTTGCAGCAGAGCTTGGCGCGAGTCCGAGGCGAATTCGCGTCGCCACAGCATTCCCGTCGTGAACAGCGTCGCCGCAATGAGCGCATAGGGCCCCAGCAGCCACGCCAGCGTCGCCAACGCGAAATAGACCGAGCGCAGCCCGCGATTGAAGCTTTTCGCGGCGTTGATGTTCACCTGCGCCGCCTGTTCGGCGCGCGGATAGGCCAGCGGATCCTCGGGCTCGTTGGGCACCGCCGCCATTGCGATCGCGGCATAGGAAAACAGCCGGTGCGACCAGACGAATTTCAAAAACGCATTCGCCCCGAACAGAACGGCGGTGAGGATACGCGCCTCCCAAAGCAGATCGGGACCGCGCGCGATGTCGAAATCATCGGCGAGATTCGCCAGCGGCTGCGGATTCGCGATCAGCGCCAGCCCGGCACCGATGGCGATCAGCGAAGACGAGGCGAAGAAGGTCGTCGATTGCCGCAGCCCGTCCACCATCGCCGAATCGAAGATCCGCGGCTGGCGCGTCACAAGCTGGCGCATCCATTCGCGACGGTAACTCTCCATCAGCTTGCCCATCGAGGGGCGGGCGGCACTCGGATGCTCGGTCGTCCAGCCGATCCCCATCCAGCAGGCGACCAGAAGGGCGAGCGCCGCGAGGTCGAGCGGCCCCAGCGGGCCGATATGAAACGTCGTCATCATATCGACAGTTAGCGCGATGCGGCTTCTCTTGTCACCGGGGCTTATTGGTTATATTTTCTGACCAACCGGGAGGAGTTTGCCATGGAAATGCCCAAGCCGAAGGAGGATCTGCTGGCGCGCAAGCCGCAGATCATCGCCCGCCTGCGCGAGGTTCTGCCCGCGGATGCGGTGATCGACGACCCCAGCGAGACGCGCGCTTATGAGTGCGATGCGCTTTCGGCCTATCGCTGCCAGCCTCTGGGCGTGGTGCTGCCGCGCTCGACGGCGGAGGTCGCGGCGGCGCTGAAGGCCTGCCACGAGCTGGGCGTGCCGGTGGTGCCGCGCGGCGCGGGCACCTCGCTTGCGGGCGGTTCGATGCCGCAGGCGGATTCGGTGGTGCTGGGCCTTGCGCGGATGAATGCCGTGCTCGAGACCGATTACACCAACCGTTTCATCCGGGTCGAAGCGGGGCGCACGAACCTCTCGGTGACCGGGGCGGTGGAAAGCGACGGCTGGTTCTACGCCCCTGATCCCTCGTCGCAGCTCGCCTGCGCGATCTCGGGCAATATCGCGATGAATTCCGGCGGCGCGCATTGCCTGAAATACGGGGTGACGACGAATAACCTCCTTGGTGTGACGCTGGTCACGATGGAGGGCGAGGTGGTCGAGATCGGCGGGCCTTACCTGGATGCGGGTGGGCTCGATCTTCTGGGGCTGATCTGCGGCTCGGAGGGGCAGTTGGGTGTCGTCACCGAAGCCACGCTGAAGATTCTGCCGAAACCCGAAGGCGCGCGGCCCGTGCTGATCGGCTTCAACTCGAACGAGGTCGCGGGCGCCTGCGTGGCCGATATCATCAAGGCGGGCATCCTGCCGGTGGCGATCGAGTTCATGGACCGTCCCTGCATCGTCGCGACCGAGGCTTTCTGCCATGCGGGCTACCCCGATTGCGAGGCGCTGCTGATCGTCGAATGCGAGGGCAGCCCGGCCGAGATCGACGAGCAGATCGGCATGATCCGCCAGATCGCGACCCGTCACGAGCCGGTCGAGTTCCGCGAGGCGCAATCGGCCGACGAGGCCGCGCGGATCTGGCTGGGCCGGAAATCCGCTTTCGGCGCGATGGGGCAGATCAACGATTACATGTGCCTCGACGGGACGATCCCGGTCTCGGAGCTGCCCTTCGTGCTGCGCCGGATCGGTGAGCTGTCGAAAGATTACGGGCTCGATGTGGCCAACGTCTTCCACGCGGGCGACGGCAATATGCACCCGCTGATCCTGTATAACGCCAACGAGCCGGGTCAGCAGGAGCAATGCGAAAAGCTGGGCGCGGAAATCCTGAAGCTCTGCGTCGAGGCGGGCGGCTGCCTGACCGGCGAGCATGGCGTGGGCATCGAGAAGCGCGACCTGATGGATGTGCAGTTCGAGCCCGCCGATCTTGAAGCGCAGATGCGGGTGAAGGACGTGTTCGATCCGAAATGGCTTTTGAACCCGGCGAAGGTGTTCCCGCTGGGTGCGAGCGCGAGCCGCCGTGCGAGCTGACACGCGAGCTGAGGGCCGGGAGGGGCGCTGCCCCGCTCGCTGACGCGAGCCCCCGGGATATTTTTGCCAAGAGGAAGGCAGATTTTATGAGAGTTGAGAGCGAGGCGCAGCTGGCCGAGGCCGTCCGGGATGCGGGTGGCGCGCTGGCGGTGCGCGGAGGCGGTACGCGGCCTGTGGGCCGGTGTCTGGGAGAGCCGCTGGAAGTCGGGATTTCGGGCATCACGCTCTACGAGCCGGGCGCGCTGACGCTGGTCGTGGGCGCGGGGACGCCTCTGGCCGAAGTCGAGGCGGCGATTGCCGCCGAAGGCCAGCGCCTGCCTTTCGAGCCTGCGAATTGGGGGCCGGTTCTGGGTGCCCCGGGCACGAGCACCGTGGGCGGTGTCGTGGCCGCCAATGTCTCGGGGCCGCGTCGGGTGCAGGCCGGGGCCTGTCGCGACAGCCTGATCGGGACGCGTTTCGTCGATGGGCGCGGGCAGATCGTGAAGAACGGTGGCCGGGTGATGAAGAACGTCACCGGCTACGATCTGGTGAAGCTGATGGCCGGAAGTTGGGGCACGCTCGGGGTGATGAGCGAGGTGGCCTTCAAGCTGCTGCCTGCCGCGCCGTCTCAGGCGACGGTTGTGATCGACTTGCCCGCAGGGGCCGCGCAGGTGGCTCTGGCGGCGGGTTTGGGCTCGCCCTTCGACGTGTCCGGCGCGGGCTGGTTGCCCGGTGTCGGCGCGGTGGTGCGGGTCGAGGGGCTGGCCGAATCCGTCGCCTACCGGGCGGAGCAGTTGCGCAAGCTGATGGAGCCATTCGGCCCGGTGCGGGTCGAGGAAGAGGGCTCGGCCGCGATCTGGGCCAGCCTGCGCGATCTGGAGCCGTTCATCGGCAAGGAGGGCGATCTGTGGCGGCTCTCGGTGAAGCCTTCGGAGGCCTCTGACATCGTGGCAAGGCTCGGCGGCGAGGTGCTGCTCGACTGGGGTGGCGGGCTGATCTGGGCGCTTCTGCCCGAAGGCAGCGACGCCCGTGCGTTGGCCTCGCCCTATACCGGCCACGCGACCTGCATGCGCGGCGCGGCGGGCGTGACCTTCGAGCCCGAACCCGCGCCGATCGCCACGCTGACCACCGCGCTGCGGGCGCAATTCGACCCCAAAGGTATTCTGAACCCCGGAAGGATGGGCTGATGCAGACGAATTTTTCGCCCGAACAGCTGAAGGATCCCGGCGTCGCGCGCTCCAACGAGATCCTGCGCGCCTGCGTCCATTGCGGGTTTTGCACGGCGACCTGCCCCTCCTATCAGGTGCTGGGCGACGAGTTGGACAGCCCGCGCGGGCGCATCTACCTGATCAAGGACATGCTGGAGAATGACCGGCCTGCGGATGAGAAGACGGTCAAGCATCTCGACCGCTGCCTGAGCTGCCTCGCCTGCATGACGACCTGCCCCTCGGGCGTGCATTACATGCATCTGATCGACCACGCGCGCGCCCATGTCGAGAAGACCTACAAGCGCCCGATGATGGACCGGCTGCTGCGCTGGACGCTGGCGAAGATCGTGCCCTATCCGGGCCGCTTCCGTCTGGCGATGGGTGGGGCGAAACTGGCGAAACCTTTCTCGGGGCTGCTGCCGGACAAGCGGCTGCGCGCGATGGTGGGCATGGCGCCGAAAACCATCCCGCCGGTCAGCCGCAACGATGACGCGCAGGTCTTCGCGCCGATGGGCGAGAAGAAATACCGCGTGGCGCTGCAGATCGGCTGCGCGCAGAGGGCGCTCAACACCGATATCAACGATGCGACGATCCGGCTGCTGCGGCGGCTGGGCTGCGAGGTGGTGATCCCGAAGAATCTCGGCTGCTGCGGGGCGCTGTCGCATCACATGGGCCGCGAGGACGAGAGCCATTCGCAGGCCGCGCGCAACATCCGTGCCTATCTGAGCGAAGGCGATCTGGATGCGGTGATCATCAACACCTCGGGCTGCGGCACGACGGTAAAGGATTACGGCCATATCTTCCGCAACGACCCGATGGCCGAGGATGCCGCAAAGGTTGCAGGTCTGGCCTGTGACGTGTCGGAATTCCTTGTGAAGATCGGCCTGCCTGAGGGACAGGGCGGCATGCGTGTGGCCTACCACGCGGCCTGTTCGCTGCAGCACGGCCAGCAGATCAAATCCGCTCCGAAGGACCTGTTGAAACGTGCGGGCTTCGAGGTGGTCGAGCCTGCCGACAGCCATTTGTGCTGCGGCTCGGCGGGCACCTATAACCTGCTGCAGCCGGAGATTTCCGACGAGCTGAAAAAGCGCAAGGTGGCGACGCTCGAGGCCAAACAGCCCGAGGTGATCGCGGCGGGCAATATCGGCTGCATGGTGCAGATCGGCGGCGGCACCGAGGTGCCCGTTGTCCACACTGTGGAACTTTTGGACTGGGCGACGGGCGGGCCGAAGCCACCAGCGCTTGCGCAGGCCTGATCCACGCCACAATCTGGCCGCATCGGGGCGCTACGAAAGGCAAAACGCCCCGCAATCTTCGGAGCCCCGATGCGCCTTCTTGCTCTCGCTCTTGCCTGTCTGACCGCTCTGCCTGTGCTGGCGCGGGCCGAGACGATCACCCACGCGACGCCCTTGCGCGCGCTGGAAACCGGCGACGATACGCGCGGCTGGCAGGCGGTGGGGCGGCTCGATCTGGGTCACGGCAGCTTTTGCACCGGCACGCTGATCGCGCCCGATCTGGTGCTGACGGCGGGGCATTGCCTCTATGACAAGCGCAGCGGCGCGCTGATCGACGCGCGCGAGATCGAGTTTCGCGCGGGCTGGCGCAACGGTCGTGCCGAGGCCTATCGCAAAGTGTCGCGCGCGGTGCTGCATCCTTCCTATCATTATGGCGGGCCGGTCGGCGTGAAGCGTTCGGAATTCGATCTGGCGCTGATCAAGCTCGCCCAGCCGATCCGGCTGCCGCAGCTTCAGCCCTTCGAGGTGTCGCGCAGCGCGCCTTATCGCGGCGAGGAAGTGGGCGTTCTGTCCTATGCGCAGGGCCGCTCGGAGGCGCCATCGCTGCAACGCGATTGCTCGGTGCTGGAACGTGCGGGCGCGACGGTAGTGATGAGCTGTTCGGCGGATTTCGGGGCCTCGGGCTCGCCGGTCTTCAGCTTCGCCAATGGCCGCCCCGAGATCGTTTCGGTGGTCTCCGCCAAGGCCCAGATGGGCGCGCGCCCGGTCTCGATCGGGGCGCTGGCCAGTGGCGTCGCCGATCTCCGGCAGGCCATCGAGAGCCGCGACAACGTCGCCACCACCCGCGAAATTCGCGCGGGCGGGGCAAAATTCATCAAGGCGAAGTAAGCGCGATGGGCATTCGGCGGATCATCGTGGGTGTCGTGGCTCTGGCTCTGCTGGGCGGCATGGGCGAGGCGCAGGAGGCGCGCAATTCCGCGCTCGACCGGCTGTCGCAACGCGCCGATCTCTTCGGCTGGGAGGCCGTGGGCAAGGTCACCATCGGCGCTGACGGCTACTGCACCGGCGTTCTGATCGCACCCGATCTGGTACTTACGGCGGGCCATTGCATCTTCGACCGACGCGCCAAAGGGCCTCGAGACCCGGCGACGCTTGGTTTTGCAGCAGCCCAAACCGACGGGGCGGAGATCGCCGCGCGCCCGGTCGCCGCGATGGTCGCCGATCCTGACTATAACCCGTTCGTGCCGCTCTCGGTGGACACCGTGCGCCATGACGTTGCCCTTCTGCAGCTCTCGGCGCCGATCCCGACTTCGATCGCCGCACCTTTTCGCGTCGGCGATGTGCCCGCCGCAGGGGCCGAAGTGTCGGTCGTGTCTTACGCGCAGGGCCGGGCCAATGCGCTGTCTTGGCAAAAGGCGTGCCGCGTGTTCGGTCGCGCGAAAGGGTTGATCGGGTTTGATTGCGATGTCGACCATGGCTCTTCGGGCGCGCCGGTTTTCGACCGCTCCGGGCTGGCGGCAGGCGGGCGGGCGCAGATCGTGTCGCTGGTCTCCTCGGGCTCGCGCAAGAATGGCGTCTCGCGCGCCTACGGGATGGAATTGCCCGCGATCGTCGTGCAGCTGAAATCCGCACTGCGCAGCGGGCGGGGCGTGATCCGCGCCGCATCTACCAGCGCTGGCCCCAGCGCCTCCGCCGCACCGCAAATCCGGGGCACTTTGCCTGCGCAGGGCCAGCCGCGCATCCTGTCTGGCGGGGGCGCAACCGGGGCGAAATTCCTGCGTCCCTAAGGGCTTGGCCTGAAGCGGTGCCCCTCTTGAAACGTCGCGAGAGATTTCCCAAATTTATGAGTGCCGGAATGCCTGATGAGGGTTCTGGCGCCCAACTGCCCGGCCCCGCACGGGGCGGGTTTCATAACCATCGCTCAAGAGAGGATGATGATATGCGAAATTTTGATCTTTCGCCCCTTTACCGCGCCACCGTGGGCTTCGACCGCGTGGCTGATATGATGGACCGTGCGCTGACCAGCGATCTCGCCCAGCCAACCTATCCGCCCTACAATATCGAGAAGACCGACGAGAATGCCTATCGCATCTCGATCGCCGTTGCGGGCTTCGGGTCGGACGAGCTGAGCGTCGAACTGAAAGACGGCGCGCTGATCGTGACCGGTCGCAAGGCCGAGGACGATTCCGACCGCACCTACCTGCATCGTGGCATCGCGACCCGCGCCTTCGAGCGCCGCTTCGCGCTGGCCGATCATGTGAAGGTCACCGGGGCCACCCATGAAGACGGGATGCTCCACCTCGATCTCGTCCGCGAAGTGCCCGAGGCGCTGAAGCCGCGCCGGATCGAGATTGCAGGCCCGACGAAGTCCGAGGCCAAGCAGGTCGAGACGGTCGACGCCTGAGGCATCTATGATCGTTAAAAATGACGGGCGCGGGGGGAAACTCCCGCGCTTTTTGCTGTCTGGGGCTCAGGGCGGGGTGAGATCGCTGCCGCCGCGCTGGAACACCATCACATGGTCGCCGCTGCCCGAGAAGGTGACCGCCGCGCCTTCGACCTGCGCCTTCTTCATGTCGAAGAACAGCTGCGCGAGGCCCGCATCGGCCTTGAACTCCGGCGTCTCCTGCTCGCAGGCGAACGTGGGCGAGGCTGAGGTCGGTCGGATGCCAAGCGCGGGGTAGGGGGCGAACATCACCCCGGTCACGCAGAGGCAATGCCCGCAGACGGCGAAGCGCGAATTATCTCCGATATAGAAGCGGATCGCGCGGTTGGGTGCCTTGCCGTCCACCGTGGCGAGGTCATAGGCGCGCAGGGCCTCCACCTTCGAGGCGAGCGTCTGGGCGTCCGAGGTGCCGCTCGGCATACAGGCCGCGAGCGCGACTGCGAGCCCGAGAGTCGCGACGCGCGCGGCAATCTTCTTCGAAAGATCGAACATGGTCTTGGTCCGTTACTGGCGACTGCCAGCAGGATGCGCGAGCCTTAGTTCGATGCGCATTGATCCGGCGCAAGGACCTTGGGAACCTCAGTCGGCGACCATCGCGCCGATCAGGGCGATCTCTTCGGTGCCCGCCTCGCGGGCTTTCTCCTCCAGCCGCCGATAGGCGGCGAGGACCGCTTCGCCCTCAGGCGTCAGCGACGCGCCGCCCCCTTTCGCGCCACCGCGCGAGCGATCCACCAGCGGCGACTTGAAGCCCGCATTCATCTCTTCGACCAGCGACCACGCACGTTTGTAGCTCATCTTCATCGCGCGTCCCGCCGCCGAGATCGAGCCGTGTTCGGCGATTTCTTCCAGCAGCCGCACCTTTCCGGGGCCCAGCATCGCCTTGTCGAAATAGAGGCGCATCATCAGGCGGGTCAGTTCCATTCTGGCATCCCTCGCACTCGTCACGTCATGCGCCCCTTATCCTGATCCTGTGCCGGGGCCAAGACAAGGGGGCGGGCGCGCGAATGCACAGGGTCATGTGCTCTTGCCATTGCCTGCGCCTTGGGCGAGCGTGCGCGCGAAGGAGCCCCCGCATGTATATCTCGATCGCCTCGCTTGTGGGCGCCTATCTTCTGAGCCAGTTCTACCGCACCTGTCTGGCCGTTCTGACGCCCGTTCTGGGCAAGGAAATCGGCGTGACGCCGGGCGATCTCGCCGTGTCGCTGGGGCTTTGGTACGGGGCGTTTGCGCTGATCCAGATCCCGATCGGTGAGGCGCTGGACCGGATCGGGCCGCGCCGCACCGTGGGCGTGCTGATGGCGCTCGGCGGGGGCGGGGGCGCGGCCGTCTTCGCGATGGCGCAGGGGCCGATGGGTATCCACATCGCGATGATCCTGATCGGGGCGGGCTGCGCGCCGGTGCTGGTGGGCAGCTATTTCATCTTCGCGCGCAGCTTCAAGCCGGCGCTGTTCGGCACGCTTGCGGCCTCGATGATCGGGGCGGGGAGCCTTGGCAATCTCGCGGGCGCGGCCCCGCTTGCGGCCTCTATCGAGGCTTTCGGCTGGCGTCAGACGCTTTGGGCGCTCTCGGCGCTGACGCTGCTGGTGGCGGCGCTGATCCTGTGGCTCGCGCGCGATCCCGAGCGGGTGGAGCAGCCCGCAGGCCGCCGCGGCACCGCGCTCGATGTGCTGCGCCTGCCGGGCTTCTGGGTGCTGCTGCCGCTGACGGTCGCGAATTACACCGCCGCCGCCGGGATCCGCGGCGTCTGGGCGGGCTCCTATCTGGCCGATGTCTTCGGCGCGGATGCGCAGCTGATCGGCAAGGTGACGTTGGTGATGGGCCTCGCGATGATCGCGGGCAATTTCGCCTATGGGCCGGCGGACAAGATTTTCGGCAGCCACAAGCGGGTCGCGCTTTACGGCAACGCGGTGCTGGCCGTGGCCTTGGCGGTGCTCTTCGTGCTGCCGGGGCAGTCGCTGTGGTTGGCGACTGTGCTTCTGGCGGCGATCGGCTTCTTCGGCGCGTCCTTCCCGGTGATCATGGCGCATGGCCGCACCTTCTACCCGCCGCATCTGACGGGGCGCGGCGTGACGCTGCACAACATGTTCTCGATCATGGGCGTGGCCGCGATGCAATTCGCCTCTCGGCCGGTTTTCGATGCGGTCTCGGTGGGACATACGCCCGCTGTGGCCTATGGGCTGCTGTTCGCGTTCTTCCTTGCGCCGCTGATGATCGGGCTGGTTTTCTACGTTTTCGCCCGCGACAGCGGCGATGGCATGAGCTAAACCCATCGCATGACCCGGCTTGGATTTCTGATCAATCGCACGCTGCGGCGCGAGGCCCCGCTGGCCGCGCTCTCCGTCTCGCAAAATGCGCTGCTGGGCGATCTGGCAGGCAAATCCGTCGCGCTTGTCGGCAATGCGCGCGCGCTGGCCGAGGGGCAGGCGGGAGCGGAGATCGACGCGCATGACGTGGTGATCCGGATCAACCGGGCGCCGATGCCTTCGGCTGAAAGCCATGGCACGCGCACCGACTGGCTGGCGCTTGCCACCTCGCTTCCCGAGGCCGAGCGTGTCCGCATCGCGCCGTCGCGCATCCTGTGGATGAGCCATAAGCGCAAGCGGCTCGATTGGCAGACCGCCACGAGCCCCGGTTTCTACCTGCATCCGCTGGACGACTACGAGGGGCTGAAGCTCAAGCTCGGCGCGCAACCCACGACCGGCGCGATGCTGATCGAGATGCTCCTGCGCTCGGATCTGGCGCGGCTCGACCTCTACGGCTTCGATTTCTTCGCCTCGCTTTCGCTGTCGGGGCGGCGTTCGGCCGACAAGGTGCCGCATGATTTCGCCGCGGAAGCGGAGATGGTTGGTGGGTTTCTTGCCTCCGATCCGCGTATCATTCGGAACTGACTGCGCGTCGAGCCTCTTTCATTTCCTGACGTAAAGCGGTAGGAAGCCGCGTTCTATTCGAGCAAGGAGGTCCTCATGGGCTATAAAGTCGTCGTTGCGGGCGCCACGGGGAACGTGGGCCGCGAAATGCTGAACATCCTGGCCGAGCGCCAGTTCCCGGTCGATGAACTGGTGCCGCTCGCGTCGCGCCGGAGCCTCGGCACAGAGGTCAGCTTTGGCGATCAGACCCTGAAGACTAAAGATATCGAGGGTTTCGATTTCACCGGCTACGACATCGCGCTGTTTGCGATCGGCTCGGACGCCACGAAGAAATACGCGCCCATTGCCGCCAAGCAGGGCTGCGTGGTGATCGATAACTCGTCGCTCTATCGCTACGACCCGGACGTGCCGCTGGTCGTGCCGGAGGTGAACCCGGAAGCCGTCGACGGTTACGCGAAGAAAAACATCATCGCGAACCCGAACTGCTCGACCGCGCAGATGGTCGTGGCGCTCAAGCCGCTGCATGACCGCGCCAAGATCAAGCGCGTCGTGGTCTCGACCTACCAGTCGGTGTCGGGTTCGGGCAAAGCCGCGATCGACGAGCTTTGGGACCAGACCAAGGGCATGTATGTCCCCGGTCAGGAAGTGGAGCCGAAGGTCTACCCCAAGCAGATCGCGTTCAACGTGATCCCGCATATCGACGTGTTCCTTGACGACGGTTCCACCAAGGAAGAGTGGAAGATGGTCGCCGAGACGAAGAAGATCGTCGATCCGAAGATCAAGCTGACCGCGACCTGCGTGCGCGTTCCGGTCTTCGTGGGCCATGCCGAAGCGATCAATATCGAGTTCGAGGACTTCCTCGACGAAGACGAAGCGCGCGACATCCTGCGTGAGGCGCCCGGCATCATGGTCGTCGATAAGCGCGAAGATGGCGGCTACATCACCCCGGTCGAATGCGTCGGCGATTTCGCCACCTTCATCTCGCGCATCCGTCAGGACTCGACCATCGAGAACGGTCTGAACCTCTGGTGCGTGTCGGACAACCTGCGCAAGGGCGCAGCCCTGAACGCGGTGCAGATCGCCGAGACGCTGGGCAACCGCGTGCTCAAGAAGGGCTGAGGGTTCGGCCTTTTTGGAATTGGGAAACGCCCGGTCGGAAGATCGGGCGTTTTTCTTTTGGCGGTGTTTTCTGAGACGAGGGTTTGCCCGGGCGTCCAGCCCGGGCCGCGCCCGACCCTCCCCCCGGGAGGGCGCATTGGCGATGTCATCGCGCGCATAACCGTCACTCGGGCTTGCGAGATAAAGCGCCTGGCCACAGGCGGATCGAAGCGCCCACCCAAGGCTCGGGCGCGTCCCTTACCGCGTGACCCGCTTCACCCCCAGATACGGCCCTTCGCCCGCCGCCGCGATCCGCGCCTTGGCGGCCTCGATGCCCTCATAGGCCACGCTCATCGTATGACCGTTGGCATGGATCATCGTCTCGCGATCGCAGGCCAGCGCCACATGGCCTTTCCAGAACAACAGATCGCCACGCTTCAGGGGCGCGCCCTCCGGCACCACCTCTCCCATCTCCGCCCATTGTAGATCGCTGTCGCCCGGCACGGACATCCCGCATAGCGCGAAACCGATCTGCACCAGACCCGAGCAGTCGATCCCCCCGCGGCTGTTGCCACCCCACAGATAGGGCGTGCCCAGCAGCCGCTCGGCCACCGCGACCGGATCGTCCTCGGGCCGATCGAGCGCGCGCAGATGCTGGCGCGGCACGAATCCCTCGGCGGTCACGGCGAACATGCCGTCTTCGCGGGTCACGGAGAGCCGTGCGCCCATCGAGAGCTGCATGACTTCGCCACGTTTGATTGCCGCCTCGCGATAGACATGCGTCGCAGGCGCGGTGACGACATGGGTGGAAGGTTCGGGCGTGCCGAAGGTATCGGCGGCGACCCAGCCGCAATATCCGTCCCACGCGGCCTGCACGAAGGCGAAGCCGTCGCGCTGGTCGATCACCGTCACCTCGGCGCCAAACAGAAGCTGCCGGTCGCGCAAGCTGCCCGGCTCGGGGCCGAGATCGGTCACGGGCGCGACGATCCGCGCGGGCATCCCGTGGGTGAAGCCTTCCGCCTCGACCTGCCCGCGCAGGGTCTCCAGCGCGATCTCGCCTGAATAGGGCAGGCGGCGAGGGTCGGTCATTTCAGCACCTCGGGCAGGGCCGCGAGGATCGCCCGCGCGCCTTGCCCGACCCCGCCTTTCGGGCGGGCGGGGGCCGCGGCGGGTTGCCAGCCGTAGATATCGAAATGGGCGAAACGCTTTGTCTCGGTCACGAAGCGGCGCAGGAACAGCGCGGCGGTGATCGAGCCCGCCATGCCGCCCGAGGGGGCGTTGTCGAGATCGGCGATGCCGGGCTCGATCTTCGCCTCGTAGGGCGCCCAGAACGGCATCCGCCAGAGCGGATCGGCCACCGCGCCCGAGGCCGTCGCCAAGGCCTGCGCGACGCCCTCGTCATCGGTGTAGAACGGATGAATGTCCGGCCCCAGAGCGACCCGGGCGGCCCCCGTCAGCGTCGCCATGCAGATCAACAGGTCGGGCGGCGTCTCATCGGCATAGGCCAGCGCGTCGGCCAGCACCAGCCGTCCCTCTGCATCGGTATTGTTGATCTCGACGGTCAGCCCTTTGC
The DNA here is from genome assembly GCF_002020045.1 of Thioclava sp. F28-4. Lineage (NCBI taxonomy): Bacteria > Pseudomonadati > Pseudomonadota > Alphaproteobacteria > Rhodobacterales > Paracoccaceae > Thioclava > Thioclava sp. F28-4. The sequence goes on along the minus strand of NZ_MPZQ01000002.1, from coordinate 160,525 downwards.
GGCTGGTCAGGATGTCGCCGGGGCGGAAACTGTCGCCGCCGACCGAGTTCTCCACCGCCGGGACCAGCACCCGCAGGCGCAGCTTCGCGCCGGTCGCCATGATCATATGCGCAAGCCCCAACACGGTGGCTGAGCCGCCCATATCCTTCTTCATCAGCCCCATCGAAGCGCCGGGCTTGAGGTTCAGCCCGCCGGTGTCGAAGCACACACCCTTGCCGACCAGCGTCAGCGCCGGTCCTTCGCTGCCCCAGCTCAGCTCGATAAGCCGCGGCGTGCGCGGGGAGGCGCGGCCCACCGCGTGGATCATGGGGAAGTTCTGCGCCAGAAGATCGTCGCCCTTGATCACCTTGGCCTCTGCGCCATGACGCTCGGCGAGCAGTCGAGCTGCGCCCTCCAGTTCGTCCGGCCCCATATCGGAGGCGGGGGTGTTGATCAGGTCACGGGTGAAAGCCTCGCCCTCGGCCACGGCTTCGATCTGCGCGGCATCCAAGCCCTCCGGGCAGACCAGCCGCGCTTTCGGCGGCGTGGCTTCGGCATAGCGGCCGAACCGATAGCCCGCGAGCAACCAGCCGAGCGCCGTTTCCGCTTTCAACGTTTCCGACAGGTCGCCCTCGATCCGCCATGCGCCTTCGGGCAGGGCCGAGGCCGCCCGCGTGAGCGAGAACCGCTCGCGCGACCGGGTAGCAGAGGTCCCGAGGCCCAGAAGGGCCGCCTCCGCACCATCCGGCCCAGGCAGAAGCGCGACCTGACCTGCGCTCGCCTTGAAGCCCGTCGCTTCGGCGAAGGCGCGCTGCGCGGGAGGCAGATCGGCCAGAGCCTGCTCCAATCCTTCGGGCGCAACGGCGATCAGCGCGCGCGCGGGCGCGTCCGCCTCGGCGAAGCGCATCGCGGGGCGCGGGGCGAGAAAGGAAAACTCGGCGGGCACGTTTGCGGTCTTGTCTGCGCTCATGGGGGCGGCTCCTTGGCTCTGGTGGTTGCTTTCGTCCCAGAGCCTAGCGTTGCCGCGCCTGCCCGCAAGGGCCGATCGATCACGCCTCAGGAAGACAGGTTGCCGATATCCCAAACCTCGGTGAGCGAGCGTTCCGCGATCCGGCCCAGCCGCGCCATCACCGCCGCCTGCGCCACTGCATCGCCGCCCGAGAGGCAGTCCAGAAGGTCGCGCGCCGTGCTGACCATCGACACCAGCCCGACTTGTTCGGCAAGCTCCATCACCTCGGCGATCGCGCGGCGCAGCTTGCCGCATTGGCCGGATTTCGTGGCCTCTTCCAACGCGCTGAGATGGAAGGCGAGATCCTCGACCGTGGCGCAGATCACCCGCTCCGCCCCGTCCTGTCCCAGCTCCGCATAGAGCACCACCAGCCGCGCCGTATCCAACGACATCTTTTCCTTGCAGCGCAAGCGAGACACCTGTGTCACCCCGACACCCCTTTTGATTTCACCATCACCCGGGCGGTAACGTGATCGAGAGGTCTCAAGATTTCGTTGAGCGATACGGAAAATCTTCTCGAAACCGGGCGCGCAACGCGCTATTTGACGCAGCGATAAGACGCCAGACACCAGACGAGGGATCGATGAGAGAGCATGTGAAACCGCTGCCCAGCTACCTTGTGAGCCGTTATCAAGGATGGCACGCCACCACTTATAACGAGAACCGCGCCTGGTATCGCCGTCTCGCCTCCGAAGGGCAGCGCCCGCGTTCGATGATCATCGCCTGCTGTGACAGCCGCGTGCATGTGACCTCGATGTTCGGCGCCGATCAGGGCGAGTTCTTCATTCACCGCAATATCGCGAACCTCGTGCCGGAATTCACGCCCGATGGCGATCACCACGGCACCTCGGCTGCGGTCGAATATGCGGTGACCAGCCTGAAGGTCGCGCATTTGATCGTGCTCGGCCACTCCAATTGCGGCGGTGTCGCGGGGTGCCATGCGATGTGCTCGGGCCATGCGCCGGAGCTGGAGGAGAAAAGCTCCTTCGTCGGCACCTGGCTGAACCTGCTGCGTCCGGGCTACGAGCGCGTGAGCGAGCTGCCCGAGGATCAGCAGGTGCTGGCGCTCGAGCGTGAGGCGGTGAAAGTCAGCCTCGAGAACCTGATGACCTTCCCCTTCGTGCGCGAAGCGCTCGATGCCGACCGGATGACGCTGCACGGGCTGCGCCACGACATCGGCGAAGGCGTGCTTGAACAGTATGACGCCGACTCGGATCGGTTCGAGACGTTCTGAGGCTTTGCCATTCCCGTTGGCCCCCGCGCGGGGCCGACGGCTCCGCTGCGGCGGAAATCCGACTGGTGTTCACGGGCTGTTAAGCTTGATGCGCGAGGCTGGGGGGACCCCGCCAATGCGAACGAGCTTCGACCCGCCATGTCACAATCTGCATCCCGCTCCCATTCTCAGCATCGCCTTGTCTCCCTACGCCTGCCGCTCGATCTGATCGACCGCATCGCGGCGGAAGCGCGCGCGTTCGGTCTGCCCCCGGCAGAGCTGATCCGGCGCGTGTTGCAGGAAGGTCTGGCGGAGGAGGTGGCGCCCGAAGCGCCTGCTGCGAAAGCGCCGCTGCCGGAAATGCATGCGGTGCAAGAGGCGCTGGATCAGGCGCGCGACTGGTTCGATCTGCAACATCGACTGCGGGGGGAGGGCTTCGTTCTTCGGCTTGCAGGCGGCGGGGCCTTGGGGCTGCACGCATGGCCCACGAACCGCTTCCTGATGCTGCTCGACGAGATCGGGCCAAGCCTGACGGAGTTGGTGCTACGCTTCGGCGCGCCGTTTCCGGGCGATGATGGCGGGCGCACCAAGATCGTCGGTGCGACGGCAGGGCAGGGCGCGTCGGCACGGGCGGTCGCCGCCGAATATGCGGCAGCGCAGGCCGCGCAGGCAGTGGGACCGCAAGCCGCGCCGGACGAGAAGACGCCCGAGGCGACCGAGAAGAGCGGCGGTGCAGAGGCACAGCCCCCCGAGGCGGCGAAGGCCGATGCTCCCGCGCGCGGGTTTCTGCGCCTGTCGCCAGCGCTGCTCGCGAAACTGCGCGCTGCGGCCGATCCGCGAAACGCGGCCTGATCACGCGGGCCATGGCCGCGCGTAGGCCTGTTCGCGCAAGCTTGCCTTAGCGCAGCACCTGATCGGTGGGCCAGCTGAGCGTGGTCTCGGTGCGGATCGTCTTGGTCTCGCCTGCGCCCAGATCGAAGCGCCATGCGAGCACGCCACGGCGGTGGTCGTAGTCGGTCTCGCTTGCAGGCGGGGTCGCCTTGGTCGTGATCTTCAGGTCTTCCTGTTCGGAATAGGGCACCCGGTCGATCACCCGCATCGGCCAGCCTTTGTCGGTGAGGTTCTTCACCTCGATCTCGACCACCTCGCGGCGCTCATTGGATTTCGAGATGAAGCCGCTATCGCCCTCCATCGTGTCGGGCATGCGGCGGTCCACGCGGATGCCTTCGATCGGCCCGAAGCCAAGCGTCAGATCGTCACCCGCCGCGACCATCGGCAGATGCGACTGGCCAACCAGCGCGCCATCGGCATAGAGGTTCGCGGGGCCGGGCAACAGGATCTCGCCGGTGTCGTTCTTGCCCTCGGCTACGCGATAGGCCTGCGGATCGGTCAGCGGCGCGGCCTCGGCGAAGACCTCCATCGGCAGGGTCTTGGAATCGAGGCTCAGGCGCAGATCGTCCACCCCGTCGCGCAGGTCCACGGCGCTCGGGTAATGATAGGTCACCGTCTCGCCCTGCATCTGCAGATCGGCGCGGTCGCTGATCGCGGCCTCCATCATCGGGGCGGGGGCGGCGCCATCGGATGCGGCGAGGGAACGCTTCATCGGCACCGGCGTGGGCGGCGCGTCGGGATCACCGATCCGGGCAAGCCGCGGATAGACTTCGCCCGGCTCCGCCCGCCCGCCGGGACGTGCCGTCGAGAGGGTCAGATCGACGCCGCGCCAATCTTCGCCCGTTGCCTGATGGACCGAGACGAAGCGCTCCATGTCCACCGCGCTCTTGTCGCGGTCGAGCCGCAAATCATAGGAGGGCTGCCAGCCCGCGTTCTGGACGTAGGAGGTGATCGTCAGCGTGCCCGAACCCTGAACCTTGGCGCTCAGCACGTCACGATCCTGCGCCGGGTTCAGCAGCGCATCGAGCGCCGCTTGGGCCTGCTTCACAGCTTCCTTCGCGGGGTCGAGCGCCGCTTCGGCGCGGCGCGCCTCGGCTTCGGCGGCAATTGCGCGTTCGGTGGCGGAGAGGATCTGGTCCTCCACCATCTGCGCCAGCGCGCGGAGCTGTTCGGGTGCGGTTACCTGTGAGTCGGTGTTCTTGAGATAGGTGATCTGGTCGCGCGCGGCCTGCGCCTTCGCGCGGATCACGGCCACGGCGTCTTCCTGTTCCGCAAGCGCCTCTTGCGCCGAGGCCAACCGATCGCGCGCAGATTTCACTGCGGCGCTGTCCTGCCCGCTGATCGCAGGCGCGCGCCCGGAGATCAGACTCGCCGCGCCGATCTGCACACCGTCGCCCGACACGCGCAGCGTCGAGATGTCGGTGCCTTCGGGAAAGCCCGGCACCAGCAGGTCATGGCTGCCCTCGGGGGTGTCCAGCGTGACCTGCCGCACCACCTGCGCGCCGCGTGGGAATAGCGTCACGGCGGTGATCTTGCCCGGTGCCTCGATCGTGTCGGCCAAGGCGGGCAGGGCGGTCGCGGCCAGCAGGGCCGCGGTGAGGGTAATGCGCATCGGTTCCTCCCAAATCCGTTCCAGATCGAGCCTGCGTCGCGCCGCGCGCAGTTGCAAGCCATTGAAATCCGGCGCGGCTCGCCACTGGCGGGAACTCGCCAGAGGGTCCGGGACGCGGGGCAGGGACGCTGTGCCTGCTTGCCCTTGCGTCCGCAGCCGCGCGCGCTTACGTTGCGCCCTACCTCGGGGTGCCAGCGCAAGGCTGGCTGAGATGCGATCCGCGCGAACCCGTTGAACCTGAACCGGTTAAGACCGGCGGAGGGAAGGTAGCCGGATCTCCCGGCCCCACTCCGCCCGGCAAGCCCAAGGAGTGAGGCATGAAAACCCACCTGATGCTTGCGGGAGCCCTGAGCCTGATCGCCACGATGGCGGCGGCCGAGGACAAGCCCGTACTCACCGTCTATGCGCCCGATTATTTCACGAGCGAATGGGGCCCCGGCCCCGCGATCGAGAAAGGGTTCGAGGCGACTTGCGATTGCGATCTGAAATTCGTGGCGGGCGATGTGCTGCCGCGCATCCTGCTCGAAGGCGACAAGACGCAGGCCGATATCGCGATCGGCCTGAACACCGACGTGACCGCGAAGGCGCGCGCCACGGGTCTGTTCGCCCCGCATAACGAGGACACCTCCGATCTGACCATGCCGGTCAAATGGGACGATCCGATCTTCCTGCCCTTCGACTGGTCGGAGCTGGCCTTCGTCTATGACAAGACCAAGCTGAAAAACCCGCCCGCGAGCTTCCAGGACCTGCTGAATGCGCCCGACGATGCCTACAAGATCGTCATCGAGGATCCGCGCAGTTCGGTCGCGGGTCTGTCGCTGCTGCTCTGGGTGAAAGACATCTACGGCGACAAGGCCGAAGAGGCCTGGACGAAGATCGCGCCGAAGGTGCTGACGGTGACGCCGGGCTGGTCCGAGGCCTACGGGATGTTCACCGATGGCGAGGCGGATATGGTGCTCAGCTACGTCACCTCGCCCGCCTATCACATCATGGCCGAGGAGGATGACAGCAAGGTCGCCGCGATCTTCCCCGAGGGGCATTACTTCACTCCCGAACTGGTCGCGCAGCTCAAGACCTCGAAGCATCCCGAGCTGGCGCAGAAATTCCTCGATTACGTGCTCAGCCCCGATTTTCAGGGCATGATCGCGACGGCGAACTGGTCCTTCCCGGCGAAACTGCCGCATGACCAATTGCCGGAGGTGTTCCAGAGCCTGCCGATGCCCGACAAGACGCTCTATCTTGGTGAGACCGAGGCCGAGAAACTGCGCGGTCCGGCGCTGGACGAATGGCAACGCGCCTTCTCCAAATAAAACGCGCGCCCCTCTGGGCGGTGCTGGCGGGTGCGGCTTTGGCCGCGCTCGTCCTTGGCACGTTGGCGGCGGTGACGATCCGCGCGGGCGGGCTGACCGGCTTGCGCGAGACCGACCTCGCCGCGATCCGCTTCACGCTCTGGCAGGCGGCGGCCTCGGCACTGATCTCCTGCGTGCTGGCGATCCCGGTCGCGCGGGCGCTACATCGCCGTCGCTTTGCGGGGCGCGGGCTGCTGATCTCGCTCCTCGGGGCGCCGTTCATCCTGCCGGTGATCGTCGCGGTCTTCGGGCTGATCGCGGTGTTCGGGCGGCGCGGGCTGGTCAATGCGGCACTGGCGCCCTTCGGCATCGATCCGATCTCGATATATGGGGCGCAGGGCGTGATCATCGCCCATGTCTTCTTCAACCTGCCGCTGGCCACGCGGATGATCCTGCACGGCTGGGAGGCGATCCCGGCCGAGCGGTTCCGCCTTGCGGCCACGCTGGGCTTCGGCCCGGCCGAGGTCACCCGCCACCTCGAACGCCCGATGCTGCGCAGCGTTCTGCCCGGCGCGTTCCTCGCGATCTTCCTCGTTTGCCTGACCTCCTTTGCAGTGGCGCTTACCTTGGGCGGCGGGCCGCGCGCGACCACGGTGGAGCTGGCGATCTATCAGGCCTTCCGCTTCGATTTTGACATGGGACGCGCGGCGAGCCTTGCGCTGGTGCAGGTCGCGATCTCGGTCGCAGCTCTGCTGATCGCCGCGCGCGCGACCCTGCCGTCGAGCTTCGGCGCGGGGCATGACCGCCGCGCCACACCGATTCCGCAGTTGTCCGGCGGGGCGGATCGCGTGGCCTTCGATACGCTCGCGATCCTTCTGGCAGCCGTCTTCCTGCTGCTCCCCATCGGGGCGGTCTTTGCCCGTGGGCTGCCTGCACTGGTTGAGTTGCCCGAGATGGTCTGGCCCGCCACGCTGACCTCGCTGGTGATCGCGCTGGCCTCGACCGTGATCACTCTTGCCATCGCCCTGCCGCTCGCGCTGGTGGCCACGCGGCAACGCTGGGCGGAGATCGCGGCGATGTTGCCGATGACCGCGTCGAGCCTCGTGATGGGGACCGGCGCTTTCCTGATCGCGCGGCCTTTCGTGAACCCCACGGACCTCGCCCTGCCGATGGTGCTGCTGACCAATGCCGCGCTGTCGGTGCCTTTTGCGACCCGCATCCTGATGCCCGAGATCCGCACGCTTCAGGCTGATTACGACCGGCTCGCCGCCTCGCTCGGGCTGCGCGGCTTCGCCCGGCTGCGCCTGCTGACGGTTCCGCGCCTTGCCCGGCCACTGGGCTTTTCGGCGGGGCTGGCCGCGGCCTTCTCGATGGGCGATCTGGGCGTCATCACGCTGTTCTCGGATGGCCAGACCCGCACCCTGCCGCTGGCGCTTTTCCAGCTCATGGGCTCTTATCGCATGGATCAGGCAGCGGGCGCTGCGAGCCTGCTCCTGATCCTCACCTTCGCGCTTTTCTGGGCGCTCGACCGCGCGGGGCATTATGCTGACCCTCGATAGACTGACCCTCACACAGGGCGATTTCCGCCTCGATGCCGACCTCACGATCCAGACCGGTGCGCGCGTCGCGCTGATCGGCCCGTCCGGCGCGGGGAAATCGACGCTGCTTGCGGCCATCGCGGGGTTCTTGTCGCCCGCAAGTGGCCGCATCCTCTGGCAGGGCGAGGACATTACCGCGACGCCGCCGGGGGAGCGTCCGCTCTCGATCCTGTTTCAGGATCAGAACCTGTTTCCGCATCTGCGGCTCGAGACCAATCTCGCGCTTGGCCTGAACCCGAAAGGCAAGATCGACGCCACCGACCGCGCCCGGATCGAGACCGCGCTGGCGCGTGTGGGCCTTGAGGGGATGGAGAGGCGCAAACCCGGCGCGCTGTCGGGCGGGCAGCAAAGTCGTGCGGGGCTCGCGCGGACGCTGCTCCGAGGCCGGCCGATCCTGCTGCTCGACGAGCCCTTCGCGGCGCTGGGGCCCGCGCTGAAATCCGAGATGCTGGCGCTGGTGGCCGAGATCGCCCGCGAACAGGGCACGACGGTGCTGATGGTCAGCCACGATCCCGAGGATGCGCGTGCTCTTTGCCCGCAGACGGTTCTGGTGGCCGAGGGCCACGCCCATGCGCCGCAAGAGACCGGACCGCTTCTCGACGATCCGCCGCCTGCGCTGCGGGATTATCTGGGGAGTTAGGGGCGCTGCCCCTCTTCGCCTTGGTTCAAATATCCCGGGGGGTCCGGGGGCAGCGCCCCCGGCCTTGGGGTCAGTAAATCACGACCGAGCGGATCGACTCGCCCGCATGCATCAGGTCGAAGGCCTTGTTGATGTCTTCGAGCGGCATCGTGTGGGTGATCATCGAGTCGATCTCGATCTTGTCGTTCATGTACCACTCGACGAATTTCGGCACATCGGTCCGACCCTTGGCGCCGCCGAATGCGGTGCCTTTCCAGGTCCGGCCCGTGACGAGCTGGAACGGGCGGGTGGAAATTTCCGCACCGGCGGGTGCGACGCCGATGATGACCGAGACGCCCCAGCCACGATGCGAACATTCGAGCGCGTCACGCATGACCTTCACATTGCCGGTCGCGTCGAACGAGTAATCCACGCCGCCGATCTGGTCGCGCTCGGTCTTGGTGAGGTTGACGATTTCCTGCGTGACCGAGTGATCCAGCTTCGAGGGGTTCACGAAATGGGTCATGCCGAACTTGCGCGCCATTTCCTCTTTCGAGTCGTTCAGGTCCACGCCGATGATCATGTCGGCACCCGCCATGCGCAGGCCCTGGATCACGTTCAGACCGATGCCGCCGAGGCCGAAGACCGCCGCAGTCGAGCCGATCTCGACGCCAGCGGTGTTGATCACCGCGCCGATGCCGGTGGTGACGCCGCAGCCGATATAGCAGATCTTCTCGAACGGCGCGTCGTCGCGGACCTTGGCGAGCGCGATCTCGGGCATCACCGTGTGGTTCGCGAAGGTCGAGCAGCCCATGTAGTGATAGATCGGTGTGCCATCGAGCATTTTGAAGCGCGTGGTCCCGTCGGGCATCAGGCCCTGACCTTGGGTGTTGCGGATCGCGGTGCAGAGGTTCGTCTTGCCCGAGAGGCAGGACGGGCACTCGCGGCATTCCGGCGTGTAGAGCGGGATCACGTGATCGCCCGGCTTCAGCGTGGTGACGCCTTCGCCGACTTCCAGCACGACGCCCGCGCCTTCATGGCCGAGGATGGTCGGGAAGATGCCCTCGGGGTCAGCGCCCGAGCGGGTGAATTCGTCGGTGTGGCAGATGCCGGTGGCCTTGATCTCGACGAGAACTTCGCCCGCTTTCGGGCCTTCCAGCTCCACTTCCATGATTTCGAGCGGTTTTCCCGCCTCGAGCGCGACTGCGGCACGGGTTCTCATGGGCGCATACTCCTTGTATAAATTCCGCAATAGCCTGCGTTATCGGCGCGGCCAATGCAATGAAGGGTGCGACATGTTGAAACGATTTTTCGTCATGGGTTCGATGCTGGCGCTTGCGGCCTGCGATCCCGCGGGGCCGATGAGCGAGACCCCCACGGATGGCGCCTCTCCCGCGCCTCAGGCCGAAGCGCCCACGCCCTATGTCACCCCGCCTGTCACCCTCACCAAAGGCGGCCTGCAGGAGCGTGAGCCGGACACTTGCGGCGCGGTGAATTACACCTCGGTCCTGGGTCAACCGGCGGCGCAGATCCAGACGCTGGGGATCACCAAACCCTATCGCATCGTGGAATGGCGCGGCGTCGAGGATCAGGTCTACAACCCGCAGCGCGTCGTGTTCCGGCTCGACTCGCGCGGGAATGTCTACAACATCGATTGCGGGTGAGCCTGATGGAACGGAGCAGGGCGCGGATCGGTCTGATCGTCACATTGGGGGTCGCAGCTTTCGGGGTCGCGGCCTGCCAGCCGCGCGGTGGACCACCGGGGCCGGGTGCGCCTCGGGCCGGCACCTGTCCGCCGCCCGGGCTCGCGGCGCTGGAAGGGCGGCCTGAATCGGTGCTGGCGGAGCTTCCCCTCGCACGGCCCCATCGCATCATTCATCCGGGCGATGCGGTGACGATGGATTACGCCCCGGATCGCGTGAATTTCGAGATCGACGAGAACGGCACGATTGCGGCGGTGCGCTGCTACTAGGGCAGAGAGTGCGACGGATCGGGAAAAGGAAAAGCCCCGTGTCTGACCAGGACACGAGGCTTTTCTGCAGGAGGGAAAAGCGCCCGACGATACGAACTGGGTGGGGGCTGTTGACCGCACCGTCGGGCTTTAGCGTTTTCCGCTGATTTGAAGGTGGCGTGGAAACCCGGCAGGAAGGCGCAGGAAATCGGGCATTTTCGCGGTCTTATTCCGGCGCGGCAAAGGCGCATGCAACCTTAGCGCGGGTGGGCTTGATTTGCGCCACGCGCGATGTACCCTTTGTAAATGACGGTTCAAACGCCTTCCCCCTATCCGAACCCTTCCGGCGTGCCGGAGCAGATCGCGTTCGATCGCTCCGAGCTTGGCGTGATCCTGTCGCTTTACGGGCGCGCGGTCGCGGCCGGGGAGTGGCGCGATTACGGGATGAGTTTTCTGCGCGATGTCGCGGTCTTCTCGATCTTTCGCCGCGCCGCCGAAGTGCCGATCTACCGGATCGAGAAACGGCCCGCGCTGCGCTCGAAACAGGGGCAATATGCGGTGATCGGGCAGCAGGGGCAGGTGCTACGGCGCGGCCACGATCTGCGCCAGGTGCTGCGCGTGCTCGAGCGCAAGCTGATCCGCGCGGTAGAGTGAGCGCGTCCCGCGCGTAACCAAGGTCTTTCCAAGCTGCCGCGCGCAATGCCATGCGCGTTGCCTCGCAGCCCCTGACTTGCTAAGCCAGCGCCGAAGGAAACCTGCGAGGCGCGCGTCCCATGTCGTTCAACACTTTCGGTCACCAGTTCCGCGTCACTACCTGGGGCGAAAGCCACGGGCCTGCGCTTGGCGCGACGGTGGATGGCTGCCCGCCCGGCATCGAGATCGACGAGGCGTTCATCCAGCAATTCCTCGACCGTCGCCGTCCGGGCCAGTCGAAGGAGACGACCCAGCGCAAGGAGCCCGACGCGGTGCGCATCCTGTCGGGTGTGTTCGAGGGCAAGACGACCGGTACGACGATTCAGCTGATGATCGAGAATACCGATCAGCGCTCGAAGGATTACGGCGAGATCGCGCGGCAGTTCCGCCCCGGTCATGCCGATATCACCTATCACCAGAAATACGGTGTCCGTGACTATCGCGGCGGCGGGCGGTCGAGCGCGCGCGAGACGGCGGCGCGGGTGGCCGCAGGGGGCGTTGCGCAGGCCGCGCTGCGCCAGTTGATCCCCGATCTGCAGATCTATGGCTACATGGTGCAGATGGGCGCGAAACATCTGGACCGCGCGAAATTCGACCGCGATGCGATCCTTCAAAACCCGTTCTTCCTGCCCGACGGCGAGGCTGCGGATGAATGGGCCGATTACCTCGCCGCGATCCGCAAGGGGCAGAATTCGGTGGGGGCCGCGATCGAGGTGGTGGCCGAGGGCTGCCCGGCAGGTCTGGGCGCGCCGATCTACGCCAAGATGGATACCGAGCTGGCCGCCGCGATGATGTCGATCAACGCGGTGAAAGGCGTCGAGATCGGCGAGGGCATGGCCTCGGCAGCCCTGACCGGCGTGGAGAATGCCGACGAGATGGTGATGGGCCCCGAGGGCGTCGAATATCTGTCGAACCACGCAGGCGGCATCCTTGGCGGGATCACCACCGGCCAGCCGATCACGGTGCGCTTTGCGGTGAAGCCGACCTCGTCGATCCTGACGCCGCGCCGCTCGGTCAATGTCGCGGGCGAAGAGGTGGAGGTGATCACCAAGGGCCGTCATGACCCTTGTGTCGGCATCCGCGCGGTGCCGGTGGCCGAGGCGATGATGGCCTGTGTGATCCTCGATCAGTTCCTGATGGACCGGGCGCAGACCGGCGGTGTCCGCGGCACGATCGGCTGAGGGGGCGCTGCCTCCTTCGCCGGAGGGCGACATTATCGAGGCAAGAGGGGGCGCTGCCCCCGCTCCTTCGGAGCCCCCCGGGATATTTCGGCCAAGCCGAAGACAGGCAGCGGTCTGCCGGGCGCCGATGCAGAGTGCTATGACGTGGCGTGCGCGACCTTGCGGGATGTGAACCGCCCGGTTTATTCTGCGAGCCCCGGGGGCGTTTCCCGGAACCGGAGGGCAGATGTCACAGGCAGATCAGATCAATCGCGGGCGCAAGTTCGATCAGGTGCTCGAAGGGGCGCGGACGATCTTTCTGCGCGACGGGTTCGACGGGGCCTCGGTCGATGACATCGCCAAGGAAGCGGGCGTCTCGAAAGCCACGCTCTACAGCTATTTCCCGGACAAGCGGCTGATGTTCGTCGAGGTCGTGCGCTCGCAGCTCAAGGAGCAGACCGACAGCGCGGTCGCCACGATCGATTTCGGCGCCGCGCCCGAGGTGGTGCTGTCGCTCGCGGCGTCGCAACTCGTCGAGTCGATGAACTGCAAACTCAACCAGGGGCTCTACCGGCTCTGCGTCGCCGAATCCGAGCGGTTTCCCGAACTGGGCCGCGCCTTCTACGCGGCGGGTCCGGAACTGGTGCACGAGCTGCTGATGGAGTACCTGCGCTGTGCTGCCGACCGGGGCGAGCTGGTGATCGACGATATCGATCTTGCCGCCTACCTCTTCATCGAGCTGTGCAAATCGGAACTGCACCCGAAGCTCCTGTTCGGGATCTGCGACAGCTTCACCGGTGAGCAGAAAGAGCGCGTGATCCGGGGCGCCGTCGCGATGTTCCTTGCGCGCTACGCGGCGAAGGCCTGATCAGGCCAGATCGCGCACCATCCACTGATTGCCTTCACCGCGCTGCAACTGGAAACGGCCCGTCTTGATCAGCAGGTCCGACAGCTTCGCGCTGCCATAGGTGCGGGTGTCGAAATCCGGGTTGGCCTGCGTGATGAACTGGCCGAGCTGGCCCAGCGAATACCATTCCTCTTCCAGGCCGATCGCTTTCATCGCGTTGACGATGATCGGGATCGCGGCTTTCGGCTCCTGCTTGCCGCCCGAGGATTTCGGGGCGCTAGAACTGCTGGTCTTGTCCGAAGTCGGCTTGGCGGTGGTGTCGGCGGTGCTATCGCCATTGCCGAGGTTCTCGACATAGATGAAGCGTTTGCAGGCCTTGCGGAAGGCCTCGGGCGTCTTCTGTTCGCCGATGCCGTAGACGTCCAGCCCCTGCTCGCGGATGCGGGCGGCGAGGCGGGTGAAATCGCTGTCCGAGGAGACCAGCACGAAGCCGTCGAACAGATCCGAATGCAGGAAATCCATCGCCGCGATGACGAGGCCGATATCGGAGGCGTTCTTGCCCTTCGTATTGGCGAATTGCTGATCCGCGACGAGGCCCAGTTCGGCCACGCGCTTGGCCCAGCCCGCGAGGCGCTGCGCCGACCAGTCGCCGTAGATGCGGCGCACCGAGGCTTCGCCCAGCGAGGCGATCTCTTCGAAGATCGCTTCGGCATATCCGGCGGGGACGTTGTCGGCGTCGATCAGCACGCACAGGCGCGGGGCGCGGGAGGCGGGGCTGATATGGGGCAGGTCGGAAATGTCGGGCATTGTTACTCCTCTTGTCCCTTCCCAGATAGCCCTCTTGCCCGCGACATCCAAGAGTGCGGGCGCATTGCGCCGCGTCAGCAGAGGGAGAATTTCAGCGGCCCTCCGGCCCGTCATACTGGCGTTCGACCTTGGCGACACGCAGCGCGTAATGGCGATACCAGCGATCCTTGCCGAGTTGCTGCGCGAGCTGGTGCTTCGCCACCGCCTTCCACGCGATCAGAGCCGCCTCGTCGGCCCAGTAGCTGACGGTGATGCCGAAGCCCGTGCCATCGCGTGCGCTTTCCATCCCGATATATCCGGGCTGCTGAGCGGCGAGCGCGGCCATCTGTTCGGCCATCGCGCCATAGCCCTCATCGCTCGCCCCGGGCAGAGAGGCGAAGATCACCGCGTAATAGGGCGGGTCGGGCAGGGGTGCGAAGCCGGGGGGCGGGGTGGACATCGGGCAGCTCCAGAGAACGGAAAACGCCCCCTCGCGTACGAGGGGGCGTTCATCAGTCTAGCAGGTCGAGCCCGGGCTTACAGGTCGAACTTCTTGCCCTTATGGGGCGCCCAGAGCTTCTTGTTGGTCAGGTAGAGCAGCGTGCTCAGCACCGCCAGCATCAGCACCGCGACGAAGCCCCAGCGCTTGCGCGATTCTAGCTTCGGCTCGGCAGTCCACATCAGGTAGGCAGCAACGTCCTGAGCCATCTGTTCGACGGTGGCGGGCGTGCCGTCCTCATATTCGATGAGGTCTTCCGAGAGCGGCGGAGGCATGGCGATCCAACCACCCGGGAAGGTGTGGTTGCCGTAGAAATACGAGCCTGCCTCTTCCTTCTCTTCGCCGGTGTAACCGGTCAGGACCGAGTAGATATACTCGGGGCCGCCGATGCCGCGGAAGAACTGGTTGATGCCGAGGCCGTAGGGGCCGTGGAAGCCCGCACGCGCTTTCGCCATCAGCGACAGATCCGGACCCATGCCCATGCCGGAGATGAACGGGAAGTGGTCGGTCTCCTTGCCGGGGCGCTCTTCGCCGGTTTCCTTGTCCATCACAGTGAACTCGGCGGCATAGGCGCGCACCCAGGCCGGGTCCATCATCGGGCCGCCCTGATCAGCGAGCGTGCGGAACGCGACATAGCGCAGGCCGTGGCAGGCCGAGCAGACCTCCCGGTAGACCTGGAAGCCGCGGCGCAGCTGCTGTTGGTCGAAGGTCCCGAAGGGGCCCTCGAAGGAGAAGTCGATATCCTCGACATGGCTTTCGCCGCTTTCGGCCGCCATCGCCGGGGAGGCCAGGGCGCTTGCCCCGATCACCAGCGCCGACAGGGCAGAGATCAGAAGATGTTTCATTTGGTGTCCCTCTTCCTTACTCATTCAGCCGATTTGATGTCGTAGTGGTGGTTGAAGTCTTCCTCGATCGTCGCCGGCATCGGTTGCGGCTTCTCGATCAGGCCAAGCAGCGGCAGGATCACGAGGAAATAGACGAACCAGTAGGTCGCGCCGATCAGCGAGATGTAGGGGTAGATCCCGTCGGTCGGCATCGCGCCCACCCACATCAGCACCATGAAGTCGATCGCCAGTAGCCAGAACCACCATTTGAACATCGGGCGGTAGGCGCCCGAGCGCACTTTCGAGGTGTCGAGCCACGGGGCCAGCGCCATCACGAGGATCGCGCCGAACATCGCGAGCACGCCGAAGAACTTCGCGTCGACGATGCCGAAGGTGATCCAGTTGACGAACATCACGGCCCAGACGTCCGAGGTGAAGGCGCGCAGGATCGCGTAGAACGGCAGGAAGTACCATTCCGGCACGATGTGTGCGGGCGTCGCCAGCGGGTTCGCCTCGATGTAGTTGTCGGGGTGGCCGAGATAGTTCGGCATGAAACCCACGACCGCGGCGAAGACCAGCAGGATCACGGCGAGCGCGAAGAGGTCCTTGATCACGAAGTAGGGCCAGAAGGGCAGGGTGTCCTTCTCGGCTTCCGCTTTCGAGCCGGTGCGAACCGGAACGCCCGTCGGGTTGTTGTTGCCCGTGGTGTGGAAGGCCCAGATGTGAACGACGACGAGCGCCGCGATCACGAAGGGCAGCAGGTAGTGCAGCGAGAAGAAGCGGTTCAGCGTCGCGTTGTCCACCGCCGGGCCGCCAAGCAGCCAGGCCTGGATCGACTCGCCGATGCCCGGGATCGCGCCGAACAGGCCGGTGATCACGGTCGCGCCCCAGAAGGACATCTGACCCCAGGGCAGAACGTAGCCCATGAACGCCGTGCCCATCATGCACAGGTAGATGATCATGCCGATGATCCAGGTGATCTCGCGGGGCGCCTTGTAGGAGCCGTAATAGAGGCCGCGGAAGATGTGGATATAGACGGCGAGGAAGAACAGCGAGGCGCCGTTCGCGTGGATGTAGCGCAGCATGTAGCCGCCATTCACGTCACGCATGATGTGCTCGACCGAGGCGAAAGCCAGATCGACATGAGGAGTGTAATGCATCACCAGAACGATGCCGGTGACGATCTGCAGCACGAGGCAGAAGGCCAGCACGATGCCCCAGATCCACCACCAGTTCAGGTTCTTGGGGGTGGGGATCATGATCGTGTCGTAGATCAGCCCGATGATCGGAAGACGCTTATGCGTCCATTTCTCGAAGCCCGTCTTGGGCTCGTAATGGTCGTGGGGAATGCCCGACATTTAAATGCCTCCTCAGCCCAGCTTGATGGTTGTTTCATCGGTGAACTGGGCCACCGGGATATCGAGATTGCGCGGTGCGGGGCCTTTGCGGATCCGGCCGGCGGTGTCGTAATGCGACCCGTGGCAGGGGCAGAACCAGCCGTGGTAGTCCCCGGAGCCGTTGCCGATCGGCACGCAGCCCAAGTGGGTGCACACGCCGATCATCACCAGCCATTCGCCCGCCTCGTCGAGGGTGCGGTTCTCGTCGGTTGCTTCGGCGCCCGGCTTGTTCGCGTTCTCGGCGGAGGTGTCGACCAGATCGGAGAGCGGCACTTCACGCCCCAGTTCGATCTCTTCCTCGGTGCGGCGGCGGATGAAGACCGGCTTGCCGCGCCATTTCACCGTGAGCTGCGTGCCGGTCTCGACGCCCGAGATGTCGACATAGATCGACGAGAGCGCCTTGACGTCGGCCGAGGCATTCATCTGGTTCACCAGCGGCCAGACGGCTGCGCCGGTCACCACAGCGCCGGTGCCGGCGGTGGCGTAGTAGAGGAAATCCCTCCGGGTGCCTGCGTTATTATCTGCGTGGGACACGTTGTCTCTCCTTCCCGGGCCCGCGAGGGGGCCGATAGTGACGTGCCGGGGCACGTCGCGAGGTGCCGCCAAACATGGCCGCTCTCATACCAATCACGAATTTGTCAGTCCAGAACACAATCAACTGAATTTGTGCTGAGGGGCAGTTAATTGTCGCTCGTGCAACAGATCACCCAAGGTCAATGGCCATGCGCACCGGGGATGGGCCTCGTACGGCAAGGTCGACACGCAAATACCGCTCCCGATTGGGGAAAAGCGATTCGTGACATGTAAAACATACAACAGGTTCGCATTTTTGAAGATGAGCGAGCCTAACGCGGTGCCTTTCGTACGCCGCACAGGGGCCCCTCAATATGTAGTATCCGCCTTCATTCCATTCAGTCGGGGGCGAGCAGGTAACCCAGACCGCGCACCGTCTGCAGATAGCGCGGCTCGCGGGGGTCGCGCTCGATCTTGCGGCGCAGGCGCGTGATCTGAACATCGACCGCACGGTCGCCGCCGCCTTCCTCGCCATTGCCGCGCTCGCGGCCCAGCTCCTCGATCAGTTCCGTGCGGCTGACCACGTCGCCCGCATGAGTCGCGAAGATGCGCATCAGCTGCACCTCGGTCGCGGTCAGTTTCACCAGCGCATCACCATCCCACAGCTCGCCCCGCTCCTGATCGTATTTCAGGGGCCCCAGTGAGAGGTATTTCGGGCCGCTCTCGGTCTCCTGCGGCACCCGGCGCAGGATCGCGTTGATCCGCAGCAGGAGTTCCTTCGGTTCGAACGGTTTCGCGAGATAGTCGTCGGCGCCCGCTTCCAGCCCCTCGATCCGCTCGCGTGTTTCGCCGCGCGCGGTCAGTAGCAGGATCGGCGTGGCGATCGATTTGCCGCGCAGATCGCGGGTCAGCGACAGCCCGTCCTCACCGGGCATCATCACATCCATCACGATCAGGCTGAATTCCAGCCCCGACAGCAGCGAGCGCGCATGGGCCGCGTCGCGCGCGGCAGTGACGAGAAAACCGTTGCGCTGCAGAAAACTCTTCAGCAGCGTCCGGATGCGCTCGTCATCGTCGACGATGAGGAGATGAGGGTCGGCCGAGTAGGGCATCAATCGTCTTTCATCATTTGATAGAGCTTATGCAGGTCGGGGCCCATCATCGCCTCCAGCACCTGCCGGAAGCCTGCCACCGCTTGCGGCCCCGCCGCGCGATAGGCAGAGCGCATCCGGCCCCGCTGCGCCTCCGAGAGCGCGCGTTCCAGCGTCTCGCCCTCGGCCGTCAGATGCAACCGCCGCTCGCGCTTGTCGCGGGTGCCGACGCGGCTTTCCACCAGCCCGTCCTCGATCAGCGTGCGCAGCACCCGGTTGAGCGATTGCTTGGTCACGCCCAGAACGGCGAGCAGCGTCGTCACGGTCAGCCCTGGCTGGCGGTTGATGAAATGCAGTGCACGGTGATGCGCGCGCCCATACCCATATTCTTCGAGCAGGCGGTCAGGGTCGGCAGTAAAAGCGCGATAGGCGAAGAACATCGCCTCGATGCCCTTGCGCAATTGCTCGTCCGTCAGAAAAAGAAGTGTCTCGCCCCCGGGGCTTCCGCTATCTGCCATATCGTCCCTCTCTTTTGCGTGACTTTATGTCAGCCTTGTTGACTTTCCAAGACTCAACTGGTACCGCAGAGCAGTTTTCGCGCAACAAAGTGTCCACTTCGGACGTATGCTGCGCAATATTCGTAAAATGGCGTGACTGCAAGGAGAGTAAGATGTCGGGCTCGTATGACGATCGTGACGGCAAGATCTGGATGGATGGACAGCTTGTGGATTGGCGTGACGCCAATGTCCACATCCTGACTCACGCGCTGCATTACGCGTCCTCCGTCTTCGAAGGCGAGCGTTGTTACAACGGCAAGATTTTCAAAGGCGAAGAGCATTCCGCCCGCCTGCGCAGATCGGCGCAACTGCTCGACATGGAAATCCCCTATTCGGTCGAAGAGATCGAAAAGGCCAAATACGACATGCTCAAGGCCAATGGCTGGACCGACGCCTATGTGCGTGCGGTGGCCTGGCGTGGCGCGGGCGAGGATATGGGCGTCTCGGCGCGCAAGAATCCCGTGCGTCTGGCTGTCGCTGGCTGGGAATGGGGCAATTACTACGGCGATGCGAAGATGCAGGGCGCCAAGCTCGACATCGCGAAATGGCGTCGTCCCGATCCGCGCACCATTCCCGCTGAAGCGAAGGCCGCCGGTCTCTACATGATCTGCACCATGTCCAAGCACGCCGCCGAAGATCGCGGCTATTCGGACGCGCTGTTCATGGATTGGCGCGGCTACGTGGCCGAGGCGACCGGTGCGAACATCTTCTTCGTGAAGGATGGTGAGGTTCACACGCCCAAGGCCGACGTGTTCCTCAACGGGATCACCCGTCAGACCGTGATCGGCCTGCTGAAGGAAAAGGGCATCACCGTCCACGAGCGCCTGATCGAGCCGACCGAACTGGCCGAGTTCGAACAGTGCTGGCTTACCGGCACCGCCGCAGAGGTGACCCCGGTCAGCCAGATCCGCGACTTCAACTTCGAGGTCGGCGCGCTGACCCGCGATATCGCCGAGACCTACGAAAAACTCGTGCGCGCCTGATCCGCGCTTCGGTCGAGAAAACAGAAGGGCGTGCCCCCCGGCACGCCCTTTCGCGTTTTCACAGCTATTGAGCGCCGATCAGGTCGTCAGGTGGCTTCAGCCCGCTCGATCCGCAGGAACTGTTTCATCCGTGCGCCGTGGTCGGGCCGCCCGCGTTTGCTGAGCTCCTTGATCACCGGGTGGATGCCTTCGCGCCGTTGCAATTCGAGAAACCGCTTCACGCGCGGTCCTTCCGCCTTGAGTTCGGCGCGGTCGATGATGTGACGGGACATATCTTCCTCCTCTCGTCATCGCCTCTGATAGTCGCACCATAGCACGATTCGACCGAGTCGTGACGCAGGGGCAGGCAGGTTTATTGTCGCAGGCGGATCGGCGCTCAGCCCTGGGGCGTCGCGGCCTTGCGCGCGCGCTTGCGCTCCAGCCCCAGCCAGTGCTCGCGCAGGATGATCGCGATACCGGCCGCGATGATGAGCGCGGCCCCGGCGAGGGTCGCATGGGTCGGCACTTCCGCGAAAATGGTGTAGCCGATCACCAGCGCCAGCAGCATTGAGGCGTAATCGAAAGGGGCCACCAGCGAGGCATCGGCGAAGCGATAGGCCGAGGTGAGCATGATCTGCCCGGTGCCGCCGATCAGCCCTGCGAGGATCAGAAGCGTCGCCTCCCACGCGGTCGGCACGACCCAGCCGAAGGGCAGGGAGGCAAGCGAGAGCACCGAGGCGGTGCAGGAGAACCAGAAGACGATGGCAGAGGTCCGCTCCGACCCGACCATGCGGCGGATCTGGATCTGCGCCAGCGCCGCGCAGGTTGCGCCCGCCAGTGCCAGCCCCGCGCCAAGTGCCTCCGCCCCGCCTTCCGGCCCGCTGCCGCCCAACCGGGGCCAGAGCACGATCAGAACGCCCACCATACCCAGCCCCACCGCCGAGAAGCGGAAGATCCGGACCGTCTCGCCCAGCAGGAGCGCCGCAAAGACGACCGTCAGCAGCGGGGCCGCATAGCCCAGAGCGGTCGCCTCGGGCAGCGGCAGGAAGGCGAGCGCTGCGAAACTCAGCGCCATCGCGGTGGTTCCCACGACGCCGCGCATGACGTGGTTGATCGGTTTCTCCACCCGCAATCCGCCCTGCAACTCACCGCGCCACAGGAGCCACAGGATAATCGGCACGATGCCGAAGAAGGAGCGAAAGAATACCGCCTCGCCCGGCGGCACCCGGTCCGAGACCGATTTGATCAGCGCCTGCATGATGACGAAGCCCGTGACCGTGCCGAGCTTCAGCGCGATCCCAAGGAGTGGGCGAGGGGTCTGGGTGGTAACGGGTGTCATGACCGCGATCAGATAGGCCATGCGCGGGGCGCGGCAATCGCTTTCATCGCGATACCTGCCCGAGCTGGTCGAGCGCCCATCGCGCGGCCTCGGCCACCACCGGATCGGGATCGTCCAGATGCGGGCGCGCAGCCTCGGCCAGTTTCGGATCCTCGGAATTTCCGATCGCATAAAGGACGTTGCGCAGGAAGCGGTCGCGCCCGAGCCGTTTGATCGGCGAGCCCGAGAACCGCGCCCGGAACCCCGCATCGTCGAGCGCTGCCAGCTCCGCCAGGGGCGGCGCACCGACGCCGCCGTGATAGCGCGCCTCGCGCGCCTCTGCGGCGAACTTGTTCCACGGGCAGACGGCCAGACAATCGTCGCAGCCATAGATCCGGTTGCCCATCTTGGCGCGCAGCTCCTCGTCGATCGGCCCCTTATGCTCGATCGTCAGATAAGAAATGCAGCGCCGCGCATCGAGTTGGTAGGGTGCCGGAAAGGCCTCGGTCGGGCAGATGTCGAGGCAGGCCGTGCAAGACCCGCAATGGCTCATCTCCGGCGCGTCGGGCGGCAGCTCCACCGTGGTGAAGATCGCGCCGAGGAAGAACCAGCTGCCCAGATCGCGCGCCAGAAGGTTCGTGTGCTTGCCCTGCCAGCCCAGCCCCGAGGCCTCGCCCAAGGGCTTCTCCATCACCGGGGCGGTGTCGACGAAGACCTTGATCTCCTCGCCCTCAGGCGCCTGATCGAGCAACCAGCGCCCGACGCGCTTGAGCCGCTTCTTCACCAGATCATGGTAATCCTTGCCCTGCGCATAGGCCGAGATCACTCCGTGATCGCGCGCTTTCAGCAGGTCCAGCGGGTCGTATTCGGGCGTGTAGGTCTCGGCCAGCATCACCACCGAGCGCGCCTCGGACCACAGCGCCGCCGGATCGCCGCGCCAGCCCATGCGCTCTTCCATCCAGCCCATCTGGCCGTGCATGCCCGCGCCCACGAAGGCGGCCAGCCGTTCTGCGGCCTGCGGGATCGCGTCGGGCGTGGTGATGCGCGCCTTCGAGAAACCCTCGGCAAGGGCCGTCTCGATCAACCGCGCTTTCAACTCCGCACTCATGGCTTCGCCTTGGTCCAAATATCCCGGGGGGCCGCGCTGCAGGCCGGCGGGGGCAGAGCCCCCTCGGCGCGTGACGGATGCGGCCCGCATCGCACCGTCGCCGTATCCTTTCGAAGCCGGGCGGGCAAGACAAGGGGCGGGGCTGCGCGCGTCAGCTGGCGAAATGCGCCTCCGCGTAAGCCGCCACCGCGCTGGCTGCGTCGGTAAGCGGCGCGCTCAGTGCCACGTAGCCGTCGGGCCGCACCAACACCGCCGTGCCCTCGCGGCCGAAGACCTGCGCGAACGCCTCCGCGTGGTCGGGGGCAGGGCGCAGTTTCAGGCTTTTTGCAAAGCGGCTCTGCGGGGCGGGGTTATCCCCGGCGCAAAGCAGAACGAACCCCGACGGATCGACCAAATCCTGCGCGTGGGCCGGATGCCATGCCCCATCGCGGGCCACCTCCAACGGCGGGTCGGGAAGCCGCGCGCCCGGTGCGACGGTGCCGCGCGCATGCGGGCCGTCGGAAAGCGGTCCGCCCGCATAGCCGATCGCGATCTGGCCCATCCGGGCCGCGACTTTCTCCTGCACGAGGTCGCGGCTGCCGAGATAGGGGCTGATATGGTCGATCAGCATCCGGCGCACCTGCGAGGTCGAGGCCATATTCGCGGTCAACGCCTCGGTCCCGTGCAGCAGATCGCGGATCACCGGCAGACGCTCGGCCTCATAGCTGTCGAGCAGGCTTTCGGGCGCGCGGCCCTCGATCACCCGCGCGAGTTTCCAGCCGAGGTTCATCATGTCCTGCATGCCCGTATTCATTCCCTGACCGCCGGCGGGCGAGTGGATATGCGCCGCATCGCCGCCCAGCAGGAAGCGCCCCAAGCGCAGCGTCCCGACCATCCGGCTGTTGATCGCGAAGCGCGAGGACCACGTCAGGTCATGGAGCGTCGCAGGCAGATGGGCGCGGGCATCGAAGACCTGCTGCAGCGTCTGCAGATCGGGCTGCTCGCTGCCCGCCACATCGGAGGCGATGAGCCGGAAACGTCCGCCACCCAAGGGAAACATGCCCAGAAAGCCGTCGCTGGAGGAGAAGATATGCAGCTCTTCGGGGGCGAGCGCGCCCCTGACCATCTGATCGCTCAGCACGAAGCCCTGACCCACGGATTTCCCCTCGAAGGGCAGATTGAGAGTACGGCGGATCAAGCTATGCGCCCCGCCGCTGGCGATCATCCAATCGGGGTGCAGCTCTTCGAGCGTGCCGCCGGGTCCGCGCAGCACCGCTGTGGGTCGCGCCTGTCCGTCATGGCTCTCGCGGGCGATGGCGACGAGTTCGGTGTACCACTCCGTTTCCACTCCGAGGGCTGCGCAGGCCTCGCGCAGCACGGTCTCGGTTTCGACCTGTGAGACGAAGAGGATATAGGGGAAGCGGCTCTCGAGATGGGCGAAGTCGAGCCGGAAGAGCGGGGCGCCCTCACCATAGAACTGTGCGATCCGGGTCTGCACGCCGCGCGCCACAAGGGTGTCCGCCAGACCGCGCTGCGCCAGCATCTCCAGCGTGCGGGCCTGAACCGCGATCGCGCGCGAGGTGGTGGCGGGGCTTGCGGATTTCTCGATCAGACGGACGGGCACGCCCTGGCGGGCCAGTTCGTAAGCGGCGGTGAGACCGGTCGGGCCGGCCCCCACGATCAGCACAGGGTGGGGCATGGCAGTCCTCGCTTTGCAGTCCGGGCCAAGCTCTGGATCGGCTTGGGCCTGTCCCTGAGGTAGCGAAGCGAGTGATTAAATCAATTGTTTGAATTTCGTGAGGCGCGCACCTTTGCGTGAGCCAGCACCGTGCCGCGCAAAATGACTGCGCCGCCCGAGATGGTCGGACGGCGCAGTGAAAGTATGGCGATGTTGGGTAGGACGCGCGCGGCGCTTAGAAATCCAGCTCCGCATATTGCGACGCGGGCGGCATGCCGGGCAGCTGATCGGCCAGAAGCGAGCGGAAGGCCGGGCGCGACTTGATCTTCGCATACCAGTCCTTCACGGCCTCCTGCCGGTTCCAGTCGACGTCGGAAATGTAATCGAGGCAGCTCAGATGCGCGGCCGCCGAGAAATCCGCGAGCGTCATCACGTCGCCTGCAAGCCATCGGCGCTGCTCCAGCAGCCAGCCCATGTAATCGAGGTGATACTTGATCGCCGTAAGGCCCGCCTTCACCGTCTTGCTGTCCGGATAACCTTCCTTGCGGACCTTCTTCCAGACGCGTTCGCCCATGATCCGCGCGGTGACCTCGGCGTTGAACTTATCGTCGAACCACGCACACAGGCGGCGCACCTCGTAGCGCGCGGCGGGATCGCGCGGCATCAGCGGCGCGTCGGGATGGGTCTCGTCGATATATTCGCAGATCGCCTGACTTTCGGCCATCATCATGCCGTCCATCTTCAGCACCGGGACCTTGCCCGCCGGGTTGCGGCGCAGGAAATCGGGCTGCTGTTCCCAGTAGCGTTCCTCGACGAGTTCGACCTCGAGTTTCTTCTCGGCAAGCGTGAGGCGGACCTTGCGGCAGAACGGGGAGAGGGCGACATGGTAGAGGCGGATCATCGGGGCGACGCTCGCAATTCTCGTTGGGGGATTTGGAGAACTGATAACGGCGGGCGCGGGCGGGTTCAATGGCGACCATCCCGCCGATGGCGTTCCCTTGCCGGAAGGTGGCGCGGGGGGCACGGGTCGGATGCCTCCGGCGGGGATATTTTTGCCAAGCCGAAGGGGGCGGAGGCTAGGTTTTCGGTTTGGGTTTGCGTTTTTGTTTGGGGGTGGGCAGGGCGGCCTCGATGACGCTCAGAAGACCTGCGAGCCACTCCGTGTCTTCCCAGAGGTCCGGGTCGATCTGCCAGTGATCCTTGGCGCGCGGGTGGGGTTTGCCCGCAACGGGCGCGTGGCCGCTGTCTTCAAGGTAGCGCGTGGCCTCGGGCAGCTGGCGCACGAACAGCGTGTCGTCGCACAGAAGAGCCACCGTCTTGCCACCCATATAGACCGCGTATTCGCCGAACATCGGCCGGGTCGCGATCCGGTCTCCGAGACAGTCGCGCAGCAGCGCCTCCGTCTCGGGCCGGGTGCCCATCAGAAGCTTTTGCGCGCGCGCAGCGCCGCCTGGATCGTGCCGTCGTCGAGATAGTCCAGCTCGCCACCGATCGGCACGCCTTGGGCAAGGCTGGTCACCGCGATGCCGCGCCCTTCGAGCGCCTCGGCGATGTAATGCGCGGTGGTCTGGCCCTCGACGGTGGCGTTGAGGGCGAGGATTACCTCGGTGATGCCTTCCTCGGTGGCGCGTTCGAGCAGGTCGGGGATGCGGAGGTCTTCGGGGCCGATCGCATCGAGCGCAGACAGCGTGCCGCCAAGGACGTGGTAGCGGCCCTTGAAGGCGTGGCCGCGCTCCATCGCCCAAAGGTCGGCCACATCCTCGATCACGCAGATCTCGCCGGTGGCGCGTTTGGGGTCTTCGCAGATGTCGCAGATCGGCGCGGTCGAGATATTGCCGCAGCGCTCACATTCGCGCGCGGTGCGGGCGACTTGCGCCATCGCTTCGGCCAAGGGGCCCATCAGCTGCGCACGTTTCGAGATCAGATGCAGCACCGCGCGCCGGGCGGAGCGGGGGCCAAGCCCCGGCAGCCGCGCCATCAGGGCGATCAGCGCCTCTATCTCGTCGCGCGCGCCGCTCATCGGATCAGACCGGCAGGTCCATGTTCTCGGGCAGGCCCAATTCGCGCAGGAGGCGTTTCTGCTCTTCCTGCTCGCGGAACTTGGCCTTTTCCTGCGTGTCCTTGATTGCGGCGAGGATCAGGTCCTCGACGACTTCCTTCTCGGAGGCCTGAAGGATCGAGGGATCGATGGAGAGCCCGGTCAATTCGCCCTTCGCGGTGGCGCGGGCCTGCACGAGACCGGCCCCGGCCTCGCCGGTGACCACGATGGATTTGAGCTCTTCCTGGAGCTCGCCCATCTTCTCCTGCATTTCCTTGGCGGCCTTCATCATCTTGGCCATGTCGCCCATGGCGCCCAATCCCTTGAACATCGCTTTCTCCGTCACGTTTGGCTTGAGTGAGAGATACGCATCGCTGCGCGAAGGGACAAGGGACAAGGCGCAAAACGGCGCGGCAGGATCGCGCGGGGCCGCCCTTGGCGTGGCTCAGCCTTCCTCGAAGGGGTCCCATTCGTCTTCGACCTCGGCCAGAGCCTCGGCCTCGATCGCGGCGGTATCTTCCTCGGGCAGGATTTCGATCTTCGCGCCGGGGAAGCGGGCGAAGATCTCCGCCACCAGCGGGTTCTTCATCGCTTCTGCTTCGGCCTTCGCCATTTCCTCGGCCTTCACCTCGGCAATGGTCGGGGCGCCGCCTTCGGAGACGACCGAGACGCCCCAGCGCGCGCCGGTCCAGCCTTGCAGCCGGGCCGAAAGCGTCGCTGCGAGGTCGCGCGAGGCCCGCGGGGTCGGTTCGAACTCGATCCGGCCGGGGCGGTAATTCACGAGACGCAGATTGCTCTCGACCTCCAGCAGCAGGGTCATGTCGCGCATCCGGGCGATAAGGTCGACCACGTCGTCGAAGCTGGCGAAACGGGCCAGCGCGTCGGCCATCGGATCGTGCTGCGGGGCAGGGGCCGCGGCGGCGACCGCGCCGCCACCGGCGCGGCGGGCGCGCAGCGTGGCGCCATGCACGGGCCCGGTCGAAGGCGCGGGGCCCCGGCCTGCGGCCTGAGTCTGGGTGTTGCCCTGCTGGATCTTCTTGATCAGCGTTTCCGGGTCCGGCAGGTCGGCCACATGGGTCATGCGGATCACGGCCATTTCGGTCGCCATCATCGCATTGGGCGCGCTCGCGACTTCTTCGAGCGCTTTGAGCAGCATCTGCCAGAGCCGCGAGAGCACCCGCATCGGCAGCGCGGCCGCCATTTCCTGACCGCGATTGCGCTCTTCGGGCGGCACGGTCGGGTCTTCGGCGGCCTCGGGCGTGACCTTGATGACGGAGACCCAATGGGTGATCTCGGCCAGATCGCGCATGATCGCCATCGGATCGGCGCCATCGGCATATTGCGCGGCAAGTTCGGTCAATGCGTCGGCAGCCTGACCGTGCAGGATCATGTCGAACAGATCGAGGACGCGGGCGCGGTCTGCCAGACCCAGCATCGCGCGGACCTGTTCCGCGGTGGTCTCGCCTGCGCCATGCGCGATCGCCTGATCGAGCAGCGAGGTAGCATCGCGGGCGGAGCCTTCGGCGGCGCGGGTGATCAGCGCGAGCGCGTCATCGGCGATCTCGGCGCCTTCCGCATCGGCGATCCGGCGCAGCAGCGCGATCATCTCCTCGGGTTCGATCCGGCGCAGGTCGAAGCGCTGGCAGCGCGAGAGCACGGTGACGGGCACCTTGCGAATCTCGGTGGTCGCGAAGATGAACTTCACATGGGCGGGCGGTTCCTCGAGCGTCTTCAGGAGCGCGTTGAACGCGCTCGTGGACAGCATGTGAACCTCATCGATGATGTAGACCTTGTAGCGCGCCGAGGCCGCCCGGTAATGCACGCTCTCGATGATCTCGCGGATGTCGCCCACGCCGGTGCGCGAGGCGGCGTCCATCTCCATCACGTCGACATGGCGGCCTTCCATGATCGCGCGGCAATGCTCGCACACGCCGCAGGGATCGGTCGTAGGGGTGCCGTTGCCGTCGGGGCCGATGCAGTTGAGCCCCTTGGCGATGATCCGCGCCGTAGTGGTTTTCCCGGTGCCGCGAATCCCCGTCATGATGAAAGCCTGCGCGATCCGGTCGGCCGCGAAGGCGTTCTTCAGCGTGCGCACCATCGGCGCCTGTCCGATCAGGTCGGCGAAGGTCTCGGGACGGTACTTGCGGGCGAGAACCTGATATTGGGTGTCGGTCATCGAAGCTCCGGTGTCATAGGCAGCCGTCAGACTAGGCCCCCGGGGCGTCGGCGTCCACCCGGCTCATTCCCATTCCATCTGGCTGAATACCGCCTGCGCGTTGCGTTTGGCGAGCGTGTCGAAATCCTCGAGATATTCGAACTGCGACTGGTCGACATTGACCGAGCCGATGATGTCGCCACCCTCGTCGATATAATCGGCCATCTGGCTGCGCAGATTGGTCAGGTAATCATAGGTGTCCTTCGTCGCGGTCGCGAGGTCGGTGGCGGGGCCGTGGCCCGGAACGACATGAGCGGGCTCGTAGGCGGCCATCGCCTCGAAGGCCTCGACCCAGCCGATCGATGAGGACATGTCGAGCACGCCGAGGATGCGTCCCACGAAGACGATATCGCCGGTGAACATCACCTTCTCCGCGGGCAGCCAGACGAAGCTGTCGCCGGGCGTGTGGGCCGGGCCGGGATGGGTGATCTCGATCTCGCGCCCGCCAAGAGTGAGCGTGTAGCTCTCGTCGAAGGTCGTGTCGGCATAGACGGGTTCGGTGCCTGCAAGCGCGTCCTGCCCGACCAGCGCATCTAGCATCGTCAGCTCCAGCGAGGCGCGGGCCTTCTGGTCGGCGAGCGCATCCTCGGAGGTGATGATCTCGGCGCCATGCTCTTTCCAGTAGCCATTGCCGAGCCAGCGGTGATCCTGCCCGCCGGTGTCGATCACGTATTTCACCGGCTGATCGGTCAGCGTGCCGATCACTTCGTCGAGCGCCGCCGCCCCCTTATAGGTGCCGCCCGCATCGATCAGCACCGCGCCCTCATCCGTGACGATCAGCCCGAAGGTCGCGTTATTGCCAAGATTCTCGGCATCGCGCTGTCCGAAGGGGCCCTCGATCGCATAGGTGTTCGGTGCGACTTCGACGGTGGTAAGCGTGCCTGCGAAGAGCGGCACAGGCATAATGGCCAGAGCGGCCAGAGCAATACGAAACATGGTGAAACCTCCCCTTTGACGGGAAGTTTAGCTTGACGACGTCGTTGCACAATCGGGCATGGTGACGCGGCGGCAAAGCCAAGGGAGTTTGTGGGGGTAGGGTGAGAGGCTGGACAGCGACCCAAGCGGGGCTCGTTGCGGCTGCTTCCTTCCGGACCTGACCGGGTTGGCGAGGCGCTCGCCCGCGCCAACCTCTCGAGGGGCGATATAGGAAACCCGGATCAGATTCGCAAGCGTTGTGCGGGAAGAGTTCGGGGGAGAGGGGGCGCTGCCCCCTCGGCGCGTCCGCGCCTCACCCCCGGGATATTTCAGCCAAGCCGAAAACGGGCCGATTTGCGCGGCCGGGACTTACTCGGGCTGGAAGCCGTGGATCAGCTGGCGCAGGCCGATCAGACCGCCGATCACGATCGAGGCGAGCGTGACCGGTGCGGAGAAGGAGAGCACAGCCATCGCGCTCACCCCTTGGCCGATCGAACAGCCGACCGCGATCGTGCCGCCGATCCCCATCAGGGCCGCGCCGCTGACCTGACGGCCCAGCTCGCGCGGGTCTTCGCAGGCTTCCCATTTGAAGAGGCCGCGAATGGCCGAGCCGAGGAAGGCTCCGCCCAGCACGCCTGCGACGAGACCCACGGAGAAGGTGAGCCCGCCCGCCGTGGAGGTCATGAAATAGAGGATCGTGCGCCCGAGCGGGGCGGTGAAGGACGGCGCCTCGACGCCGGTCGCACCCATGCTCTGGTTGAAGAGATAGGAGGTGCCGACGTAGCACCAGACCACCGCGAGACCCGCGGCCACGCCCCAGGCGAGGCGGCGTTTGTCGGCGCGCAGCGGCTGATAGCTCAGCGCCCAGGCAAGGAAGCCGGCGGCGACGGGCAGGGCGAAGACCAAGGGCGGAAGCCCGGTCCGCGCCGAGAGCCAATGCGCGATGCCTTGCGGGGTGTCGGCGGCCTGCTGGTCAAAGATCAGAAGGCGCAGATGGGCGAGGGGGCCGGACAGCGTCACGAAGGCGAAGATGCCCATCACCACGACCACGACCATCGCGCGCAGATCGCCGCCGCCGAAACGCACCAGCGCACCGAAGCCGCAATTGCCGGCGAGCGCCATGCCATAGCCGAAGACGAGCCCGCCCACGATCGAGGCGAGCGGCGACCATTTGATCGTGTGATAGAAGCTGCGGGTGATGTCGGCATAGCCCAGGGCCTCGGCCACGAAGGCGCCGGTGATCGCCACGCCCAGCACGATCCCCCAGAGGCGCAGGCGCCTCTGGTCGTCGCCATAGGCCGCGCTTTCCAGCGCGCCGAGGGTGCAGAAATCGCCCAGGCGCGCAGCGAGGCCGAGAATGATGCCGCCGATCGCCCCGACCATGGCTGCCAAGGCACCCATCGGAATCTGTTCCATTGCCCTTCTCCCTCCCGGATCACCCAGTGTCCGGTCTCATGGCTCACCGGCGTCAGTCGGTGGCGCAGAACATGTCGTAAATCGTCTCGACGAGGCGACGCGCACGCGGATCCGAGAGCGTGTAGTAGATCGCCTTGCCTTCGCGGCGTGCGCTGACGAGCCCCTCGAGACGCAGCCGTGCCAATTGCTGGCTCACCGCGGCCTGGCGCGATTCCAGCAGGTTTTCCAGCTCGGTTACCGATTTCTCGCCCGAACTCAGATGGCACAGAATCATCAGCCGCCCCTCATGGGCGAGCGCCTTCATGAGGTTGGAGGCGTCTTGCGCGCGATCGAGTAGCTCTTCTGCATCCATGCGGGAACACCTCGACTCGGCCGTGGCAGAGGCAAGCTTTTCGGCATGACCGTCAGGCACCAGATGCCGCACCGCATCGTCCTTCCTTGGAAGCCGCACAGAGTGCGACCGTATTGATCGAATGACTCAGGCTTTAGCATGTCGATTCGCCGGAACAAAGCCCGAGAGCGTAAAAACCCGCCCGAAGCGGGACAAAAGCGCGCAGGTCAAACCTCAGTTTGACGGGGTCTGATACGTCGCGCCATTCTTTTTCAGGGCCTGATCAAGGAGGCCCCAGAAGAAATCTTCGCTCGCATAGCCTTCGATGCGGGCGACCTCGACCCCGTCCTGCAGCAGGATGAAGGTCGGCGTGAAAAGCGGTTTGCCCCCGGTGATCGTGATATCCTCGGGGAAGGGCTTGTGCAGATCGACCCGCTGCAGAGGCGCCGCCTTGCCCTCAGGCGTCTTCGGGTAGATCGGCGCGAGGTCGTTGTTCCACATCCGGCAATAGACGCAGCCGACCTGCTCGACCATCAAGAGGCGGAACTCGCTTTCGGCCTGCGCCTCGCTGGCCTCGGCCTCGGAGGTGGCGGCGACCGTCGTGTCGGCGGCTTGCGATGCGGTATCGGCCCGCGCGACATGGCCCGTCGCGCCCAGCGTGATCGCCAGCACCGCGGTCAGTGAAATCGTATGCCACACAATGCGGAACATTGACGGACCCCTTTTTACATATAAAGATCGTAATGTGTTTGACGGGCCCCTTCAAGGACGGTTGGGAGACCGAGGCCATATAGGCTAGGGCGCGTCACGAGGGAGGAAACAGTGCCGATCGATATTACCTATGGCGGGGCGTTTTTTGCTGGCCTGCTGTCTTTTCTGACGCCGTGCATTCTGCCGATGGTGCCGTTCTACCTGTCCTACATGGCCGGGCTGTCGATGTCCGAGCTGCGTGGCGACGGAAAGATTGCGCCGGGCGCGCAGGCGCGCATGGTGGCCTCTTCGGTGGCCTTCGCGCTGGGCGTGACCACGATCTTCGTGCTGATGGGGATGGGGGCGACCGCGCTGGGGGCTGCGTTCCGCGAATGGATGGGGCCGCTGAGCTGGGTGGCCGCGGCGATCCTGCTGGTCTTCGGTCTGCATTTCCTCGGCGTGATCCGCATCCCGTTCCTCTATCGCGAGGCGCGGATGGAGGCGAAGACCGATCCCACGACCTTCCTCGGTGCCTATGTGATGGGGCTCGCGTTCGGCTTCGGCTGGACGCCCTGCGTCGGTCCCGCGCTTGCGGCGATCCTGATGGTGGCGTCGGGCATGGGGGATATCTCGAAGGGCGGGCTGCTGCTCTTTGCCTATGGGATCGGGATGACCTTGCCTTTCATCATCGCGGCCTTCTTCACGCGGCCTTTCCTCGCCTTCATGGCGAAGCACCGCGCGAAGCTCGGCTATGTGGAAAAGGCGATGGGGGTTATGCTGATCCTGTTCGCGGTTCTCATCGTGACCGGGGGGCTGCGCTACATTGGTGAGTTTCTGATCGACGTCATGCCGAGTGGGAGTCTCGGCTGACAGTCTGTTTCTAGGGAGAACGATCATGCGTCATTTTCTGACTGCCGCTTTCACCGCCGCGATGCCGGCCCTGCCGGTCCATGCGGCCGAGCTGGGCGATGACGGGCTGCACAAGGAGCCGTGGTTCCACGACACGTTCAAGGACATGTCGGACGATCTCGCGACTGCCAATGACGAGGGCAAGCGCTTCATGGTCATCTGGGAGCAGCGCGGCTGCATCTACTGCAAGAAGATGCACGAAGAGGTCTTCTCCGACCCCGAGATCGCGAAATACATCACCGACAATTACTACGTCGTGCAGATGAACCTCTTCGGCGATGTCGAAGTGACCGATTTCGACGGCGAGGCTTTGCCCGAAAAAGAGATGGCGATGAAGTGGGGCGTGATGTTCACGCCGACCATGATGTTCTTCCCCGAAGAGGCTTCCGACCAGCCCGCCAACAAGCAGGCCGTGGCGCAGATGCCTGGGGCTTTCGGGAAGGGCACGACGATGGCTCTGCTCGAGTGGGTAAAGACTCACGGCTATGAGAGCGGGCAGAACTTTCAGAAGTACGTTGCCGAGAAAGTTATGGCGAAATGAGCGCTCTCTTGGCGATTCTGACAGAGTCGTGATCGCTTGCTTGCCAGTGCAGCATTCGTGCTGCACCCGCGAATGTTTCTGATTTTGCTAAAAAAATCTTGGGTATACGGCTGTATGCTTCGATATATCCGAGTGAACATATTGGAAAATATGCGGTTTTTTGAATTTATCCATTGCACCACTGTAGCGCGCTCGCTTAAAAGTGAGTCAGGGAGAGAATTTGGGAGGACTTCTATGAAACGCCACGTTGCGTGGGCCGCAATGGCCGTCACCTTCGCAGCCAGCGCCGCGATCGCAGAAACCGCGCCGATGGATGTCAAATTCACCGATGTGGGCGCGGTGGCCGAGTCGCTGACCGGCCAGCCGGGCGATGCAGCTAAAGGCGCAGAAGTCGCGGCGACCAAGTCGCTGGGCAACTGCGTGGCCTGCCATAAGGTCTCGGCGCTCGACGCGTCGTTCCAAGGCAATGTCGGCCCGGAGCTGAACGGCGCCGCCGACCGCTGGGACGAGTCGCAGCTGCGCGGCATCGTCGTCGATGCCAAGCACACGTTCGAAGGCACGGTAATGCCGGCGATGTATAAGACCGGCCCCTTCATTCGCCCCGGCGACGGGTACACCGGCAAGGCTGCGCCTGCCGATCTGCCGCCGATTTTGAATGCACAACAGGTTGAGGATGTGGTCGCTTTCTTGATGACCCTCAAGGAAGAGTGACCCTCTGAACGACAAACCCGAGAGGAGAAGATACAACATGACCATGACCAGACGTGACGCGCTGGCGCTGGCGATGGGCGGCGTTGCCGCTTCCATGCTGCCGCTGCCCGCGCTGGCCGATGCCGGTGCCGACGCCATCGCCAAGTTCACCGGCGGCGCCGATGCCGCAATGGGTGACGGCGTCACCCTGACCGCGCCGGAAATCGCCGAGAACGGGAACACCGTTCCGATCTCCGTGGATGCGCCTGGCGCAACCGAGATCGCGGTCTTCGCGACCGGCAACCCGACGCCCGACGTCGTGACCTTCAAGTTCGGTCCGTTGGCTGGCTCGCAGATGGCTTCGACCCGCATTCGCCTCTCGAAGACCCAGGACGTGATCGCTGTCGCCAAGATGGCTGACGGTAGCTTCGTTCAGGCGAAATCGACCGTGAAGGTCACCATCGGCGGCTGCGGCGGCTAAATTCGGTATCTGAGGAGACAAGACCATGAAAGGCGTGAGACCCCGCGTAAAAGTGCCGAAAAAAGCTTCGGCCGGTGACACGATCACCATCAAAACCCTGATCTCGCACCCGATGGAATCGGGTCAGCGCAAGGATAAAGACGGCAACGTCATCCCGCGCGAGATCATCAATCGCTTCACCTGCGACTTCAACGGTGAGAACGTCGTCGACGTGACCCTCGAGCCGGCGATCTCGACGAACCCCTACATCGAATTCGAGGCGAAAGTCCCGGAATCGGGTGAGTTCAAGTTCACCTGGTACGATGATGACGGCTCGACCTACGAAGACAGCCAGAAGATCGAAGTGAGCTGATCGGCCGAATGGCTAGCGGCGCGTGAGGGAGCGCGCCGCCTCACCAAGAACAGAGAACCGCGCCTGTTTGGGGAGATCGATGGGCGCGGGGCACACCCAGGGAGGACACAGAATATGACGTTGCGCACCAGCCGCACCATCCTAGCCGCCACTGCAGCCTTCGCGCTCAGCACCGCGGCGCTGCACGCCGAAATGGCTGACGACGAACTCGTCATCAACGGCGACACCCCGATCACGGTGAAGGCGCCCGCCGCCGATCACCTCGAAGGGCACCTCGACGAGGTCTATTCCGGCTGGCTCTTCCGCACGGACGAGACCCGCGCGATGGAACAGGACGACTTCGATAACCCGATCATGATCTTTGCCGAGCAAGGCCAGGAAACCTGGTCGACCGCTGACGGCTCCGAGGGCAAGTCCTGCGCGGATTGCCACGGCGACATCAGCGAAGGCATGAAAGGCGTCCGCGCCTCGATGCCGAAGGTGAACGAAGCCGGCAAGCTGTGGTCGATGGAAGATTACATCAACGATTGCCGCACCAACCGCATGGGCGCCGAAGCCTGGGGCTGGGACAGCACTCCGATGCATAACATGACCACCGCAATCGCGGTCGAGTCGCGTGGCATGCCCGTCAGCGTCAAGATCGACGGCGACGCTCAGCCTTTCTGGGAGAAGGGCAAAGAGATGTACTACACCCGCTACGGTCAGCTCGAGCTGTCCTGCGCGTCGTGCCACGAAGAGAACTACGGCAACTACATCCGCGCTGACCACCTCAGCCAGGGCCAGATTCAGGGCTTCCCGGTCTACCGTCTGAAGAACGCGGGCGTGGTTTCGATCCACAACCGCTTCAAAGGCTGTATCCGCGACACGCGTGCGGAAACCTACAGCCCCGGTTCGGACGAGTTCCGCAATCTTGAGCTCTACGTCGCCTCGCGCGGCCTGGGTCTCGACATCGAGGGCGGCGGCGTCCGTCCCTGACCTTTGACTTGATGCGCGGGGCAGGGGCCTCCCTGTCCCGCGCGTTTCGTTTCAACATATTCAATTTTTAATATCTGTCTGAATTTGTTTGTCAATTTACCCGAATGAAACGACCGCCGGGCGCACGGGCCCGGTGAGAAGAAGGAGACACATCGCATGATTTCCCGGCGGGAATTTCTTCAGGCGAGCTTGGCCGCCTCGACTATCCTCGGTGCTTCGGGCCTGTCGCGCTGGTCGCGCGCCATGGCGCAGCAGTCGCTGACTCAGGACCAGCTCCTGCAGTTCGAGCCGCTGGGCAACGTCACGCTGATCCACATCACCGACATCCACGCGCAAGCGATGCCGATCTATTTCCGCGAGCCGGAAATCAACCTCGGCGTGGGTGAGGCCAAGGGCCGTCCGCCGCATGTCACCGGCGCGGATTTCCTCAAGATGTTCAACATCGAGCCGAACACCCCCGATGCCTACGCGCTGACCTACGAGAACTTCACCGATCTCGCGAAGTCCTACGGCAAAATGGGCGGCATGGACCGCGTGGCGACGATCGTGAAAGCGATCAAGGCCGAGCGTCCCGACGCGCTGCTGCTCGATGGCGGCGACACCTGGCATGGCTCGATGGTCGCGCTGAAGACCAAGGGCCAGAACATGGTCGACGTCATGAACACGCTCGGCGTCGAGGCGATGACCTCGCACTGGGAATGGACCTATGGTCAGGACCGCGTGAACGAGATCGTCGACGGCCTTCCCTTCCCCTTCCTCGGCGCGAACATCTTCGACGCCGAATGGGACGAGCCCGCCTACGAGCCCTACAAGATCTTCGAGCGCAACGGCACGCAGATCGCGGTCATCGGTCAGGCCTTCCCCTACATGCCGATCGCGAACCCCGGCTGGATGTTCCCCGACTATTCCTTCGGTATCCGCGAAGAGCGCATGCAGGCGATGGTCGACGAGGTTCGTGCGAAGGGCGTCGATCTGGTCGTCTGCCTGTCGCATAACGGCTTCGACGTGGACCACAAGATGGCGAGCCGCGTGAAGGGCATCGACGTGATCCTCACCGGTCACACCCATGACGCCATTCCGGAGCCGGTCCTCGTGGGCGAGACGATCCTGATCGCCTCGGGTTCGAACGGCAAATTCGTCTCCCGCGTCGATCTCGACGTGCGCGACGGCAAGATGATGGGCTTCCGCCACAAACTGATCCCGATCTTCTCGGACGTGATCGAGCCCGACAAAGAGATGACCGACGTCATCATGGGGCATCGCGAGCCCTACAAGGCCGAGCTCGAGGAAGTCGTGGGCGAGACCAACTCGCTGCTCTATCGCCGCGGCAACTTCAACGGCACCTGGGACGACCTGATCTGCGAAGCGATGCTGTCCGAGCAGGACGCCGAGATCGCGATGAGCCCGGGCGTGCGCTGGGGGCCGTCGCTGATCCCGGGGCAGAAGATCACCATGGAAGACGTGCTCAACGCCACTTCGATGACCTATGGCGAGAACTATCGCACCGAGATGACGGGCGAGCTGATCAAGACCATTCTCGAAGACGTGGCCGACAACATCTTCAACACCGACCCCTACTACCAGCAGGGCGGGGACATGGTTCGTGTGGGTGGCATGGGCTACCACATCGACGTTTCGAAGCCGATCGGCGAGCGGATTTCCAACATGAAGCTCCTGAAGGACGGCTCCGATATCGACCCGGCACGCAACTACGTCGTGACGGGCTGGGCCTCGGTCAACGAAGGCACCGAAGGGCCGCAGATCTGGGACGTGATCGCCGATCACCTGCGCAAGATCAAAACCGTTGACTTGAAACCGAATGACTCGGTGGTCGTGACCGGCGTTTAAGCCGGTCCCGCCCGTCGATGATTGCGCCCCGCAGGGGGTTAGAGACTGGAGGAAAACACATGGACGACAAGGAACGCCAGGGCAACCCGGCCACCAATGCCGCCCTCAGCCGCCGCGGGTTCCTCCGCGCAGGGGCTGCGGTCGGTGCGATGGCCGCAGGTGCTGGTGCCGCGCGCGCGCAAACGCAACCCGATCCGTTGATCACCGAAGTTCAGCCTTGGGCTTCGGGCTGGGGCGACGGGGTCGATGCAACCCCCTACGGCCTGCCGATCGAATTCGAAGATGACGTCATCCGCCGCAATGTCGGCTGGCTGACGGCGGATACGATTTCGTCGATCAACTTCACGCCGATCCACGCCCTCGACGGCACGATCACCCCCACCGGCTGCGCTTTCGAGCGTCACCACTCGGGCGCGATCGAGCTGAAGAAGGAAGACTACCGCCTGATGATCAACGGCCTCGTCGATAAGCCGCTGGTCTTCACCTACGAGGATCTGGAGCGTTTCCCGCGTGAGAACCGTACCTACTTCCTCGAATGC
Organism: Thioclava sp. F28-4; assembly: GCF_002020045.1. Lineage (NCBI taxonomy): Bacteria > Pseudomonadati > Pseudomonadota > Alphaproteobacteria > Rhodobacterales > Paracoccaceae > Thioclava > Thioclava sp. F28-4. The sequence goes on along the minus strand of NZ_MPZQ01000002.1, from coordinate 123,012 downwards.
GCCGCGAACTCGGGCATGGAATGGGCTGGTGCACAGCTCAACGGTGCGCAGTTCACCCAGGGCATGATCCACAACATGCAATATTCGGGCATCCCGCTGCGGACGCTGCTCGAAGAAGCGGGGATCACCAATCTCGGCGACCAGATCAAGGACAAGTGGGTCTATGCCGAAGGCGCCGACGCGTCCTCGAACGGCCGCTCGATCCCGCTGGAGAAAGCGCTCGACGACTGTCTCGTGGCCATCAAGGCCAACGGCGAGGCGCTGCGCAAGGAGCACGGCTATCCGGTGCGCCTCGTGGTTCCGGGCTGGGAAGGCAACATGTGGGTGAAGTGGCTGCGTCGCCTCGAAGTCACCGACGAGGCCGTTCAGTCGCGCGAAGAAACCTCGAAATACACTGACACGCTCGCCGATGGCACGTCGCGCAAGTGGACCTGGGTCATGGACGCCAAATCGGTCGTCACCTCGCCCAGCCCGCAGATGCCGATCAAGCACGGCAAGGGCCCGCTGGTCATCACCGGCATGGCCTGGTCGGGTCGTGGTCACATCACCAAGGTCGACGTGTCGATCGATGGCGGTGCGAACTGGCAGGAAGCCCGTCTGGCCGAGCCGGGCACCGACAAGGCGGTCTCGCGCTTCTACCTCGAGATCGACTGGGACGGTTCGGAGATGCTCCTTCAGTCCCGCGCTACCGATTCCACCGGCTACGTTCAGCCGACCAAGGACGCGCTCCGCGCGATCCGTGGCGAGAATTCGGTCTATCACAACAACGGTATCCAGACCTGGTGGGTCAAGGAAAACGGGGAGTCCGAGAATGTCGAAGTGTCGTCGTAATCTGCTGCTGGCCACGCTTCTGGCCGCTCCGCTCGTCGCGACGCCCGCTCTGGCCGAGAAATACGGTCTGGGGCGCGAAGCGCTGCCCGAGGAAATCAACGCCTGGACCGTCGAGGTCTTCCCCGATGGCAAGAACCTTCCCGAAGGGTCGGGTTCGGTTGCCGATGGCGAGAAAATCTTCGGCGACAATTGCGCGGCGTGTCACGGCGACTTCGCCGAGGGCGTCGACAACTGGCCGAAACTGGCCGGGGGCGATGGAACGCTGGCCGACAAGGACCCGGTGAAAACCGTCGGTTCCTACTGGCCGTACCTGTCCACCGTCTGGGACTATGCGCACCGCTCGATGCCGTTCGGCAACGCGCAGACGCTGACCGTCGACGAGACCTACGCCATCGTCGCCTACATCCTCTACTCGAACTATCTCGTGGACGACGATTTCGTCCTCACGAAGGATAACTTCCTCGACGTGGAGATGCCGAACGCCGATGGGTTCATCGTGGATAACCGCGATGAGGTCGAAGTGCCGAAGTTCTCGGAAGCCGCTTGCATGAGCGACTGTAAGACCGACGTGCAGATCACCAAGAAGGCGACCATTCTCGACGTGACCCCCGATGAGGGCAACGGCGAGGACACGGCGGCTGCCGATACTGCGACCGAAACCGACACGGCCCAAAGCGATACGGCCCAAACCGACACTGCCGAAGCTCCGGCGCAGGACGCTCCGGCGGCTGCGGAGGAAGCCAAGGCAGTGGCCGCACCGGCGGAAAGCCTCTCGGCTGACCCGGAGCTGGTCGCAGCTGGCGAGAAGGTCTTCAAGAAGTGTAAGGCCTGCCACCAGGTCGGCGAAGACGCGAAGAACCGCGTCGGTCCGGTGCTCAACGGTTTGATCGGTCGTCAGGCCGGGACGGCTGATGGCTTCAAATACTCGAGCGCGATGAAGCAGCACGGCGAGGACGGTCTGGTCTGGACCGAGCAAACGGTCGAGGAATATCTCGCCGACCCGAAGGGCTACATTCCGAAGAACCGGATGTCCTTCGCCGGTCTGAAAGACCCCGAAGACGTCAAAGCGGTGCTCGCCTATATCGAGAGCCAAGGTGGCTAATACCCTCCCCGGGCGGGGGCTTCGGTCCCCGCTCACTTAAACCGACAGGGGCCTTCCGCCTGATCGTGTTTCGACGCCCGCGCTCCCCGCGGGCGTCTTTTCATTTCGTGCCGCGTCTGGCTTGTCTTCCGCCGGCGGGGTTGCAGCCCGCCGCTTCCCGGGGATACTTGCACCAAACCAAGGGGGCAGGAATGGATCTGGACGCACGCGCGCGCGAATTGTTCGACATCGGGGTGAAGACGGCCGACCCGGCAGCGGGGGTGACCCGCGCGATGGGCTGGGCGATGGACAACCCGCCGGGACCGGGCGGGCGCTGGCAGGTGATCGCGCTCGGCAAGGCGGCGCTAGCGATGACTGCGGCGGCGCTGGACGCGCTGCCCGAAGAGGCGCAGGCGCTGGTTGTCACCAACCCCGAGAATGCCGAAGCGGCGCCCCCGCGCGCGGGCGTTACGCTGATCGCGGGGGATCACCCGGTGCCGGGCGAGGGCAGCGAGCGGGCAGGGCGCGCCATTCTGGAATGCCTGCAGGGCTGTGGGCCGGAGGATCGCGTTCTGGCGCTGATCTCCGGCGGCGGCTCCGCGCTGGCCGTCGCGCCGGTCGAGGGGCTGAGCCTGTCGGACAAGGCTGAGGTCAGCCGCCTTCTGCTCGGCTGCGGGGCGGATATCACGCAGATGAACCTGATCCGCCAGCAGCTGTCCCAGCTCAAGGGCGGCGGCTGGCTGGTGGCCAGCGCGGCCCCTGTGACCGGGCTGATCCTGTCCGATGTGCCGGGCGACGATCTGCGCGTGATTGCCTCGGGGCCTACGGTCGAGCCGATCGGCACGCGGGCCGAGGCGGCGCAGCTCTGTCGTGATCTCGGGATCTGGGAGGCTTTGCCCGCCCCTGTGCAGGCGCATCTTGAAACGTCCGGCGCTGAGCCCGCGCTGCCCGCCGCCCGCAATCGTCTGATCGGGGCGAACGGGCTGTCGGTCGCGGCGATGGTCTCGGCAGGGGCCGAGGCCGCGCCCTTCGCGCTCGACGGGGACGTGGCCGATCTTGCGCCGCAGATCGTGGCTCTGCTGCGCGATATGCCCTCAGGCGCTTTGGTCATGGGCGGTGAGACCACCGTTACTATCAAGGGTGACGGCCGCGGCGGGCGCAATCAGGAGCTGGCGCTGCGGGTGGCTTGCGCGGCGGAGGCGGCCGGGATCGAGGGCGCGTGGCGCTTCCTGTCGGGCGGTACCGATGGCCGTGACGGGCCGACGGATGCGGCGGGCGGTCTGGTGGGGCCGGGGACCTGCGCGGCGGCTCGGTCGGCTGGCGTCGATTGCGATGCGGCGCTCGCACGCAACGACAGCTATCACGTCCTGCAGGCGGCGGATGCGCTCTTGATGACGGGGGCGACCGGCACGAATGTTGCCGATCTCGCGGTTCTGGTGAAAGGCTAGCTTAGCCGCGCTCCGCTTCGGCAGAGCGCATCATCGGGCGCAGGCGGAGATAGACTTCGCGAATGGCTGCGACGGTGATGATCGCGAGAGCGAGAGTGTCGAAAGCAACCATGCGTGTTTTCCTCGTAACGAAGCCTGAGTGGCGCGGCCTGAACGGCGGGCGCCCTCGGAGCCTCGGTAAAGATTGAGGCGCAAAAAAGGCAGGATCACGACGATTGCGGGCCGTGCCCCCTCAGCGTTCGAGGATCAGTGTGCCCCGCGCGAATTCCACCTTCGCGAAGCGGGTGAGATAGGTCATGCCCAGAAGCGAGGTATCCATCGATCCGCGATTGACCACGGCGCGCAGGTTGCTGTCGTGGATCGGCCCCAGATCGAAGCGCTCCAGCCGCACCGGCGCGGTCGCGACGATGCCATTGGCGGTGCGCGCCTGCCCGATATAGGCGAGATCGGAAGTGTTGATGCCCGCGCGCTCGGCGGCGCGCTGGGTCAGTACGATCTGGCTCGCGCCGGTATCGACGACGAAGCGGATCGGCGTGCCGTTGACCTCTGCGGTGAGGTAGTAGTGGCCGTCGGGCGCTTGCGGTACCTCGATCCGGCCATCGCGCATCACCGCCTGATCGGGGATCGAGACTTGCCGCTGGATATCGGTCCAAAGCCCGACCGCGGCGAGGGTGCCCAGAAAGATCAGTCCCCAGATCGCGGCCTGTTGCATGGTGCGACCGGGACGGCGGCGGATTTCGAGCACGAAATACCCGCCCACGGCGACGAGCAGGAGGCTCAGATAGACCAGCCGTCCCCAGTTTTCGCTGATGATCGTCTCCACCATGATCCTCGTTACCCCTACCGATCTCTTTCAGATAGGTCCGCTCAGGTGACTTTCCCAGAGGGCGGATTGCCTCAGCCGGTCGGGACGCCGCCCATCAACCCCGCACCGTGCAGCCCGTCGAGGATGAACTGGATCGCCAGCGCGGCCAGCAGCATCCCCAGAAGCCGGGTGACGACCATCGTGCCGGTGCGCCCCAGCGCGCGCTCGATCGGCGTGGCGAGCAGGAACATCACGAGGACACAGCCCAGCACCAGAAGCATCATGGCGATGATCGCCACGACATGCAGCCAGTCGCCGCCCTCGCGCCCTGCCAGCAGGATCATCGTGGCCATCGCGCCGGGCCCGGCCAGCAGTGGCGTGGCCAGCGGGAAGACGGAGGGGTCGGTCTCAGGGTCGGCCTCGTGTTCTTCGCCCTGCGCCTCGCGGCGCTTGGTGCGGCGTTCGAAAAGCATGTCGAGCGCGGTGAGGAACAAAAGCACCCCGCCCGCGATGCGGAAAGCGGGCATGGAAATGCCGATCCCGGCAAGGATCTTGTCGCCGAAGATGCCGAACAGCGTCAGCAGCACGGCGGCGATGATGAGCGCGCGGAAGGCGATGCGCAGACGCGCGCGGTGGCTTTCGCCCAGCGTCAGCGCGATGAAGACCGGGGCCAGACCGATTGGATCGATGATGACGAAAAGCGTCACGAAAGCAGTGATGTATTCGGCACCGATCACGTGGGGGCATCCCTTCCAAGTTTCGCAGGCGAGCCTAGCGTCATCCCCGATCCCCCGCCAGTCCTTCCCCGGCGTCTTCGTGAGGCGCTTCGGCGGGCGCAGAGGGCAGGGCGGCGCGGATCTTCGCGGCCAGGCTTGCGGCCCCTCCGGCGAGGCGCGGATCGTCCACCGCCTCGGCCAGATCGAGCAGGTGATCGAGCGCGGCCAGCTCCTCTCGGGTCAGCACCAGAGGCGGCAGGCCCACGGCCCGGCGCAGGATGTAGCCCACGCCGCGTTCGCCCTCGACAGGCACCCCATAGGCCGAGATTTCCGCCATGTCGCGCCAGATCGTGCGGGCAGAAACGCCCAGCCGCTCGGCCAGATCACTGGCGCGATGCATCTTGCCGTCGCGCAGGATGGCGATGATCTGTTGCAGCCGCTCGTCGCGGGTCATGGGGCTCTCCGATAGGGTCGCGAGAAGGGTAACGCGAGGGAGGGCAACTGACAATGAACTGTCAGTAATCTGCCCCTCCAAGCCGCGAAAGGGCGGAATCGCTCTAGGATTGACGCCGCTATGATCCTAAAACTCGGGACCGACATAAGGCGCGGGCGGCGGGCCCGTGACCAGAGGGGAGACAACAATGCTCAACAATATCGGCCTTCCCGGCCTTCTTCTGATCGCCGTCGTGGTTCTGGTTCTTTTCGGCCGCGGCAAGATTTCCTCGCTCATGGGTGAAGTCGGCAAAGGCATCACCGCCTTCAAGAAAGGCGTGAGCGACGGCTCGAAAGAAATCGAGGACGGCACCGTCGACGAGGCACGTGACGTGACCCCGGCTGACGAAGTCCAGAAAGAAAAAGACAAGGCCTGAGCCTGATCGCATTCGGGGTTTGCGGGCTGGTGCCCGTTTGCCTTTGCGTCCTCAATCGGCCGGAGGCCTGAGCACTCATGTTAGACATCGGTTGGAGCGAGCTTCTGCTGATCGGCGTCGTGGCGCTGATCGTGGTAGGACCGAAAGACCTGCCCAAGATGTTCCACCAGCTTGGCCGCATCACTGCGAAGGCCAAGGCGATGGGGCGCGAGTTTTCGCGGGCGATGGAAGATGCGGCGAAGGATACCGGGCTCGATGAAGCCGCGGGCTCCGTGCGCGATCTGAAATCGCTGGCGTCCAAGAAATCGCTCGGGCTCGACGCGCTGGAAAAAGCGACCGACGCTTTCGAGAAATGGGAGCCGGGCCGGTCCGAGAGTGGGAAGACCTCGCTCAAGCCCGATCCCGAGGCGGAGCCGCCCAAGCCCGAGGCTGCCCAAGCCGAGGCGAGCCCGGCCGAGACGGCCAAACCCGAGACATCCAAGACGGCAAGCAAGCCGGCGGCCAAGCCCGCTGCGAAGAAAGCCGCGCCGAAGACCGCAGCCAAGACTGGCGCCAAGACGACTGGCACCAAGACGGGCACTTCGACCGCAGCGAAATCCAGCGCCAAGCCGGCAACCAAGTCGAGCAGTAAACCCGCCGCGAAAACCGGTGCCAAACCGGCGGCCAAGAAGACGGCGGCGAAGAAACCCGCCGCGAAGAAGGGTGACGCATGAGCGACAATAACGAGATCGAGGAAAGCTCGGCCCCGCTGATCGAGCACCTTGCCGAACTGCGCACGCGCATCCTCTATTCGCTGGGGGCCTTCATTGCGGCGATGGTGGTCTGCTACACGGTCTGGAACCCGATCTTCAATTTCCTGACCCGTCCGGTCTGCTCGGCACTGGAATCGCGCGGCGAGCAATGCGGCCTCTACCTGATCAAACTGCAGGAAGGCTTCTTCGTCGCGATCAACATCTCTTTCCTCGGCGGTTTCGCCCTGGCTTTCCCGATCATCGCCTATCAGATGTGGCGGTTCGTGGCGCCGGGCCTCTATCGCAACGAGAAGAACGCGTTCCTGCCCTTCCTGGTCGCCTCGCCGGTGATGTTCTTCCTTGGCGCGGCGTTTGCTTATTACATCATCTTGCCGCTGGCCTTTAACTTCTTCCTCGGCTTCCAGCAGGGCGAGATCGGCGCGACTTCGGGCGCGAACGAGATGGCCGCCATCGGCTTCCAGGGTTCGGTGCAGGAATATCTCAACCTGACGATCAAGTTCGTCATGGCCTTCGGGATCTGTTTCCAGTTGCCCGTGCTGCTGTCGCTGATGGGCAAGGCGGGGCTCGTGTCCTCCGAAGGCCTCGGCAACATGCGCAAATATGCCGTGGTCGCGATCCTCGTGGTGGCGGCGATCGCCACGCCCCCGGATGTGATCAGCCAAGTCATTCTCTTCACGGTGGTGTACGGTCTCTACGAGATTTCCATCCAGCTCGTGAAGCGGATCGAGAAGACCCGCGAAGCCCGGATGCGCGCTGAAGGCACCTGGATCGACCCCGACGAGTGGGACGATGACGAGGACGAAGAGGACGAGAAGGACGGCAAGGCATGAGTGACGCGGCGCTGAACCGGATCGCCACGGCGCTGGAGCGGCTCTCGCCCGCTCCGCAGCCCGCGCCCGACTTCGCCTCTGCCGGCGCGTTCATCTGGCACACCTCGCCGGATCGGCTCGAACCCGTGCCGCAGGTGAACCGCGTCGATCTGAGCCTGCTGCACGGCATCGACCGCTCGCGCGACACGCTGCTGGCCAACACGCTGCAGTTTGCGCGCGGGGCGGCGGCGAACAACGCGCTTCTCTGGGGCGCGCGCGGGATGGGGAAGTCCTCGCTCGTGAAAGCGGCCCACGCCGCGGCGGTGGCTGAGGGGCTACCGCTCAAGCTGGTGGAGCTTGCACGCGAGGATCTGCCCTCTGTCGGCCGTCTGCTCGCGCATCTGCGCGACGCGCCCGAGATGCGCTTCATCCTGTTCTGCGACGACCTCTCGTTCAGCCATGACGATCAGCATTACAAATCGCTCAAGGCGGTGCTGGATGGTGGGATCGAGGGCCGGCCCGCGAACGTGATCCTCTATGCCACGTCGAACCGGCGTCACCTGATGCCGCGCGACATGATCGAGAACGAACGCTCGACCGCGATCAGCCCGTCCGAGGCGGTGGAAGAGAAAGTCTCTCTGTCCGATCGTTTCGGACTGTGGCTGGGCTTCCACCCGTGTTCGCAGGACGAGTATCTCACGATGATCCGCGGCTATTGCGACAGCTACGGCGTGGAGATTTCCGACGAGGAGCTGCGCGCCGAGGCCATCGAATGGCAAGCGACGCGCGGGGCGCGTTCGGGCCGCGTGGCATGGCAGTATTTCACCGATCTGGCCGGACGGCGCGGCGTCGCGCTGTAAGCGCGCCTCGCCGCATCGTGTAAGGCGCGGGTAGGGGGCTTAGACCCCCAGCCGGTCGCGCAGCGCATACCACCACGACCCCGCGACCGAGTAGGGCACGCGGAAAGTGCGCCCGCCGGGGAACGGAATCCAAGGCAGTTTCGCAAACGTGTCGAACCGGGTCAGATCGCCGTTGATCGCCTCCGACAGGATGCGCCCGAAGGTGTGCGACCCGGTCACGCCGTGGCCGGAATAGCCATGCGCGAAATAGGTGTTCTGGCCGATCCGGCCCATCTGCGGCACACGGCTGAAGGACAGCGCGAAATTGCCCGACCAGGCGTAGTCGATCTTCGTGCCCTTGAGCTGCGGGAAGACCTTCTCGAGGTTCTTCCAGAGCTTCGCCTTGATGTCCTTCGGATCCGCCCCGCCATAGACCGTGCCGCCGCCGAACAGCAGGCGGTTGTCGGCGGACATGCGGTAATAGTCGAGGATGTAGCGCACGTCCTCGATACAGGCGTCAGACGGCATCAACTCGTGGGCTTTCGCCTCGCCCAGAGGCTCGGTCGCCATCACCTGCGTCGAGACGGGCATCACACGGCGCTCCAGCGTGGGCACGACATGGCCAAGATAGGCATTGCCGCACAGCACCAGCGTCTTCGCGGTGATCTGACCCTTCGCGGTCTTGATCACCGGGCGCGCGGCCTCGGTATCGACCGAGGTCACGGGCGACATCTCGTAGATCGTGCCGCCGAGCTTCTCGACTGCCGCCGCCTCGCCAAGCGCGAGGTTCAGTGGATGCAGATGGCCGCCCTTATGGTCGATCATCCCGCCCGCATAGAGGTCAGAATTCGCATGCTCGCGCATCTGCTCGCGGCTCAGCATCTCCTGGCTTTCGATGCCGTAGCTGCGCCAGAGCTTCCAGCGCGCTTCCAGCTCTTGCATGTGCTTGGCCGTCAGCCCCGCGAAGACGTTGCCGGGCTTCAGGTCGCATTGGATGTCATAGGTCGCGACGCGCTCGCGGATTATGTCGCCGCCTTCCATCACGAGGCCGGCCACGAAATTCGCGGTGTCCTGCCCGTAGCGGCTCTCGATCACGTCGAGGCTCGCGTTCAGCCCGTTCACGACCTGACCGCCATTGCGGCCCGACGCGCCCCAGCCGATGCGTGCGCCCTCGACGACGGTGACGCTATAGCCCTTTTCTGCCAGATGCAGCGCGGTGGACAGCCCCGAGAAGCCTGCGCCGACGACGCAGATATCCGCCTCCTGTTCACCCACCAATTCTGCGCGCAAGGGCGCCGGGTTGGCCGAAGCCGCATAGTAGCTGCCGGTATGGCTGCCGTCGCCCGCATAGGGGTGGGTCTGATGGGTCATGTCGCGCACTCGTCTGAAAGGGGCGTTTGGCTTTCGGTGCCACGCGCGCGCGCCGAGCGCAAGCGGGGCTCAGCCCGCCCGCGTCAGCATCCCGAACAAATCGCGCGGATCGTCGGGGTCTGCCATAAGATCGAGCATCTGCGCGTATTCGCCACCCTTCACGCGGTCATGGATGTAGCGCAGCGCGCTGAAATCCTCGATCGCGAAGCCCACGCTATCGAACAGCGTGATCTGTTTCGCGTCGCGACGGCCCTCGGCCTCGCCGCGCATGACCTTCCACAGCTCGGTCACCGGGTGGTCCTCGTCGAGCGCCTGAATCTCGCCCTCGATGCGGGTCTGCGGCGGGTATTCGACGAAGATCTCCGAGCGGGTGAGGATGTCGCGATGCAGTTCGGTCTTGCCGGGGCAGTCGCCGCCGATCGCGTTGATATGGATGCCGGAGCCGACCATGTTGTCGGTCAGGATCGTGGCATATTGCTTGTCGGCGGTGCAGGTGGTGATGACCTGCGCGCCCTCCACCGCTTCCTCGGCCGAGCGGCATTTGGTGACGCTGAACCCTTGCGCGGTCAGGTTCTTCGCGGCCTTCTCGGTCGCCGTCGGGTCGATGTCGTAAAGGCGCAGCGTGTCGATCCCGCAGATCGCGCGGAAGGCCAGCGCCTGAAACTCGCATTGCGCACCATTGCCGATCATGCCCATGACGCTCGCGCCTTTCGGGGCGAGGTATTTGCCCACCAGCGCCGAGGTGGCGGCGGTGCGCAGTGCGGTCAGCATCGTCATCTCGGTCATCAGCAGCGGATAGCCCGTGGCGACCGAGGACAGCACGCCAAACGCCGTCACGGTCTGGTGCCCGGTGCGGCCGTTCTTGGGGTGGCCGTTGACGTATTTGAAGCCGTAATTCTCGGCATCCGCGGTCGGCATCAGCTCGATCACGCCCTCCGCCGAATGGCTCGCCACGCGCGGTGTCTTGTCGAAATCCGGCCAGCGGCGGAAATCTTCTTCGATATAGGCGGCGAGATCGCGCATCACCTGTTCGGGGCCGATCTCGTTCACCAGCTTCATCATGTTGGCGACGGAAACGAAGGGCACGAAGGCCAGTTTGGAGGGGGCGAGAGGGGACATATCCATCAAAAGCTCCGTGTCATGCGGTCGAGAACGCGGCGGCCAAAGAGGCTGGCTGCGAGGTCGCAGAGCAGTTTCGCCGTGCGGCCGCGTTCGTCGAGGAAGGGGTTGAGCTCGACAATGTCGAGCGAGGTGACGAGGTCGCTGTCGCCGACCTCTTCCATGATCAGATGCGCCTCGCGGAAGGTGGCGCCGCCCGGTACGGTCGTGCCCACGGCGGGCGCGATGCCGGGGTCGAGGAAATCGACATCGAAGCTGACATGCAGCAGGCCGTTGGCTTCGCGCACGCGGTCGAGGAAGGCGCGCAGGGGCGCCAGCACGCCGGTCTCGTCGATGGCGCGCATGTCATGCACTTCCAAGCCGATCTGCTTGATGCGCGCGCGTTCCGCCGGATCGACCGAGCGGATGCCCATCATGCAGAAATTCTTCGGATCGATGCTGGCTTCCAGTGGCGGGAAGGCCTCGAAATCGGGCTGGCTGGTGACATAGGCCACGGGCGTGCCATGCAGGTTGCCGCTGGTCGTGGTCTCCAGCGTGTGCAGGTCCGGGTGCGCATCGAGCCACAGGACGAACAAGGGGCGATCTTGCGTCTTCGCATGCCGCGCGAGGCCGCTCAGCGTGCCTGCGGCCAGCGCGTGATCGCCGCCGATGAAGATCGGGCGGTCATGGGTCTGCGCGGCGTCGAAAGCCGCCTGCGACAGCGCCTCGATCCAGGCACGGGTTTCGGCCAGATCGTGGATCGCGGGGTTCTTGTGCGGCACCGGCTTTTGCGGGGGAATCGACAGGTCGCCCAGATCATCCACCTCCCAGCCCAGCTCGGTCAGGATGTCGCCCAGCCCCGCGATGCGCAGACTGGCCGGTCCCATGATGCAGCCGGGTTGCGAAGCGCCAGTTTGAATAGGCGCGCCCAGGATCGAAACTGTGCGTGTCATCGAGATCTCCCTTGTTGGTCTTAGTCTGACGAAATGGCGCAGAGGTTTCGCTTGTCAATTTGCGCAAAACGGAACTAAATTTGGTCAGTTTGACCAGCCAAGTGATCAAAACGGAGGGTAAATGCAGCTAGACGATACGGACCGCGCGATCATGGCCGCGCTGCGCGCGGATGCGCGGCTCTCGATGACCGATCTCGCGCTGCAGGTGGGGGTGTCGCGCACGACCGCGCGCGCCCGGCTGGAGGCGCTGGTCGCCTCGGGGCAGATCCGGCGCTTCACCATCGAGACAGAGACGGATGTTGAGGGGCAGGTGCGCGCGATTACGCTGGTCGAGTTGCAGGGCAAGATGTCGCGCGCGGTGATCCGGGCGCTGCATCGCATTCCGGAGGTGACGACGGTCTTCGCGACCAATGGCAACTGGGATCTGGTGGCGGAAATCCGGGCCGAGACCCTGGGCGAATTCGACCGGGCCTTGCGCGATATTCGGGAAATTCCGGGGGTGCTCAACAGCGAGAGCTGTCTGCTGCTTGCGCCTGTCGCGGGCTGAGCGGGCAGGGCGCGTGGGCGGGCCGGAACATCTCCGGCCCGCCGCAAAAGGTCAGTTGAGGTAGGGCATCGGATCGACGGAATCGATCCCCTTGCGGACCTCGAAATGCAGATAGCCCTGATCGCCGGACGCGACCTTCGCGATGGTCTGGCCGCGCTTAACGCTCGCGCCTTTCTTCACCGTGATGCCGGTCACATTGTAATAGACCGTCACCAGATTGTCGGGATGCTTGATTGCGAGGAAGGCGACATCGTCGGTGTCCTGGCTGATCAGCAGCACGGTGCCGCTCTCGGCGGCTTTCACCGAGGTTCCGGCCGAGGCAGAGATGTCGACGCCGTCGTTCTTGCCCTTCTTGTAGGGCCGGATGATCGAGCCGGGGACCGGCATCATCATCTTCGACGTGTCCGACGCCTTGGTACGATCGGTGCTCATGTCCGGGGTCTGCGTCTTGACCGGCGCAGAGGCTTTCGGCGGCGTCTTGTCGGGCAGGGGCTCTGCCGCGGAGGGCGGCACCGGGGTCGGCGAACCGGTGCCCGGCGCGGTGGTGGCCGTCGCGGTCTCGACCTTCGCGGGCTGGCGGTTCGATGCGACCGGGATGATCAGTACCTGACCTTCGCGCACGCGCAGGTCGTTGGGCAGCCCGTTCCATTCGGCCAGCGCCTTCACCGGCACCGAGTAGTAGCGCGCGATGGAATAGGCGGTCTCGCCACGCGCGACCTTGTGGCGGATCGGCTCGGCGCTGTTGGTGGAGACCGGGGCCGAGGCCGGGGTCGATTTGGCGGGCTGGTTCGCCTGCGCCTTGTCGATCGCGTTCGAGGCGAGCGAGGTGATGTCGATCGTCTCCGAGGTCAGCGCGCTGGAGTTACCCGGTGCCGCGGAGCCGCCTGTGGTCGCGACCTTGTTGGGCAGGGCCAGCACTTCGCCCGCGTTCAGCACCGCATCGGGGGCGACCGCGTTATAGCGGGCCAGCGCGCCGGGATCGGTGCCGATCCGCTGCGCGACGGAATTGACCGTATCGCCGCGGCGCGCCACGACGACCTGATAATTCGGGTAGGTGATGATGCCCTGCGCATTCGGGCGCGGGCGGTCCTGCACCGCCTGCCGGGCGGCGGCGCTCGTGTCGAGCCCGCCATTGCCATAGCCGCGCATGTCCAGATCGAACCCGTTCGGGTTACAGGCGGCCAACGCCGTCAGCGCGACGCCACCTGCCAGGATCAGCCGCAGCCGGGAAATCTTCGTTGCCATCCGCTCGTCCTCACTGTCTCTCAGACCTCTTCGGGGTCCGTTCTTACCTGCCACTCAATCGTTTGCCACGCCCTCGACGAGGGGGACAAAACGCACCGGGCGCAATTCTTCGTAATCGAAACCCGTCTCGAGCCGGCGCACCCGGATCAGGCTTTGCACCGTGTCCGACTGGCCCACGGGTAAAACCATGATACCCCCGATCTTCAGCTGGGCCAAGAGCGGCCCGGGAGGGTCTTCCGCAGCGGCAGTCACGATGATTCGATCAAACGGCGCCTGATCGGGCAGCCCGTGCGAGCCATCCCCGGAAATCGCGACGATATTGGTGAGCCGCAGCGCGTTGAAGACGCCTTCGGCCTCGCGCACCAGCCTGCGATGCCGGTCCACGGTATAGACGCGGCGGGCGAGCTGGCTCAGGATCGCGGCCTGATAGCCCGAGCCCGTGCCGATCTCGAGCACGGTGTCGCGCGAGCCCACATCCGCGGCCTGCGTCATCAGCCCGACGACCGAGGGCTGAGAAATCGTCTGCCCGCAGGCGATGGGCAGCGGCATATCCTCATAGGCGCGGTCGGCGAAGATGCCGCGTACGAACTGGCCGCGGTCGATCCCCTCCATCGCATGCAGGGTGCGCGCGTCGGTCACGCCCTTGGAGCGCAGCGCGAAGAGGAACCGCATCTTGCGCTCGGCCAGATCCTCTTCTGCGTCCTCGCTCATCCCAGACGGGCCTCCAGATCGGCGATCACGTCATGCGCGGTCAGATCGGCACGCATCGGCGTGACCGAGATATAACCGTCGAGATTGACGGCGGCATCGGTGCCCGGCTGCGTCGGCGTGTGCTGCGGGCCGCCCTTGATCCACAAAAAACGCCGCCCCGAGGGCGCGTGATGCGCTTCGGTCGAGAAGAAGCAATCCTTGCGGAAGCCCTGGGCTGCGACCTTGTGGCCTTTGACGTTTTTGGCCAGCACCGGCGGGAAATTGACGTTGTAGAAGACCCGGTAATCGCCGTCGTCCCAGATGCCCTGATCGATCAGCTTGCGCACGAGCGCCGCGCCATGGACCCGGGCCGCCTCGAACATGTCGGGGGCGTTGAAGACCTCGGGGCCGATGAATTGCGACAGGGCGATCGCGGGCACGCCTTGCAGCGCGGCCTCCATCGCGCCGCCCAGCGTGCCGGAATAAAGCGCGTTATCGGCGGAGTTGTTGCCCCGGTTCACGCCCGAGAGCACCAGATCGGGCCGTTGCTCCTCCAGCACGTCATAGAGCCCGGCCATCACGCAATCGGCGGGGCTGCCTTCGGCGGCGAAACGGCGCTCTGCCAGTTTCGAGATCATCATCGGCCGGGTGTAGGAAATGCAGTGCCCGACGCCCGATTGCTCGAAGGCTGGCGCGACCGTCCAGACCTCGCCATCGGGGCCGGCAAGCTCTTCGGCGATCTCGCCCAGAACGGCCAGTCCCGGTGCGTCGATCCCGTCGTCATTGGTGATGAGAATACGCATGTTGCCCCCAGTTCGCCGTCGCGTCACCCGATGCTTACCGTGCGGCGGATGAAGGGTAAAGCGGGGGCGGGCGACAGCGCGGATGTGTCGCCAAAGCGCCGCAGCCGGAGGGCATTTCGGCGGCGCTTTGGTCGTTCTCAGAGCGTGTCGAGGATGCGCCGCGCCTCGGCGTGGCGATCGGCCAGCGCGTCGCGATCTTCGCCAGGGAAGAACCGTCCGCGCAGCGCGGTCGCCATCGGCGCAGGCTCCGCGATGACCACGCGCGGCCCGATCTTCACGGTCTCGGCCTGCCACGAGCGCAGCATTGCCATCTGCGCGGCTTTCGTCGCCCCATAGATGCCGAAGAATTTCTGGCCCGCACGAGGATCGTCGAAGGCCAGCGCGGTGCCTTCGCGCACAAGCAGCAGCGGCTCCATCAGCCCGATGAGCTGCGCGGTCGCGGTCACGTTCACCTTGACCGAATTGGCCAGTTCCTTCGCGTCGATATGCCCGGTCGGCGAGAGCGGTGCGGCATGGATCGCGGTATGGACCCACAGATCGAGCCCACCCCAGCGCGCGCCGATCGACTGCGCGAGATGCGCCATCTGATCGGGTTCGGTCACGTCGAGCGGACCGAGCGAGGCGGTGCCGCCCTTCGCCTGAATGCGGTCGTCGAGCTCTTCCAGCGCGCCGGTCGTCCGCGCGACGGCCATGACGTGCCAGCCATCTGCGGCCAAAGCTTCGGCGATCGCCCCGCCAAGGCCACGCGAAGCGCCTGTGACAAGCGCTAGTTTCTTGCCCTGCGAAGGGTCTTGGGTCTGATCCGTGCTCATGGCGCGTTTCTTGCCACCACACCCGCCATCGCGCAAGCGTGCAGATGCACGTCCCGCACCTTTCCCGCGGTTTTGCAGACTGACGGGTGAGCGCGTTGGGCAGCTTTACAGTGCCGCCCTCCCGACCAAGGGTAGCGCTATTCTTTGTCCTGAAGTCGAGCGAGGGCGGCGGCGCACATGCCCGCGCTCAGCCATTGGCATTCGGCGCAGATCGTCTGATGCACATCGGCGGGCAGGGCGGCCATCCGCTCCAGCGCCTCTCCCCATGTCAGCACATCGCCCGGCGCAATATCCAACGCCTCGGCATGGGCCGCGTCCAGCCGGTCGATCTTCGCCTGTGCGGTGCAGCCCGATCCGCGCCGCGACGGGCAGGGGCCGCAGATATCATCCGCCGCGCCCACGACCTCGATCTCCACCGCCGCGCCGTCCGCGCGCCGCAGGCGTCCTTCAACGATCTCGGTCATATTCGCGGTGAAGAGATCCGAATATCCCTTCCCCTCGAAGCCAAGCGAGCAGAGGAAATGATGCGGGCGATATGTCAGGCGATCAGTGATGTCTTCGCTCTTGGGTAAATATCCCGGGGGATGAATGGCGCAGCCAGAAGGGGGCAGCGCCCCCTTGTCCCGGATATCAGAATAGAAAACGGGCCGGAAGGTCTCCCCTCCGGCCCGCAAAGACTTGGCTTACGCTCAGCGCTTGGCGATATCGACGTAATCGCGATAGGTCGCGCCGGTGTAAAGCTGACGCGGGCGACCGATCTTGCCGGTCGGATCCTCGATCATCTCTTTCCACTGCGAAATCCAGCCGACGGTGCGCGAGAGCGCGAAGATCGGGGTGAACATCGAGGTCGGGAAGCCCATCGCCTCGAGAATGATGCCCGAGTAGAAGTCGACATTCGGATAGAGCTTCTTGGAGACGAAATAGTCGTCCTCCAGAGCGATCTTCTCGAGTTCCTTGGCGACCTGAAGGGTCTCGTTGTCGTGGATGCCGAGCAGGTCGAGCACCTCGTCCGCCGATTCCTTCATGACCTTCGCGCGCGGGTCGAAGTTCTTGTAGACGCGGTGACCGAAGCCCATCAGGCGGAAGGGATCATCCTTGTCCTTGGCGCGCTTGATGTATTCCGGGATCTGATCGACGGTGCCGATTTCGCGCAACATCTCGAGGCAGGCCTGGTTTGCGCCGCCGTGGGCGGGGCCCCAGAGGCAGGCGATGCCGGCTGCGATACAGGCGAAGGGGTTCGCGCCCGAGGAGCCCGCCAGACGCACGGTCGAGGTCGAGGCGTTCTGCTCGTGATCGGCATGGAGCGTAAAGATACGGTCCATCGCCTTCGCGAGCGCCGGCTCGATCTTGTAGTCTTCGGCCGGGACCGAGAAGCACATATGCAGGAAGTTCTCGGCGTAGCTCAGCTCGTTCTTCGGATAGACGAAGGGCTGACCGATCGAGTACTTGTAGGCCATCGCGGCGATCGTCGGCAGCTTCGCGATCAGGCGGATCGAGGCGACTTCGCGCTGCCACGGGTCCGAGATGTCGAGGCTGTCGTGATAGAAGGCCGAGAGTGCGCCCACGACGCCGACCATGGTCGCCATCGGGTGGCTGTCACGGCGGAAGCCCTGGAAGAACTGCTTCATCTGCTCGTGGATCATCGTGTGACGGGTCACGCGATATTCGAAATCTTCCATCTGCTGCTTGCTCGGCAGTTCCCCGTAGAGAAGCAGGTAGCACACTTCGAGGTAATGCGATTCCGAGGCGAGCTGGTCGATCGGGTAGCCGCGATACAGCAGCTCGCCCTTACCACCATCGATGAAGGTGATCTTGGACTCGCAGGCTGCGGTCGAGGTGAAGCCCGGATCGTAGGTGAAGACGTCGGCTTGACCGTAGAGCTTGCGGATATCGAGCACGTCGGGACCAGCCGAGGGCGAGAGCACGGGAAGCTCATAGGTTTGTCCGTCAAGCGAGAGCGTGGCGGTCTTCGAGTTGTCTGCCATGTAAATTCCCTTTCATCCTCCGGCTGGGCCGCGCCGGTCTATCGCGTCCGGACAGGCGTCCGGAGAGGGCGGCCAGGCCTCAGGCCGCCTGATCGTCGAGTCGTGCCAGAGTTTCCTCTTGGCCCAAAACGAGCATCATATCGAATACGCTGGGGGTAGCCGCTCGCCCCGCCAAGGCCGCCCGCATCGGAGCAGCGACCTTCCCAAGGCCCAGTCCATGCGCTTCGGCAACCTGTCCGACGGCGGCTTCCAGGTCTTCCCGCGACCAATTAGCGCGTTGCAGCGCAAAGGTCAATTCACTCAGTATACCACGGGATACATCATCGAGCGCCTTGGCCGCTTTCTCCTCGATCTCGATCGGGCGCTGCGTCAGAGAGAAATGCGCCTTTTCAAGAAGTTGCGGCAACATCTTCGCCGACCCCTTCACGATGGGAAGCGTGCGCACAAGCGCAGATTTCTGTGCGTCACCCAGCGGGGGTTTTTCTGCAGCTGCGAGATAACCTTCGATTTCGCGCAGCAATTCGGCCTCATCGGTGATCGCGATATGCTGGCCGCAGATATTTTCGAGCTTCTTGAAATCGAGCCGCGCCGGCGCCTTGTTGATGCCGGTGATGTCGAACCATTCCTTCGCCTGATCGTCGGTGAAGAATTCGTCGTCGCCGTGGCTCCAGCCGAGCCGCGCGAGGTAGTTGCGCATTCCCGTCGCCGGGTAGCCCATGGCCTGATATTGCTCGAGGCCGACCGCGCCGTGACGCTTCGACAGCTTCTTGCCGTCGGGACCGTGGATCAGCGGGATATGCGCGAAGGTGGGCACGTCCCAGCCCATCGCGCGATAGACCAGCATCTGCCGCGCGGCATTGACGAGATGGTCGTCCCCGCGGATCACATGGGTCACGCCCATATCATGGTCATCGACGACAACGGCCAGCATGTAGGTCGGTGTGCCATCAGAACGTAAACAAATCATGTCATCGAGCTGATCGTTGCGGATCGTCACCTCGCCCTGCACGGCGTCGGTGATCACGGTCGTGCCCTCGCGGGGCGCTTTCAGACGGATCACGTATGGCGCATCCGGATGCGTCGACGGATCGGCATCGCGCCACGGCGAGGGGAACATCTGACCCTTGTTCGCCGGGTCCTCGCGGAAGGCCGCGATCTCTTCCTGCGTGGAGAAGCACTTATAGGCGTGGCCTTTCTCCAGCATCTGATGGGCGACCTCGGCATGGCGGGCCGCGCCCGCAGCCTGGCTCACCACGTCGCCGTCATAATCGAGCCCCAGCCATTCGAGCCCCTGCAGGATCGCCGCCGTGGCCTCGGGGGTCGAGCGTTCGCGATCGGTATCCTCGATACGGAGCAGGAATTTGCCGCCGCGCCCACGGGCATAGAGCCAGTTGAACAGGGCCGTGCGCGCACCGCCGATATGCAGATAGCCGGTGGGAGAGGGGGCGAAACGGGTGACAATCTGGTCGGACATGTCGGGACCTTTCTTCGCGGGCTCTTACCGGCCCGCGTTAACCTATCGGAAACCATCAAGCGCATAGGCTTTCTCGGCTCGATGCATAAGCAGGGACGGGGCCGAGGACAAGCATGGCGATCAATGCCGAACCCGGCGACTGGGCGCAGCCGGAGGGTGCGACGGGCGCGGGCCGCGCTCCGCGTCTGATCGCGGCGATCTTCGGCGGGCTCTCCGATCCGCTGGGCGCGCTGGCGCGGGCCCGTGCGCAGCTTTTCCTGTGGATGCCGGTGGCGCTCGGCGTCGGGGTCGGGGCGTATTTCACCCTCGGGATCGAGCCGGGATGGCCTATCTACCTGAGCACGCTCGTAATCTGCGCGCTCTCTCTCGCGCTTTGGCTGCGCGCTGCGGCATGGTTTCGGCTGCCCGCGGCGCTGATCGCCCTTGCGGCTCTGGGGCTGTTGCTCGCAGGGCTGCGCGCCCATCTCGTCGCCGCCCCGGTGCTGCAGTATCGCTATTACGGCCCCGTCAGCGGGCGGATCGTGAAGCTCGACCGCGCGCGCTCCGACCTGATCCGGCTGACCTTGGACCGGGTGCGGATCGACCGTATTCCGCCCGCCAAGACCCCGGCGCGGGTGCGGGTGACGCTGCATGGCGATCAAAGTCAGTTCAGCCCCGAGCCCGGCACGCAGGTCATGCTCACGGCGAATCTCTCGCCCCCGCCGCCGCCAGCCGCGCCCCGGGGTTACGATTTTCGCCGCACCGCCTGGTTCGACCGGCTCGGCGCGATCGGCTATACCCGCGCGCCGGTGCTGCGTGTCGCGCCGCCCGATCCCGGCGATTGGGCGATGGCAGCGCATCGCGCGCGGATGCGGCTCTCGGCGGCGATCCAGTCGCGGATCGCGGGCCAACCCGGTGCGGTCGCGGCGGCGCTGATGACCGGCGACCGCTCGGGGTTGAGCGAGGCCACGCGCGAGGTGATGCGCCGCTCCAGCCTCGCCCATCTGATCGCGATTTCTGGGCTGCATATGGGGATGCTCGCGGGCTTCGTCTTCGGTCTGGTGCGCTACGGTCTGGCGCTGGCGGGGCGCCCCGCCCTGATCTGGCCTACGAAGAAACTGGCCGCCATCGCAGCGCTGATCGCGGCCAGCGGCTACCTCTTGCTCGCGGGGCCTGCTGTCTCGACCCAGCGCGCGTGGATCATGGTGTCGATCATGCTCCTCGCCGTGCTCTTCGACCGGCGCGCGCTGAGCCTGCGTACCGTCGCGCTCGCCGCCACGCTCCTCATGATCTGGCAGCCTGAGAGCCTGACCGAGCCCGGCTTCCAGATGTCCTTCGCCGCGACCACCGCGCTGATCGTGGCGCTGGGGCCGTGGACCCGCACGTCGCGGCATCTGCCGCGCCTGCTGCGCCCGGTGCTGATGCTGGTTGCGACCTCTCTGATCGCAGGCGCAGCCACCGCACCGATCGTGGCCGCGCAGTTTCACAGGCTCTCGGAATACGGGGTGCTGGCCAATCTCTTCGCGGTGCCCGCAATGGGGCTCGTGATCATGCCGATGGGTGTGCTCGCGGCGCTGCTCGCGCCCCTCGGCCTCGCCGGGCCCGCGCTTTGGGCGATGGGGCAGGGCACGGCGTGGATCTTGCGCGTGGCGGAGTGGGTGAGCGGTCTCGACGGCTCGGTTCTTGCGATCATCCAGCCGGGGCCGTGGGTGATCCCTTTGATTGCGCTTGGCGCGCTGGGGCTGATCCTGACGCGCGGGGCCGGGCGCAGCGCGAGTGTCGGTCTGATCTTTCTGGGCGGCGCCCTTTGGCTGCGCGCCGACGCGGAGCGTCCGGCGCTGCTGATCGCGCCCGAGGCGCAGCAGGTCGGTCTGATGACCTCGCAGGGCCGGGCGCTGTCGAAACCGGGTGCGGGGTTCATCTCCGAGCGCTGGTTGGCAGCGGATGGCGATCCGGCTTCGCTGGAAGAGGCTGCCGCACGCCCCGCCTTCGCTGGGCCGCGCGGTGCGCGGATCGCGCAGTTTCGACGCGCGCCGCTCGCCCATCTCACTGGAAAATCGGCAAAAACGGTCCTTCCTGCGATTTGCGCGAAGGGGGGCATTGTCGTGATCTCCAGCAAGATCGAAGCGCCCACGGGCCCCTGCGATCTATGGGACGCCGCGCGCCTGCGCGAGACTGGTGCGGTCGCGATCAGCGCCAAGGGCGAGGTTACGACGACCGCGCAAATCAAAGGCCGCCGTCTCTGGACGCGCCCCTGACCTTCGCTCTTTCCAAATATCCCCGCCGGAGGCTCCCGCCCACGCAACCGGCGCGACATACGAAAAAGAGCGCCCGGCAAGACGCTCTTTCCCAGGAATTCACCAAATCTCAGTAGCTGCGGATCAGCCCGACGAGCCGCCCCTGCACCTTCACCTGATCGTCGCGCAGCCGCCGCGTCTCATAGGCCGGGTTCGCGGCTTCCAGCGCGATCATCCCGCTGCGACGGTAGAAGCGTTTCAGCGTCGCTTCATGCCCCTCGACCAGTGCGACCACGATATCGCCATTGTCGGCGGTGCCCTGTTCGCGGATCACCACGACATCGCCGTCGTTGATGCCCGCCTCGATCATCGAGTCGCCTTTGACTTCGAGCGCGTAATGCTCTCCGCGTCCGCTCAGCATGGAGCCGGGGACGGCGACGTGATGCGAGACTTCCGAGATCGCCTCGATCGGGACACCGGCGGCGATCCGGCCCATCACCGGCAGTTCCAGCGCGTGGATCACGTCGACCGGCATCGCGCCGCGCGGCGGGTCGGTCTTGTCGCCCTCGATCACCTGCGGCGCGAAGTTGCCAGCGCTGTCGCCCGCGGGGGCGCCGAATTTCTTCTCCAGCGCCTCGGGCAGTTTCACGATCTCGATTGCGCGGGCCCGATGAGCGAGGCGGCGGATGAAGCCACGTTCTTCCAGAGCGGTAATCAAACGGTGGATGCCGGATTTCGAGCGCAGGTCCAGCGCGTCCTTCATCTCGTCGAAAGAGGGTGGAACACCGTCCTTCATCATCCGTTTTTGAATGAATTCCAGCAATTCCAGCTGCTTGCGTGTCAGCATCCGCGACCCTCCGTTCCCCGGTCAAGGCAC
This sequence comes from Thioclava sp. F28-4, assembly GCF_002020045.1. Taxonomy (NCBI): domain Bacteria; kingdom Pseudomonadati; phylum Pseudomonadota; class Alphaproteobacteria; order Rhodobacterales; family Paracoccaceae; genus Thioclava; species Thioclava sp. F28-4. The sequence goes on along the minus strand of NZ_MPZQ01000002.1, from coordinate 100,791 downwards.
ATGTTCAAGGATTGTTCTACCCTTGTTCACGGGGGCTGTCAACGCCCGGGGCGGGTGCGGCTCAGTCCAGCGGCAGGATTTCGACCGTCTCGCCCGCCTTGCGCGGCCCGTCGCCCAAGGGGCGGATCAGCAGGCAATCGGCCTGCGACAGGAGGCTTAGCATCGCAGAATCCTGATTGTCGAAGGGTGTGACGCGGGGCAGGGGATCGCCGGGCGCGAGGGTGGCGCGCATGTAATGGGTGCGCGGGCCGGTCGGGCCGGTATCGGTCGCGAGGATCGCCTGTTGCACGCGGCTTTCCGGCGGCAGACCCGCGAGCTTGCGCAGCATCGGGCGCAGGAACAGTTCTGCGCAGACCGTGGCCGAAACCGGATTGCCCGGCAGGCCCAGCATGGCAGCATCGCCCATCCGGCCCGCCATCAAGGGCTTGCCGGGGCGCATCGCGATCTTCCAGAAGCTGCGGTCGAGCCCCAGTTCCGCAGCCACTTCGCCCACCAGATCATGCGCACCGACCGAGGCGCCGCCGGAGGTCACCACCAGATCGGCGCCTTTCGCGAGCTCGAACACGGTGCGCAAGCTGTCACGGTCGTCGCGCGCGATCGGCAGCATGCGGGCCTCGGCGCCCATGCGTTCGGCCAGTGCCGCGACGATGAAGCTGTTGGAGCAGATGATCTGATCCGGGCCCGGCTCTTCGCCCGGCATCACCAGCTCGTCGCCGGTGGCGATGATCGCGACGATGGGGCGGCGGCGCACCGTGACCGCGGCCACGTTCATCGCGGCCAGCAGTCCGAGGTCGCGCGCGGTCAGCGGGCGGTCGGGGCAGAAGCTCTCGCCTTGCGCGAAGTCCTGGCCCTTGGGTCGGATATTGTTATGGGTTTCAAGCTCTTGCGGCAGGGTGATCGTGTCGCCTTCACGCGTCACGTTCTCCTGCAGAACGACCACGCCATTCGGGCCCGGCACCGGTGCGCCGGTGAAGATGCGCACCGCCTGACCGGGGGTGGGGGTGCCGTCATAGGCGCGACCTGCGGCGGCCTCGCCCTCGACGGTGAGCGTCGCGCCGGGCAGGTGGTCGGCCACGTCGATCCAGTAGCCATCCATCGCCGAGCCCGAGAAGGGCGGCTGGGTGAGCTGCGCCGTGGCGGGCTCCGCCATCACGCGGCCAAGGGCGTGACGCAGGCTCACGCGCTCGGTGCCGAGCGGTTCGACCAGTGCCAGAACCTTTTCCAGCGCCTCTTCGACGGGCAACAGGCTCATGATGCGCTCCCTTCGGCCTCGTATTTGCCGGATTTCCCGCCGTCTTTCAGCACGACGCGGATACCCTCGATCTGCATGGATTTCTCGACCGCCTTGAGCATGTCATAGACAGTCAGCGCCGCCGCCGAGACCGCCGTCAGCGCCTCCATCTCGACGCCGGTCTGACCCGAGGTCTTCACGGTCGCGCGGATGCGCACGCCGGGCAGGGCCTCGTCGGGCTCCAGGTCCAGCGTGACCTTGGTGATCGGCAGCGGATGACACAGCGGGATCAGGTCGGAGGTCTTCTTCGCGGCCATGATCCCCGCGATCCGTGCGATGCCCAGAACGTCGCCCTTCTTCGCGGTGCCCTTCAGGACATAGTCCAGCGTCTCGGGCAGCATCACGACGCGCCCCTCGGCCACGGCGATGCGGTCGGTCACCTCCTTATCGGAGACGTCGACCATATGGGCCTGACCGTCCTTGTCGAAATGCGAGAGGCTCATGCGACCTCCAGAAGCGTCCGGGTGGCGCCCGCGACATCGTCCTGCCGCATCAGGCTTTCGCCGATCAGGAAGCGGCGCGCGCCGACCTCGGCCATCGCGGCCATGTCGTCGCGAGTGAAGATGCCGCTTTCGCAGACCAGATCGCGGCCTTCGGCGAGGATGCTCGGCGCAAGTTCGCGGGTCACGTCGAGCGTGACCTCGAAGGTCTTCAGGTTGCGGTTGTTCACGCCCAGAAGCGGCGATTTCAGATGCTTGAGCGTGCGTTCGGTCTCTTCCATGTCATGCACTTCGACGAGCACATCCATGCCCCAACCGAAGGCTGCGTCTTCCAGCTCGGCGGCCAGATCATCCTCGACCGAGGCCATGATGATCAGGATGCAATCGGCGCCCCAGGCACGGGCTTCCGCGACCTGATAGGTGTCATAGAGGAAATCCTTGCGCAAAGCGGGCAGCGAACAGGCCGCGCGTGCCGCCGACAGGAATTCCGGCGCGCCCTGGAAAGAGGGCGTATCGGTCAGCACCGACAGGCAAGCCGCGCCGCCCTCTTCATAGGCTTTGGCCAGCGCGGGCGGGTCGAAATCGGGGCGGATCAGCCCTTTCGAGGGCGAGGCCTTCTTGATCTCGGCGATCAGCCCGTAGCCCGTTTCCGCCTTCGCAGTCAGGGCGTTGGCAAAACCGCGCGTGGGCGCCTGCGCCTTGGCCTGCGCCTCAACTTCGCTCAGCGGGCGCGCGGCTTTGGCCGCTTTGATCTCTTCCAGCTTATAGGCTTTGATCTTGTCGAGGATCGTGCTCATCCGGCGACCTCCTGCGTGATGCGGGCCAGCGTTTCCAGCGCGGTCCTCGCCTTTCCGCTATCGATGCTCTCGGCGGCCATTTCCGCCCCGGATTTCAGGTCTGCGACCTTGTCGGCCACGACGAGCGCGGCGGCGGCGTTGAAGATCACCGCGTCGCGATAGGCCGAAGCCTCACCATCCATCAGCGCGCGCAAGGCGGTGGCGTTCTCGGCCGCCGTGCCGCCGACCAGATCCTTGAACTTGTGCACGGGCAGGCCCGCATCCTCGGGGTGGATCTGGATCGACTCGATGCGACCATTTTCCAACGCGGCAACTTCGGTCGTGCCGCAAATGGTGATCTCGTCGGTCCCGTCCGAGCCATGCACCAGCCACGCCTTCTCGGAGCCGAGCATCTGCAGCGTCTCGGCCATCGGGAAGATCAGGTCGGGTGCGAAGGCCCCGGTCAGCTGGCGCTTCACGCCTGCGGGGTTGGTCAGGGGGCCGAGGATGTTGAAGATCGTCTTGCAGCCCAGTTCCTGACGCACCGGCATGACGTGACGCATCGCGGGGTGGTGGATTTGCGCCATCATGAAGCCGATCCCGGCCTCGGCCAGACCACGCTCGGTCGCCTCGGGACCGGCCATCACGTCGATGCCCAGCTCGGATTGCACATCCGCCGTGCCCGATTTCGACGAGGCCGCGCGGTTGCCGTGTTTCGCGACCGGCACGCCCGCGCCCGCCACGACGAAGGCCGCAGCCGTCGAGATGTTGAGCGTGTGCATCCCGTCGCCGCCGGTGCCCACGATATCCATCGCGCCTTCGGGGGCTTTGACCGGCACGCATTTCGCACGCATCGCGGCGGCGGCGGCGGCATATTCCGACACGGATTCCCCGCGCGCCCGCAGCGCCATCAGCAAGCCGCCGACCTGTGCCGGAGAGGCTTCGCCGTCGAACAGCAGCTGGAACGCCATTTCCGCCTGCGCGCGGCTCAGCGGACCTTCGGACGCCGCAAAGATCAGCGGCTTCATCGCTTCGCTCATCGGTTGGCTCATGCGGGCACCTTCAGGCTGACGCCTGCCTCTGTCAGGAAATTCTTCAGCATCGCGTGGCCATGCTCGGAGGCGATGGATTCCGGGTGGAACTGCACGCCCTCGATCGGCAGCTCGCGATGACGCAGCCCCATGATCGTGCCGTCGTCCAGCTCGGCGGTGATCTCGAGGCAGTCGGGCAGGCTCTCGCGCTCCACGATCAGCGAGTGGTAGCGCGTTGCTTTCAGCGGAGAGGGCAGGCCCTTGAAGCAGCCTTTGCCCTCGTGGCGGATCTCGCCCATCTTGCCATGCACGATCTCGGAGGCGCGCACGACTTTCCCGCCAAAGGCCTGACCGATGGTCTGATGCCCGAGACACACTCCGAACAAGGGCAGCTTCGCCTCGGCTGCGGCCATCACGAGCGGCAGGCAGATGCCCGCCTGATCGGGGTCGCAAGGCCCGGGCGACAGCACGATCGCCTCGGCGCCCATGCCCATCGCTTCCTGCACGTTCAGCGCGTCGTTACGCCAGACCTTCACATCGGCGCCCAGCTCGCCAAAATAGTGCACCAAATTATAGGTGAAGCTGTCATAATTATCGATGAGCAGCAGCATGGCCGGGCCCTTTCGTTTGTTGGCCCCCGGCGTCCCCCATGCACTCAAGCGCCGATGCGCTTATCAAGGGGGGTGAACCGGGGAACGGGTCGGGCTATAGATGCTATCAGCGAAGGGTCGGGGTCAAGGGCAGTCCCCGGGAAAAGCCGCGCATCAAGAGCGGTGAAGATGGAGGCAGGCAATGATTCGATCTGTGATGAAGGGCGGACTGGCCGGTCTGCTGGTCGCGGTACTCGGTGCGGGCGTGATGTCGTTGATCTTCCCGGCGCCGAAAGAGCCCGGCGCAGAGATCAAGCTCGCCGGAAGCCCGACGCCCGAAGAACCGGCGAATGTGGACCTGCCTGCGGGCTCCGATTTCTCGCGCCCTGCGACCGATCGCACGCCCTCGATGCCGACGCCGGACGGGGCGCCGATTTCAGCGCCGACCAAGACGCCGCGCGTGTCCGAGCCGCAGCCGAGCCTCGCGCCGCCCAGTGCCGACGAAATCCAAAGCGCCGCGCGCCCTGAGATGGCGACCGAGATGGCCGAGCCGCGTCCCGAGTCGGATGGGGAAACCGTCGCACTCGCCGAGCCTGTCGCGCCGGAGGCAGGGGCCCAGCCCGACAGCACCCAGCCTGCCGCTATGCAAGGCGCGCCCGCGCCCGACACCGCGCCCGAGATTGCCGCTACGCGCACGCCTGCGCCTGACGCGCAGCCAGAGCAGACCGCTGAAACTGCGCCCGCAGCCGAAATGCCCGCGTTGCCCGACGTGACCCTGCAGCCGCCGAAAGCGCCCGAGCAAGCGACGCCGCCTGCCGATGAGGGCGAAACGACCCTCGCAGCGAATGAGATGCCCGCATTGCCCGAGGCCGGGATGACGCCCCCCGAGGCGGAGCCCCAAGCGGCCCCGTCTCTCGGTGATATGCCCGCGCCGGATCAGCTGCCGCCCGAGGGGGAGGGCATCGACACCGCGCAGGCCGACAAACCCGAGATCTCGAACGATCCCGCCACAAGCCCGGACTTGCCCGCCGGCCGCGCCCTGCCGCAAGCCGGGGATGCGGCCCCGATCAAGCCGCGCATCTTCTCGTTGCAGGACGCCCCGTCGCTGCCGGGCAAGCCGGTGGGCGGGTTCAAATCCGCGCCCGGTGTGGTGGTGGATCGCCTGCCGCAAGTGACACCTTCGACCGCGCCAACGCCCGAGGAGGGCCCCGACGCGCAGTCTGCGCAGGACATGCCCGAGGTCGCGGCGGTCGATGCGGCCGATCTGAACCCGATCCGGAAATTCGCAGCCCCCGCACCGATCAGCGACAAGCCGCAAATCTCGCTGGTGCTGATCGATCCGGGCGTGGCGGCAGGCGGGCTCGACCCGGCGACGATCACGGCGAGCGATCTGCCGATGACCATCGCGATCGATCCCACCCGCGAAGGCGCTGCCGACGATGCGAAAGCCTTCCGTGCGGCGGGGTTCGAGGTCGCGATCCTTGCCGCCGGACTGCCCGCCAATGCCGCGCCCGAGGATGTCGAGGTGGCACTGGAGGCCTGGCGTCACGTGATCCCCGAGGCAGTCGCCGTAGTGGAACCGCCGCAGCCGCAGTTCCAGAACAACCGCCCGCTTGCGCGCCAGATGATCTCGGCGCTCAGCCGCGGCGGGCTGGGTGTGGTGACGCAGAAGAAGGGTTTCGACAGCGCCAACCAGATCGCGACCTCGGCCGATCTGCCGCGCGCACAGGTCTGGCGCGTGATCGATGACGGGCGCGAGAAGGCCGCGGTGATCTCGCGGATGCTCGCGCGCGCCGATTTCGAGGCGGAGCGCAACGGCTCGGTCGTGGTGATGCTCTCGGCCTGGCCGGAATCGGTTCAGGGGATCGAGGACTGGTATATCGATGCGCAGAACCAGGTGACGCTCACCCCGGTTTCGGCACTGGCGCTGGATAGCGTGGCGGCTGGCGCTCCGGACACCGAGCCGAAAATGGAAAACGCGGGCCAGTAAGCCCGCGTTCTCAAAGCTTGGGAAAAGGCGGCTGCCTCAGCCGTTGCCGCGTGTCGCCACGAACAGCCCCGCATCCTCGGCCGCCTTGCGCAGCGCCTTGGACTTGTTGACCGTCTCCATCCATTCGGCCTCGGGGTCGCTATCGTAGACCACGCCGCCGCCTGCCTGAATGTAGAGCGTCTTGTCCTTCACCACGGCCGTGCGCAGCGCGATGCACATGTCCATTTCGCCATTGGCCGCGAAATAGCCCACGGCGCCGCCATAGATGCCGCGTTTCTCCGGCTCCAGCTCGTCGATGATCTCCATCGCGCGGACCTTGGGCGCGCCGGACACCGTGCCTGCGGGCAGACCGGCCAGCAGCGCCGAGAGCGCGTCCTGATCGTCTGCCAGCTCGCCCACGACGTTCGAGACGATATGCATGACGTGGCTGTAACGCTCGATGATGAATTTCTCGGTCGGGTGGACCGAGCCGATCTTCGAGACGCGCCCCACATCGTTGCGGCCCAGATCGAGCAGCATCAGGTGTTCGGCCAGCTCTTTCTTGTCGGCCAGCAGGTCCTCTTCCAGCGCCTTGTCCTCGGCGGGCGTCGCCCCGCGCGGACGGGTGCCTGCGATCGGGCGGATCGTCACCTCGCCTTCGCGCACGCGCACGAGGATCTCGGGCGAAGCGCCCACGATCTGGAAGCCCCCGAAGTTCAGGAAGAACATGAAGGGGGAGGGGTTGGTGCGCCGCAGCGACCGATAGAGTGCGAAGGGCGGCAGCGGGAAATGCGCCGACCAGCGCTGCGCCGGGACCACCTGAAAGATGTCGCCCGCGCGGATGTAGTCCTTCGCGGTCTCCACGGCGGACATGTAGCCCTCTTTCGTGAAGTTCGAATGCATTTCGCCGACCTGTAGGCTCTCGCCCAGATCGCGGCTCTCCACCGGCGTGCGGTCGAGATCGCGCAGCGCATCCGAGACGCGTTCGGCGGCCTGCGCATAGGCGGCGCGCGCGGACTTGCCCTCGGCTTGGAAGGCAGGCGCACAGATGATCACGTCGCCCTTCACCCCGTCGAGCACGGCCACGACCGACGGGCGCAGCAGCATCGCGTCGGGCACGCCCAGCGGATCGGGGTTCACGTTCGGCAGCTTCTCGACCAGACGGATGGTGTCGTAACCGAGATAGCCGAAGAGACCCGCCGCTGCGGCGGGCAGATCGTCGGGCATCTCGATGCGGCTTTCCGCGATCAAGGCGCGCAGGCTGTCGAACGGGTGGCCCGGAAGGTCCTCCCACGCCTCGTCGAAGCGCGCCGAGCGGTTGATCCGCGCCTGCTCGCCCCGGCATTCCCAGATCACGTCAGGCTTCATGCCGACGATCGAGTAGCGCCCGCGCACCTCGCCGCCAGTCACCGATTCCAGCATGAAGGAATTGGGCTGCGCCTCGGCGAGCTTGAGCATCAGCGAGACGGGCGTGTCCAGATCGGCCGCGAGCCGCGCGTAGACCAGCTGGTTTTCACCCTTGGCCCAGCGTTCCTCGAACGCCTCGAAAGAGGGGGAGAGAGCGACCACGGTGGGCCTCCTTACTGCATCTGCGACTGCACGGCGGTCACGGTCTGGTTGTCGAGATCGAGCCCGGCCTCCGACTCCACGGCGGTCGCGTAGAAATTGAGCAGGTCATTGGCCAGCGAGTTCGACAGCTGGGTGCCGATCTGACCCGAGATCAGCTTGGTGTCGGCATCTTCCATATCCGCCGGGATGACCTTGTCGGTGACGAAGACATAGACCTTGCCGTTGGCGGTGATCTGCGCGGGCTTGCCCGGCTCGGTCTTGAAGACCTTGGAGATCACCGGCGGCGGCAGTTCGTCGGAATAGCCGCCACGGCCGATGCTCGCGACCTTCGTGGTCAGCACGCCGGTCTCGCCCAGCGACTTGCCGCCCTCGACCGTCGAGACGATCTCCTTGGCGCGGCCCTCTTCGGCCTGCACCACCTGATCGGCGCGCCAGGCCGCTGCGACCTCGTCCTTCACATCGGCGAAGGGCTTGGCCTGGGGCGGCACGATCTTGTTGAGGCGCAGCGCGAAGACGCCGCCATCCGAGAGCGTCTGCAGATCGGGATAGGCGTCGGTCGTGGCCTCGTCGGCCGCTTTGCGGAACTCGTCATAGCCCGCGATGCCGTCGGTGCTGTCGGCGGTGTAGGCGATCTGGCCAAGCTCCATATCTGTTTCCTTGGCTATCTCCTCGAGCGTCGCGCCGCCTGCCAGACGGTCCTGCAGATCTTCGCTCATCTTGCCGATCTCGTTGCGCGCCTTCTCGGCTTCGGCATCGCCCGCGAGTTCGTCGCGCGCTTCGGCAAAGGAGGTTTCCTGCGCATCGATGATGCCGTTCACCTTGAACAGGGCGGGGCCCAGATCGGTCTCGACCGGGCCGACCACGCTGTTGTTCTCGGCCGAGAAGACCGGATCGCCGGCCTTGCCCAGGTCGTCGCGGGTCACATCGCCCAGATCGGCGTCGTCGAGCGACAGTCCGCGATCCTTGGCGAGATCGGCAAAGGTTGCGCCGCCATCCAGCTTGGCTTTCGCGGCCTTTGCTGCATCCATGTCGGAATAGACGAGACGCTCCACGAGGCGCTTCTCGGGCTGTTTGAACTCGTCGGCGCGGCGCTCGTATTCGGCCTTCAGCGTGGCGTCGTCGATCTTGACCTTGTCGGCCAGCATGTCCGGGGTCAACCACGCATAGGTGATGTCGCGCGTCTGGGGCGCGGTGAACTGATCGATATGGTCGTTGTAATAGGTCTGAAGCTGATCGTCCGTCGGGTCCGGGATCGCCTTGGTCAGATCGCTCTCGCTCACCTCGGCCCAGGTGAAGCCGCGCTTCTCGCTGACATATTTGGTATAGGCGTCGACCACCGGCTTGGGCGCATCCACGCCGCCCGCGACGGCGCCCTGAATGATCGAGCGCGAGAGATCGTCGCGCAGCTGAGCCTCGAATTGCGGCTCGGTATAGCCCTGCTGGCGCAGCGCGAATTTATAGGTTTCGCGGTCGAACTTGCCCGAGGCGTTCTGGAACGCCTGAACGTCGTAGAGCTGCTTTTGCAACTGCTGGTCGCCCACCGACACGCCAAGACGCCGCGCACCTTCGCCGATCGCGGCCTGACCGATCAGCTTGCCCAGCACCTGCTGATCGACGCCGGAGGAGCGCATCTGCGCCATCGTGACCGGCTGGCCAAGCTGCTGGCTGCGTTGCTGCATCTCCTGACGCAGGGCGCGGGCGTAATCGTCGACGGTGATCTTGGTGTCGCCGACCGCGCCGACCGCTTTGGCCGAACCGGAGAAATTGCGTAGCCCGAAACCGCCGAGACCAAGGATCAGCATGGCCAGCAAGATCCAGACGACGACACTCTTGCCGTGGCTGCGCATCTTCATCGGGGTTCCTCCTCGGGCATTGTTTGTTGGGCGCTGTTTAGGGCTTTGATTACTGGCCTGCAAGGCTAGCCGCGCGCGAGGCCCGCCAGCCGGTCGCGAAGGGCCGCGATCCCGTCCGTGTCGACATTGGCGAAGGCGATCCGCATCTGCTGCGCGGCGCCGTTTGCGCCCTGCGGCATGAACATCGTGCCGGGCAGCATCAGCACCCCGGCTTCGCGCACGAGAGCCTGCGCAAAATCAGGAGAGGGGCGGGGATCGGGATGCGTCACATAGGCGAAATACGCCCCGCAGCCGAGCATCTTCCAGCCCTCCAGATCGGCGAAGGCGGCCTCCATGGCCGCGCGCCGGCGCAGGATTTCCGCGCGTTCGCCCGCGACCCATTGCGACAGGTGGAGCATGCCCCAAAGCGCGGCCATCTGGCCGAGTTGCGAGGGGCAGATCGCCACCGTGTCGAGGAATTTCTCGACCTCGGCGAGGCGTGTCTCGCCCGCGACGATTGCGCCGACGCGATGCCCGGTCAGCCGATAGGCCTTCGAGAACGAGTAGAGATGGATGAAATCGCGCGGCCAGTCGGGATCCGAGAACAGGTCATGCGGCGCGCCGCTACGCGAGTCGAAATCGCGATAAGTCTCGTCCACGATCAGTGCGAGCTTGTGCCGCTTGGCCAGATCGGCGAAGGCGCGCAGCAATTCGGCCGGATATTCCGCCCCGCCCGGATTGTTGGGCGAGACCAGAACGATCGCGCGGGTCTTGCCGGTGATCTTCGCGGCGGCCTCATCGGGGTCTGGCAGAAGCCCCGCGCCGGGGGCCAGCGGCACCGTCTGCACGCCCGCCATGTCGAGCCACATCTTGTGATTGAAATACCATGGCGTCGGCAGGATCACCTCGTCGCCGGGACCTGCGAGCGTGGCCAGCGTCGCGCAAAACGCCTGATTGCAGCCTTGCGTGATCGCGACCTGACGCGCTGCGATCTCGCCGCCATAGGCCAGCGACCATTGATGCGCGAGTTCGGCACGCAGATCGGGCAGGCCCAGAACGGGGCCGTAGAGATGCGCCTGCGGATCGTTCAGCGCGGCCTCTGCGATCGCCTGACGCAGCGCCTCGGGCGGCGGATCGACAGGGGCTGCCTGAGAGACATTGATCAGCGGGCGATCGGCGGCGAACTCGACCCCGTCGAGCCAGCGCCGCGCCTCCATGACCGGGGGCGGGAAGGTGGCGGCGAGGGCGGGATTGAGCGGATGCGGCATGGAGGTCCTTCTGGATGATCGGCGCGAGATCAGCAGAGCGTCGCGCGCTTGGCAAGAGGCGGGAGCCTCCGGCGGGGATATTTGGATCGAGAAGAAGGGGGTTGCGCTTCCTCTTGGCGGAACTATCCCGGGCAGGCGAAGGGAGGCAGCGCCCCCTAGCTGCGTTTCTCACGGTGGTTGCGCCACGCAAAGTTGTGCCGCACGTACCATTCGCGCAGGGTCAGCGCGATGACTACGAGATCCAGCACCGTCAGCGCCAGCATGCCCGCGCCATGGTTCAGGCTATAGAGATACATCTGGTAGGCCACGAAGCCCGTCATCATCACGATCGCCATCGGATAGGCCCAGATCAGTCCGCGGATCAGCAGCAGCACGACGACAAGTTTCAGCAAGCCGTGGCTAGTGAAATAGAAGCCGTAGAAATCCTGCGTCTGGATCGAGAAGTGATGGGCCGCGTTCAGGAATGCGTTGGCGATCCGGTCATTGGGATCCTCGCGCAGCTCGCGCGCGGTCAGCCAATGCGCCGCATCGAACAGCGCATTCTTCGGCAGGCCGAGCAGCGCGAGGCCAGACAGCGTTTCCGCGATCTCGAAGATCGCCTTGATGATCAGGCTGACCTCGAAGAGCCAGTGCAGGAACCGACCCAGAGGGGTTCCGGGGGCGCCGAATTTCACCGATCAGTCCGTGCCGCGATACGGCTGCACATATTGCAGCGCCATGTCCCAGGGGAAGAAGATCCAAGTGTCCTGGCTGACCTCGGTGATGAAGGTGTCGACCAGCGGCGCGCCCATCGGTTTGGCGTAGACGGTGGCGAATTGCGCCTTCGGGAAGAGGTCGCGCACCAGTTTCAGCGTGTTGCCGGTATCGACGAGGTCGTCGACGATCAGCACGCCTTCGCCGCCGTTTTCCATCAGGCTCTCTTGCGTCGGCTTGATGACCTGCGCCTCGCGTTGTTCCTGATGGTTGTAGCTTTTGACCGAGATCGTATCGACCGTGCGGATGTCGAGCTCGCGCGCGACGATTGCCGCCGGAACGAGCCCCCCACGGGTGATGCCCACCACGGCGCGCCAGCTGCCGTCGCCCGGGCCCTTGCCGTCGAGGCGCCATGCGAGCGCGCGCGCATCGCGGTGGATTTGGTCCCAGCTGACATGGAAGCCTTTTTCATGCGGCAGACGATCGGACATCGGGGGTCTCCTCAGCTCAGAGCGAGTTTCAGACCGAGCAGCGCCAGCAGGCCGCCAAAGCAGCGCTCGATCACGGTTTTCAGGTTCAGATAGGCCTCGCGCGTTTTCTCGAGCGAGAAGATCCGCGCGACGATGACGTTCCATCCCGCATCGTTGAACATCACGATGCCGAGGATCGCCACATAGGCCCAGGCGGGCGCGGAGGGCGGGATGAAGGTCAGGAAGACAGTGCCGAAGAACACGGCGGGTTTGGGGTTGGCGAGCTGGGTCGAGACGCCGAGCCAGATCAGCCGGGGGACGGAGCGGGTGCGCGGCAGGTCGGGGATCTCTTCATCCATCGGGTCGCCCGCATGGCGCCACATCTTATAGGCGAGCCAGAGCAGATAGGCGGCTCCCGCGATCTTGAGCGTGGTCAGCAGGGCAGGGGCGACCTTGAAGACGAGGGCGAGGCCGAAAAGTGCCGCCGCCGCCCAGATCACCGCGCCCAAGCCGATGCCGAGCGCGAGCCAGATGCCGCGTCCGAAGCCTTCGCGCAGACCCGTGCGCGCAGCCAGAAGCACCGCTGGCCCCGGCGACATCGCCGCGGCCAGATGCACGAAATAGATCGCGGTGAGGGCCGCGAGGGTCATCTCATTCCTTCCGCTTGGTGACCACGTCGATATCGGGCGCGTCGACCGCTTTCATGCCCACCACGTGATAGCCAGCGTCGACATGCAGCGTCTCGCCGGTGGTGCCGGAACCGAGATCGGAGAGCAGGTAGAGCGCGGCCTTGCCGACCTCTTCCTGGGTCACGTTGCGGCGCAGCGGCGAGTTCAGCTCGTTCCACTTCATGATGTAGCGGAAATCACCGATCCCGCTCGCGGCGAGCGTCTTGATCGGGCCGGCGGAGATCGCGTTGCAGCGGATGCCGTCCTTGCCCAGATCCTCGGCGATATACATCACGCTGGCTTCCAGCGCCGCTTTCGCCACGCCCATCACATTGTAATGCGGCATGACCTGCTCGGCACCGTAATAGGTGAGCGTGAGCAGCGAACCGCCCTCGTTCATCATCGCAGCCGCTTCCTTGCACACGGCGGTGAAGGAATAGACCGAGATGTCCATCGTGGTTTTGAAATTGTCGCGCGAAGTATCGACGTAGCGTCCGCGCAGCTCCGACTTGTCGGAGAAGCCGATCGCGTGGACGACGAAATCGATGCTGTCCCAATGGGTGCGCAGCGTCTCGAAGAGCGTCTGGATCGAGTCGCCGCTGGCGACGTCGCATTCCACAAGGATATCGGAACCGAGCTGTTCTGCCAGCGGGCCCACGCGCTTCTTGAGCGCCTCGCCCTGGAACGAGAAGGCCAGCTCCGCGCCAGCGTCCGCGAGGGCTTTGGCGATGCCCCAGGCGATGGATTTGTCATTCGCAAGGCCCATAATCAGCCCGCGTTTGCCTGCCATCAGGTTGTTTGACATGTCAGGTTTTCCCCCGCTTCGCTCTGGTAAGTCCGAATGCTTTAGGCGAAAGGTGGAGACGCATCAAGGCTACTGACCTCCGGTCAAGCATGATCGTGTGGATCGTGTTGCAGATCGGGGCGTTGCGCCGGATATGCGAAGCGGCGGCGAGACTGGAGGCGAGTATGAATGACAGAACCGGAATTTTCGCAGGCGACGATCCCTTTGCCATCGCGCAGACATGGCTGGATGAGGCCGCGGACACCGAGATCAACGATCCCAACGCGATTGCCCTGGCGACAGTCGATCCGGACGGCTTGCCCAATGCGCGCATGGTTCTTCTCAAGGAAATCGAGGGGCGCGACATGCCCTCCGGCGGGGCTTTCGTCTTCTACACCAACTACGGATCGGTGAAGGCGCAGGAGATCGAAAGCGCGGGAAAAGCCGCCTTCGCGATGCATTGGAAATCGCTGCGCCGTCAGATTCGGGTTCGCGGTATGGTTGAGCGCGAGGAGGGGCCGCAGGCTGACGCCTACTACAAGTCGCGCTCGCTGAAATCGCGTCTCGGCGCCTGGGCCTCACGGCAAAGTGAGCCACTGAGTTCCCGCAGCGCCTTGATGGCGGAGGTCGCGAAGGTCACCGCGAGCCACGGCGCGAATCCCGATCGACCGCCGTTTTGGGGAGGGTTCAGAATCAAGCCGTTGGAGTTGGAATTCTGGGCAGACGGTTCTTTTCGCCTTCATGATCGCTTCCGCTGGAGCCGGCAAACCCTTGCCGATCAGTGGGTTGTAACCCGCCTGAACCCCTGAAACTCGCGCTTCGTGAATTGCATAGGGTCTTGAAACTTTGGGCAATCTCTTGAAGTGTCCCCTAAACACCGCATTTCCAGAAGGGCGTGCGGAGGAAATGCGAACAGGAAAGCCCGCGAATGCAAACGGGATGGAATATGCTGGGGGAGTCCGAGGCAGAGCTTCGCGAGGTGACCGGCACCGTCAAATGGTTCGACCCTGTCAAAGGGTTCGGCTTCATCGTCGATGGCGAAGGGGGGCCTGACATCCTTCTTCATGCGAATGTTCTGCGCAATTTCGGTCAGGGCTCGATTGCCGATCACGCGCGGATTCGCGTCCAGATGCAGCTGACCCCGCGTGGCGCGCAGGCGGTCGAGGTTTTGGAGATTCTTCCTCCGGAAGGCGAGCCCGTCGCTCCGATCGAGGATTTGGGCGACAACACGTTCGACGATATCGCGGCGCTGCCGCTTGAGCCTGCACGGGTGAAGTGGTTCGAAAAATCCAAGGGCTTCGGCTTTGCCAATGTCTTCGAGAATGACGAGGACATCTTCATCCATATGGAAGTTCTGCGCCGGTCGGGTTTTGCCGATCTGACCCCCGGCGAAGCGGTGTGCCTGCGCGTGATCGAAGGCAAGCGCGGTCGGATGGCGGCACAGGTTCTCGCATGGGATGCAGGCTTGAAATCGGGGCGCTGAGCGCCGCGCTTTTCCTTGCCGTAACGCCGGGCCTCGCCGCGGCGGAAGGGGCGCAGTGCCGCGATGACCTCGCTATTCTGCGCACCGGGAACCAGCCGGTCAGCTTCACCGTCGAGATTGCCGATAGCAGCGCCGAGCGCGCGCAGGGCCTGATGGGGCGGCGCGAGATGGACGAAGGGGCAGGGATGCTCTTCATCTACGAGCATGCGCGGGAGGTCGCCTTCTGGATGCATGACACGCCGCTGTCGCTCGACATGGTGTTCATCGATCCGACGGGCGAGGTCGTGAAGGTCGCGGCCAATACGACGCCCAATGACGACACCCCGATTCCCTCCGGCGCACCGGTGCGCTACGTGCTCGAGATCAATGCCGGGATGGCGGCGCGCCACGGCATCGCGCCGGGCACGCAGCTGGCGCATCCCAGCGTCGATCCCGCACAGGCCGCATTTCCCTGCGAATGACCCTTTCCTTGGGACGAGCCTCTTTGTAAGGAGAGGGCGTCGGGGCGTAGCGCAGCCTGGTAGCGCGTCTGTTTTGGGTACAGAAGGTCGTGAGTTCGAATCTCGCCGCCCCGACCATCCCCTCGAAATCGCCGGAATCGGGCCCGCTATATCTAGTGGTAGGCTCTTGATTGTGACACTAGCGACACGCTCTTCGGCGTTGCACAATTTTTGCGCAAACCCGGCGAGGCTATCCACAAGATATTGCGTGCTGTGGATTGAAATTCCCAGATGAGCGGCTAAAGCCCCCGAATCTTCAATGAAATTTGGCCTTTATCGGTGCCGCAGTGCAGCGCCCGCACGTTAACCAAATGTGGAGGAATCGTGCAGCGCGCTTCCCTAGGGGCCGGTCAACTGAAAAATGGACTGACTCAAGGTGAAAGTTTCGTTGACGGCTTGATGCGCCTACGGCAGGTTGTGTCGTGTCGGAGGCTAACCCACCAGATGTAGTGGAGCCTAGGGCCAAGGGACAGATTTCGGACATTGCACCCCCGAATCCGGGGCGCGCAGCCCTCGCGGTGTCGACTGCGAGGCCCGGGCTTCTTTGTCTTCTGCGGCTCCCGCCGGCACCGGATTGGACTGACTGCAACGGGGACAGGGCAATGAAGATCGAACGGAAGTTCACCACCGACGAAACCGGCGCTTACGGCGCGCTGGACTTCACGACGACCACGTCTGAGATTCGCAATCCCGACGGGAAAGTGGTGTTCCGCAACGAGTCGGTCGAAGTGCCCGGCCGCTGGAGCCAGGTGGCGTCCGACGTGCTCGCGCAGAAATACTTCCGCAAGGCCGGCGTTCCGGCGGCGCTGAAGAAGGTCAAGGAAAAGGGCGTGCCGGAATTCCTGTGGCGCTCGGTCCCCGATGAAGAGGCGCTTGCTCAGCTCTCCGAAGAGGCGCGCTACACCGGTGAAAACTCGGCCAAGCAAGTGTTCGACCGTCTCGCCGGTGCCTGGTGCTATTGGGGCTGGAAGGGCGGCTACTTCTCCACGGAAGCTGATGCGCAGGCTTACTATGACGAGATGCGCTTCATGCTGGCCGAACAGATGGCTGCGCCGAACTCGCCGCAGTGGTTCAACACCGGCCTGCATTGGGCTTACGGCATCGACGGCCCCGGTCAGGGCCACTTCTATGTCGATCACAAGTCGGGCAAGCTGACCTCCTCGACCTCGGCCTACGAGCATCCGCAGCCCCATGCCTGCTTCATCCAGTCGGTCTCGGACGATCTGGTGAAAGAGGGCGGGATCATGGACCTCTGGGTCCGTGAAGCGCGCCTGTTCAAATACGGCTCGGGCACCGGCACCAACTTCTCGAGCCTGCGCGCCGAAGGCGAGAGCCTCTCGGGGGGTGGCAAATCCTCGGGTCTGATGGGCTTTTTGAAGATCGGCGACCGCGCGGCGGGCGCGATCAAGTCGGGCGGCACCACGCGTCGCGCGGCGAAGATGGTGATCTGCGACATGGATCACCCGGACATTGAGGAATTCGTCAACTGGAAGGTCATCGAAGAGCAGAAAGTGGCCTCGCTGGTCGCGGGCTCCAAGCTGCATGAGCGTGAACTGAACGGCATCTTCACCGCGATCCGCGAATTCGACGGCTCGACGGAGACCTCGGTCGATCCGAGCCAGAACGAGGCGCTGAAAGACGCGATCAAATCCGCCAAGCGCGTGATGATCCCGGAGACCTATATCAACCGCGTGCTGCAATATGCGCGGCAGGGCTACAGCTCGATCGAATTCCCGACCTACGATACCGATTGGGACTCGGAAGCCTATGTCTCGGTCTCGGGCCAGAACTCGAACAACTCGGTCCGCGTCACCAACGCCTTCCTGAAAGCGGTGAAGGACGATGCCGATTGGGAACTGATCCGCCGCACCGACGGCAAGGTCGCCAAGACCGTGAAGGCGCGCGATCTGTGGGAGCAGGTCGGCCACGCCGCCTGGGCCTGCGCCGATCCCGGCATCCAGTTCCACGACACGGTCAACGAATGGCACACCTGCCCCGAAGACGGTGCAATCCGCGGCTCGAACCCGTGCTCGGAATACATGTTCCTCGACGACACGGCGTGTAACCTCGCCTCGATGAACCTGCTGACCTTCTACAAGGACGGCAAGTTCGACGCGGAAAGCTACATGCACGCCACCCGCCTGTGGACCGTGACGCTGGAAATCTCGGTGCTGATGGCGCAGTTCCCCTCGAAGGAAATCGCGCAGCGCAGCTACGACTTCCGCACGCTGGGCCTCGGCTACGCGAATATCGGCGGCCTGCTGATGAACATGGGTCTGGGCTACGACAGCAAAGAGGGCCGGGCGCTGTGTGGCGCGCTGACTGCCGTGATGACCGGTGTCTCCTACGCCACTTCGGCCGAGATGGCGGGCGAGCTGGGTGCTTTCCCGGGCTACGAGAAGAACGCCAAGCACATGCTGCGCGTCATTCGCAACCACCGCAACGCGGCCTACGGCAAGACCGAGGGCTACGAGAACCTCGAGACCAAGCCGGTCGCGCTTGATCACAAGGGCTGCCCCGATCAGGACCTGATCGCGCTCGCCACCCAAGCCTGGGACGAGGCGCTGGCGCTGGGCGAGAAGCACGGCTACCGCAACGCCCAAGTGTCGGTGATCGCGCCGACCGGGACGATCGGTCTCGTGATGGATTGCGACACCACCGGGATCGAGCCGGACTTCGCGCTGGTGAAGTTCAAGAAGCTCGCGGGTGGCGGCTACTTCAAGATCATCAACCGCTCGGTGCCGGGTGCGCTCGAGACGCTGGGCTACGGCTCGGCGCAGATCGAAGAGATCATCGCCTATGCGGTGGGTCACGCCAGCCTTGGCAACTGCCCCGACATCAACACCACGGCGCTGATCGGCCACGGCTTCGGTCCGCGCGAGATCGAGAAGGTCGAGGCCGCGCTCCCGACCGCCTTCGATATCCGTTTCGTCTTCAACCAGTGGACACTGGGCGAGGAGTTCTGCACCCAGACGCTGGGCATCCCGGCCGAGAAGCTGAACGATCCGACCTTCGACATGCTGCGTCACCTCGGCTTCACCAAGGGTCAGATCGACGCCGCGAACGACCATGTCTGCGGGACGATGACGCTGGAAGGGGCGCCGCACCTGAAGGACGAGCACCTGAGCGTGTTCGACTGCGCCAATCCCTGCGGCAAGAAGGGCAAGCGCTACCTCAGCGTCGACAGCCACATCTACATGATGGCCGCCGCGCAGAGCTTCATCTCGGGGGCGATCTCGAAGACGATCAACATGGCGAACCACGCCTCGATCGAAGACGTGAAAGCGGCCTATGAGCTGAGCTGGTCGCTCGGCATCAAGGCGAACGCGCTCTATCGTGACGGATCGAAACTGTCGCAGCCGCTGGCCGCCGCGCTGGTCGAGGATGACGAGGAGGCCGAGGAAATCCTCGCCACCGGTTCGACCCAGGAAAAAGCCGCCGTGCTCGCCGAGAAGATCGTCGAGAAGGTGCTGGTCAAGGAGATCGTCCGCAGCCACCGCGAGAAGCTTCCGGAGCGCCGCAAGGGCTACACCCAGAAGGCGGTCGTGGGCGGCCACAAGGTCTATCTGCGCACCGGCGAATACCACGACGGCACGCTGGGCGAGATCTTCATCGACATGCACAAGGAAGGCGCTGGCTTCCGGGCTATGATGAACAACTTCGCGATCGCCGTGTCGGTCGGCCTGCAATATGGCGTGCCGCTGGAGGAGTTCGTGGACGCCTTCACCTTCACCAAGTTCGAACCCGCCGGCATGGTTCAGGGCAACGACTCGATCAAGAACGCGACCTCGATCCTCGATTACGTGTTCCGCGAACTCGCCGTGTCCTATCTCGACCGCACCGATCTCGCGCATATCAAGCCGCAGGGCACCAGCTTCGACGATCTGGGCGGTGGCGAGAACGAGGGCAAGCGCGCCGATGGCAATGTCGAGCCGATGTCCGAGAACGCGTCGAAATCGCTCGAAGTGCTGCGTCAGATTTCCTCGACCGGCTACCTGCGCAAGCGCCTGCCGCAAGAGCTGATGGTGCTGCAGGGCGGTGTGGACGTCGTGACCTCGCAGATGCCCGCACAAAGCGCGCAGGCCCGTGCTTCCAGGTCCACCGCGGTCTCCTCTGGCGGTGTCCAGATGGA
Source organism: Thioclava sp. F28-4 (assembly GCF_002020045.1). Classification (NCBI taxonomy): domain Bacteria; kingdom Pseudomonadati; phylum Pseudomonadota; class Alphaproteobacteria; order Rhodobacterales; family Paracoccaceae; genus Thioclava; species Thioclava sp. F28-4. Next base: position 81,295 of record NZ_MPZQ01000002.1, on the reverse strand, counting down.
TGCGCGCGCCAAGGCGAAGATGCAGGGCTACGAGGGCGAAGCCTGCGGCGATTGCGGCAACTACACGCTGGTGCGCAACGGCACCTGCATGAAGTGCAACACCTGCGGGGCGACCAGCGGTTGCTCTTGAGGGACAGGGGCTCCGGTCTGGCGGCTGGGGCCCCGACGACGACCACACGCGATCCGCGTGTCGGGGACTGGGACGTGACGACTGGGGCCCATTCGCATGACGGGCCCGAGGGACAGAACGACCGCCAAAGGCGGCAAAAGGAGCGGAAATTGGATCTGATCGTCGGCAATAAGAAGGTGACCCCGAAAGCCACGCGCCGGATTCCCGGTGGCATCGAGGCCGAGCTGGTGGGCGAGGAACTGACCTCGCTGATCGACGCGACCTTCACGGGCATCGAGATCGCCTGCCTCGGCGGCGACCTCGATCACCACGCGCTCGACGTGACCGATATCCGCATGGGCGGCGGTGCGACCACCGTCACCCTGATGACCGCACGAGAGATGGCGCTGCACTGAAGGAGGTGTGATTGAAAAGTTTACGAGACATCTTCAAGCGTCTTCCGCAAAGTGGCGAGCATCGTCATCTGCTGAGGAACTTCAACTTTGCTCCGTCAATCGATGGCAAGGCGAAATCCGTACGGGTTCTGGCGGAAGCTTTGGGTTTCGATGTGGTTCGTACTCCGCTGCCTCGCAGAATGGCGGGGCGCTTGGTGCAGGATGCTTTCGCTCCAAATGGCTACCGCATCGAGGTTAACAGCGAGCAGTCTGTCACCGCACAGCGTTTCGCGGTTTTGCACGAAATCGGCCACTACTACCTGCACGCGGATCACACAGACCCGCTTGGCGCAGTCGCATATCTGGATCGCTCTGAAAGTAGTTTCTACGCCGATCCGAAAGAAGAGCGCGAGGCCAATCAATTTGCGGCAACGCTGTTGTTCGGTGATGGAGCGCTTGAGGCTGCTCGCTCACTACATGGTAACGACGTTCCCAAGCTTGCGCATTATTTCGGGGTGTCAGAACGCACCATCGAGATTGCGATGAAGCAATACTGAGATCCGGGGCGGGTGCGCTCGCCCCAGACGCTGAGAAGGCCCAGGCAAAACGACGATAAGCTCGGGCGGTAAACTAATGAGCCTGATCGGCGAAACTGGCCCTCTCCAACCCCCCGGAGAGGGCCGCATTATTTCTTGGGGGGAGGGCAGGGATGGGTTCTGGTCATTTGCGCCCCCGCGCGTCACGATATGCGCAGGGGCCCGAGGGGGCCGAGGATCGAAACCCGCAACCGGAAGGACCGCAGATGCCCGCATCCGGACCGACAGTCTCCTTCACCCAGATGAAAGACGGCACCCGCGAGGATTACGAACTGCTCGAAGAGCTGGAGAAACCCTTCCTTGCAGGCACGGCGGACCGGCTGTTGCGCGAATTGGCCGCGCAGGCGGAAGAGACGCTGTCGGGCTACCAGATCACGCGGCTCGAACACGGGCTGCAGGCGGCAACGCGGGCCCGGCGCGACGGGGCGGATCTCGACTGGGTCGTGGCGGCGCTGCTGCACGATATCGGCGACCGGCTCGCCCCGCAGAACCACGACCGGATGGCCGCTGAAATCCTGCGCCCCTATGTCCGCGAAGAGGTCTCGTGGGTGGTGGAGCATCACGGCATCTTCCAGATGGCCTATTACGGCCATCACTACGGTTGGGACCCGGAAGAGCGGCAGAAGTTCAAGGATCATCCCTGCTACAACAGCTGCGAGCAATTCTGCGAGCGCTGGGATCAGTCGAGCTTCGATCCGGCCTATCCGATGGACCCGCTGGAAAGCTTCGTCGAGGATGTCCGCACGGTGTTCGCCCGTAAGGCCTATGCGCCCGAGGTTCTGCGCGCGGGCGAGGTTCACGGTCTGCCCGATCCCGCCTGAGCGGGCTGGGACCGCACCGGTCCTCTCCCGCTTTTTGTCGCAGGTGAACGATTTTTCTGGCGATAACAGGCGCGTGAGACTAAGGGCATGACCCATGAGCGATACCTTGCCCCCGTGCCCCGAATGCAATTCGTCCTTCACCTACGAGATGGACGCCCTCCTGATCTGTCCCGAATGCGGCCATGAATGGTCGGCATCGGGTGACGCGGATGCGCCCGCCGAGGTGCGCGATGCGGTCGGCAACGTGCTGAACGACGGCGACACGGTGACCGTGATCAAGGACCTCAAGGTGAAGGGCTCTTCCTCGGTCGTGAAGGTCGGCACCAAGGTGCGTGGCATTCGTCTCGTGGATGGCGATCACGACATCGACTGCAAGGTGCCCGGCATCGGTCAGATGGGGCTGAAGTCGCAATTCGTGAAAAAGGTCTCCGAGTAAGCCTCCTCACTGACGCGTGGCGACCCAGCTGCCCCTGCATCCGTCGACGTTTTCATAATTCCCTACGAGGCGCCCCTTGACGAGGTGCCCCTTGAGCGAGCCGACAGAGCGCGTCCGGAAGTAGAAATTCCCGACGATCCGGTCGGCCCCGACGACATGCCCGGAAATCCTGTAGGAGGCTCCGTAGGTGTTGGTGGCCTGGCCCGAAACCCGGCCGTCCTGGATGAGTATCCCGCCATAGCCCGGCGTGCAGGGGCGATCCATCACATGCATGGTCTGGGGGGTGTACCTTCCGACCCAGTGCCCGTCGAGCGGGCTTGGCCGTCCGTCGGGTGGCTCTGGAACGCAGGCTGCGAGCGCGATCAGGGTCACGCCCGAGAGGATCGCGGTTGCGGCCCTGCGTGTGAGTGTCGTCATCCTCGTCATCTAGCTGTCCTCCCCGATTTGCGCCGCCCGCGCTCACTCGATCCCGACGATCATCGTGAAGGGGGCCGGGGCGTCACCGATATTGTAGACCGTGATCCGGTTCTCCCCGTTGAGCCAGAGCTGGCCGCGATAGTCCCGCCTGCCGCCGCGGCTCTCGTAGAGAAGCTCGCCGTCCGGGGTGAAGATGTTGAAATGCACCGCAGGCGAGTCGGTCTGGAGCTGTGCCGTCAGGAACTGCTTTTCCCGGGAGCCGAGCCGGTAGTTCACCGCGGCTCCGGGGGCGAGGGTCGATCTCAGCACCGCGCCGCTCGTGCCGGGGGCGAACTGGACCTGCTGATCGCGGGTCTCGGGTTCGGCCACGCGTGGCGGCGGGGAGGAGCCTTCACGAAGGTAGCGCCCGGCAACCCAGCCGGTCAGAGCCCCTTCGGTCGCCGCGACCTGACACCAGCGCTGGCCCTCGGCCATCCGACAACCCATGTTGCGCAGGATCGCCCCCTCGGGGAACCGCCCGAGGATCGCCGCCCCCGTCGAGGGCCCCGCGCGCAGGTTCAGCGGGTCGTTGATATCGCCGGTCTGGACCTGCCAGAAATCCGGCCCGCCCTGTAGCCCGTCGGCATAATCGCCCTGCACGATCGCGCCGGTCTTCCCGGTGATCCCGATCCGGATGTCGAATTTCGCAACTTCGTCGCGCCGCGCCGCCGAGCGCATCATGTAGACCGAGATCTTGTAGGTTCCCGAACTGGGCAGCGTGCCTGTGTAGTGGTTCAGCTCGGGCGTTAACTGGCTGGTCATGATCGCCTGATCGCCCGGGCCGCTCCCGGGACCGTAGAGGTTGAAATACGTGGCGGTGTGGTTCGTGGACAGCTTGATATCGATCGTCTGTCCGGCCTCGGCGCCGATCGTGTAGATCACGCTGTCATAGCCCTTGATGCGGTCGCTCAGAACCGCGTTATCCGCTCCGGCTGAGAAATAGACCGGAACCTCGCGCATCTCCTCGGCAAGGACAGGTGTGGTGAATGACAAAGCCGCGACGAAGACATAACCCAGAAACCGGTTCATACCGATCCTCCCTCTTTGGTTTATGGCGCGCGTCATCGGGGAGTGTAGCACGAAAATCGTACAGAGGCGCGGGGTCAGGCAGTGCCGATCTGCGGGCGTCCGAAATAGGCTCGCAGATGGGGCAGGGCGGCAAGTTGTACCGCGCTCAGGATCAGCGCGATCGGCCAGATCACCAGCGCGCCGGGCGCGGCGAGTGTGATCAGCGGGACCGCGACCAACACGAGTGCGGTCGTCAGCGCGGCGCGGCCAACTTGTGGCAGCGACATGACTTGCGACAGCCGCCAGAGCGCCACGCCAAGACCGATCGCCTCGCCCGCGACCCCGAGCCAGATCACCGGCACGACCGAGCCGGTCTCAATCAGCGCCCAATAGCTCAGCGGCAGCACCAAGATCCGGGGCAGGTTCCCCCAAAAGCCGTTATCGGTCTGCCCCGCCGAGAGCGCGGCCGTGCTCGGCCCGTTCTTGATCGCGCGGAGCGCATTCATCAGCGCGAAGGGGATCAGGAGCGGCAGGAGGCTTGCATATTTCGCCCCCAGAAGGGCCGTGACGACGAGCGGTCCGATCAGGACCGTGCCCAGCAGCAGGATCGATCCGGTGAGGAACATCCCCTCGAAGGTCGCCCCGGCAAGCTGGCGATGCGCGACGGCGTCCGCACGGCCATGCGCGGCCGAGAGTTTCGGCAAAAAGAGGTTCTGCACCGATTTCGCGCCGATCAGCGTGGGCGTCAGCGTCAGCGTCATGCCCATCGCGAAGATCGCCAGCGCCTCCATCCCCGCCAGCCGCCCGACGATGATCTTGTCGCCCTGAAAGACCAGATACATCAGGGCCGCATTGGCCAGAAGCGGTGCGCCGAAACGCAGGTTCGCGCGCATCTCGGCGCGGTCGAGGCGCAGGCGGTAGCGGCGCTCGGCCATCAGGTGCGAGACCAGAACGCCGAGGGCCGCGTGCAGTAAGATCGCCCAAAGCGCCACCTGCCAGTCGTCGAAGAGGCGCGAGAGCGGCCAGATCGCGATTAGCGCGGCCAGTGCGGGCAGGGCGCCCGTCAGCAGCATCGGGCGGTAGTGGCCCCTGCGCTGGGCGCGGTGGATGTCGAAATGCTGCGCCGCCGTCAGGAGCGGCACCAGCGCGAGCCAACGATAGGCAGATGCGGCCTCTGGGATCGCGAGGAAGTCGGCGATCGGTCCGGCCAGCACGAACAGCGCCGCCGCCGCAATCACGCCGCGCAGCAGTTGAAAACCTTGAAGTGCCGCCTGAAACGCCGGGTCGTCGCCGCGTTTCGACTGCACGATCTGCTGCTGCAGCCCCAGCGTCGAGCCCATCTCGATCACCGCCATCACCATCGCGAAGGTGGCGGCCACGCCGTAATCGGCGACCGGGATCAGCCGCGCGATCAGTAGATTGCGCGCGAGCATCAGCGCCGAGGTGGCGGCGTTCCCGCTGAGGATGAAGATCGCGGTGCGAAGCATGTACTGTCCGATATGGCGCGGGGTTTGGCCGCCCGCGCATGTTTTGCGCCCATAATCCCGCCCGAGGGGCCGTCGGGTCAAGCGCGCTGTGGCGGCTGTGGCTTGACGGCCACGTCACGCGCGCCGACCGACCCAGCCAAGCCTTGCCAGATTCACGGCTTTGCTGTTCAACTCCTTGAAAAACCAGATCGGCCGAGCATGACCCATCACAGCCCCATTTCGACGCCTTCGAGCGAGGCGCTCGCCCACGTCGCGGCGGGCGATCTCTGCGCGGGCTGCGGGCTGTGTGCCGGGGTCGCGCCGCAGGAGATCGCGATGGCGCCCGATGCGCGCGGCTTCCTGCGCCCGGTGCAAAGCGCCGAGATCAGCGCGCGAGCGGAGACCGCGATTGCCGCCTGCTGCCCGGGCTTGGGCCAGAGCGCGCAGCGCGTCGCGCCCGGAGAGGAGCCGCTCTGGGGGCGGTTCATGGAGATGAAGAGCGGTCACGCCACCGACGCGGACCTGCGCCATGCGGGGGCCTCGGGCGGGGCGCTCTCGGCGCTGGCGCTGCATCTGCTGCAATCGGGTCGCGTCGATGCCATAGCGCAGATCGAGCCCGACCCCGACAACCCGATCGGCAACCGGATGCGGCTGAGCACCACGCGCGACGAGGTTCTGGGGGCGGCGGGCTCACGCTATGCGCCTTCGGCCCCGCTGGCCGATCTGTCGTTGCTGATCGCGGACGGGCGGCGCTTCGCGGTGATCGGAAAGCCTTGCGATGCGGTGGCTTTGCGGGCGCTGGTCGCGCGCGATCCGAAACTCGCACGGAGTTTCCCGGTGATCCTGTCCTTCTTCTGCGCGGGCGTTCCCAGTGCGGAGGGCGCGCGGGAATTGCTGGCGGAAATGGGCGCACCCGAGGATCAGCTGGCGGGCTTTCGCTATCGCGGCAATGGCTGGCCGGGCAAGACGGTCGCCGCGCTGCGTGATGGCTCCACCCGCGAGACGAGCTATCACGCGGCCTGGGGCGGGGTGCTCTCGCGCCACATCCAGCACCGCTGCAAGATTTGCGCCGATGGCACCGGCGTCGCCGCCGATCTGGTTTGCGCGGATGCGTGGGAGGCCGACGAGGCGGGCTATCCGTTGTTCGAGGAGGCGCCGGGGCGTAGCCTGATCGTGGCGCGCACGCGCTTGGGGGCCGAGATATTGGCCGAAGCCGAAACGGCAGGAGCCGTGGAAACCACGCCGTTCGATGTGGCGGAACTGGCCGCGATCCAGCCCGGTCAGCGCGAACGTCGCCGCGCCCTGTTCGCGCGTCTCGCGGCGCTCAAACTGATGGCCCGCCCGATCCCGCGCTACGAGGGGATGAATCTGCGCGCCTGCGCATTGCAGAACCCGGTCACGCGGAACCTGCGCAATTTCGCGGGCACGATGCGCCGTGTGTTGCGGGGCCGAAAATGAGCCGCACGCTGCGCGTCTGCCTGATCTTCCACTCGACGCGCTCGGACAATCTTGGCGTCGGCGCGCTGACCGTGTCGGAGATCGCCCTGCTGCGCGATCTTGCCGCCAAAGCGGGGCGCGAGATTGCGATCACCGTGCTCGACTGGAAGGACCGGCGCGCGCCTTATGTGGCAGGCGACGACTTGCAGCTGATCGAGGTGGATGGCGCGTTTCTGAAATCCCCCAAAGGGTTGTGGGTCGAAGTTAAGGCAGCCGATCTGGTGATCGACATCGGCGGCGGCGACAGTTTCGCGGACATCTACGGCACCTCGCGGCTGGTGAAGATGTTCTGGATGAAGTTCGCCACCCATCTCGCGGGCACGCCTCTGGTGGTTGCGCCGCAGACCGTGGGACCCTTCACCAAGGGCTGGTCGAAGCGGCTGGCGCGGATGAGCCTCAACCGTTCTGCTTTGGTGGCGGTGCGCGACGAACGCTCGCGCGCGGCGCTGGACGATCTGGGCTATCGCGGCGCGCCGGTTCTGGCCTCCGATCTGGCGCTGCGGCTGCCTTTTGATCCGCCCGCGCCGCGCGACGCTGGGCCGGTGCGCGTCGGTATCAACGTCTCGGGGCTGTTGATGGCGGGGGGCTATCACGGGGGCAACGATTTCGGGATGGCGCTGGACTATCCCGCGCTGATCGCGCGCGCGATCAACTGGTTCAAGGGGCAGGGGGCCGAGGTCCATCTGGTCCCGCATGTGATCGTGCCCGAAGGCCCGATGGTGATCGAGGATGACCTGCGCGCCTGCGAGGTGCTGGCGGCCGAGCACGGCGTGATCTGCGCACCTGCCTTCGCAAGCCCGTCCGAGGCGAAGAGCTATATCGCGGGGCTCGATTTCTTCACCGGGGCGCGGATGCATGCCTGTATCGCGGCGTTCTCCTCCGGTGTCGCTGTGGTGCCGCTCGCCTATAGCCGCAAGTTTGCGGGGCTGTTCGGCGCGCTGGGATATGACCACACGGTCGATGCGACCTCGGCGGATGCGGATGCGGTGATGGCGGCGCTGGAGCAGGGCTTCACCAATCGCGGCAGGCTTGCGGCAGAGGCGAAGGCGGCGCTGGTGCGCGGGATCGACCGGCTTGGGGCTTATGACGCGGCGCTGCTCGAGTTGATGGAGGCGCTGTGATGGCCGAGGCCGCGATCATCATTCCGCATTACAACGACGTCACGCGGCTCTTGCGCTGCCTCGAGACGCTTGCGCCGCAGCTGGATACGCGTTGCGAGCTACTGGTGGTCGACAATGGCTCGACCGATGATCTGGGCCCCGTCCGCGCCGCCTATCCCGACCTGCGGATCGTGACCGAGACCAAGAAGGGCGCGGCAGAGGCCCGCAACCGCGGCGTGGCGGAGACGACGGGGGCGCGGCTGTTCTTCATCGACAGCGACTGCGTGGCCGATCCCGATTGGATCGCGACCGCGTTCGCCGTGGCCGGGCAGGGCGATCTGGTTGGCGGGCATGTCTTCGTGTTCGACGAGACTCCGCCCCCGCGTTCCGGCGCGGAGGCCTTCGAGACCGTCTTCGCATTCGATTTCCGCCGCTATATTGAGGAAAAAGGGTTCTCCGGCACCGGCAACCTGCTGACCCGGCGCGATGTCTACGAGGCCACCGGCCCCTTCATCGCGGGGCTGTCGGAGGATCTCGACTGGTGCCGTCGGGCGACCGCGAAGGGCTATTCGCTGATCTATGCCGACGGGCTGCGCGTAGGCCATCCGTCGCGGCAAAACTGGGCGGCGCTGTCGCGCAAATGGCGGCGGCTGACCGAAGAAGGCTTCGGCGTGAACGGGTCGAGCTTGTCCGCGCGGTTGCGCTGGGGGGCGAAGGCACTCTTGATGCCTGTCTCGATCCTCGCCCATCTGCCCAAGGTGCTGCGCCACCCCGATCTGCGCAACGCGACCGAGCGGTGGCGTGCCGTGGCGACGCTCGCGAGACTGCGGCTCGCACGGATGGGCTGGATGCTGCGGCAGGCGATTTTCGGGCGGCTTTAGCGGCGCGAAGGCCACAATGGCGATGTGCAAGGTTTAATCTGGGTTAAAGCGCTTGCTGCGTCGATCTTCCTCACGCTAGCGTGACGTCAAGATATCAGAGCCGCAAAAAGCGGCCCGGAACAGGCAGGCAGCGATGGAGCAGATCGCATTCACCACGAGGCATGCAGCCCGCGTCGGACGGCGTGGGCTTTTGGCCGTCGGTTTTCTGGTGCTCGGGGCGTGGCCCGCGATAGCGCGCGACTGGCAGGTCTCGGATACGGCCGGGCTGGCGCGGATCGGGGCGAAGCTGGCGCCGGGCGACACGGTTCTGATCGCGCCGGGCGACTATGACGCGCTCGATCTGCGGGGGCTGACGGGGCGCGAGGACGCGCCGATCACCTTCCGCTCTGCCGATCCGGACAACCGGGCGGTGATCGCGCAGATGAACCTGCGGGAAGTCAGTCATGTCGTGATCGAGGCCGTGACCTTCGATTACCGTTACACCGAGGGCGACCGGTCCAACTTCCGCCCGTTTCAGGTCTTCACCACCCGCGATCTGACGATCCGCAATGCGCTGTTCGATGGGGACCTCGCCCCCGCCGATCCCGATCTGATCGAGCAGGGCCCGCTGCCCACGGCCTTTGGCCTCGCCGTACGCGCCTCGACCGGGATCACGGTCGAACGCTCCGAGTTTCGTCGCTTCTACCGTGGCGCGATCTTCACTGACTGCACCGATCTGGCGGTGATCGCCAACGACATCCATGACATGCGGATGGACGGGCTGAACTTCGCCCAGATCGAACGCGCAGAGATCGCAAACAACCACATTCACGATTTTCGCCGTGCCGTCGCCTCGGGCGATCATGCCGACATGATCCAGTTCTGGACCGCCGGGACCGAACGGCCCAGCCGCGACATCGCGATCACGAACAACCTGCTCAATTCCGGCGAGGGCGGCTTCACCCAGTCGATCCTGATGCGCAACGAGCTGGTCGATCGCGGCAAGGCGGGCGCGGAGATGTTCTACCGCAATGTCGAGATCAGTGGGAACGTCATCATCAACGCTCATCTGCACGGGATCACGGTGGGTGAGGCGGAGGGCGTGAAGGTCGCCAACAACACGCTCATCCATGACGTCTATTCCGAGGGCGAGAAACGCGATCCGGTTCTCTGGATCCCGCAGATCCGCGTGGCGCGCGACGCCCGCGCCGTCGAGATCGCCCGCAATGCGGTGAGCGAGATCGCAGGCCCGGCGGGGCAGCCCGACTGGAAGCTCCGCGACAACCTACTGATTCAGGACATCACGCCGCAGCGGGCGAGCTATTACGACCAGCTCTTCGTCGCCGCACGCACCGGTGCGCCGCGTGAGATCATGAATTACGCCTATCTTCCGGGTGGGGCCTTGGCCGGGAGCGGGATCGGTGCGCCGATGCTCGATATCCTCGGCGGTCCGGACGCGTTCCAGCCGGTCATGCGGTTCGCGCGCAGCGAGGGCGGCGGCACCACGCTGCAATTCGACGCGCGCGAGAGTGTGCTGCCCGAGGGGGTGGATCCTGCCGAGGTTGCCTATCGCTGGCAGATCGACGGGCAGACCAGTCTCGACGGCGCGCAGGTGCCGGTGGGCTTCCGCATGCCGGGGCGGCACAAGGTGACGCTGTCGCTGACGCTGCCCGACGGGCGGAGCGCGCAGAGCAGCGGCTATGTCATGGTCCGCGACGACCGTATCCTCAGCTATGACCCCGAGCTGGGCCGTCTGATCTCGCATGCCGGGGCGCAGCCGGAGGCGCTCGACTCGATCCCGCTCAGCCCCGGCGCGCTGGAATTCGGGCTCGGTGGCGGAGCCGTGGTGATCCCGCGCGAGATGGTCGCGCCGCTCTACGGGGCGGACCGCTTCGCGCTGCATATGAAGCTGCGCGCGGTGGGCGATTACAAATCCGCCGGAGAGCTGTTGCGCCTGCATCAGTCGCTGATCGTGCGGGTGACGGGGCGCGGCACGTTCCAGGTCGAGTTCTGGCCCGAGAGCGGGCAGCGGCTGTTCCTGCGTACCAAGCGCGTCCCGATCTATGACGGCAAGTGGCACGACATCACCTTCCGTTACGCGTCCGACGATAGCCTGTTCGAGGTGCTCGCGGGCGATGAGGTGATCGGCAAGGGCACCGTGTCTGGGCGGCTCAAGCCGATGGAATATTGGGGCCTCGCGCTGGGCAATCCCTTCGGCAAGGGCAGCTTCCATGGCGAGCTTGAGGCGCTGGACCTGACTGCGAGCCGCCCGGCGGTGAGCGGGGCGATGCGCTGATGCGCGCCGGGGCGATTGGCCGTGCCACTCCGCAACGTGCGCGCCCGACTAGCCGCGCGGGCGGGCGAACCCGTATCGCAGAGACCGCCGCGCTCGCGACCGCGAAATTGCCGTGGCCGGTCTTGCTGTTCGTGCTGTCGATCCTGCTGCCCTTCAAGTTCAACCTCGGCCCGCTTGCGATCACCGGAAGCCGTCTCGTGCTGATGGCCTTCATCCTGCCCGCCTTCGCACGGGTCTTCAGCGGGCGGGCGGGGCGGATACTGCCTGTCGATTGGCTGTTCCTGTTCCATGCGCTGTGGCTGTCGGTCGCGCTGGCGGTGAACAACCCAGACCGGGTGATCCAGCAAGCGGGCTCTGTCGGGCTGGAGGTTCTGGGCGGCTACCTGATCGGGCGCGCCTATATCCGCTCGCGCGAGGATTTCGCGGCGCTGGGCAAGGTGCTGATCTGGTCGGTGCTGATCCTCACGCCGTTCTCGCTTTACGAGACGAAGACCGGCACGACCCTGATCCCGACGCTGATCGACAAGCTGCCGGGGATGGGCACGATCACCTACAACTTTCAGGAGCCGCGCCTGGGGCTGGAGCGGGTGCAGGGCCCCTTCGCGCATCCGATCCATTTCGGGCTCTATTGCTCGGTCGTTTTCGCCTTCGCCTTCGTGGCCTTCGACGGGATCAAGTCGCTGGGCTGGCGGGTGGTGGCGAGCGGACTGATCCTGCTCAACGGCTTTCTTGCGCTCTCCTCGGGGGCGCTTCTCTCGCTGCTGCTGCAGCTGGGGCTGATCGGCTGGTACATCACGTTCGTGCGGATCGAATGGCGCTGGTGGCTGCTGACGGGGCTGTGTGCCTTCGCCTATGTTACGGTCGACCTGCTGTCGAACCGCTCGCCGATCATGGTGTTTCTTAGCTACGCGACCTTCTCGGCCCATACCGCCTATTGGCGCACGATCATCTTCGACTGGGGGCTGAAGAATGTCTGGGCCAACCCGATCTTCGGCATCGGGCTGAATGACTGGGTGCGGCCGTGGTATATGTATTCCGGCTCGATGGATAATTTCTGGCTGGTGATGGCGGTGCGCTATGGCATCCCGGGCTTCCTGCTGGTCACGAGTGGCTACGTCTGGGGGCTGTTCAAGGTGATGTTCCGCGATTTCAGCGGCGATACGCGGATGCAGAATTTCCGCCGCTCCTGGGTGTTCACCTTCGCGGGCATGACCTTCACGCTCTGCACCGTCTATGTCTGGGAGTCGATCTACGCCTTCACTTTCTTTCTGTTCGGCGCGGGCATGTGGATGCTGACCGAGGCGGTGAAGGAGGGGGGCGATGAACCCGAGGATGCGGCACGGCCTGAGGCGCGCGGCACCAGCTACACGCGGTTTGCGCCGACGCATCGCCGGCGCGATTAACGCCCGATCTTCGCCCGTGCATCCGGGCTGAGCATCGCCAGAACTGGCGCGGGCGGGGCCATCCCGAAGAAGCCCCGCAACAGGGCTGCGGCTTCCGCCCCATGCCCCTGGGCCCGCAGCTGCGCGGCTTTCGCCAGCGACCACGCCGCACCGCCGATCAACCCGGCGGGGAAATGGCGGCGCAGGAACATCGCCCGCGCGCGATGCTTGAAGTACTGCGAGAACGGCGAGGCGACCGAGCCCATCCGCTGCGAGCCGATCGCCGTGCCCGCGACGTGATGGACGACCGCGCCTTCGCAATAGGAGATCGGCAGATCGCCCCGGCGCAGCGCCCAGTCGACCTCCTCGTAATAGAGGAAATAGTCTTCTGTCATCGGCCCTGCACGCTCGAGATGGGCGCGGGTGGCGACAAGGCTCGCGCCGGTGACGAAATCGATCTGGGACGGGTCCGGGGCAGGGCTGTCGGCGGGAGCGAACTGATTGAGGTTATGGGTGATTCCGGTGCGCCGGTCGATCACCCCGCCGTCGATCTGGATCGTGCCCGGATCATCGCCATAGACCACCCGATGCGCGATCATCGCGGCACCTCGCGGTCCAGTATCATGCGAGGCGAGAAGGGCAGGCGTCTCGGGCGGCACCACGCAATCGGGGTTGAGTAGCCAGAACCGGTCGAGCGCGGGATTGGCCGCCAGCCGCGCGAGCCCCAGATTGACGCCCGCAGCAAACCCGCCATTGCTCCCCGCCTCGATCAGCGCGATGCCGTCCTGACTCGCCTCCGCAGCTCCCATCAGATCGGGGACGGCTGCGCGGATCACCTCGACCGTGTCGTCGGGCGAGGCATTGTCGACCACCACCACATGCAGCGCCACGCCCGTTGCGGCGCGCAGCGAGGCGAGGCAGGCCGCGATCACGTCCGAGGACCGAAAGGTGACGATGACGACACCCAGAGCAGGACCGGTGGCGGGATGCGGCTCGGCCATGTCGCTCTGGCTCAGGCCCCGCGCGAGAGGGCTGCGACCCCGGTGCGGGCCACCTCGGCCAGACCCAGCGGGCGCATCAGATCGGCGAATGCGTCGATCTTTTCGGGCGTGCCGGTGATCTCGAAGACAAAGCTCTCCAGCGTCGAGTCGACGACATTGGCGCGGAAGATCTCGGCCAGACGCAGCGCCTCGATGCGCTTGTCGCCGGTGCCCGCGACCTTGATCAGCGCCAGTTCGCGCTCGACCGGATAGCCCTCGACGGTGAGGTCCTTCACTTCATGGACCGGCACGATCCGGCCCAGCTGCGCCTTGATCTGGTCGATCACGTTCTCGGTGCCGCGAGTGACGACGGTGATCCGGCTGCGATGGCCCTTATGGTCCACCTCGGCCACGGTCAGGCTGTCGATGTTGTAGCCGCGGCCCGAGAACAGCCCGATCACACGGGCCAGAACCCCGGCCTCGTTATCCACGATCACGGCGAGCGTATGGCTGCGCTCGATCTGGTCGTGGCTGTCGCGCAGGTCGTAAGCGGAATGGCTCGAGGAGCCTTTCTTGATCTTCAGAGCGGCCATTGCCTCTCTCCTTTTCCTAGTTCGGACCCGATCTTCGGCTTGGTCCAAATATCCCGGGGGTCCGGGGGCAGCGCCCCCGGCGTCGCTCACACCAGCGCCGCGCCTTCCTTGAAGACATCGGCATCGGCCGCCAGCAGCATCTCGTTATGCGGCTTGCCGGACGGGATCATCGGGAAGCAGTTCTCGTGCTTCTCCACGAGGCAGTCGAACAGCACCGGGCCGTCATGCTTGATCATCTCCATGATCGCATCGTCGAGATCGGCGGGGTCGGAGACCTGCATCCCCTTCCAGCCGAAGCTCTCGGCGAGCTTCACGAAATCGGGCAGGCTTTCCGACCAGCTATGCGAGTAGCGCTCGCCATGCAGCAGCTCCTGCCACTGGCGGACCATGCCCAGACGCTCGTTATTGAGGATGAACTGCTTGACCGGCACGCGGAACTGGGTCGCGGTGCCCATTTCCTGCATGTTCATCAGCCAGCTCGCTTCGCCCGCCACGTTGATCACGAGGCTCTCGGGATGGGCGATCTGCACGCCGATCGAGGCCGGGAAGCCATAGCCCATCGTGCCCAGACCCCCGGAGGTCATCCAGCGGTTCGGATCCTCAAACCCGAGGAACTGCGCGGCCCACATCTGGTGCTGGCCCACCTCGGTCGTGATGTAGCGATCCATGCCCTTGGTCAGCTCTTCGAGACGCTGCAGCGCATATTGCGGTTTGATCGTCTTTTCGGAGTTGGTGTAGGCGAGGCAGTTCACCTTCTTCCACTCGTCGATCTTCTTCCACCACTTCTCGATCGCGGTCTTGTTCACCTTGCGCCCGCGCGACTTCCAGACCTTGAGCACGTCTTCGAGCACATGGCCGATATCGCCGAGGATCGGCAGGTCGACGGCGATGATCTTGTTGATCGAGGAGGCGTCGATATCGACATGCACCTTGGTCGATTTCGGCGAGAAATCCGCCACGCGGCCGGTGATCCGGTCGTCGAAGCGCGCGCCGAGGTTGATCATCAGGTCGCAGCCATGCATCGCGAGGTTGGCTTCATAGAGGCCGTGCATCCCGAGCATGCCGAGCCAATTCTTGCCCGAGGCAGGGTAGGCGCCCAGACCCATCAGGGTCGAGGTGATCGGGAAGCCGGTCGCGTCCACCAGTTCGCGCATCAGCTGGCTCGCGGCGGGGCCCGAGTTGATCACGCCGCCGCCGGTATAGAAGACCGGCTTCTCGGCGGTCTCGATCAGTTCGACCAGCTTGGTGATCGCGTCGAGATCGCCCTTCACCTGCGGCTGGTAATGGTCGACCTTCGCGGCTTTCGGCTCGGTATAGGTGGCCACCGCGAATTGCACGTCCTTGGGCATGTCGATCAGCACCGGGCCGGGGCGGCCCGAGGTCGCCACGTGGAAGGCCTGATGGATCGTCTCGGAGAGTTTCGCGGGATCCTTCACCAGCCAGTTATGCTTGGTGCAGGGCCGCGTGATGCCCACGGTGTCGGCCTCCTGGAAACCGTCGGTGCCCACGAGGAAGGTCGGCACCTGACCCGACAGCACGATCAGCGGGATCGAGTCCATCAGCGCGTCGGTCAGCCCGGTCACCGCATTGGTCGCGCCCGGGCCCGAGGTCACCAGCGCCACGCCCGGCTTGCCGGTCGAGCGCGCATAGCCTTCGGCCATGTGGATCGCGGCCTGCTCGTGGCGGACGAGGATGTGACGGATGTCGTTTTGCTGGAAAATCTCGTCATAGATCGGAAGGACCGCGCCGCCCGGATAGCCGAAAATTACCTCGACCCCGTGATCCTTCAGCGCCTGAACCACCATCTTCGCGCCGGTCATCTGCCGTGCCATATGCTCACTCCATCCTTGCGCGAGGGCCACGCCGCCCACCGCTACCTGTCAAGCATCCACCTGTCCAAGAAAAAGCCCCCGGCTTTGAGGCGGGGGCGCATGGGAACCTTCATGGTTGTACCGTTACCGGCCCATGCGCTTGGCTCCTACGACGACAAGAAGAATCGCATCCATTGCGGATCCCTTTCGGACTGCTTTGCGCGGACATTAGGATCGGGCGTTGGGGGCGTCAATGCACAAACGCTGAATAAAATGTCGCGGGCGGCGGAATTTCCTTCCCGATTATTGCGCGCCGCGACCTGCGAGTCGCAACTTTGAGAAACCGGAAGAGGCGATCGAGGCGACTGCCGCAAGGGAAGTCGCGGGAAGTTGATCATATTGACGCTTGGTCAGCCCCTAGAACGGCCCCGGAGACCGCGTTTTCTGCCCGATCTGGTCAAGTGAACAGACCAGATGAAGCCTTAATTGCTTGACCTTTGTTGCCCACTCGGCCAATCACGGGCAAAGCCTCGCGCAGGCTTTCGGGACAAAATTAGGGAGGAAGTGAGATGGGCGCTTTGCTGGCCCTTTCACGCGCGATCGACCGGATAAACGAGACCATCGGCAAGGCAGTGTCGTGGCTTATTCTGGTGTCGGTCCTCGTGAGTGCGACCAACGCCATTGTGCGCAAAGCCTTCGACATGTCGTCGAACGCTTGGCTGGAACTGCAATGGTATCTTTTCGGCGCGGCGTTTCTGGGCGCTGCCGCTTACACGCTCAAGCAAAACGAGCATATCCGCATCGACATCGTCTATGGCGCGTTCTCGCGGAAAGTGCAGCACTGGATCGATCTGCTCGGGCATATCTTCTTCCTGATGCCATTCGTCGTGCTGATGCTGTTCAAGCTGACGCCCTTCGTGATGATCTCCATCCATTCGGGCGAGATGTCGACGAATTCGGGCGGTCTGATCCTGTGGCCGGCCAAGCTCCTGCTGCTGATCGGCTTCTGGCAGCTGTTCTTCCAAGGCGTGTCCGAGATCATCAAGAAGATCGGCGTGATGCGTGGGTTGATCGACGATCCCCATGCCGACAGCGCGGGCCATCACGGCCATGATCCCATCGCCGAAGAGGAGGGTCTGTAATGCTCGAGCTTATCGCTCAGAACATGGCCCCGATCATGTTCATCTCGCTGATCGTCTTCCTGCTGATCGGCTATCCTGCGGCCTTCGCGCTTGCGGCCAACGGTCTTTTGTTCTTCGTCATCGGCGTTGAACTGTCGGGTTACTCCGGCGGGACGATCAATCTTGACTGGCCGTTGTTGAATGCGATGCCGCAACGGTTCTACGGGGTCTTGTCGAACGAGACCTTACTTGCCATTCCATTCTTCACATTCATGGGCATCGTGCTCGAGAAATCGGGCATGGCCGAGGATCTCCTCGACACGATCGGTCAGCTGTTCGGCCCGGTGCGCGGCGGTCTCGCCTATGCGGTGATCATCGTGGGCGCGCTTCTGGCAGCGACCACAGGCGTCGTTGCGGCCTCAGTGATCGCGATGGGCCTGATCTCGCTGCCGATCATGTTGCGCTACGGCTATGATCGGAAGGTGGCCACAGGTGTCATTGCGGCGTCAGGGACACTGGCGCAGATCATCCCGCCCTCGCTCGTGCTGATCGTTCTGGCTGACCAGCTGGGCGTTTCGGTGGGCGACATGTACAAGGGCGCGCTGATCCCCGGTATGGTGCTGACCGGCATCTACCTCGGCTATGTGCTCGTGATGTCGATCATCAAGCCGAAGTCGATGCCGGCTCTGCCGAAAGAGGCGCGCACGCTGGGCTCTGGCGTGATGTCGCTCCTGGTGGCGCTGGCCGGTGCGGTCGCGATCTTCATGTTCGCCGAGAAGTATTTCGAGGCGAGCGGGTCGAGCGTCAACAACTCCGAGATCCTCGCAGCCGGTGTGGCCGTGATCGCGATCTATATCGTGGCGTTGCTGGACAAGGCGCTCAAAACCAACCTGATGAGCCGTCTGGCGCAGCAGGTGGTGATCGTGCTGATCCCGCCGCTGGCGCTGATCTTCCTCGTGCTGGGCACGATCTTCCTCGGCGTCGCGACGCCCACCGAAGGCGGCGCAATGGGCGCGGTCGGCGCGCTGGTGCTGTCGGCGGTGAAGAAGCGTCTGACCTTCCCCGTCGTGCGTGACGCGCTGGCGGCGACGACGCGCCTGTCGGCTTTCGTGCTGTTCATCCTGCTGGGCGCGCGGGTCTTCTCGCTCACCTTCTACGGGGTGAACGGGCAAGTCTGGGTCGAGCATCTGCTGACCTCGCTTCCGGGTGGCCAGTTGGGCTTCCTGATCGTGGTGTCGTTCCTGGTGTTCTTCCTCGCCTTCTTCCTCGATTTCTTCGAACTGGCCTTCATCATCGTGCCGCTTCTGGCGCCTGCCGCGCAGGCACTGGGGATCGACCTGATCTGGTTCGGGGTGATCCTGGGGGTGAACATGCAGACCTCGTTCATGCACCCGCCATTCGGCTTCGCGCTGTTCTACCTGCGCTCGGTCGCGGCCAAGGTGCCCTATATCGACAAGGTCACCGGCAAGAAGATGGAGCCGGTGAAGACCTCGCAGATCTACTGGGGCGCCATTCCCTTCGTGTTCATTCAGGTTGCGATGATTGCCATCGTGATCGCCTTCCCGGCCATGGTGATGCACTACAAGGGGCCGCAGGTGGATCTGAAGGATGTCGAGATCAAGCTGCCGCAGATGCCGGGCATGGGCGGGGGCGGCCTCGGTGGCCTGCCGTCGCTGGCGCCTCTGGGGGGCTCGACCTCTGGCGGGTCGGGCTCGGGAAGCGCGGCTCCGGGCGGGCTGCCTCCGCTTCCCACACCGGGCAGCAACTGATCGACCGGAAAATGAAAGATCGGGGCGGCCTTCAGGGGCCGCCCCTTTTTTATAGAGAGAGAGTGGAGGGCGAGGGATGCGGTATCCTCTTTTCGTTATTGTCGGGGTTTCGTTGCTTGCGCTGGCGGGCTGCGGCGAGACCAAGGAACAGCGCGCGGCGACGGGCGGCGTGGCCGGTCTCGTGGTGGCGGGACCTGTGGGAGCGGTCGTCGGAGCCGGACTGGGCGTCGTGACGCGCAAGAATTGACGGCCAGCTAATCGCGGTACTTGGGAACCGCGGCGGGCGTTTCGGCGTCTTGTCCTTGAGGAAGCCGCGCATTGTGGCTGCTATCGAAAGGACGAGAAGATGCGAATTGCGACGATCTTGATGGCGGGCGGCCTGCTGGTTTCGCTCGCGGCATGTGGTGACAACGCGACCGAACGTGCAGCCACCGGCGGTGTCGGCGGCCTCGTGGTTGCAGGTCCGGTTGGCGCCGTGGCGGGTGCCACGGTTGGCGCCGCCACGACGAAGTAAGATTTGTAACCAGACCAATAGAAAAGGCCCCGGGGCGCGAACCCCGGGGCCTTCTCAATTCATACGAGACGCTGCTCAGAGCTTGAGGTTGCCCGCAGCCTGCTGGCGCATCATGAAGTAGTCGAAGTTGAACTCCGACAGCTGCCACCAGCCATAGGCGTCGTTGCGGAATGCGAACTGGCTGTCGTAGATCTTCTTGAACGCAGCGTTCGAGCTGTTGATCTCGGCATAGACTTCGTTCGCCGCGTTGAAGCAGGCTTCCAGGATTTCCTGGCTGAACGGACGCAGCTGCGCGCCTTGGCCCAGCAGCTTCTTCAGCGCGCTCGGGTTCTTGTAGTCATAGGACGCCATCATGTCCGAGTTCGCCGCCTGCGTCGCCGCCGTCAGCGCGATCTTGTAGGCCTCGGGCAGTTGGTCATAGGCGTTCTTGTTGAACATGGCGTGCAGACAGGCGCCGCCTTCCCACCAGCCGGGATAGTAGTAATAGGGCGCGACCTTGTAGAAGCCGAGCTTCTCGTCATCGTACGGGCCGACCCATTCGGTGGCGTCGATCGTGCCTTTCTCGAGCGACGGGTAGATGTCACCACCCGCGATCTGCTGCGGCACCACACCGAGCTTCTCGACGACCTTGCCGCCGAAGCCACCGATGCGCATTTTCACGCCCTTCATGTCTTCGACGGTGTTGATTTCCTTACGGAACCAGCCGCCCATCTGGGCGCCGGTATTGCCGCAGGGGAAGGCCGTGATGTTGTAGTTCGCGTAGAACTCGTTCATCAGGTCGTTGCCGCCGCCATAGTAGAACCAGGCGTTCTGCATGCGCATGTTCAGGCCGAACGGCACTGCGGTCGCGAAGGCGAAGGTCGGATCTTTACCCCAGTAGTAGTAGGAGGCGGTGTGGCAGGCCTCGACGGTGCCGTTCGACACCGAGTCCATTGCTTGCAGGCCGGGGACGATTTCGCCCGCCGCGAAGACCTGAATGTTGAATTTCCCGTCGGTCATGCCCTTGACGTAGTTCGCCATCGTCTCGGCGGCGCCGTAGATCGTGTCGAGCGATTTCGGGAAGGACGAGGTCAAGCGCCACGTCACGGTAGGGGTTTCTTGCGCGATAGCCGGTGCGGCGAGTGCGCTACCAGCAGCTGCGGCTGCCCCGCCAAGCGCACCTTTGCGCAGGAAAGAACGACGATCCATATGGTATCCTCCCAAGTCGTGGATGTCTGTCAATTTTTCTGACCACACCGCTCCATTTATTGCGTTCCCTCCGGTGCGGGCATTGCGGTCACAATACTTGACCGGTTCCGCGTGTAAGCCGACCTGCAAGTAATTTTATGTCGCATATGGTCACAGTTTCGAAAGCTTGCTGCAGTGTGGCAATGCAGGCGCAGAATATCCGTTGGGAATCTTCGGTCGTCAGGGCATAGAAAAAGCCCCGGCGCAGGTTGCGCCGGGGCTTCGGTTCGCTGGCTTGACCAGTTTGGGCGGCTTACAGCTCGCCTTTGTTGGCTTCGCTCATCATGAAGTAGTCGTAGTTGAACTCGGCCAGCTGTTCCCAGGTGAACCAGTCCTTGCGGAAGTCCTTGATCGAACCCCAGATCTTCGCGAATTCGGCGTTGTTCGCCTCCATCTCCGAATAGACCTCGTTGGCTGCCTTGAAGCAGGCCTGCATGATCTCGGGGGAGAAGGCGCGCAGTTGGGTGCCGTTGGCGACCAGCGTCTTGAGCGCCTTCGGGTTCTTCATGTCGTATTTCTGCAGCATGTCCGCATCGGCCGCCTGCGAGGCGGTGTGCAGGAGCTGCTGATACTGTTTCGGCAGGCTTTCCATCTTCTCTTTCGAGAACATGAAGTGGACCGTCGGGCCACCTTCCCACCAGCCGGGGTAGTAGTAGTAGGGCGCGACTTTGTAGAAGCCGAGTTTCTCGTCGTCATAGGGGCCGACCCATTCGGTCGCGTCGATCGTGCCTTTTTCCAGCGCCGGGTAGATGTCGCCGCCGGCGATCTGCTGCGGCACGAGGCCGAGCTTTTCCATCACCTTGCCCGCGAAACCGCCGACACGCATCTTGAGGCCCTTGAGGTCTTCGACCGTCGAGATCTCCTTGCGGAACCAGCCGCCCATCTGTGCGCCGGTGTTGCCGCCCGGCAGACCGTAGAGGCCCTGCTTGCCGAGGAACTCGTTATAGAGCTCGATGCCGCCGCCGTGGTAGTGCCATGCGTTCATGCCGCGTGCGTTGAGCGAGAAGGGCACGGCCGCGCCGAGCGCCCAGGTCGGATCCTTGCCCCAGAAGTAGTAGCCGACGGTGTGGCAGGCTTCGACCGTGCCGTTCATCACCGCATCGGCGACCTGAAGGCCGGGAACGATCTCGCCAGCCGCGAAGACCTGAATCTTGAAGTTACCGTCCGAGGCTTCCTCGACCATCTTCGACATCACTTCCGCGCCGCCATAGATCGTGTCGAGCGACTTCGGGAAGGACGAGGCGAGACGCCAGGTGATTTGCGGGTTGCTCTGCGCGATCGCGGGGGCTGCCAGCGTGCTCGCGGCCGCGCTGCCCAGCGCGGCTTTCGTCAGAAAGGAACGACGGTCCATTTAGGATCCTCCCATTATTGCTCCGTTGTGCGAGGCCGGTCCTCGCCGCCCGCCTCGTGTCCTCCGCGGCGGGTCTGTCGGGACCGTTTCACCACGGGCCGGGAGTGTCCAGAGTTCACGCGCGCGTAATCGACGGAAGTCACGGAAAAGTTTTAAAAAAATGAGTTGACAACCGGCGTCTGCCGAACGGTTGGGCAATTGCCTGCGAGAGCGACGTCCGTAGCTGGGTGTTGCTCAACTATTGCGTGTATCGGGGAGTTGAATCCGGGCGACCTGTTCCGCGATGGGCGGCACGGAAAGCGGATGAGTCTCGGTCTCGTGCGTGGCCGGATCGCCGAGATCGGTCCACTGCCCGCCCTTGTAGATCTCGAGCGCGGAGAAGTTCGCCTTGTAGTTCATCTTCGGCGAGCCGGGTACCCAATAGCCCAGATAGACGTAGGGTAGGCCCACGCGTTGCGCGATCTCGACATGGTCGAGGATCAGGTAGGTGCCGAGGGAGTCGCGGATCCGCTCGGGCTCGTAGAAGGAATAAACCATCGACAGCCCGTCATCGAGCACATCGGTCAGGCAGGTCGCGATCAGGGCGCGCATGCTGTCTGGCGTGGCGGCGGTCTCGCGATATTCGATCACGCGCGACTTCACGGGCGTCTCCTCGATCATCGCGGCGAATTCGAAGATGTCCATGTCAGCCATGCCGCCATCGGCGTGGCGCGCATCGAGATAGCGGCGGAACAGTGCGAATTGCTCTTCCGTCGCCCAGGGCGAGGTCGCGGTACGCTTTAGGTCGCCGTTTTTCTTCAGCACCCGGCGCTGCGATTTCGACAGTTTGAAATCGGCGACCCGGATGCGCGCCGAAAGGCAGGCGGTGCAATCTGCACAAGAGGGCCGATAGAGCACATTCTGCGAGCGGCGGAAGCCTTGCCGCGACAGCGCATTGTTCAGCTTCTCGGCCGACTCCCCCTGCAATGCGGTGAACAATTTCCGCTCCGACCTGCCGTCCAGATAGGGGCAGGGCTGCGGCGCGGTTACGTAGAACTGCGGTGCAAGCGGAAGCGAATGGCGCATTAGTAGCCTCGTCGGGGAGGGGTCGCGGCAGGCTAGCAAAGGAGCGCGCACCCGCCAAGTGTTTCATGTTGATGACATAGAAAGCGCCCCGGTTACGTCAACCGGGGCGCCGAAATCGCATTGCGAACTGTCTATATGGTTAGGCTTTCGCGTCCTCGGAGGTGTCCTCTGACTGAGCCGCTTCCTTGGCGCGCTCTTCCATGTACTGGTCGAACTCTGCCTTGTCGCGGGCTTCGCGCAGACGGCCGAGGAACTCTTCGAATTCCTGCTGTTCGCGCTGCAGTCGGTCGAGCGTGTCGGCCTTGTAGGCGTCGAACGCCGCGTTGCCGGTCGAACGCGAGACATGGACGCCACCGACGCCGGAGCAACCGAAGCTGCGTTTTTGAACCGCCTGTCCCGTGCGCCAGCGACGCCCGAAGCGGCCGGTGAACAGGATGAAAGCGAGAATGACGAGGCCGAGGGGGCCTGCGAAAATGAAACCGGCCACCATCAGCGCGATCCAGGCGCCGGGGCCGTTCCCATCCATCCAGTTAACGGCGCGGGTAAACCAGTTACCAACCGCGACGGGCATGGAGTTGGTGGAATAGGCGGACATTTGAACCTCCGGGTTGAGCATGTGAATTCCTTTCACATACCCAAGATCGGAAGTCGGGGCGGTTCTTGCAAGGGGGTATGTAAATGATTTTTACATTTTTCTCGCAAATCACCGGATTCGCTTGGTTTTATTCGGTGAAATCGGCTTGTTTCGCGCCGCTGATCCGCTCCAGATCGGCCGGGGCGATGGCGAAAACATGCCGTGGCGTGCCTGCTGCAGCCCAAACGGTGTCGAATTCGAACAGTCGGGGGTCGAGGAAAGCCGTCACCGGGCCGACATGGCCAAGGGGCGCGACGCCGCCGATCGCGAAGCCCGTCTCCGCCCGGATCAGCGCCGCATCGGCCTTGCCCAAAGGCTGGCCCGCGACGGCGTTTGCCTTCTCGGCGCTCACCCGGTTGCCGCCTGCGGTGATGAACAGCACGACATGGCCGCTGTCTTCGCCGCGAAAGATGATGGATTTGGCGATCTGGTCGACCTCGCAGCCTACCGCCTGTGCGGCCATCTCGGCGGTGCGGGCCTCGCCCGGTTCGGTGATCTCGAAGGGCACGCTTGCGGCTTCGAGGGCGGCACGGACGCGTTTGAGGGATTTGCTCATGGCGAGGCTCCAGAGGATTTGAGATCGGGCGCGGGTGCGCCGGGCGGGTGTAGTTATGGCCAGATGTTGCGCGACAGCAATCCCCATTGACCGGCTCGCTCGGCGGCGTAAGCATGGCGCCATGCCGTTTGCCTCGCGTCTCACCCGTTCGCCCCTGCCTTTCGAGCGCGACCGCGCCGCCGAAGCCGAAGAGTTGTTCTCCGATCTCGCGCCGGAGTTGCGCGAATTGCTCGGGGGGACGGCAGGGTGCAGCCCTTATCTCAAAGGCCTGATGGAGAAAGAGGCCGAGTGGCTGCGTCCTGCGATTTCGGGCAATCCCGAAGCGGCGCTGGCCGAAGAGTTCGCGCGGATCACACCCATCAGTCTTGGCGATCTGCCGTCAGAGCTGCGTCGGGCGAAGCGTCGCGTCGCGCTGCTGGCCGGGCTTGCCGATCTGGGCGGTGTCTGGTGTCTCGAAGAAGTGACCGGCGCCTTGACGCGGCTTGCCGATATTGCGGTCGATCTTGCGATGAAGCGGCTGGTGGCCGAGGAAATCCGCCGCGGCAAAATCCCCGGGGCGACCAACGATGATATAGAGAATGCCGCCGGGATGGTCGCGCTCGCGATGGGCAAGATGGGGGCGGGGGAGCTGAACTACTCCTCCGATATCGACCTGATCTGCCTCTTCGATGAAAGCCGCTACGAGCCTGACGATGCGATGGAGGCGCGCAGCGCGCTGATCCGGGCGACGCGCAAGATGGCGGCGATGCTCAACGACCGCACCGCCGAGGGCTATGTCTTTCGCACCGATCTGCGTCTGCGCCCCGATGCCGCCGTCACGCCGGTCTGTATCTCAATGGGGGCGGCGGAGCTCTATTACGAGGCCGAGGGCCGCACATGGGAGCGCGCGGCCTATATCAAGGCGCGTCCCTGCGCGGGTGACATCGCGGCGGGCGAGCAGTTCCTCGAACGGCTGCGGCCCTTCGTCTGGCGCAAGCACCTCGATTTCGCGGCCATTCAGGACGCCCACGACATGCGCCTGCGCATCCGCGAGCATAAGGGGCTGCACGGCCCGATCGAGGTGGCGGGCCACAATATCAAGCTCGGCCAGGGCGGTATCCGCGAGATCGAGTTCTTCACCCAGACCCGGCAACTGATCGCAGGCGGGCGCGACGAGAGCCTGCGCGACCGGACCACCGTGGGCGGGCTGCGCGCGCTCGCGGCGAAGACTTGGGTGCCCGAGGATGCGGCGGAAGAGTTGATCGATCATTACCGCGAGCATCGCGAGATCGAGCACCGTCTGCAGATGGTGGGCGACGCCCAGACCCAGATCCTGCCCGGCAACGAAGAGGGGCTCGCGCGTATCGCCGCGATGATGGGCGAGGGGGATGTGGCGCGCTGGCGCGACCGGCTGCGCGACCGGCTGGAGCGTGTGGAAGGGCTGACGAATGAGTTCTTCGCCCCCGATGCCGCCGCCGAGCGTCCCGAGCTGAGCGAAGCCGCGCGCGAGATCGTCGAGGGCTGGACGGGCTATCCGGCGCTGCGATCCGAACGCGGGCGCGCGATCTTCAAGCGGCTGGAGCCGGAACTGCTCGACCGGATGCGCCGGGCGGCAAATATGGAGGAGGCGCTGACCCAATTCGACGGCTTCCTCAAGGGGCTGCCCGCCGGGGTGCAGTTGTTCTCTCTCTTCGAGGCCAATCCCCAGCTCGTCGATCTGATCGTCGATATCTGCGCCACGGCGCCGGGGCTGGCGAGTTATCTCTCGCGCAATGCCGGGGTGCTGGACGCGGTTCTGGGCGGCTCGTTCTTCGCACCTTGGCCGGGCAAGCCAACCCTTGAGGCCGATCTTGCGCGGCTGCTGGAGCGGGCGGGCGATTACGAGGCGGCTTTGATCGCGGCGCGGCGCTGGGCCAAGGAATGGAAGTTCCGCGTCGGCGTGCATCATCTGCGCGGCCTCGTTGATGCGTCAGAGGCCGCGGGCCAATATGCCGATGTGGCGGGCGCGGTTCTCGGCGCGCTCTGGCCGGTCGTGCAGGGCGAATTCGCGCGTCGCTACGGGCCGTGCCCCGGCAAGGGCGCGGTGGTTCTGGGGATGGGCAGCCTTGGCGCGCAACGCCTGAACGCGCAATCCGATCTCGATCTGATCGTGATCTACGACGCGGACGGGCAGGAGTTTTCGGAAGGGAAGAAGCCCATCGCCTCAAGGGCTTACTACGCGAAGCTCACGCAGGCCCTGATCACCGCGCTCAGCGCGCCGATGCCGGAGGGGATGCTTTACGAGGTTGATATGCGGTTGCGGCCTTCGGGGCGACAAGGGCCCGTCGCGACCTCAGTGCAAAGCTTCGAAAGCTATCAGATGGAGGAGGCCTGGACCTGGGAGCATCTGGCGCTGACCCGCGCGCGGCCCGTCGCGGGATCCGCCGATCTGGCCGACTGGGTCGAGGCGATCCGCCTGAAGGTTCTGGAGGCGAAAGGCGGCGGAGACGCGGTGCTCCACGAGCTGGCGCAGATGCGCGCCCGGATCTTCGCGGCCAAGGCTCCCGATGGCGATTGGGAGGCGAAGGTCGGCCCCGGACGGCTGCAGGATATCGAGCTTCTGGCGCAAAGCTTCGCGCTCCGCGCGGGCGTCCCGGCGCGCAAGGTCGAGGCACAGCTGCGCGCGGGGCCGCGTGGCGGATTCGTGACGCGCGAGGAGGGCGAGCAGCTCGCCACCGCCTATCGCTTCCTCTGGCGGCTACAGGCAGGCGGGCGCTTGCTGAGCGAAAAACGCCTGGATATGGCGGCGATCGGGGAGGGCGGCCGCGCTTTCCTGTTGCGCGAGACGGGGCTGGATGATCTCGATGCTCTGGCGGCGCGTCTGAACGAGGTCACGACCGAGACGGCCGCCATCGTGGACAGGGCTCTGGAGGGCTGAATGGCGCGCAAACTGATGGAATTGAGCGAGGCGGACCCGAAAGGACTGATCCGCGAGAGCTTCAAGATCGACGGAATCACCACGGAAGAGTGCCGCTCGATCTTCATGGATTGGGCGCTGAGCCTTGACCCCGGGATGGATGCGAACGAAGCGATGCGCACCGTGCTCGCGGCCTATCAAGCGCCGCCCGAGCACCCGATGACCCGGGTGCTCGAGGAAGGTCTGACCCGCGAGAGCGGCCCGCCGATGCGGCGGGGCGGCTGGCGGGCACGTCGTCCCTAGCAGGGTGGTTAGCGCGGCAGCGCCGCCGCCTCGCGCGCAAGCGCTTCGATCCCGGCCCAGTCGCCCGATTGCACCATCGCATCGGGCGCGACCCAGGAGCCGCCCGCGCAAAGAACGTTCGGCAGGCTCAGGTAATCATTGGCGTTTTTCATGCTGACGCCGCCTGTCGGGCAGAAGCTGACCTGTGGGATCGGGGCGCCGATCGCCTTCAGCGCAGGCGCGCCGCCCGAGGCTTCCGCCGGGAAGAACTTCAGCACGTCGTAACCCATCTCCAGAAGCTTCATCACTTCCGACGCGGTGGCGGCACCGGGCAGAAGCGGCAGGCCTTCGTCTTCGCAGGCTTTCACCAGCGTTTCGGTCGCGCCGGGCGAGACGCCGAATTTCGCGCCCGCGGCTTTCGCGGCTTTCACATCGGCCGGGGTCAGCAGCGTGCCCGCGCCGACCACGCCGCCTTCGACATCGGCCATCGCACGGATCGCGTCGAGCGCGCAGGGCGTGCGCAGGGTCACTTCCAGCGCAGGCAGGCCGCCCGCGACGAGCGCCTTGGCAAGAGGGGCGGCATGGGCCACATCCTTCACCACGATCACCGGCACGATCGGGGCCAGTTCGCAGATCTTGCGGGCGGATGCGGATTGTTCACTCGGGGTCATCGGATCACTCCAGTCTGGGCCGCCCGCTTGGGCGGAGAGGGCAGGACGCTCCGCGGGGGATATTTATCGCCAAGCCGAAAGCAGAACCCTGTCTTCGCCTTGGTACAAATATCCCCGCCGGAGGCAAGAAAACTCACAGCACCACGGAGGCGCCTTTGGTGGACGGGCCGACATGGGTGCGGAAGGCGCCGAACAGCTCGCGGCCGAGGCCGAACTGGTTGCCGCTGAGGTCGGGCACGACCGGCGTGCGGCTCTCGAAACCTTCGGTCAGGCAGGTCAGCTCGCCCGTCGTCGCGTCGAGCCGCACCATATCGCCGTCCTGCAGCTTCGCAAGCGGTCCGCCATCGGCGGCCTCCGGCGAGACATGGATCGCCGCCGGGACCTTGCCCGAGGCGCCCGACATCCGGCCATCGGTGACCAGCGCCACTTTCAGCCCGCGATCCTGCAGCACGGCGAGGGTCGGGGTCAGCGAGTGCAGCTCCGGCATCCCGTTCGCCTTCGGCCCCTGGAAGCGCACGACCACGATCGTGTCGGAGGTGAACTCACCGTTCTTGAAGGCGTCCTTCACCTCGTGCTGCTCCTTGAAGACGCGGACCGGCGCTTCGATCACATGGCGCTCGGGCTTGACGGCGGAGACCTTGATCACGCCACGCCCGAGATTGCCTTCGAGCTGCTTGAGGCCGCCGGTTTTCTGGAACGGATCGGCGGGCTTGCGTAGGATTTTCTCGTTCTGGCTCTCGGGGTCGGACTCTTCCCAGATCAGACCGCCCTCGGTGATCTTCGGCTCCTGCGTGTAGCGGGTGAGGCCGTCGCCCGCGACAGTCTTGGCGTCCTCGTGCAGCAGGCCCGCCTCCAGCAGATGACGGATCATGAATTGCAGCCCGCCCGCCGCATGGAAGTGGTTCACGTCGGCGAGGCCGTTCGGATAGACCTTCGCCATCAGCGGCACGACCGAGGAAATCTCGTCGAAATCTTCCAGATCGAGCACGATCCCGGCGGCGCGTGCCATCGCGGGCAGGTGCAGGACATGGTTGGTCGAGCCACCCGTCGCCATCAGGCCGACCATGCCGTTCACGAAGGCTTTCTCGTCGAGCACTTCCGAGGCCGGGCGGTAGTCGTTGCCAAGCGCGGTGATCTCGGCGGCGCGTTTCGCGCCTGCCACCGTCAGTGCCTCGCGCAGCGGCGTGTTCGGGTTCACGAAGGACGCGCCCGGAAGGTGCAGCCCCATGAACTCCATCAGCATCTGGTTGGTGTTCGCGGTGCCGTAGAAGGTGCAGGTGCCCGGGCCGTGATAGGAGGCCATCTCGGCGGCCATGAGCGCATCGCGGCCAACTTCGCCCGCGGCGAATTGCTGGCGCACCTTGGCTTTCTCGTCATTGGGCA
The DNA here is from genome assembly GCF_002020045.1 of Thioclava sp. F28-4. NCBI lineage: Bacteria > Pseudomonadati > Pseudomonadota > Alphaproteobacteria > Rhodobacterales > Paracoccaceae > Thioclava > Thioclava sp. F28-4. The sequence goes on along the minus strand of NZ_MPZQ01000002.1, from coordinate 52,041 downwards.
GCCCGGTGGTCATCGGCCCGGCGGGGATGAAGATCGCCGGGATATGCCCGAAGGTCGCCGCCGCCATGATCAGGCCGGGCACGATCTTGTCGCAGACGCCCATGTAGAGCGCCGCGTCGAAGGTGTTGTGGCTCAGCGAGACCGCCGCCGCCATCGCGATCACGTCACGCGAGAAGAGCGACAGGTCCATCCCCGGCTGGCCCTGCGTAACCCCGTCGCACATCGCAGGAACGCCGCCCGCGACCTGTGCGGTGGCGCCGACTTCGCGCAGCGCCGTCTTGATCGTCTGCGGGAAGGTCTCGAAAGGCTGGTGCGCCGAGAGCATGTCGTTATAGGCGGTGACGATGCCCACATTGGGGGCGCGATCACCGGCGAGCGTGTCTTTGTCCTCGCCCATGGCCGCATAGGCGTGGGCCTGATTGCCGCAGCTGAGATGCGCGCGGGCGGGGCCTGCATCGGCAGCCGCCTGCATCCGGGCAAGATAGTCGCCGCGCGGGCCTTCGGAGCGGGCGCGGATTCGGTCGGTCACACGGGCGATTGTGGCATCGAGGGTCATCGGCGGGGCCTTTCCTTGCTATGCATCTCATGCGGAACATGCAGCCCTTGCGGGCCGCTCGCGCAGCGGGCGCGGATCGCGGTCGCTTCTTCGCTATCATGTTAGCGCTAACGTCGCAACCCGTTCCCTTTGCGGATTATCTGGGGCAGAGCGGGGATGCGGCAAGCGCGAGGGCTTTCGCGCCGGGTCGCTTGGCGCTAGGAAGGCGGCGCTTGAGACAGCGCGCGCAAGGAGCATCCGATGAGCCAGTCCGAAGACACCGCCACCCGCCCGACCGTTCGGCTGCGCCCGAAGGCCGAGGCCCGCGCGATCCGCCACGGCTTTCCTTGGGTCTATGCCGATGAGCTGGTGACCGACCGGCGCACCAAGGCGATCGCGCCCGGCACGATCGCGACGCTGGAGGATGGCGAGCGCCGTCCGCTCGCGACGGTGACGGTCAACCCGAACTCGAAGATCATCGGCCGGGTGATGAGCCGCGACGCGGAGGCGGTGATCGACCGCGACTGGATCGCCGCGAAGCTGTCCCGCGCGCTGGAGATGCGGGCGCGGCTTTTCGATGCGCCGTTCTATCGTCTGGTCCATGCCGAGGCGGACGGGCTGCCCGGCGTCATCATCGACCGCTTCGGCGATGCGGCGGTGATCCAGCCGAATGCGGCATGGTCGGAGGTGATGATCGCCGATCTCGAGGCCGCGCTGGCCGAGGTGACGGGCGTCACGACGATCATCAAGAACGCGGCAGGGCGCGCGCGCGCACTCGAAGGGCTGGACGAGGAAATGCTCACCTTGCGCGGCGGGATCGAGGCGCCGGTCGAGGTGCCGATGAATGGCGCGATCTATCTCGCCGATCTGCTGGGCGGGCAGAAGACGGGGCTGTTCTACGATCAGCGCCCGAACCATGCTTTCGCCGCACGGCTGGCGGAGGGCGCGCGAGTCCTCGACGTCTTCTCCCATGTGGGCGGCTTCGCGCTGGCCGCGCTGGCAGGTGGTGCGACCTCGGCGCTGTCGGTCGATGCCTCGGCTCCGGCGCTGGATCTTGCGACCAAGGGTGCGGCCGCGATGGGCATGGCGGACCGGTTCGCCACGCGGCAGGGCGATGCCTTCGACACGCTCGACGCTTTGAGCCGGGAAGGGGAGCGTTTCGATCTGGTGATCTGCGATCCGCCCGCCTTCGCGCCCGCCAAGCCCGCACTGCAGGCGGGGCTGCGCGCCTATGAGCGGATCGCTCGGATGGCCGCGCCGCTGGTCGAGCCGGGCGGCTATCTGGTGCTGTGCTCCTGCTCGCATGCCGCCGATCTGTCGCAATTCCGCGCAGCCTGCACGCGCGGCATCGGCAAGGCAGGGCGGTCGGCGCAGCTGATCCATACCGGCTATGCCGGGCCCGATCACCCGATGCTGCCGCAGCTAGCGGAATCGGGCTATCTGAAATCCCTGTTCTTCCGGCTCGACTGATGCGGGTCGTGCTCGATGCCTGCGTGCTCTATCCGACGGTGCTGCGCGAGATCTTGATCGGGGCGGCGAAGGCGGGGCTCTACCGTCCGCTCTGGTCGGCGCGCATCCTCGAGGAATGGGCGCGCGCCGCCGCCCGCCGCGCGCCTGCCGATGAGGCCATCGCGCGCGGCGAGATCGCGCTCTTGCGCGCGGGGTTCCCGAAGGCCGAGATTTCCGCTCAGCCGGGGATCGAGGCGCGGCTGGTGCTGCCCGACGAGAATGACCTCCATGTTCTGGCGGTGGCGATTGCGGGCAGTGCCGATGCGATCCTCACATTCAACGCGCAGGATTTTCCGCGTGGGACCTTGGCGGGCGAGGGGCTGGAGCGGCGCGATCCGGACGGCTTCCTCTGGCGGCTTCTGTCCGAGCATCCCGAGCAGATGCGCACCATCACCGAGGCCGTCCGTTCCGAAGCCGAGCGCCTGTCGGGCGAGCCGCAGCCGATCCGGGCGCTGATGAAACGCGCGCGTCTGCCGCGCTTCGGCAAGGCACTGGCGGCGTGATCTCGCGCTGCCTGTCCGGGTGTCGCCCCTTGACCGCCCGCGAAAGCCTCGCCAAACAGGCGCAATGATCGGGTTCATCACATGCCAAGAGCGCGGCGCGGCCGACAAGCTCCTTGCCCAGCTCGCCGACAGGCTGCTGTCGCAGGGGCGCGACGTGATCGGCATGGTGCGCGCCGAGGTGCCGCAGCGCTTCGAGTGCGAAATGCATCTGCGCCTTTTGCCCGAGGGCGAAACCCGCACGATCTCGCAGGATCTGGGGCAGGGCGCGGGGGCCTGTTCGCTCGATGCAGGCGCGCTCGAAGAGGTCGTCGCGCAGGTCGGTCATGCGCTTGAGATGGCGCAGCCGGGTGCCATCGTGATCCTCAACAAATTCGGCAAACAGGAGGCCGCAGGGCGCGGGTGTCGCGACCTGATCGCGCAGGCAATGGCCTCCGATTTTCCGGTCCTTCTGTCCGTTCCGCCCGAAACGCGCGCCGATTTCATGACTTTCGCAGATGGTATGGCCGAAGAAATCGTGCCGGAAATTCAGGCGCTTGAGGCATTTCTTTCGCGTGAGAGCGCTTAATCCGCGCCCTCGCGTTGTCTCGTGTCGCTCCCATGCTAGACTTGTTCAGGTAAGGTGAGTAAAAGGGGGTCGTTAGCGCTAACGGACCCCAAACACGGAGCAGCCCATGGTTTCGCGCGTCATTCCCGTCGATCGTTTCGACCTGGTGATTTTCGGCGCCACTGGCGACCTCGCCAATCGCAAAATTCTCCCCGGCCTGTTTCGCCGCTATTGCGCGGGGCAAATCCCTGATGGGTCCACCATCATCGGGGCTGCCCGCTCGGAGATGACCCCCGAGGAGTTCCGCGACCAGACCCGCGCCGCGATCGCCGAATTCGGCGGCAATAAATGCGACGACGAAGGCGCGCTGGACGGCTTCCTGCCGATGCTCGACTATGTCGCGATCGACGCGAAAGGCGATGGTGGCTGGGACGATCTGAAGTCGAAAGTCCGCGACGACACCGTCAATGCGTTCTACTTCTCGGTGGCTCCGGCGCTGTTCGGCGATCTGGCCGAGCGACTCCACACGCGCGGTATCGCGGGTCCGGAGGCGCGGATCGTGGTCGAGAAACCTTTCGGGCGCGACCTCGCCTCGGCCAAAGCGCTCAACGCGGCGCTGGCGGAGTATTTCGACGAGACGCAGATCTACCGGATCGACCATTACCTCGGCAAAGAGACCGTGCAGAACCTGATGGCGGTGCGCTTCGCCAACATCCTGTTCGAGCCGCTCTGGAACAGCCAATTTGTTGATCATGTGCAAATCACCGTGGCTGAAACGGTGGGCGTCGGCGGTCGCGGGTCGTATTATGACAAGTCGGGCGCGATGCGTGACATGGTGCAAAACCACATGATGCAGCTTCTGTGCCTGATCGCGATGGAGCCGCCCTATCACTTCGATCCCGATGCGGTGCGCGACGAGAAGCTCAAGGTGATCCGCGCGCTCCAGCCCGTCCAGCCTGCCGATATCGTGCGCGGTCAATACGCGGCCAGCAAGGATGCGCCCGGCTATCTCGAAGATGCCGAGGACCCGGAGTCGACGACCGAGAGCTATATCGCGATGAAATGCCATGTCGCGAACTGGCGCTGGGTGAACACGCCCTTCTATCTGCGCACCGGCAAGCGGCTGCGCGCGCGCACTTCCGAGATCGCGATCACCTTCAAGGAGCCGCCGCACCAGATCTTCGACGACGCCGAGGGCGAGTGGCGCGAGAACGTGCTCGTGATCCGGCTGCAGCCCAATGAGGGCATGAACCTGAAGATGATGATCAAGGAGCCGGGGCCGGGCGGGATGCGCCTCGTGCAGGTGCCGCTCGACATGTCCTTCGCGGACGCTCTGGGCGAGGAGGCCGACATCACCGACGCCTATGAACGCCTGATCATGGATGTGATCCGGGGCAACCAGACGCTGTTCATGCGCGGTGACGAGGTCGAGGCGGCCTGGGCCTGGACCGACCCGATCATCGAGGGTTGGGAGGCGCGTGGCGACAAACCTCAAACCTATGACAGCGGCGCGTCGGGGCCGGATGACGCGCTGATGCTGATGCATCGCGACGGACGCCGCTGGCGGGAGATTCGTGAATGAATTTTGAGAGTTATCCCGATCGCGAGATGCTGATGATGGGGCTTGCGGACCGCATCGCGAGCCAGTTGCGCGCGTCGATCAACAACGAGGGCCGCGCGACCTTGTCGGTGCCCGGCGGCTCCACGCCGGGACCGATCTTCGACATCCTTTCCGACATTGATCTGGACTGGTCGAAGGTCGCGGTGCTCCTCAATGACGAGCGTTGGGTGCCCGAGAGCTCGGAGCGTTCGAACACGCGTCTGATCCGTGCGCGGCTCCTGAGGGGTCGGGCGGCAGCGGCGACGCTTGTACCGCTCTATGCCGAGGCGGAACGTCCCGAGGACAAGATGGAAGAACTGGCCGAAGGCATCGCGCCGCATCTGCCGATCTCCGTCCTGCTTCTGGGCATGGGTGCGGATATGCACACGGCGAGCCTGTTCCCGGGTGCCGACCGGCTGAAAGAGGCGCTGTCGAACGATGCGCCGATCCTGCTGCCGATGCGGGCCGAAGCTGCGGGCGAGCCGCGTATCACCCTGTCCGCGCCCGTGCTACGCGACGCGATGTATACGCATATCCTGATCACCGGCGCGGAGAAGCGCGCGGCGATCGAAGCGGCCGAGAGGCTCCCCGTGGAACAGGCGCCGGTGCGCGCCGTTCTCAAGGACGCGACCGTTCACTGGGCTGAATAACTGGGCAGAGCAAGCGATGACCATCTGGCAAGACCTCCTCGACAAGGCGCAATCCGTACAATCCCGCGAAATCGGAGAATTGTTCGAAAAGGGTAATCGCGCTGCGGGGTTCAGCCGCGAAACCGGGCCGTTTCTGTTCGATTTCTCTAAGACCAATATCGATGCGGAGACGCTCGATCTGCTGGTGAAGCTGGCCGAGGAGAAGGAGGTCGCGGCCCGCGCCGAGGCGATGTTCACCGGTGAGAAGATCAACGACACCGAGGGTCGCGCGGTGCTGCATACCGCGCTGCGCAATCTCGACACGGACGTGTTCGTCGATGGCGAGAACGTCATGCCCGAGGTCCGCGCGACCTATGCCCGGATGGAAGCGTTTGCGCGCGATGTCCGCGAGGGCAAGTTCACGGGGCAGGGCGGCAAGATCACCGATGTGGTGAATATCGGCATCGGCGGCTCGGATCTGGGCCCGGCGATGGCGACGCTGGCGCTTGCGCCCTATCACGACGGGCCGCGCTGCCATTTCGTCTCCAACGTGGACGGGGCGCATATCCATGACACGCTGGCCGGTCTGAACCCGGAAACGACGCTGGTGATCGTCGCCTCGAAGACCTTCACCACGATCGAGACGATGACCAATGCGGAGACCGCGAAGCGGTGGATGGCCGAGAAGGTCGCGGATCCGGCGCAGCAATTCGCGGCGCTCTCGACCTCGGCTGAGAAGACCGCCGCCTTCGGGATCGATCAGGCTCGCGTCTTCGGCTTCGCCGATTGGGTCGGCGGGCGTTATTCGATGTGGGGGCCGATCGGGCTGTCGCTGATGATCGCGATCGGGCCGGAGGGTTTCGCGGGGTTCCTCAAGGGCGCCGCCACGATGGACGCGCATTTCCGCGACGCTGAGTTCAAGGACAACCTGCCAGTGCTGCTGGCGCTTGTCGGCATCTGGCACAACCAATTCTGCGACTACGCGACCCGCGCGGTTCTGCCCTATGATCAACGGCTTGCGCGTCTGCCGGCCTATCTCCAGCAGTTGGAGATGGAGAGCAACGGCAAGCGCGTCAGCATGGATGGCAAGGACCTGCCCTACAATTCCGGCCCCGTCGTCTGGGGCGAGCCCGGCACCAACGGCCAGCACGCGTTCTATCAGCTGATCCACCAGGGCACGCGGGTCATTCCGTGCGAATTCATGGTCGCAGCCGAGGGGCACGAGCCCGATCTGGCGCATCAACATACGCTGCTCGTGGCCAACTGTCTGGCGCAATCCGAGGCGCTGATGCGCGGGCGCTCGCTGGCTGAAGCGACTGAGATCATGCGCAAGAAGGGCTTCGAGGGCGACGAGTTGGACCGTCAGGCGCGGCACCGCGTCTTCCCGGGCTCGCGGCCGTCGACCACGCTGCTTTATCCGAAGCTCACGCCGGAGGTCTTCGGCGGGATCGTCGCGCTTTACGAGCATCGCGTATTCGTCGAGGGCGTGATCCTCGGCATCAACAGCTTCGACCAGTGGGGCGTGGAACTGGGCAAGGAGCTGGCGCTCGCGCTCGCTCCGGTGCTGAAGGGCGAGGATGCAGGCGAGGGCAAGGACGGCTCCACCCGGCAGCTCGTCGCGCGGGTGCAATCGCTGCGCGGCTAGATCAAGCTTCGTTGACGGTGCCGCCTCCGGGCGGAACCGGGGCGAACATCTGTCCGTTCGGCTTGAAGGCGGGGTGTAGCGCCCCGCCGTCTGACGTTCGAACAAAGGAATTCCACGATGATCGACTCGATGGAAAATAGCCCCGAAGGCGTGGTCGGTCTGATCGCCTCCGGCACCGTTCTTAAACATGATGTGACCGAGGCGATGCGCCTCGTCGGGTCTGCGGATCGGATGATGGTCGTCGTCGCGCCGCGCTTCGATGGCTACATGGCGGAACTGATCGGCGGGCTGCGCCAAAGCTGCGAAGACGGTCAGGCCGGGCGCTGCGCGCTGGTTGTGCCGGAGGATATGCGCTCCGAGGCGAGCATGCAGGGCGAGGGCGGCGCATTTCGCATCTTCACCGCGCAGGCAGAGGCGGAAAGCTGGCTCGCCGCTTAACGCAGGCCGATTTCCGACAGCGCCACGGCAAGCTCGCGGGGCAGGGCCTCTTCGCGGGCGCGGCCTTTGGGCAGATCGCGGGGCGCATCCTCGGGGCTGAGGTAACGCCAGCCCTGGAAGGGGCGGCGCATCAGCGCCTCGGTGCGGACGACCTCGCGGTCGAGCACGATGGCGCAGCGCGCGATCCCGTCCGCGCCCATCACTTCGGACAGTTCCAGAATGCGTTGACGTGCCAGCACCGCGCCCTTGAAGACCCAGTATAGCGACCCGCCGTTCAGGATCTCATCCGCGCGTTTCGGCCACATGCGTGTGACATGCATGGCCGGACCCTTGCCGTAACGGCTGGCCTGCCACGCGATCAGGTCTTCGACCTTCTCGGCGCCGACGCATAGCTTGATCAGATTCACCACTTTGTCACCCATGCCCCTTAATTAGGTTTTCGCTCCCGCGACGGCAATGTCCGATTTGCGTCTGGTCATGCGAAGAGGCCTTAGGTATAGTGTCAGCCCGCCCCCGACGCACGATATGCGGAGGGGGCGCTCGATTTTTACCTCACTCGAACTGCTGCCAGCGAGGACCTCATGAGCCGTTTTGCCGCCCCGATTGCCGAACAGATCTGGGACATGAAATACCGTCTGAAGGAACAGGACGGGACCCCGATCGACGCGACCGTTGAGGATAGCTGGCGCCGGATCGCGCGCGCCTTGGCCGAGGTCGAGGATAAGCCCGCGAAATGGGAAGAGAAATTCTACGGCGCGCTGGAAGATTTCAAATATCTCCCCGCAGGCCGGATCGCGGCAGGTGCCGGCACCGGCCGCGCGGTGACGCTGTTCAACTGCTTCGTCATGGGAACGATCCCTGACAACATGGGCGGCATCTTCGACATGCTGAAGGAAGCCGCGCTGACGATGCAGCAGGGCGGGGGAATCGGCTACGACTTCTCCACCATCCGCCCGCGCGGGGCCGAGGTGAAGGGCGTTGCCGCCGACGCCTCCGGCCCGCTGAGCTTCATGGATGTCTGGGATGCGATGTGCCGCACGATCATGTCGGCGGGCTCGCGGCGCGGCGCCATGATGGCGACGATGCGCTGCGATCACCCCGATATCGAGAGCTTCATCACCGCCAAGCAGGATTCGGCGCGGCTGAGGATGTTCAACCTGTCCGTGCTGGTGACCGACGCGTTCATGGAGGCCGTGAAGGCCGACGGTCCGTGGGATCTGAAATACGGCGACAAGGTCTATCACACGCTGAACGCCCGTGATCTGTGGAACAAGATCATGCGTGCTACCTATGACTATGCCGAGCCGGGCGTGATCTTCATCGACCGCATCAACAAGATGAACAACCTCAACTATGTCGAGCAGATCGCCGCGACCAATCCCTGCGGCGAGCAGCCCCTGCCGCCCTATGGCGCGTGCCTGCTGGGCTCGATCAACCTCGCACGTCTGGTGACGAACCCGTTCGAGGCGGATGCGGGTCTGGACCCCGAGCAGCTCGACGAGATGGTGCGCCTTGCCATCCGCATGATGGATAACGTGGTCGACGCCTCGCGCTTCCCGCTGGAGCAGCAGCGCGTTGAGGCGCAGAACAAGCGCCGCATCGGTCTGGGCGTGACCGGTCTCGCCGACGCGCTTCTGATGCTTGGCCTGCGCTATGGCTCGGAAGAGGCGGCCGCGCAGACCGAAGCCTGGATGAAGCAGATCGCGCGGGCGAGCTATCTCGCCTCGGTCGATCTGGCCAAGGAGAAAGGTCCGTTCCCGCTCTTCGATGCCGAGAAATACCTCGCCTCGGGCAACATGATGCAGATGGACGACGACGTGCGCGAGGCGATCCGCGAGCACGGAATCCGCAACGCGCTGCTGACCTCGATCGCACCCACGGGAACCATTTCGCTTTATGCGGGCAACGTGTCCTCGGGTATCGAGCCGGTCTTCGCCTATGCCTACAAGCGCAAGGTGCTGCAGCCCGACGGCTCGCGCACCGAGGAAGAAGTGGTTGATTACGCGGTGCAGATGTGGCGCGACAAGTTCGGGGACAAACCGCTGCCCGACTATTTCGTCAACGCCCAGACCCTCGCGCCGATGGATCACGTCCGGATGCAGGCCGCTGCGCAGAAATGGATCGACAGCTCGATCTCCAAGACCATCAACTGCCCCGAGGATATCCCCTTCGAGGCGTTCAAGTCGGTCTATATGGAAGCCTGGGACACCGGCTGCAAAGGCTGCACCACCTACCGTCCGAACGACGTGACGGGCTCGGTTCTCAGCGTGTCGGAGAAATCCGAAGACGCGCCGGAAGTCGATGAGGGCGCCGATGTGGTCTACCTGACCGAGCCGCTGGACCGTCCCGCGGCGCTCGAAGGCTCGACCTACAAGATCAAATGGCCGGGCTCGGAGCACGCGATCTACATCACGATCAACGACATCGTCCAAGGCGGTCACCGCCGTCCCTTCGAGGTCTTCATCAACTCCAAGAACATGGAGCATTTCGCCTGGACCGTGGCGCTGACCCGGATGATCTCGGCGGTGTTCCGGCGCGGTGGCGATGTGTCCTTCGTGGTCGAGGAGCTCAAAGCCGTGTTCGATCCGCGCGGCGGGGCCTGGATGCAGGGCAAATACATCCCCTCGATCCTCGCGGCGATCGGCGGCGTGATCGAGCGTCACATGATCTCGATCGGCTTCCTCGAAGGCGAAGGGTTAGGCCTGAAATCCGACCCCGAGGCAGACCGCATGGCCATCGGCGAAGCCCCCCGCGGCAAAGCCTGCCCGTCCTGCGGCTCCTACGCCCTGCGGATGGTCGAAGGCTGCATGACCTGCGCCGATTGCGGCCACTCCAAATGCGGCTGAGCCGGGTGAGTTGAAGAAGCCAGAAAAAGCAAATGAGTGCGCAGGCGAAAGCATAAGTCTGCGCACGACCTGTCAAGCTAGAATTGAAACTGGCAGACGCGCCTATTGGCATGGAGCGCACTTAGTGCTTCAAGAAATAGGCCGATGGCTCGACTAAGACCGTCGCGTTGCCCACGGGCTGAATCGTCGCCTCGTAGCCACCTGCTTTCATGCGGCGTAAATGGGATTTCTGCTCTGGGACCTTCCAGCAGTAAGGCTGGAAACGGCCCAAAGCGGTCCTTGGTGCCAAATGCAGGGGATGTCCGGCTCCCACCATCAGCGTTCTCACTCAGTCTCGGGCCGTATGTCATCGGCGCTGGCCTCTTGGCAAAGAAATGACATCAACCAACCCGACCAGCAGGTGCAACAAGTAGCTTAAATTAAGCAAATCCTGTCCGAGAGTTGGGGCGTAGCTCAAAGCAACGTTGCATCGCTGCAGTAGACGAAATGATCGAACTGGTTGATTGACCAGTATCATAGCTGGATACACTAAAAGGTGATGGGATAGGCCATGAGCCAACCCGGTAAAGCCCCATCAAGACAGCCCTCTTATGTCCAACTGATAGCGTTTCAGTTGATCGCGGCGGCATTAACACCTTTGGCGGCATTTTTCTCTACGGGAATACTTTACCAGTTATGGTCGCTGTCGGATGCGGAAGCCCTCCAATGGTCCGGCCTCGAGCCAGTCTTTTTCATGATGACATACTGGCCGATCGCGGCGATCGCCGTCCTTCCGAATACATTCTTATTTCTTTGGATGATGAGGAGGCGGTTGCTCGGTTCGCTTGCTATCTTGGCGATCGGGTTTCTCATTAGTTCGTTGTCTGGAATATCTTTTATCTCAATATTACAAAGCACTCTTCAGCCTGCGGAGGATATTTTTGTCGGAATCCTCCCAGAAAATTATCATCCACCAAAAATATGGCACGATGAGGCCTACTTTATTCGCGTGCTCGCCGTAGACGGCGTGATCACCTATGGGGCGTGGTATTCAACGATTATAAGCCTTCTATTTCGCGGTCTTCCGCTTCCTATCCGGCACCTTGAAAAAGCGAGCGGTTACGCAGTGGGGATAGTAGTATTCGTTTCCGTCTGCGCGCTGCTCTTCGCGAGCGCGATCTTGTTCTACACGCTGAACGCGAAGGCTTAGAGTAGATCCTCTGGCATGCCTTCCCAGTGCCCGTTTGGCTTCCCGTCTGCGGTTCGCAGCAGCGGATCACAGTGGTCGAGAGAGTTGTTTCTCCGTTGCCCAATGATGAGAAATCCCCGCTTTTCTGCCATTGGCGGGCACCGTAGCGAACTTCCGCTTCCCGTCCTTCCTGCTTCGGCGCAGTGAACGGCCCAAACCCGACATTCGAGCATCGCGTAGAGTGGGTCAGCAGGCGGTCCGTAGCAGACACTAAGCTGAGGTTGCTTTCTCCATAAGATCTCATGTGAAGTCTGGGCGAGTCATCATGGCATTTCGAAAGGCCTCGCACGCAGTGCGCTCACATAGTCAGATCGACCCGTAGCGGCATCGGCCTTTGTAAATCAGGATGTCGACCGAATGGTTCGACCGTCTTCGCGCCATTCAGGCAGACCGCCGTCAAGACGACGGGCATTGAAACCATTCTTGCGCAAGAACGCCACGGCTTGGTGGGCGTAGACGCAGTATGGACCACGACAATAGGCCACAATTTCGGTGTTCCGGTCGAAGTCCGTCAGGAACTTGTCCAGCTCCGTCACGGCCATGTTGAGCGCGCCCGGGATATGGGCATGGGCAAATTCGTCGGCGGGGCGCACGTCGAGGACGGTCACCGACCCTTCACTCAGTCGAGCGGCAAGCTCGTCGCGGTTGATCGGTTCCGGCGCGTCTTCGCCGTTCGATAGCCCGCGCAGAATCTCCCCAACCTGTGCGAGGTTTCTTTCGGCCACATCGCCCAAAATCCCCAACAACGTCAGCGTCCTCGCATCGGTCAGCCTGTAGATTATCGCCTTGCCATCGCGCCGACTGGTGACAAGGCCAGCGCGCCGCAATTGCTGCAAATGCTGCGAACAGTTCGCTACAGTGAGCCCGGTTTTTTCCGCAAGCGCCTCTACCCTGCGCTCGCTCTGGGCGAGCTGCTCAAGAAGCATAAGGCGTGCGGGGGCCGACAAGGCCCGCGCGACAAGGGCGTATTCTTCGAGAAGGGCCATCTTCGGGCTAATTGACATGGGCTGCCTCGGAATATTACATCATTCAATCGAATAATTGAATGATAGCGAACCCAGCCTGCGCCACAAGAGCAAAGCCGATCACATGACCGAAACGATCCTCTCTGCCGAGCCGAAGATCCGACTTGCCGCTTTCTTGGGCGTGTTGGCGGCGATGGCGTTGTGGGAGCTCGCGGCCCCCCGGCGGCGCAGAGAGATCCCGCGCTTGATCCGTTGGACCAACAATATCGCCCTGGTCTTTATAGATACGGTGATCCTGCGCCTGGCATTCCCGATCCTCGCAGTCGGATTGGCCGTCATGGCCGAGGACCGTGGCTGGGGGCTGTTCAACAATCTGGAGTGGCCGACTTGGGCGGCCATCCTTGTTTCGATGCTGGTGCTCGATTTGGCGATCTACCTTCAGCATGTCATGTTCCACGCGGTTCCCGGACTTTGGCGTCTGCATAGGATGCACCATGCCGATCTCGACTTCGACGCAACGACGGGCCTGCGGTTCCATCCGCTGGAAATCCTGATCTCGATGGGGATCAAACTGGCGGTGGTCGCGGCGCTCGGGCCACCTGCGGTCGCGGTGCTGCTGTTCGAGGTGATCCTGAATACGACCGCGCTTTTCAACCACGCTAATATCGATCTGCCGCGTCCGGTTGATAGAGTGCTGCGCCTGATCGTGGTCACGCCCGACATGCATCGCGTCCACCATTCCGTCGACCCGCGTGAGACCAATTCGAACTACGGCTTCAACCTGCCCTGGTGGGATCGGCTATTGGGCACCTATGTCGCGCAACCGGCAAAGGGGCATCAGGACATGGAGATCGGGATCGAACAGTTCCGCACGCGTCGTGATCTTTGGATCGACAGGATGCTGATCCAGCCGCTGCGCGGCCCAGCTTCGGGTCATGCTCTCGACCCACGCATCGCGGTGGAGGAAGATACAGATGCTTGAATTCATAACGCGACGCCTTGGCTATGTGGCGATCTTTCTGGGCCTTGTGTCCCTTGCACTTCTTGCTTTGTCCGTCTGGGGTTATCGTGCGGGCGGATGGCCTTGGCCCCAAGCCTATAACATCGCCGGTTGGGGTGTCTGGGCGGCATTAGTGGGGGTCGTCGCAGCGCTCGTGACGTTGGCGGGGGCTATCCGCAAGAGGCGCGGTGCCAGCAGTGCGCTGATTGGCCTGATCCTGTCATTACCTGTTGCAGGCCTCGGAGTGGCTTTCGAAATTGCTGCTCGGACGACACCGCCGATAAACGACATCTCGACCGATACCGAAGACCCGCCGGTCTACTGGTTCACCGCAACCCCAACGGACTACCCGGCTCAGAATGCCGAGCCACAACGCGCCGCCTATCCGGACGTGCGCCCGCTGGACCTTCCGATCCCGGTCGAAGATGCCTTCGCAGAGGCGTTGGCCCTTGTTGAAACGCGTGGCTGGGAGGTTCTCTCGACCGACCCTGCGGAAAACCAGATTGAAGCCATCGCCCGAAGCCGCATCTTCGGCTTCGAGGACGAAGTGGCAGTTCGGGTTACCGACATCCAGACAGGCAGCCGCATCGACATGCGGTCACGCTCGCGCCTTGGGCAGATCGACCGCGGGGCCAATGCCCGACGCATCGAGGCGTTCCTTGCGGAGCTGCAAGCACAAGTCACCGAATAAGATCGATCGGCAACGCAATGTGCTCGACGGACTGCTTCAGGGCCGGACACACAAGGAAATCGCGAGGATGCTCGGGATTTCCCAGCTCACAGCGAGGGTATATCAGGAGCGCTTGATGGAGAAATTCGGCGTCGCCAGCCGGGTAGAATTGATCGTCTGCGCGTCTAACGGGCACCTCCCCAAAGATGAAAGATCAAGTCAGCAAAACTGACGCAAGCGCATATGAGCGTTTTCACGGCTATTGCCGGAACCCTCCCGCGCTGCAAGGACGTTAGGAACCAGGTGCTATATTCGCCGGAGGAGACCAATGCCCACTGACGCTCCGCGCAAGACAGCGCAGCTTTACCGAATGGCCATGCCCGGTCATCTCTGCCCTTTCGGGCTCAAGTCAAAGGACCTGCTGGAGAGACAGGGGTTCGATGTCGAGGATCACCTCCTTGAGACGCACGACGAAACTGAGCAATTCAAGCAGCGCCACAGCGTGGAAACCACGCCGCAGACATGGATCGACAACGAGCGCATCGGTGGCTACGACGCCCTGCGCAAATATTTTGGCAAGCCGCTGCGCGAGGACGGGGAGACCACCTACACACCGGTGATCGCGATTTTTGGCGTTGCCTTCCTGATGGCGCTGGCTGTCGGCTGGGCGGCTCTCGGAACCATGCTTAGCGTCCGCGTCCTCGAGTGGTTCATCGCGATCTCGATGACTTTGCTTGGCATCCAGAAACTTCAGGACGTTGAAGGGTTTTCCACGATGTTCCTGAACTATGATTTGCTTGCCCGCCGCTGGGTCAGATACGGGTATCTCTACCCCTTCGCCGAAACTCTCGCTGGGCTGTTGATGATCGCCGGGGCGCTAACGTGGCTTTCTGCACCGCTGGCTCTGTTCATCGGCACCGTCGGGGCGGTCTCGGTATTCAAGGCAGTTTACATCGACAAACGAGAACTGAAGTGCGCCTGCGTCGGCGGAGGTAGCAACGTGCCCTTGGGGTTTGTATCGCTCACCGAAAACCTCATGATGATCGTCATGGGGCTCTGGATGGGTTTGCGGTTCCTTCTTTCTGTCTGACCAGCTTTCTCGCTCCTAATGTCTGTCCGCGACAAGAAAGCAAGACGGACACGTCCTCGTCAGCACCGGTCGATCACGACATGGGATTCACTAACGACGCCTCGGAGGCATATGCGCGCTCGCACAAGATGCGGAGCCAAGGATGTCGCGGGTGGTTGCGAGCGGTGAAGCCAGCATCGCCGTTACGAACCGCCTCCGGAGCAGACAGCATTGTGGGCTGAAACACAGGGCGACTTGGACCCAGCATCCAGCCCGATGCACCTGCGCCTGAGAATCGAATTTTCTCAGGCGCATGCTCGTGATCCGGCCAGCAAATGGCGCCTGTCTAAAGGCCTCTTCGCTTAGGCTTTACGTGTCCAAGAGTAGAGCTCTTACTCTTCCAGTGCTTTGCGCCGGGCTTGGTATTCCTCGGGGTCGATCTCGCCCTTTGCGAGGCGTTCCTTGAGAACGTCGAGCGCGGTGCTCTGGCTCCGGCTCGGGCCACGTTCCATCAGCCAGCGCACGGCGAGGATCGCAAGGACGATCAGGACGCCCCAGAAAATCACCATCATGCCGATGCCGAAGAAGCCGTAGCCGTCGCCCCACATCATCGGGTGTCCGTAGTAGCCGTCACCATAAGTGCCGGGCGCGTCAGCTAAAGCCGCATTGGCGGCCAGTGTCGAAAGAAGAGTGGTGTATACAGAAAGTTTGGTCATGTCGGCCTCCGCAGTTTCGCTTCGGGTTCGATACGCCGTTCACATGTCCAGCACTTTGAGCGAGGTCAAAAATGCGCGGTGAAACCGAGCGTTCACCAAACTGTGTTTTCCTTTGACGCACACTCGCCGAGTCACAGCGAAATCCAAAAAATCTATTTCCGGCCCTTGAGCCTCCAGTAACTGGAGCCCCTACATACCCGATAGATCCGAGTCGAAAAATCAATTTCGACTATGCTGCGATAGGAGAAATCGTCATGGATACCGCTGTTCATCACGCGCAAGAGCCCCTTGCGCTTCCGGCCCTTTCTGTCGATGTCGAGGGTATGACCTGCGCGTCCTGCAGCGCGCGTGTCGAGCGCGGCTTGAGTAAGCTTCCCGGCGTTTCCGACGCGGGCGTGAACCTTGCCACCGAGCGGGCAGAACTGCATTTCGACCCGAAGCAGATTTCGGCCGAGCAGATCGTCGAGGCGATCCGCGACACCGGTTATACCCCGGTGAGCACGGAGGCTGAACTGTCTATCGAGGGTATGACGTGTGCGTCCTGCGTGGGCCGTGTCGAGCGCGCGTTGAACAAGGCCCCGGGGGTTCTGGAGGCCAGCGTGAACCTTGCCACCGAGCGGGCCAAGGTGCGCTTATTGCCCGCGATGACTGACGCGGACACGCTCGCTGCAACGGTGGCTGATGCAGGCTATGAGGCACATCCGGTCGGCGACGCCGCTGAGGCTGCTGAGAGCGACGGGGAGAAGCGCCGTGCGTCATTGCGCGCGATGGGGCGCGACGTGGCGCTGGCGGCAATCCTGGGCGCGGTGATCGTTGTGGTGGGCATGGGGGGGGCATTCGTGCCCGCCTTCGACCGCGCGCTCGCCGCCGCCAGCCCGTTCGCGGGCTTCTGGGACTGGGTCCAATTCGCTCTCGCCAGTGTGGTGCTGTTTGTGCCGGGGCGGCGCTTTTTCAGGCCCGGTTTGATCGCGTATCGCCACCTGGCGCCCGATATGAACTCGCTGGTCGCTACCGGCACGGGTGCAGCCTGGGCCTACAGCACATTGGTTCTGCTCGCACCTGCCTTGTTCCCGCCCGAAGCGCGACACGTCTATTTCGACAGCGCCGCAGTGGTGATCGCCGCAGTTCTGGGCGGCAAGTATCTGGAAGAGATTGCCAAGGGTCGAACCTCCGCCGCGATCCGCAAGCTCGTGGGACTGCAGGCCAAAACCGCGCACCGGCTCGATAGTGAGGGCGTCGAGCAGGACGTGCCAGTCGCGCAACTACGTGTCGGCGACCGTCTCGTCGTGCGCCCGGGAGAGCGCATGCCGGTCGATGGCCGGGTGGTTGAGGGCCGCGCTCATGTCGACGAGGCTATGCTGACAGGCGAACCACTTCCGGTCGCCAAGACCGACGGCGACGAGGTCGTCGGCGGCACGGTCGATCAGGACGGACGGTTGGTGATCGAAGCGACTTCGGTCGGCGGTGACACGGTTCTGGCGCAGATCATCAAGCTGGTGGAAAGCGCTCAGACGGGCAAGCTGCCGATCCAAGGCCTCGCCGACCGGGTGGTGCGGGTCTTCACGCCCATCGTGCTGTTGATCGCGACGCTCAGTTTCATCGCTTGGATTCTGATCGGCGGCAACATCAGCGTGGCGCTGGTTGCGGCGGTGGCGGTGCTGGTTGTGGCCTGCCCCTGCGCGATGGGGTTGGCAACGCCAGCGGCGATCATGGTCGGCACCGGGCGGGCGGCGGAACTGGGTGTCCTCTTCCGCAAAGGTGAGGCGCTTGAAGCCCTTTCGCATGTCGACACTGTGCTGTTCGACAAAACCGGCACACTGACCGAGGGGCGACCGGTTCTAGTCGACATGGTTGCAGCCGAGCAGGACCAAGCGTTGCGTCTCGCTGCTGCGCTGGAGACCGCGTCCGAGCATCCGCTGGGTCGTGCCATCGTCACCGCCGCGAAGGAAAAGGGACTCGATTTACCCGAGGTGACGGACTTCCGCGCGGTCGCGGGGCACGGCATCGAAGGCCGCATCGACGGCCGGCTGGTGCGGGTCGGCGCGCACCGCTTCATGGCAGGTGAGGGGATCGAGCTGGGTGACCTCGGTTCGCGCGCGGCCGAGATGGAGGGCTCGGGACGAACGGTCGTCTATGTCGCGGTCGACGACGCAGCGCTCGGCCTACTGGCCATCGCCGATCGCGCTAAGCCCGAAGCGAAAGCGGTGGTCGACGCGTTGCGTTCGCAGGGCGTTTCCGTGGCGATGGTTACCGGCGACGCTACGGCGACAGCGCGGGCGGTGGCCGACCAGCTCGGCATCGACGACGTCCATGCGGAAGTGCTGCCGCAGGATAAGGCCAAAGTGGTCACGTCGCTGCAGAGTGAAGGTCACAGCGTTGCCTTCGTCGGCGATGGCATCAACGATGCACCAGCGTTGGCGCAGGCAGATGTCGGCATCGCTCTGGCGACCGGCACCGACATCGCCATCGAAGCCGCCGATGTCACCCTGACCCGAGGCCAGTTGGGCGAGGTGGTTACCGCGCTGAGCGCGGCACGGCACACGCTCGGTAACATCCGCGGCAACCTTTTTTGGGCGTTCTTCTACAACGTCATCCTGATCCCGATCGCGGCCGGGATGGCTGCGCCTTGGGGTATCCACCTCAACCCAATGGTTGCCGGTGTCGCGATGGGGCTGTCGTCGGTCTTCGTGCTTGGCAACAGCCTGCGCCTGCGCCGCCTGAAAGCGTTCAAGACCGGGGCCGAAGCCTGATCAACCCACTTGAAGAGAGAGGAAAAGACCATGAGCCAATTCACATTCGCTGTCACCAGCCCCGAGGGTTTCGACGCGACGGTCGCACGCGTGACCGAGGCGCTGAAGGACGAGGGCTTCGGCGTGCTGACCACCATCGATGTGGCCGCTACGCTCAAGGCCAAGCTGGGGCTTGAGCGTAGCCCCTATATCATTCTCGGTGCCTGCAATCCGCAGTTCGCCCATCAGGCGCTCGAAGCCGAGCCGGATATTGGTGCCCTGCTGCCCTGCAACGTCGTCGTTCGCGAAGAGGCAGAAGGCAAGGTCGGCGTGCTGTTCATGGACCCGGCGGCAGTGCTTGGCCTGGTCGCAAACGCTGACGTCGATCGCCTTGGCAAAGAGGTCGCCATCAAGCTGCGTCGTGTGGCCGAAACGCTTTCCGCCTGACCTATCAAAAACCAGAAAGGAGACAAAATATGAGCGACATCAATCTCAAGATTACCGGGATGACCTGCGGCCACTGCGTCAAGGCTGCGACCAAGGCGCTGGAAGGTGTAGCGGGCGTCGAAAGCGCCGAGGTTACGCTGGAACCCGGCGGAGCCGTCGTGAAAGGCGCGGCCGAGCCAACGGCGCTCATCGCCGCGGTGAATGAAGAAGGTTACGAAGCCGAGGTCCAGTAGGATGACCGAGGTGCTCGTCTATACCAGCCCTGGCTGCCCTGACTGCGCGGCGGTGAAGCGCTACCTGACCGAGCGTGGTATCGCATTCGACGAACGCGACGTCTCGCGCCCCGGCGTAGCCGAGGAGGCGAAAGCACGCTACGGCGTGCGCGTCGCTCCGATCACCGTCATTGACGGCGTAGCAACCTACGGAATCTTCGCCGACCAGAAGCCGCGTCTTGAAGCGACGTTCAATCGGTCGACTTGAAGTAACGGGCAATCCGTCAAGCGGCGGCGGGCGCAAATCTGCTCCGCCGCCGCATTTTCATTGAACTCAAATCGCCTCAATCGCCTTTGCCAGCATGTCGCGCACTTCGCCCGCGACCGACTTGAGCTGCGGATTGTCGATCGCCATCATCGAGGCCGCCGGGTCGATCGCGCAGACGAGGATATCCGCGCCGTCCTGCCGCAAAATGACGTTGCAGGGCAGCATCGCGCCGACGTTCGGCTCCAGCTGGATCGCCTGATGCGCCATCTTCGGGTTACAGGCGCCGAGGATCATGTAGCCGGCCATGTCCTCATCCAGCTTCTTCTTCATCGTGGCCTGCACGTCGATCTCGGTGAGCACGCCGAAGCCCTGCTCCTTGAGGGCCTCGCGCGTTCGGGTGTCGGCCTCTTTCAGGGTGGTATTGGTGAGGCGTTTGTCGATGGTGTAGCTCATTGTCTTGGATCCTCTGATGGTGAGCGGTTCAGGATTCGACCGGGTAGTCCTGCGCGGACCATGCGCCGAAGCTGCCCGGCACCGCGGAGACGTTCTTGAACCCGGCGCGGTGCAGCAGGCTCGCAGCGACGCTGGCGCGGTAGCCGCCCTGACAATACACCGCATAGTCGGTGGAACGGTCGAGTTCGTCCATCTCGTCTTCGAGCGTGCCGAGGAAATGGTGGATCGCGCCGGGGATATGGCCGCCGTCCCACTCCTCGTCCTTACGCACGTCGAGCGGGGTCAGATCGCTGCCCTTCAGTTCCTGCACGGTGACCTGCGGGATCTGCGCAAGCGGTCGCCCGGAGGTGCGCCATGCCGAAATGCCGCCGTTGAGGTAGCCCGCGAATTTCGTGAAGCCGACGCGCCAGAGCCGCAGCACGGCCTCGTCGATCTCGGCACTCGTTTCGCTAACAAGCGCAATCGGTTTGTCGGGATCGAGCATCCATCCGGCCCAGACCGAGAGGATCGGCTGCAGCCCGATATTGAGCGAGCCTTCGATGAAGCCGCCGCCGAAGGCGAGCATGTCGCGGATATCGACCAGTTGCACGTCCTTGTCGGCGATAAGCGCCTCGAACTCCTCCGGGGTCTTGCCGATGCAGCGCGGCAACCCGTGCATTACCTCGGGGCCCGCCGCATTGACCTTCTTGAGGCGCGGGTAATGCGTCGGCACCGGCGGCGCGTCCTTCGTCATCTCGTCCTTGAAGGCCTCAAGATCGGTGATCTGAACGTATTTGTTATGGGCCTTCTCATAGGCGATGCTGGTGGACATCCGGTCGCCGATATTCGGCCCGCAGGCCGAGCCCGCGCCGTGACAGGGATAGACCAGAACGCCCTCGGGCAGCTGCATGTAGAATTCCTGCGTGGTGCGGAACAGCGCCTCGGTCAGCTCCTCGGTCTTGTCGTCGCCCAGAAGGTCGGGGCGGCCGACCGAATCCACGAAGAAAGAATCGCCGCTGAGCACGCCCCACGGGTCGTCATTGTCCTTCTCGTAGAGCAGGAAGGAGACGTGTTCGGGCGTGTGCCCCGGCGTGTGCCGCGTCTCGAGCGTGAGCTGGCCGAAGGTGAATTTGTCGCCATCGCGGATGCCCTCATGCGCGAAGTCATATTCGGCGCCGCCTTCGACGCTGACGCAAAGCTTGGGCGTGCCATCCAGCCGGTCCACCAATTCGCGCGCGCCCGACAGGAAGTCGGCGTGGATATGGGTCTCGAACACATGGGTGATCGTCAGGCCGAGCGCCTTGGCGCGCTCGATATAGATATCGCAATCCGGGCGGGGATCGACGACCGCGGCGGTGCCGCTGCCGGTGTCGCCCAAGAGGTAGGAGCACTGGGCGATCCCTTCCGCAAGGATCTGTTCAAAACGCATGGTCATGTCATCTGCCTCCGAATTTCCGTCAGTTCGGGATTGCCGGAGAAATGCGCCGCGATCGGTTCATGTTCCAAAAATTGAATATGTTCCATTTGTAGGATGGGCATCGCGGCACTTAGACGCCGACAGTGTCGGCAGGAAGCGGCAAACCAACTTCGAATGCTGCGGCCGCCTGGAGCTCAGAGCAGGTGAATTGACGAAGCCAGCGAAGCGGGCGCGGTGACAGCCAGCCGGAACCTCACGTGAACTCGACCGTTTCGATGCGAAGTCACCCTATGCATTTCAGGAGTTCGACCATGATACCCGACTGGCTGCACGTCCTATCGTTAATCTCTCTCACTGCTGGCGCGATCTCCGCACTTTTCATCATTGGGGATGAGGCGAAGGACCCCCAGCACATGTGGATCATGAATGTCGTCTGGCCTGTCGTCGCGCTCTTTGCCTCAGGGATTGCTCTCTGGGGCTACTTCACCTACGGCAAGCTCGGGGCGCACAGCAAAATGCATGCAGCGATGGAGAAGGACGAGACCCCGCCAAACAAGAAATACACGCCATTTCCCATGATGGTGGCCAAGGGCGCATCTCACTGTGGCAGTGGTTGCACGCTTGGAGACATCATCTCGGAGTGGTTGCTGTTTTTCGTGCCGGTCATCGCGACTTGGTTCGGCTGGAAAGAACTCTTTGCCGAGAAGATCTTCGCCGCTTGGATTGTAGACTATATCTTCGCGCTCGTGATCGGGGTGGCCTTCCAGTATTTCACGATCAAACCGATGCGGAATCTCTCCGTGAAAGAGGGTATCATTCAAGCGATAAAAGCCGACGTCCTCTCCCTGTCAGCTTGGCAGATCGGGATGTATGGTTTCATGGCCGTTGCGCATTTCTGGATCTTTGCAAGCATTCTTGGCGTGAAGCTTGAGGTGAACAGCGTTGAATTCTGGTTCATGATGCAGATCGCGATGATATTCGGCTTCATCACCTCTTACCCGGTGAACTGGTGGCTGATCCGGAAAGGGATCAAGGAAAAGATGTAACTCCACGCTGGTCTGGCCCTGAGAGATGCCACCAATGTCAAGAAAAGTGCATTTGAGCGGAGGAAAGATCGATCGATGTCGATCCCGTGTTTCGACCCGTTGACGCGACTTTTCTTGACATGGCGACAACCATCTCGCCTCCGGGATGCCACGATCGGACGTGCCGACGAAACTCCATCGCAAAATTTGCCATCGCGCCTACCAGTCTGGGCGCGATAGATAGCTTGGCGTTTCAGGCGCGGGCGAATTACTCGATGTGACGACCTGCGAGTAGATTGCGCATTCAAGGGACTGCGGCGGCGGCTTGTTGCGTTGACTTGTGTCAAGGTGACAATCTGGAACCCCGGTAAGATGCTCGAATGAAGCATCTCAAAGGAATTCGGCGTGGCCAGGGGCAGCCCATGTGGGGCGCACTGTGGAGAATCTTCCTGGTGATCGCGCTCATCGCAGTCACTTTGCAGGTGCCAGCTGTTATCGAGGAACTGGGCAACCATACCTCTCTCACCGTATCGGCGCACAATGCCTTGCCCCCCATTGAAAGCGGCGTTTCCTTAGTGGGCTGCCATCGTGCGCATCACCATGCGCATTCACTATGTGCCCCAGCGGTTATCCTAACGGAAGAGGCTGGTATCGAACCAAAAATCTACGATAGCCATACCCTCCCAATAAATGTGCTTTCGATGGAAGGGCATATCGATAGCCCGCGCGCTCCCCCTCCCAAATCTCTCGTCTGACAGAAGTAACGGCTTCAAAGCTTTTGGCGCTGCTGCGGAACATCCTTCCGAGCGCCAACTAGCCACACACAGACGAAGGAAAAGAAAGATGAAACATTTTTATTTTGTGTCGACGATAGCGGTTGTCGCATCATCCTTGCTTGCCTTTTCGGCAAGCGCTGAGCAATCCGGTGTTATGCACGACGGTGCCATGATGGGCGGGCTTGTCGTTCCGGAAATGGATTCGGTTGAAGGGCGGCGCCTGTTCGCGTCGAAGGGCTGTGTCGTATGTCACTCAATCAATGGGGTAGGGGGGACAGACGCTCCGAACCTCGATGCGAGCACGATGGCAATGCCCATGGATCCGTTCAGCTTCGCTGCCAAAATGTGGCGAGGGGCTCCGGCAATGATCGCAATGCAGGAAACGGAACTGGGAGCCCAGATCCAATTTACCGGGCAGGAACTGGCGGACATCATTGCCTTCGTGCATGATCCGACCGAACAGAAATCGTTCTCGGAAGCCGACATTCCAGAAAATATTAAAGAGCACATGGAAGGTGACTGAGCTAGGCTCAAGCTGGCGGCCCGTCTTTCGGGCCGCCGGATTTGCTATGGCTTGCCGAATTGAACACCTTTGTTAGCTCGGGCTTTTTCAACGCGCCCGATCCGGCTGCGGTCCTGCTGAAGGCGCTAATACCTCGGCTCAGTAGGCCCCAGCAGGGGCAATGAAAATCCGTCGGCTTTGTCGCCGTAAGGTTCGCTAAAGGAACGAGAACTCTACGCGCCGTCATTAGCGGCGCTGTTTCCGCGCACTATTCGTTCATTCGCGGGCTTTATCAACGGCCTCTGCGAGCTTCTCGCTTTCGACAAAGCCCGGAACAAGATTATCGCCAATCACGAATGCAGGAGTTCCGCTAAATCCAAGGGATTGCGAGAGGCGCATCGAGGTCTCGATGTGCTCTGCAATTTCCGGGCGGTCCATATCCGATTTGAGGCGTTTCACATCAAGTCCGATGTCTTCTGCGATCCGAAGGACGCTCGCTTCGTCCGCATGCCCGTTCATGCCCATCAAAGCCCAATGAAAAGCCTCGTATTTACCTTGAAGCCGCGATGCCAACGCCGCTTTGGTGGCGAACACGGAGCCTTCCCCGAGAATTGGCCATTCGCGATAGACGAGACGGACATTGGGATCGGCGTCTAGAAGAGCCTGAACTTCTGGCATGGCACGCCGGCAGTAGGGGCAATTGTAATCAAAGAATTCCACGACGGTTACATCTCCATCAGGATTGCCGAGGACCGGTGCGTTTGGGTCCTGCTCAAGCAACGATCGTTGATCACTCAAGACAGATGCCTGCGCTTGAGCTTGGGCTTCGGCATCCTGACGCTGAAGGATTGCAACGGCTTCCATGACGATTTGTGGGTTCTCGCGGATCGCTTCATATACGAGTTCCTTGACCCGAGCCTCATCCAGATCGGCTGCCTGTCCCGTCATCGGAAGCAGGGCCAGCGAGGTAACGAGCACCAAATTCCTGAACAACATTTTATTATCCTTCCTGTTCTGCTTCTGTGCGTGCGGCCTGAGCCTTTCGCTCGCGTTCTGGCCAAGTTGATTTGATGAAACCAAGAACGTCATTGATTTCTTGATCGGTTAGCTTGTCACCGAACCCAGGCATTCCGCTGTCGAATTCGGAGCCTTGTTTCCGCATGAGCTCCTTCCCCCCAAGCTTTGTGTAGGAGAACAGGATTTGATCGCTGTGGTGCCAAGTATGTCCGCTACGGTCATGCGGAGGCGCTGGAAGACGACCGTCCGGGCCGGTGTCCCGCCAGTTCGGTTGCCCTTCGAGATCGGCACCGTGACACGATGCACAGTTTTCCGCATAGAGCACCCGTCCCCGTTCGGTGTCGATCGCGGTTTCGGAGGCTGATTTGTCTGGCGCTGGAATGGCGAGCCACCATACGGCACCTATCGCAATCACGCCAAGGCTCGAGAACGCCGCCAGATACGTCGGTTTCATAAAGCCTTCCCCCGTTCCGCCAGTCCGGATGAGAAGTGGCGGTTTGCGTCGTGCTCGGTGGGTTTGCCTTTGCAGTTCAACGGCGGCGTGCGAACTACACTCCGCGAAACCGTCGCATAAATGTGTGCTACTGGGGTGGCCCTCATTTTATTCTCTTCTTTTCGGAGACAAGATCGGTTTTCAGATATTCGTCGCAAGGTCACATATCTCGTTGCGATGCCTCGCCGACCCCTTGTGCGACGCGATCAGGAGATGGTTCATCGCCATCAAGCAGGTAGACGGCCATTGCTTCGAGGTCTTCTTTCGAGAGGAAACGTGTGTTGCCCTGCACGATCTCGGCCATGCCGCCGCCGAAAGCATCACCTGAAGGTGTCACTCCCGTGCGCAAGGCATAAGCGAGATTAGAGACGGTCCAACCTTGCTCGGACAGGGACTGTGGCGTAATCGCAGGAGCTTTGTTTTCGCCTGGGAGTGTGTCGCTTCCAGCAAAGACAGCATCGAGCTTACGACCGCCGCCAATATTGCGTGGGG
Source organism: Thioclava sp. F28-4 (assembly GCF_002020045.1). Classification (NCBI taxonomy): domain Bacteria; kingdom Pseudomonadati; phylum Pseudomonadota; class Alphaproteobacteria; order Rhodobacterales; family Paracoccaceae; genus Thioclava; species Thioclava sp. F28-4. The sequence continues at coordinate 26,334 of NZ_MPZQ01000002.1, read as the reverse complement.
TGTGACATGCGCCACAATGAGCGGCTCCTCTTACCAATTCCCGGCCGCGGTTCCATCTCGCGCTTTTCTCAGAAACAGGCTCTGTAGGAGGATCGTGCAGAAAGGCCACTCGCCAAAGCTTCAGCCCTGATCGCTGATTGAATGGAAACCCGACTTCATGCTCAGGCGCTGCTTTGGCAACCGGGGGGACAGTCTGGAACGCCGCCCATAGGTCCGCGATATCTTGATCCGTAAAGTCAGCATAGAACGGATAAGCGAAGGCTGGATAATAGGGGTGACCGTCGGGGCTGATCCCCTGGCGAACCGCCCTAGCAAATTGCTCGATCGTCCACCCGCCAATGCCGTGCGTTTTATCGGTCGTCAGGTTCGGAGGATAGAAAGTGCCGAATTCTGTCGCTAGACCAGCGCCACCTGCAAGCGCTGCGCTTCCTTCCTCTTTATTCGTGTGACACGAAATGCAGCCCGACGCCCGCGCCAAATACGCGCCGCGTTGGACATTGCCCGGTTGCGAGATCGGCGACGGCATTTTGCCGATCGGCCAGACTACTAAGGCCCCAACCGCAAGGGCGCCGAGCGCCCCTGCGGCAAGTGTAAGTTTTTTAAGCCAGCTCATCGTTACTTCGCCTCGAAGCGAAACTTCGCATGACATGAGGAGCAGGTTTGGGTGACCATGTTGAAAGCGCCATCCGCTGGCATCGAGGCATAATCCATCATTCCGCCGTCTGAGGCCGTCCCCATCATCGACGATGTGCCCATCATGCCGCCCCCAGAAGACTGCGTGCCCATCATCGAGCCTGCGCCAAGATTTGCCCCGGACGCCATCAGACCATTGCCCGCCGCTTCAGCGAGTCCCTCGCTCGCCGTCTTCAACTGGTCTGCTAATGCACTGAATTTGTCCCATTCCGACCAAATTTCCGGCTTCGCTTCAGACGGCTTGCTATCAGAACCTTCCGGAAACAGCTCCGTCAAGCCATCGCTGTGTTCGATGAACACGCGCGCTGCCGCACGCACCGCAGCAGCATCGTAGTCGGTCTCGCCACGCATCATCGGGGCCAATTTCTTTACCGATTGTCCCATCGCGCTCATGGCATCCATGCGCTCCTTGACAACACCCTCCGCACCGCCATGTGCGAATACTGCAGTAGCCATCGTTGCCCCTACCAAGAGGCCGATCGTCAGTTTGCTCTTCATTGTTCCGTATCCTGTGTTCGAGTTATTGATAGGTGAAATGGGCGATGCTCGATCGTCCAATTTTCAGGATAGGTGTTTGGGAGGAGGCGGCTCGCTCGGGACATCTCGGTCGGAAAAGCTCAGATCTGAATGCTCGCGTTCGCGGGAGGGTGACGAAGGCACCGGACAACATTACAAAGCTCCGCCGGTTCAGACTTTGATTTCTTGCCATTTGTTCATCGTGGGGTTCTGGACGGGACGTCTCATCGAATACTCGGGATGGCTCGAACCTCAACCATGGCGGGCAGTGATTTTTGTATCGAACTGTATCCTTGACCCAGAGGCAGAATAGCGAGCTAAACAAGTCTTGCCCACTTGACTGGAGGCCAGTTTCGCCAGGCTCGGAATCCAAATGGGTCGGTGAGCCGGTCCGCGAAAGTAGGTGAACGGAATTCGTGGCTAATCAAATGCCAGGGGAGACGATTTGATGAAGTTTAGATTCGCGCTGCATGGTTTCCTCTGGCTCGGCGCGATTGCAGTGGCCCAATTCGGCCTATTGATGCCGACAACAGCAACAGCCGCGAGTTCCTCTGCATATGAAGTTGCAGCCGTCGAGGCGCGGCTGATTTCGGCTCAAGACGCCGTGTCGGCAGAGGCTGAAACTCTTTCCGCCGGTCTGGAGCTCAATCTTGGCGATGGTTGGAAAACCTACTGGCGCTCTCCCGGAGAGGTAGGCGTTCCTCCGCAAATTGACTGGAGTGGATCTGAGAACGTTGCGAGCGTCGATTTCCTCTGGCCTGCACCGGAACGGTTTACTGCCTTCGGCATCGAGAATTTCGGCTATCATGAAGAGGTCGTCTTTCCGCTACAAGTCACTCTAGAGAACCCAGGGCAGCCTGTAGACCTCAAGGCCAACGTCAAGTTGCTGACCTGCTCGGAGGTGTGCGTCCCGCAGGACTTTGATTTGGTGCTCAGGTTGCCAAATGGAAGCGGAATTGATCAGGATTCGGCAGATCGCATCGGCACGTTTCTGGCGCGCGTTCCCGCCGAAGGGGATGCCGCAGGCATCGCCACCGCGAGGTCTCATATAAACGAAGATTTTACTCGCCTGACCATTGAGATTACGTCCAGCAGCGAGTTCCAGGCGCCGGATCTCTTTCCCGAAATCGGAAACGGAGGTGCGCTGGGAAAACCCGATATAAGAGTCGGAGGATCACGGACGCTTTGGGCGGAATTTCCCATTCTTGCTTATATGGCGGAGAAAGCTACACCTCTGTCAGTGACTGTTACCGATGGGCCAGAACGCGCCTTTACCGTTACGCCTGAACCTGTGACCGCCGCGCCAGTTCCTCCATTCGACGTTGCCCGAGTGATCCCAGGCGTCGATCAGTTGGTCTGGATTGCCCTTGTCGCATTTCTCGGCGGGCTGATCCTGAATGCTATGCCCTGCGTTCTTCCTGTCCTGTCTATAAAGCTTTCCTCAGCCATGAAATCCGAGGGTCGCAGTCGTGGTCAAGTGAGAGCAGGCTTCCTCGCCGCCGCAGCCGGAGTCATGGTCTTCATGTGGCTGCTTGCGACACTACTCTTCGCTTTGCAAAGGATCGGCGTTGCCGTCGGATGGGGGCTTCAATTCCAGAACCCAGTATTTCTGGTGCTGATGTTGCTTGTCCTCGGCCTGTTTACCGCGAACCTCTTCGGCTTCTTTGAAATTTCTCTGCCAGCGGCTCTGACAACTCGGTTAACGAGAGTTGGCGGCGGGGCCGGATACTGGGCTGATTTTGCCACCGGACTTTTCGGGGCTGTCATGGCAACTCCCTGCTCCGCACCGTTTCTGGGGACGGCTATCGCATTCGCTCTTGCGGGCCGTGCAATGGACATCGCTATGGTCTTCACCATGCTTGGGCTCGGCCTCGCCTCTCCATATATGCTCGTAGCTATTGCACCAGGTCTCGTTCGGTTCCTTCCGAAACCCGGCCGCTGGATGATCGCTTTGAAGACAGGCCTCGGTCTGCTCTTGATCGGCACCGCAGCATGGTTGTTTTATGTTCTCATCGGTGTAGCCGGTTGGCGCGCTGCGCTTGTCGTCGCTTCACTCGGAGCGGCGCTGGCTGTAGTGTCGGTATCTACATGGCTTTCAAGAAAACTGCGTTGGGCACTGGGGCTCACCCTTGCGGCACTAGCGATCGTGGCCGCGCCATCTTTGACCACGGGCCCTGAAATTGCCGGTCAAAGCGGGACAATCTCTTGGATCGCATTTGACCGTGGCGACATTGCCCGGCGGGTGTCGCGCGGAGAAGTCGTGTTCGTCGATGTGACCGCAGATTGGTGCCTGACCTGCAAAGCTAACAAGGCCCTCGTGTTGGAACGCGATCCAGTTCTCGCTGCCTTGAATGGGCCAGAGGTTTCTCCGATGCTCGCGGATTGGACGCGGCCGAACGAGGCGATCGCTCGATTTTTGGAAGCCAACAACAGATACGGCATTCCATTTAATGCGGTATATGGACCTTCCGCTCCCGAAGGGATTATTCTCTCGGAGATATTGTCCAGCGGTGCCGTCCTTACGGCGTTGCGAGATGCTGGTTCTTCCACAAATTCGGATGGCGATGGAAAGTATACTGAGCTGACGGGAGCGGCAGGAGCCCCGGACTGATGAGCGGCAACGCTCATCTCCATCACCACTTGTTTTGAGTTGGGGAGTCACTGTGCGATCCCTTTCGCGAGGATCTGTTCAAAACGCATGGCCATGTCGCCTGCCTCCGAAATTCTTTCAGCGCGGGATGCAGATGGGTTCTTTCATATGGCCCCGTGAGTGCCGCGGGCGCGTAGGAGCGGCTTCAGGCTTGCCTGCATCGTATCTAATCGAGCTGTGGCTTTGCTTTCGGCAGCCGAACTGTCGCGACGAGCCCCCCGCCGGGATGGTTCGCCAAGCTAATTTCACCTCCCTGTCCATGCAGAATTGACCGCGCGATCGACAGCCCCAACCCATGTCCGCCAGTTTCAAGAGAACGGCTTTCTTCAAGTCTGACAAACGGGTCAAAGACGCGCTCCAGATCGCTGGCTGGAATGCCCGGTCCTTTATCAGAGATCGTGATTTCGATGTCTTCACCGAGGACCTGCCACCCTACAGTCGCAGATCCGCCATACCTGACGGCATTTTCGATCACATTCCGCAATGCGCGACGTGTCGCGTTCGGGCGCAAGCGCACCCGGACAGTGGGACCGGCTGTTAAACCAAAAGACGCCACCATATCGGTTTGGAGAGTTTCGAGGAATGTCTGCAACTCAACTTCCTGCATCTCCTCGCTTCCCGAAAGCCCTTTCGCGAAGGTAAGAGTTGCCTCGACCATTGATTGCATTTCCTCGACGGTCGACACGAGGTTTTCACGTAACTCTTCTTCTTCAACCATTTCCGAGTGGACGCGCATGGCGGTCAACGGAGAGCGCAGATCATGCCCGAGCGCTGCAAGAACGCGCGTGCGGTCCGTCACGAACCGCGTCAGCCTTTCCTGCATTCGATTGAAGCCAGCGGTCAATTCTCGCACTTCCATGGGGCCTCTCTCTGGAAGCGCGTTCGCGTTCTCGCCACGTCCTAGACGGTCCGACGCTCTCACCAATCGCCTCAAGGGACCCAATAGGCCCGCCATTACAAACCAAGTAACCCCGACCAGAAGGGCCATCGCCGTAAGGCCGAACGTCAGAATTGAGTAGCGAGGCCATTGAATCGGTGGGCGTTCGAAGCGCGTGCTGACATTTAGCCATTGGCCACCGGCAATCGAGATCGAGAGGTTCATTTCGATTGCGGAGAGTTCGCCGCGCATCATGGCCAAGTGCATTTCCGTCATCTCGCGCGACAAATTCGGCAGTGGTAGGATAGCGCCTTGGATTTGGTGTAGCTCGACACGAATATCGCGACTGTAGCTTTCATTGAGAAGCCCGCGCACGCGTGCCTCAACCACCCCACCATCGGAATGATCCGTATGCTGAACGAGCGGCTTTGCAGTTAAGTCGAAGCGAACAAGTGGGGAGTTCGCCGCGCGGATAATCGACGGGCGCAAGTCTGCAGGCGCCTCTTCGATCAGGCGGGCGACGTTGGCAGCGCGTCCAGCAGCCTCAAATCCTAACGCCGCTCGAATGGCGAGGCTACGTTCATCTGCAAAAAGCCATAAGCTGATAAGCTGCGCTACGCCGAGCGCGGCGATGATCAGGAGCACGAGCTGGACTCTCAAAGACCGCATGAAGCGCCCGATCATCCGGAAACCTCTACGTCCACGGATAGGCAGTAGCCACCACCCCTAATCGTTTTTATGATACTGGGCCGGAGGATGTCGGGTTCTAGTTTGCGTCGAAGGCGAGAAATCTGGTTGTCAATTTTTCGATCCAACGGGCCGGCAGAAATACCTTGGGACAAATCAAGCAACTGGTCACGGCTCAACACCACCCGAGGTCGTTCTAGCAGGACCATCAGGAGCTTGAAGTCAGCGACCGTGAGGGCGGTCTCGTGTCCAGTCTTGTCAACGAGAACTTGCCGATCAACCTCCAAAGTAAGGTGTGCAAAGTGAACTTTCCGACCGCTCAAGTTTCCGGTGAAAACTTCCTGATTTTCGCTTCGTCGCAGGACCGCTTTGATCCTCGCAAGCAGCTCGCGGGGATTGAAGGGCTTCGGCAGATAATCGTCGGCACCGGTATCAAGGCCGGTAATTCGGTCCTCGTCATCTCCTAAGGCGGTCAACATGATGATCGGTAAGCGCCCTTTGTCCGATAAACGTTGGCAGACTGAGAGACCATCTTCGCCAGGCATCATGACATCCAGCACCAACAGGTCATAGTTGCCGAGAGCCAACTTCGTGTCCATCTCCTCCGCGTCTTTTGCAGCGGTCGCCCGCATACCGTTTTTCGTCAAATAACGAGTGACGCTTCTGCGGATTTGCTCGTGGTCATCTACGATAAGGATATGTGGAGCGTTCTGCATGGGTCTCATCAACTGTGCTAGCTCGACGTCTGGCATCTTTCTTGTAGCTAATGCTGTTAGCCTTAGTCCAATGCGACAAACGGATACAATTCCGCGACTGCACCTCGGAACGTTCAGATGTTTATACTTAGTCTGTCCCGCCATAGCCATTCTCGGAAGGAGCGCCGCTCTTGCTGACGGCCACCGTCATCGACCCACGGATCGCAAACTTTCTTCCACGGGTGGATTTGCATGGCCCGAGATTGGGCGCTGCGGCCCCAATTTCGCAGCCGGTTCTGGCGCAATGCTCTTAGATCATTTCTTCTGGCCGTTAGGAACAGAGCGAAGGCGCAAGCGCTAAGCGTAGAGGGCGTAAATGCACGAAATAAACTTTGGAGAAACAACATGCTAACCCGACGTGATACCTTGAGCATTTTCGCTTCGAGTGTCGTATTCGCATATGCGCCCGCTTGGGCGGAAACTCACGACATGTGGTCGCTCGAGGTTCTTCACGATGCATTGAACCGCGATTTGGCACGGCTTGTGGATATTCGCAGGCCAGACGAATGGACGGAAACCGGCGTCGCAAAAGGGGCTTGGCCAATTGATATGACCCATCCCCGGTTCGGGGAACGCCTCTTCGCGGCCCGCGATCTCGCGAAGGGACGCCCTGTCGCTTTGATTTGTCGGACCGGCCATCGTTCGGGTTTCGTCATGGGAAAGTTGCGTGAAGCGAATGCAACAGGTTTCGTTGACGCCGTAGGTGGGATGCTCGGCGCACCGGGCCTTCCTGGTTGGATCGAACAAGGTTTGCCCACCGTGTCGAAAGAAACCGCACTTTCTAACCTTCCCAAAGAACTCGCCTGAGAGACAATATAAACAATGATCGATCGTAGAGCATTCATCTCGGGCTTGGCGGGACTATCCTTCTCGGCTGCCCCGCTCGCTGCCGGCGCGCAGACAAAAGCCAGGAAATTGGCAATGCCGCCCTTAGTGGACGCAACGGGAGATCGGCGCTTCAGTCTGACTGCGCAGAAGGGCATGAGGGATTTCACCGGACTTGGGGCTGGTGAGACTTGGGGCTTCAACCAATCTTATTTGGGGCCAACACTTCGACTTTCTTCGCGGGCTTCGACGCAAGCGCGGATCGAAAACACACTACCCGAAGAAATCTCGGTTCACTGGCATGGCATGCTGATCCCCGGTCACGCTGACGGCGGTCCGCATCAGACGATTGCCTCTGGTGCGACGTGGGCTCCCGAACTGAATGTGATGCAACCCCCAGCCACGCTCTGGTATCATTCGCACGTTCACAGGGAGACCGGAAAGCAGGTTCAAAAAGGATTGGCTGGAGTTCTGCACGTAACGGACGGACAGGACGATGCGAAAGGCCTTCCATCGGAATATGGTATCGATGACCTTACATTGGTCCTGCAGGACAGGCGCTTCGACCGGCGCGGCCGCATCGACTACGGTCTGTCGATGCCAGACCAGATGATGGGCTTTATGGGCAATGTCATGCTGGTCAACGGTCAGATGGGCACCCATGCTGTCGTTCCGCGTGGCATTGTTCGCTTGCGTCTTCTCAACGGGTCCAATGCAAGGATCTATCCTTTGACCTTTGCGGATCGTCGCGAGATGCATCTCATTGCGACGGACAGTGGATATCTCGATCGTCCGGTCGCGATCGAGTCACTCGTGATCGCTCCCGGCGAGCGCTACGAGGTCCTTGTTGACTTTTCACGCGGAGAAGGGGGCACTTTGATGTCTGCGGCAAGCCCAAATCAAATGATGGGAGGGGCAGGGGCGGACTTCGAAGTGCTTCCATTTTCTGTGGATGGAACTCTTCCCGCACGCATCGCGAAAATCCCCACCGACCTAGGTGGGGATCTGCCAGCCGGGAAGAGCTCTTCCGGCGGTCGCCGCAAGATTACGCTCGATATGCCGATGGGGATGGGCATGATGATGCGCGGGCTCAATGACCGGTTCGGCATCAACGGCCGCGCCTTTGATATGAGGCGGATTGACCTATCGATTGCCAAAGGTTCAACGGAAATCTGGGAAGTCTCCTCAAGCATGATGATGCACCCGTTCCACGTTCATGGTGTGAGGTTTCAGGTTCTAACGGAAAACGGTCGAAACCCGAGCATTCAAAACACAGGTTGGAAGGACACAGTGCTTGTAAATGGTCGGGCCGAGATATTGATTGACTTCGACCAAGCCGCGGATCGTGGCACTCCGTTTATGTATCACTGTCATATCCTCGAGCACGAAGATGGTGGAATGATGGGGCAGTTCACTGTCACATGACTGCTAAAGCAGGGACATATGAGCTACTCCCTATCTCTTGGACAGTTTTCGGGAAGATTTAAGCTACTCTTTGCACCTGCTGATCGGGTCGGTTGATATCATTTCTCTGCCAACAGATCACCCGCCGGTGGCTTACCGCCCAGGGCTGAGTGAGGGCGCTGGTGGTTGTAGAAGGTCATCCATTTCCGGATGACCGCTTTGTCTCCGATCCGGTCTCCCAAGCATGCAGGTGGACGTATTCTCATCTCCGGTCTGAATACAAAGCCACCCGATTTGATGCCCCCCGCCACAGGCTTCCATGGCTACGACGCAGGGCAAAAGAATATCAAGAAAGTCCAGCAGCCGATGGCTGGCTCGTTCCGGGATTTGGGACACAGAGCCGGGAAACGATCTGTTTCCCGGCTCTCAACATTCTTATCGCGCCTTTCTGCGCCGAACCCTCCAGGCGAAGACGCGCAGGGCTCAGAACATCGACCCGATGTCGGATGCCCCCGTCGGGTAGGCAGCCGGCATGGCCTTAACCTGCGCAGCCGTCAGTCCCAGCTTGATCGCCAGTGAGAAGACGTTGATCAGTTCGGCGTAGTCGGGCCCGAACATGTGCGCGCCGAAGATCTTGCCGTCCTTAGCGGTGATTACCTTTGCGCCGGCATGGCTTTCACCCAAACGCTTCTGCGAGAACCAGCCAGAAGTGTCGGTGAGGCGCACCTCGACGTCCCCCCTCGCGCGCGCTTCTTCCTCGAGCATGCCGACCCGCGCCAGTTCGGGGATGGTGAAGACCACACTCGGCACACCGGTGTAATCGGGCTCTGTCCGCTTGTCCTTGAGCATGTTCGATGCCGCGATCTTGCCCTCGAAGACCGCTACCGGGGTCAGCGGCTTGCCGGGCGAGGCGGCGGCGTCGCCGGCCGCGAAGATGCGCGAGTTCGACGGCGATTGCAGCCATGGCGTGACTTTCACGCCGCCTTGCTCGGTCGCGATGCCTGCGGCGCCGAGCTCGAGATGGTCGACCGAGGGCACCCGCCCGGCACCATGCACGACAAGATCGGCCTCCATGGTGTCGGTGCCATCCGCCTTCCGGTAGACCACTCGGTGCGCCCCGTCCGCATTCTCGACACGCTCGATCGCGGCCTCGTCGATGATCTCGATCCCCGCGGAGCGGCTGCGATCAAGCAGCATGTCGACCAAGTCGGGATCGAACATCTTCAGCTGCCGCGCGCCACGGTCGAGGATCGTCACCTGAGCTCCGGCGCGTGCCGCGATATGCGCGAACTCGAAAGAGATGTAACCGCCGCCGACGAAGACGATCCGACGGGGCAATTCGGCGAGGTTCAGGAAGTCGGTGCTGTCGATCAGCTTCTCGGCGCCGGGGAACTCCAGAGGCCGTGGCTTGGCCCCCGTGGCGATCAGTGCGTGGCGGAAGGCGATCTCGCCCTGATCCTCGATCTCGATCCTGTCCTCGGCGGTGAAGCGGGTCCGACCGTGGAACGTCCGCACCCCAGCCTCCTTCAGCCCACTCTCCATGCTCTGGGGCACCGGATCGGTGAAGCTCTCCTTGTGCTTCATCAGGGCCGGCCAATCTATCCGGGTCTCGCCCGCGATGCCTTTGCCGGACAGTCGCTGCGCGGCCTCCATTGCCTCGGCTCCGGCGCGCAGCATCTTCTTAGGGTCGCATCCCCTGAGCGCGCAGGTGCCGCCGTAGGGGAGTTCGTCGACGACGGCGACGGACCAGCCGGCGTTGCTGCATTTCTTTGCGGCGGTGATCCCGGCCATGCCGGCACCGATGACGATCAGGTCGAGCTTGTCGGTCATCTTTGCTCCTTGTTCTTTCGTAGTGGCTGCGTGGGGTCAGACCGGCGCACGGGGCCCTGCGATAATGATGCCGGCGCCCAGAAGGCAGATGCTGACGCCGATCAGATCCCACCGATCCGGCCGGACGCCTTCGACCGCCCAGAGCCAGAACAGCGAGGCCGCGATATAGATGCCGCCATAGGCTGCGTAGGCTCGTCCGGCGGCGGCGCTGTCAGCCAGCGTCAGCAGGTAGGCAAACAGCGCGAGCGAAGCCATGCCCGGACCGACCCACCAGATCGGCTTGTCCAGCCGGAGCCAGACCCAGAAGGCGAAGCAACCGGCGATTTCGGCAAGTGCGGCGCCGATATAGGCGGCAAGGGTCGGCATGGGATTTTGGGTCTCCTGTCGTGGTCGAGGGTCGCTACCCCGCGCAGCAGCTGAGTGCACCGACGTCTTTCTCGAAAGTCTGGGCGGCAAGCTTCAGCCCCTCGACCGTCGTGAGATAGGGCATGATCGTGTCACCAAGCTCCTCGTAGGTGAACCCGGCCCTGAGGGCCATCGCGGCGGTCTGGATGCTGTCGGCGCCCTCAGGGGCGAGGATCTGCGCGCCCAGCAGCCGCTTGCTGCCCGCCTCCGCCACCAGCTTGATCAGCCCACGCGTATCGCGGGCCGCCAGTGCGCGCGGCACGGCGTCGAGCGGCAGAACCGAGGTGACGACCTCGTGCCCGGCGGCGCAGGCCTGCGCCTCGCTCAGGCCCACGCCCGCCACCTGCGGGTCGGAAAAGACCACCCAGGGCATCGTGCCATTGTCATAGGTGCGCGCCTCGTCCGCCACGGCGTTCCGGGCGGCGATCTTGGCGCCGTAGGCCGCCATGTAGACGAATTGATCGCGCCCGGTGACATCGCCCGCGGCCCAGACGTTCGGGTTGGCGGTGCGCATCTGCGGGTCGACGACGATCCCGCCCGGCGCATCGGTTTCGATCCCGGCGGCACCCAGGTTCAGCCCGTCGCTGTTCGGCATTCGCCCGGTGGCGAGCAGCAGGCGCTCGGCGCTGAAGGTCTCACCCTCGTTCCCGGTCAAACGCACGCCACCGCCGTGGCGCGCCACACTGTCGTAGCCGGAGACGCGCGCGAGGCGGATGCCCTCCCTGGCAAGGTAGATCTCCAGCGCCTCGGAGATCTCCGGCTCAGCCTCCGGAAGCACGCCTCTGCGGCTGACCAGCGTTACTGCGACGCCAGCCCGGACGAAAAGCTGCGCCAGTTCCACGCCGATGTAGCCCGCGCCGAGGACCAGCAGAGAGGAAGGTAGCGCGGTCATCTCCAGCGCCGAAGTGCTGTCGAGGGCGTCGACCTCCTCGATGCCTGGAATGGCCGGCACATGCGGCCGGGAGCCAGTCGCTAAGATGATCTTCGTCGCCGGAAAGGCGGCGCTGTTCACGGTCAGTCGGCCGTCGTCGTCGAAACGGGCGCGGCCCTCAATGTATTCTACATTCTCGTGCCGGGGCAGCACGTCGGCGTATTTCGCCGCGCGCAGCTCATCCACCAGCGCCTGCTTCTGTGCCACCGTCGCGGCCCACTCGGTCACGCGGGCCTCCCCCTCGATGCCGTTGAACCGGTTGGCCGCGCGCGCGTGGTGCAGGCCTTCGACCGCGCGGATCAGAGCTTTGGAGGGCACGCAGCCCACGTTGACGCATGTGCCACCAAGGGTTCCGTCACCGATCAGGGCGACCCGGGCCCCGGCCTCGGCAGCGGTGATTGCGGCCGAGAATCCGGCGGAGCCCGCGCCGATCACGGCAAGGTCATAGGCGCCGCCCTTGGAAGTGCAGCAATCTCTCATGTCAGTCTCTCTTCATCTGGTGCGTTGGCGCTGCCAGAGCGCGTAGAGGGTGATGCCGATGAACACCGCGAGCGCGGGCAGAAGCACGATGTCGAGCCAGCCCATCAGGGCCGAAAGTCCGACCGCGCCCAGCAGGATCACCAGGATCGGGGTGAAGCAGCACAGCGCGACGAGGACGGTGCCGATCAGCCCGTATTTCAGGAGGCGGTCATTTTTCTTGGAGGAGGTTTCGAGTTCGGTCACGACCCGCTCCCGTCGACCAAAGTCGCACCGTATCCGACGCCGGAGACGGTCGCGATCAGAGCGTCGGGGTCGGTGACGGAATCGTCGTAGTGCAGAACATAGATACCATCCTCGGCGTCGCCTTCGACGAACTCGGCGATCTCGACCGTGTCCACCCGCTTGAGCGCGGTCGCGACTATGTAGCTGCACGAGGGGCAGGTCAGCCCCGTGACGTGAAGCCGAGTCTGCGCTTCCTCAGCCAGGGCCACCGCGGGCACCACAAGCAGGATCGCAGCAAGCAGGATGCGTTTCATGAGAACTCCGTGTCAGAATGTCAGGACGAGGGGAGCGGCGTAGGGAAAGGCCAGAGCCAGGAGCACGACCGCCAGCGCTCCCCAGAGCAGCCCGCGCATCAGACGGCGATCCACGGGACGGGCGCAGGCACCGTCTCCGCAATCCTCGGTAGACACCGGGCGGTAGGCCTTCCAGAAGCCATAGCTGAGCGCCGCTGCCGCGAAGGAAAAGGTCACCCACTTGTAGGCGTAGAGCGCGGTGAGCTGCCCGATGAAGACCCCGGTAACGCCAAGGCTCACCAGAACAAGAGGCAGGATGCAGCAGGAGGTCATTGCCAGCGCGCCGAGCACCCCGGCGCCGGTCGCGGCCCATCCCGTCCTGTCGGGTCTTTCATCAGCCTTTCGCTCGGTCTCGATCGCTTCCGACGTCATCGCCTCATCCCGTTGTCTTTCATCGAGCTACAACGTAGGGTCTGTAGCAACTACAGGATCAAGGAGAAATCCAGTGCCAGACGATCACGCCAACGCGAGCGAGCTGAAGCGCTCCGATCTCGCCCGCCTGACCGGCTGCAATCTCGAGACGATCCGCTACTACGAGAGCGTCGGCCTGATGCCCGATCCGCCGCGCACCTCTTCGGGCCATCGCCGCTATGGCACAGCCCATGTGGAGCGGCTCAGCTTCGTGATGCGGGCCCGGGATCTCGGCTTCACCATGGAGGAAATCCGCGATCTGCTGGGCCTGGTCGATTGTGGAAGCCAAACCTGCGCCGAGGTCGAGCAGATGGGGCGCCACCATCTTGATGTGGTTCGCGCCAAGATTCGCGATCTTCAGGCGATCGAGGCTATCCTCGACGAGACCATTGCGTGCTGCACCGGCTCCGATACGCCTGAGTGTCCGCTGATCGACATCCTTCAGCAAGGACATACGGCGTCGTAAACGAGCTGGAGTCCCCACCGCATCGGGCAATCCGCAGCTATCGGGTCTCGAATTTCTTCCAAAGCGGCGTGCCGTGATACAGCCAGGGCCGGTAAAGGACGCGCCTCGGATCAGGCGCCTTCCGCGTTCGACCGTTCGCCTTTACCGAGTCTGCGCCCAGCCGCATTGCAGGCGTAAGCATCACCGGCGATGTTGTAGCGCGCTTGGGCACCTCGATCGTCTCATCGCTCCCGGGAACGCGAATTGCGGACATTCCCTCTTCGACCGGTGCCTCGCTGCCGGCGCTCGCGCCGGGGCCCTTGTATTGCCGCGGCTCGAACCAGTTGTAGTGGACCCTGTAGATGTTGAGGAATGCCATCAGAACAGCAGGATTGAAGACAGCCCCGTTGATGTAGGCCGGTCCGTTTCGCGACCCTTTGCCTCCAGCTCGTTTCGTTGGACTCGTTCGATGACGCAAGGAGGCCATAAAGGTGGAAACGGGCTGCACAGTGGCTCTCAGCGCTCGTCGCGCCAGCGCGGCCCTCAGGTCGGGATCGCTGATCTCTTGATCGAATGCGAGCTTCTTGAGCGGGTCGCGATATTTCTTCCGAAGAAGGGGGAATCCGACGATCTTCCGCGTTTCGCCGAAATACTCGGCCGGTGATCGTATCCAAATCTGCGGGAACTGGCGCGACTGGAAGTTCGCGATCGAATACGGGATTTTCACCCCGTTTCGCGCTTCTGTGAACGCCGTAGACATCCGTTCGGCACAGAACTGTTCCAAGAGATACCGGTCCGAGATTTCCTCGCCGAGAACCGCGCGGACCTTCTCTTTGTAACCCTCGAGGGCCTCTCTGAACCGCGCCATACGCTCCTTGCTTTTCGGCGCAGAGACCTCCTTGTCGAAAGAGATGACGAACCATTCGAACATGTCGTCATCGATCATGCCCCTGAAGACGTGCGGCACGACACGGACCATTGTCGCTTCCTGCTCACCGACAAGGGTGATCTTGCCCTTTGGCAGCATGTCCCGCAGGCACGCGAGGTGCGCGGCCTTCGTATAGGTCGGCTTCACCACACTTCCATTGAAGCTGCCTCGGAAGTCCCGGTCTGTGTCGTGAAACCCGAAATATCCCTGCCGGATCTGGTCCAACTGGAAGCGTTTGTCTTCGGCTTCGTTGAGTTTGTCCTGAATCTCCGGAGGAAGTGCGATGCCGGCATCCACTCTCTTTTCGTAGGCATTGTTCACGCGCTCGGAAAACACCCGCCAACGGCCCTCGGCGCTGGCAAAGAGCATGGCCTCGTCCAGCCGCCCACTGGGCCGCTGGAAGTGCATCTTGGGAACCGTGAAGCTGATGCCCGACTTCTGGGTGTAGGTCTGTCGAAGGTTGGTTGGCTGACCTGCGTCGTCGAGGTAGTGCTCCTCAATGAACTCGACGGGATCGACATTCGGATCGAAGTTCGCGTCGATCCGGAAAACATATCCGCTTCGAATATCCGCGGAGACAGAAAACTGGAGCGGTGTGAGCCGTCGATCGAGACGGCTCTCCCAGTTGACAGAGATCGTCACGTCATCGTGGGCGATCCTCGTGTGGCTGAAACGTTCCGACGCATCCTCTTTCTGCTTCCACTCCCTCAGCTTCGCTTGCTCGAAAGCCAGCAGGGTCTTCTCCAACCAGAAGATTCGACTGTAGAGGCGGCTGACGCCGATCTGTTTTCCGGTGTCGGGGTCGGCCAGCACACGGCGCATGGTTGTGATGCTGTCCCCGTTGACGATGCACCTCAGGATGCGGACGTTGTCGCGCAGTTGCTTCTGCGCTTGGTGATCCAGCGATACCGAGATCCGCGCGCCACGTTTACCTTTGCAGGGGCGGTGGATGATCCGGAACCCTGAGGGCTTCGCTCTTCGGCGATTGCCACCAGCCGCCAGTTTCCCGTGGGTGCCGTTGAAGATGAACTCGTCGGGGTTCGCGAGATACCGCGCGCCGCATGCGCCGCATACCGGCCCCATGAGGCTGCCGCCTGCGAAGAGCAGTCGATAATACTCTTCCAGGAAGTGCTCGTTCGACAGGATCGTGAAGCTGATGTCGCAGACGCCGTTTCCGCGCTGATGACCGCACTCCATGGATCGGCCGTCGTCCCAACCGACCGGATCACCGTCGTATTCGAAGACCTCCGAAATACGGGGATGATGATCGTCGCTCGACATGGTGTAGGAGCCGAGCCCGGTCGTCAGGGCCGGAATGCTCGCCGCGGCCGCCTGCTGGCGCTGTGCAGCGTTTTTTCCTTTGAACACCGGGATCGTGAAGTCCGGTGCAACACCGAAGTTGCCGCAGTCTGGGTCGCCGCATGTATTGAGGTTGAAATCTGCCAACACGGCAGGATAGACTTCCGGTAGGTTCAGCTGTTGAAGCTTCTTGACCATTCGGCCTCCGATCTTTCGGTATTGATCTGTCAAGAAGGCCTCCAGGACCGAACGAGATGTTGGCCATTTTTCCTGCCAACGAAATCCCAAAGCGATTTTTCTGCTTACTGTTGCGTCGGGACAATTCTCCCGCTGCTCGTGTAAACGGCGTGTAAAAATATGTTCATAAAATCAAACGGCTACCGAGACATTTCTCGGCAGCCGTTGCAGTTGTGTCCCAGAACCCGGAATGAGCCAGCCGATGGCGCTGGAGCCATTTATGAAATACGACCGCTCCCGTCTCGTCCTGCCCGGCAAGACTCCAAACGGGTTTGCACAGATCAAATCCCAGAACCTTGATGTTTTTGAAATACTCTTCCTTCCACCTATGCCCGCAACGATCGCAGCGGGTTGGTGGGAAGGCGGTTCATCCCATTATATCAGTCGCGGTCCTGTCTCACAGCCTCAGGATAAAAGAGCCGCCATGAGATAGCTGTCGATGACAAGCGCTCCGAACAGCAGGAGGATGTAGGTGATCGAGAAGCGGAAAGTTCGCATCGGCCAGCTCGGGTCGGGCGAAACAAGCATCGCTATTGAATAAAACAGAAACATGCCGCCGAGCGTCAGCGCAGCTGCGGGATAAATGAAGCCGGTCAAACCAATCAATGCTGGCACCAGCGTCACCGCGACCATCAGGGTAGTGTAGAACAGCACCTGCCAGCGCGTGTGAACCTCACCATGGGTAACCGGCAGCATCGGCACTTCGGCGCGGCGGTAGTCCTCGATGCGGTGGATCGCGAGAGGCCAGAAATGGGGGGGTGTCCAAACGAAGATGATCATCACCAGCAGAACCGGAAGCGCTTCGATTCGGCCGGTCACGGCCGTCCAGCCCAGAAGCGGCGGAGCCGCACCGGCGAGACCGCCGATCACGATGTTCTGCGACGTCGCGCGTTTGAGAAACCCCGTATAGATGACCGCGTAGCCGATGAGCGAGGCGAACGTCAGCCCGGCAGTCAGTGGATTGATCAAAGTGTAGAGGAGGATCAGACCGGCTGTGCCCAGAGCCAGCGCGAATACCAGCGCGTGGCCCGGAGAAATTAGCCCTGTCGGGATCGGGCGCCGGCGCGTGCGCGCCATGCGTGCGTCGAGGCGTTGATCGATCAGATGGTTAATTGCCGCCGCCGATCCTGCCGCCATGGCGATGCCGAGATTGCCCAGAACAAGCGCCCGGATCGGTAGAGCCAACGGATCGGCCAGAAGCTCGCCCACCAATGCCGTGAAGATCATCACCATCACGACCTTCGGTTTGCACAACTCCAAATAGGCTCTCGCCAGTTCGGAGACGGGCGTGCGCGGCGCTTCAATATGGGGCAAGCGGATCATACCGACGTCTCATCACGGGGCTCGCCCGGGTCGGGCAGGTCGCGGGTTTCACGCTTCAAGGCGCGCCAGAACCAGACGATCAGAACTGTGTAGACGACGACCGAAACCGTGAACCAGAACAACCACCACAGGATCGGTTCGCCAGGACTTTCAGGAACATTGAGGTTTAACATATCGGACCTCCGCTCAGTAGATGAAGAAAACGGCATAGAGTATCAGCCAGGTCATCACGACGAAGGTCCAGAACATCGCTGCCGCCTCGACCTG
Source organism: Thioclava sp. F28-4 (assembly GCF_002020045.1). Classification (NCBI taxonomy): domain Bacteria; kingdom Pseudomonadati; phylum Pseudomonadota; class Alphaproteobacteria; order Rhodobacterales; family Paracoccaceae; genus Thioclava; species Thioclava sp. F28-4. The sequence goes on along the minus strand of NZ_MPZQ01000002.1, from coordinate 8,796 downwards.
CCAGTGATTGCCTGCGGTGAAGGCCCGGCGCCCGTCGGCTCCCGCGATTACGGCCAGCCCAATCAGACCAAGCAAGATATGCAGGGCATGATAGCCTGTGCTCATGACGTAATTTTCGCCAAAACGACTGCCGACCGCCACTTGGAGGGTCGACCAGTCGTAGACGATCAGGGCCAAGGCGATGAGCCCCAGAAGCACGGAGAGCCACAGCCAGGAGGCACCGCTAGAGCCCTTTTGCACCCGGCCGAGGCCAAGAGCGAGCGGCGCGAGGCTGATCACGAGAAGCACCGTTACCGCAAGTCCGAGCGGGGTGTTCAGTGTGTCGGGGTGCCCGGTGCCCGCCAGCAGAAAGCGCGTTGAAAACAGAGTGACGAAGATCATCGCTTCGCCAATGATCACGAGAAAGAAAGAACCTCGATACATTCGTCGTTGGCGTTCGCTCAGATCCTTCGGGACATTGATGCTTGCGGTGCTCATGTCTGATCTCCCGCGCCGTAGTTGTAGAAATGGTCCATAACGAGGGGCTCTCGCACGAAATTGCCGTGCGGAGGCGGCGAACTGGTCTGCCATTCGAGCGTCTTGCCGCCCCAGGGATTGTCGCCTGCAGGTTCGCCGCTGATCGCACTGACGAGCAGGTTCAGAAGTGCGATCCCGAAGGCGAGCCCCAAGAGGAAGGCCCAGATCGAGACCCATTCGTTGATATTGCCGAGATAGGGCATGTATTCCGCGACCCGCCGGTTCATGCCATCAAAGCCGGCCACGAACATGCCGAGGAATGTCAGGTTGAACCCGAAGAACACCAGCCAAGCCGACAGCTTGCCCCAGCCCTCATTATACATCCGCCCCGAGAATTTCGGGAACCAATAGTAGAGGCCAGCAAGCCACGCGAAGACCATGCCTCCGATGATCGTGTAGTGGAAATGGGCCACGACGAAGTAGGTGTTGTGGAGCTGGAAATCCGCTGGCACGTCGGAGAGGAATACGCCTGTGAAGCCGCCGATGAGGAAATTGAACACGCTCATGAGGGCGAACAGCATCGGCGTGCGTAACCGAAGTCGTCCCTTCCAGAGCGTCCCCAGCGCGGCGATATACATGAAGCCGGTTGGGATCGAGATCAACTCCGTCGTCGTCATGAACGGGACCAGACGATTGTCCGCGACGGTGGTGAACATGTGGTGAGTCCAGACGTAGCTGGACAGCACCGTCACCCCGATCATTCCGGCGACGGCCCATCCGTAGCCGAAGAGGCGTTTGCGCGCGAAAACGGGAATGATTTCGAGCCACAATCCCCAGGCGGGGAGCATGATGATGTAGACCTCCGGATGACCGAAGAGCCAGAACAAGTCCTGCCAAAGAACCGGGAGGCCTTCGCTGTCGAAGAAATGGGTCTCAAGCGTGCGATCGGCGAGACCGAAGATCATCCCCGTTCCGATCACCGGCACCCAAAGCAGGTTCAGCACCGAGGTCACGAACATTCCCCAGACGAACATCGGCAAGCGGCCGAGGCCAAGTCCCGGGGCGCGCATGTAGAGCGTCGTGGATATGACGTTGATCGCGGTGAAGAGAGACGACAGTCCGAGCGCGAAGACACCGAGATAATAGAGATCTTGTCCAACCGCATCCTCGGCCGCGAGGGGCGAATATCCTGTCCAGCCTGTCTGGAAACCGCCTGCAAGGGGGCTCAGAAGGATCGCCATCACGCCCGGCACGAGGAACCACCAGCTCAGCCCGTTGAGGCGTGGAAATGTCATGTCGTCAGCGCCTACCATGACGGGGACGAAATAATTCCCGAAGCCGCCGACGATAGCCACGACGGACACCGCGAAAAGCATCAGACTGCCATGCACGCCAAATGCTTCGTTATAGGCCTGAGATGTCTGAAAAACGTCGAGATTTGGAGTTAGAAGCTCGAGCCGCATCATCATCGCCGCCAGCCCGGCAGCAAGGAACGTTAGGATTGCCGTGATCTGGTATTGCATCCCGATGATCTTGTGATCGGTGTGAAAGCGCAAAAAACGGCCGATCCCGTGCCCTTCGTCCCAGGCCGGCGCATTTCTGAACCAAGGCCGGATGCAGGCCTCGAATGCACCGCCGCCGAGGATCCAGCCAGCCGTGCCCGCGAAGAAAGCCGAAACCACCGGCCACTCCCCTGCCAGCCGGTCGTTCAGGAGGACCGCAACGAGCCAGTCGGCCCCCAGAACCCCGATCGCGGCCCATAATGCAGCCCGCAACATCGGCGCCGCATGATGCAGCCAGCCATGCCGCTTCTCTTTCGTCTCCATCGTTCCGGAATGATCGCTCATCGGCGTCCTCCTATCGCTCCCCCGGCATCAATTCCCTGAGCCGTTGCTGTCCATATTGGGCATCTGCATGTCAGTGTTCGATTGGCTGGAGGGCATGTTCATACTCCCCGATCCGCCAGAGCCTTCACTGCTCATATCCATGCTGCCGACACCCTGATCCTGCATCGACGCGCTGCCGGACTGGCCCGAACCGTTCATGTTCATGTTTCCGGACGCGTTGTCCTGCATTTGCATTCCGCCGGATTGGTCAGAACCACCGCCGCCCATATTCATGCCGCTCATCGAGCCGGCTTCTTGCTTCGCTGCGTCTTGCTGCTTGGCGACCCAAGTGTCGAAATCTGCGGCGGACACCACGCGCAGCTCGCTGCGCATCACCGGGTGGCCGGCGCCGCAGATTTGGGCGCATTGAATGCGCATGGTCGGATCGCTCAAAGTGTCCATGATCTTGGTCGGGGTCACGACGAGGTCGCGTGTCTCACCGGGGATTACAGCCTTTTTGATGCCCCAGGCAGGCGCCCAGAAAGAGTGCATCACGTCCTTGGACTGAAGGATGAAATGGATCGGTCGGTCGAGCGGAACAATTAACTTGTCGACGGTCTCGATACCTTCGTCCGGGTAGCTGAAGTCCCATTCCCACTGCTTTGCGGTAACCTTCACCGTGAGGGCGTTTTGGGCAACCGCCGCGCGTGCGCTCGACCACAGAGTTTCGAGCCCATAGACGCCGGGATAGATAATGAAGATCACATTCAGCAGGGCGCTCAGGCCGACCCAAGCCGCGATGAAGAGGCCATTGGTGGCGAATTGCGCCTCGGCTGGCTTCTCGTCGTCCTGTGGCACCCGGAACCGGATTGCCGAATACCCAATGATTAGAGTGACGATCACGAAGACCGGCACCGTCGCACGCATCAGGAAGAATATCGCCTCGCCGGTGACAGCGCCTTGCGTTGAGGCAATCAGGGGCCAATGTTCCACGGCCACTTGCACGAGCCATTCACCAAGCGCGCTGAAAACGACCCAAAGAGCGCTCAGCCAGAGGATGTGATTGCGGGTTTCACGGTCCATAGCCCTTCCCCTCACGCTTTCGGCTTGTCGTGGACGACGTCGATAGTGCCGCGCATGCCGTTCACGAAATGCTGGCCTGATTGTTGGAAGCAGCCGTAGGTCCATTGCCCGGGCTTGTCCGGCACCTTGAAGGAAATCGTCAGCTGCCCTGCGGCATCGAGCAGAGGCATAAAGCCCGACATCTCTTCCATCGGCCCCATCGGTCCTTTGCGAAGAACGTCTTTCACTGGCACGCCGCTCAAGTGCGCTGCGCCCCCCATGAACATGACCAGGTCGTGTCCGCTGACCACCTTGACGTCTACATCCTTAAAAAAGGGCACATGAAAACCGTCTACGTGACGCGGTCCGAAGACCGTATCTTTTAGGTTCGGTCCACGACCGACCATCCATTCGTGTCCTTTTCTGGGATGCGCTTCGGAGTCGTTTACGAGCGTTACGGTCACGGTTTCGCCCACGTGCCAAACCATATGCGCAGGCTCGAATGCGTAATCGAGCATATGAATCGTGAAATGCGTCCGGTCGGCAGGTCGGGCATTATCGGCCCAGACCAACATGCTGCCAGTCAGCACAGCCAGCACCACGGCTCCGGACAGGACCGACCAACCGCTGACGCTTTTCATTTCCCCTTTGAATTCGTTTTTCACCTTGCGACCTCCCCCTTTCGCTGGTGATTTCCTAAAAGGGTAACCGGCAAATTTTTGCCGAATAGCCACGCGATGGAGGACAGCTGTCCCCGGTTTGGAGGACAGCAGATCGACACACGCGTGGAAGGGAGGAGCGCGATGCCAACCGTCGATAGAGCGTCATCGGGGTTTCTGACGGCTTTCAGATGGCCTCTGATCGCCTTTTCGGCGATCCTCGGCCTCACACCGCACATCCTGTTGCTCAATCACACGACAGAGCAACGACTTACGATGATCATCATTATGCATGCGGCCATCGTGCCGACATTGACGGCGATCGTTTTACGGCTCCTCGAGCGGCGGGCAATGACACTCGAGGCGGCGAATGCCGAGCTTCGCCGCACGGCTTTGGATTTGGAGCGCAAGAACCGCCAGCATGAGGCATTGAGCGGAGCTGTTCGTCTGCTCGCCGCAGCACCTTCCGTCGCCGACATTCTCAACCCGCTTGCGGAGCTTTCCCGTGAAGCCCTTAGGGCCGATCGATTGCGCTTGATCTGGACTCCGCCAGGCGTCCGACCCGAAGTGGTCGTTGTCGGACGCTCGTTCGGTCGTGATATGGCCGCAGATGGCTCAGAGCGCGTCTTTACACTGCACGAAGGCGATACGGATTTGGGGAGGATCGCAGTTTCCACCGAGGATTGGGACAGCTTTGATGAAACCAGTCTTTCCATCCTCTCAGCGGAGCTCCGGCTTCGCTGGCGTCTCAGGCAGGTCGAGGCCAACGCACTTTCCGCGCTTGACCCGGGGCATGAGCGCTTTTCCGATATAGGTCCGCGCCAGACCCATCGTTTGTTACGGGTGATGTGCGATGCTGCCGAAGCCGACGGGGCGAGCCTTTATCTGCGCCACGCGGACACATGGCAGTTACAGGCAACGGAGGGCCGCACACATCCTGTGAGCGATGAAGTCTTTACCCGCCCAATTGGCGTCTGGTCCTTCGAAGACGGGGCGACGGTATGTGTCAAAGGCACGCAAGATGGCGCGCTGCTGCTCCAATCTGCGGGCGGGAGAAAGATCGACACCGCGACTCTGGACCCGCCATTGGTCCAGATGATTGCTGGTCACAGTGCGACTCTCACGCGTATCGTCGAAGGGTATCAGCAGGCTCTATGGGCTGAGCGTCAGCGCATCGCGCGTGAGTTGCACGACGAGGTTTGCCAATCGATCGCGTCGGTTCACATGCAGCTTGGTCATCTCGAAACACTGATCTCCGAGGGGCGCCCCACCGCGGTCGATCGCTGCCATCAACTGCGCGAAGCCGCGCTTGATGCCTACGAGGCCACGCGTTTGGCGGTGGATGGCTTTCGCCGGAAACCGGAAAATGCCGAGGTCGCAACGGACTTCCTCGAGGGGATTGCGAGAGCGACCAGCGAGACCCGTGGTATCGAGCTTGCGTTTCACGCCGGACCGATCGACCTCGAGCCGGAAACCGCATGGCAACTTGGGCGCATTCTTCAGGAGGCTATCGCCAACGCGGTGCGACACGGCAGAGCCCGGACGGTCACCGTCTCACTCAACAAGGCCGACGACGAACTCGTGCTGACGGTTCTTGATGACGGCACATTCCGCGATCCTGCGTCTGGGAGCACATCTTCGAGTGGTCATCACGGCCTGAAGATAATGGCCGAGAGGGTCGAAGAGTTGCACGGCTGGTTTTCAGTTTCGCATGACGATGCGGGAACCGAAGTGCAGGTGAAGCTGCCATCGATCTGATTTTGAATGCTTTATGTTTGATGTTAACTTGAAAACGGGGCGGTTCTAGAAATGCGCATAATCATCGTCGATGATCATCCGATCTTCCGGAGCGGGCTACGGCGCGTGTTAGAAGACTATGGTCACAGCGTTGTGGCGGAATGCGCAGACGGTGAAAGCGGTGTCGCGTCGGCACGGGATTTGACGCCCGATATCGTTCTCATGGATCTGCATATGCCCGAAGGTGATGGCATCGAAGCACTGAAAGCGCTCGGTGGAGACCCGCCGGTCTTGATGTTGACCGTGTCCGAGGACGCTTCAGACATGGAGGCCGCGATGGCTGCTGGCGCTGGCGGATATGTTCTGAAAAACGCGCAACCGACCGACCTGGTGAAGATGCTTGAGGCGGTCGCGCATGGCTACCGGGTTTACCCCGAGACCAATACCGCTCGACCTGACAGTGATGTCATGCTGAGCGATCGGCAACGCAATGTGCTCGACGGGCTGCTTCGGGGCCGGACACACAAGGAAATCGCGAAGATGCTCGGGATTTCCCAGTTCACTGTGAGGACATATCAGGAGCGCTTGATGGAGAAATTCGGGGTTGCCAGTCGGGCAGAATTGATTGTCTGCGCGTCTGGCGGGCACCTCCCAAAAGATGAGGGCTCAAGCCAATAAAACTAGGTGCTTTCTTGTCAGCTGAACTCATCCCCGATGATCGATAGAACGACACCTTGAATAGAGGGCGTTTTCTATGTGCCTCCTCTTGGGTTTGGCTAGCGCAAGAGAGAAAGACGACCCCGGCGCGGGAATAATCCCGGCCGGGGCAAAAAAATTGAATTGTAAGGACGAGCCTCAGGCCAGACGGGCCTGCAGGCTGCGGCTCTGCCAGCGCAGGATGCCTGCGACCGTGGCCCAGTAGACGATCCAGCCGCCCAGCGTCGCAGCGTCCGGCGCGGCGCGATAGCCAGTCAGCGCCGAGATCAGCCCGCCAAGACGGCCGCCGTCATCGAGCACCGCGCTCATATCCCAGAGCGGCGCGCCGAAGGGCAGGATGCCTGCCGAGACGAGATCATCGACACCGGTGGTGAAAAGCGCCGCGCCCAGAAGCAGCAGCATGACCTCGGACACACGGAAGAAGCCACGCCACGGCATGAAACGCGCCCCGGCCCGCAGCGCCGCATAGCTTGCCCCCGCGGCAGCCACGCCCACGGCGATCGAGGCGAGAACCCCTGCCATCTCGCTCTGCTTCGCCGCCGCGAGCGAGCCGTAGAGGAAGACAACCGTTTCCGAGCCTTCGCGTGCCACCGCCGCCATCGCGAGGATGAAGACCGCCCACCAGCTTTGGCGTATCGCGGCAGCTTTCAGCCCGGCCTCGAGGTCGCGTTTCAGCGTGCGGCCATGGCCGCGCATCCAGACCACCATCTGCACGATCAGCCCGGCCGCGACGAAGACCATCACCGTCATCAGGTCCTGCCGGACATCCGCCGACAGAAGCTTCGAGAAGCCCAACAGCGTCAGCGCAAAGGTCAGCGCCAGCGCGAGCCCCGTCAGCACGCCGCCCCAAAGAAAGCGCGCCGCTCGACGTCCGGCGCCTTCATGCGCGAGCCAACCTGCGAGAATGCCGATGACGAGAAGCGCCTCGACGCTTTCGCGCCACAGGATGAAGATGATCTGTCCGTCCATGACATTCTCCTGCGGGTGGAAGATGGATTATTTGACGACGATCGTGCCCTTGGCGGTGTCGAGATCCTCGTGGAATTCCTCGACGAAGGGGTAGTTGCCAGCAGGTAGTGCCGGAAGGTCGATCGTCTCGGTCTGGCCCGGCGCGATGATCTTCTCGATACGCAGGCGCTTGCTCTCGAATTCCGCTGCAGTCTTGCCGGTATTGGAAACGGTGAGCGTCACCCCGGTGTCTGCTGGCAGGTCGATCGTTTGCGGAGCGATGACCCCGTCTGTCAGGGTGATCGTGGGAACGGCCTCATCTGCCACGGCAAGGGCCGGCGCATAGGCCAGCACGATGAACGCGGGAATGATGCGTGAAATACGGGTCATGATGTTCCTGCTTGTCTGTTCGTCCGTCGAATAACCGACAAAAATACTTGGGTCAATAATGCCCGATAAAAATGCTAAGCTGTTTCGCCCGCAAATGGGCGCTCGACGCTGAACGGGCCGTGTCTGGCTTTCTCATTGGCGGAACCTCGCCACGGAGCTTCATGCGCTTCGGCCTGCCCAGAAAAATCCCTCTGGAAAGTATTTTGTAGGTCCCGGAGTGAACGTCGCTCTTCGCGTCTGGTAGGTCACACACAGAACCCTCCCCGTGGAAAGAGTTTCACTGTGGACGATAATGGGGTGAGCTTTTCCGAGCTAGCCACAAATGATGATCTTCGAGCACTAGCTAGGGCCCCGTAAGGACCGGCATGCACGTAACTACTTTAGGGGATAGCGCTCTGACGCAACTAGAGAAAAGTGGCATAGGTGGTGTTTGAAGCAGCTGGCATCCGCGGCGGCTAAAGCGTGATCGTATCCCGCTCGAACACCGCACCATAGTCCTCCCCATCCGGGCTGAAGGGGGCAATTCCTCGTTTCGCCAGCTCGTGGCGGAGGGCCTGCCAGTTCATACCATGCTCCACGGCGAGGTCGCGTAAAGTGATGAACCTAGCATAGAAGGCCTCGATGTCCTCGGTCGACAGGAAACGTTGTTTCGCTCCTGTTTTCGGATTTCGGCCTTCCGTTGACGGGATGTGCCCCATGCGCACGAGCCGGCGTAGGTAGACGTCCTTGAGCCCGCATTGCTTTGCGAAAACCTGAATGCTGATCCCGGGTGTAGTGGGGCGATCGAGCAACCTTTCGACTTCATCGAGCGTCACCAGAATCGCAGCGAACCCGTCGCGGCTTACGTGTTTGCCAACTCGATGAAGCCTTCTCTCTTCGATAAGGCGAATGATGGTGCCAGGAGAAACCTTCAGGCGGATAGCCGCATCCGACAGGTAAGCCCAGCTGTGCATCGGGACATAGACAGGCTCCGCTCCTTGCAGGAGACCGTCGATAAAACT